>NZ_LXXZ01000065.1 GCF_003244875.1 Stenotrophomonas sepilia
GGTTTTTGGGGGAGGGCGGGATGCGATCCTTGCGCAGCTTGGCGGCGTGGAGTTCTTTAGTCAGGGTGTCCAGCACTGCGACGGCCTCGGATGTGAGGAAGATGGTCCGATTGATGGGCTTGCCCCCCGTGGGGTCCTTGGTGTCCCGGAACGTGGCCTCGGGACGCTGCTTGCTGTAGTCCAAATCCTCCCAGCGTAGATTGATGGCTTCGCTGCGTCGGGCCGCAGTCCAGCGCAGGAAGGCAATGGCAGCACGGGTGGATGGGGACATGGGGGCGAGGGCGGTCAGGATGTCCGCCCACTCCTTATCAGTAACCACCCGCTCACGCTCGTTCCGAACCTTGGGCTTGAGCGTGGCGTGGATGGGGTTGTCAACCTTGAAGCCCCAGCGCTTGATCGCCGCGGTAAAGACGCTGGAGAGAACGGCGAGTTGGCGAGTGATGGTGGCGGGGGCGAGGTAGTAGTCGTCTTCCAACGACCGGGCCATGCCGCCGTTGGCGAGGCCAAAGTCTTGGGGAGTGAGCTTGCCCACCGGCTTGCTGAAGGTGGCAGGGAAGCGTTGGGCGAGCAAGCGGAGGAGCCGGGCATCGTTGTCGCTCCCCTTCTTCTTGCCATCCTTGGCCTTGAGTGAGAGCACCTCGGAGATGTAGCGCTCGATCCAGACCCCCAGATTCTGGTTGCCCATCAGGTTGGAGGCGGGTTGCTTCTCTTCGTGGAGCGCGGCGCGCTCTGAAGAAGCGAACGCCTCGGCCTGGGCGAGGGCCTTGGCTCGGGTCGCTTCGCTGTAAGGGAAGGTGCGGTTGATGGCGTGCAGGTTGCCCGCTGCATCCTTGCGCTTGATCTTCACCTGGAACGCCGAGCCGCGGTCGTAGACGCCCTTCGTGCGTGCAGTTTTTTTGGGGCGGGCCATTCGTTCAGTCCTTGATGAGAAGAATGGATTTTCCCAAGAGTTTCCCTTGAGTGCAATAAGCCATTGTTTTTAAATGGCTACGATGAGAATCGTTCGCATTCGTAATGCGTAGGTCGCAGGTTCGACTCCTGTTTCCGGCACCAGTTGCAATGAAAAGCCCCGGCCTTTGGCCGGGGCTTTTTTTGTTGGGGGGGCTGGAACCTATTGATTGGCCAAGGATTCGTTGCGAGCTGGTCATTGGAGCGGGCATCCATGTCGCTCGTTGCGGGTCGTTCACGTCCACGCGAATCGGACGGGTTGGTCCTGATCACTTGGCTTCATTCCAACTTACATGGAAGCACCTAACCGCCTCACTGATCGAGCGTCCCCCGGTAGCTCGGCGAATTCGCATGGTAGTAGCAAGGTAGTCATTGATGAGGTACGTTCCGCTTTGGCAGTGAAGCCAGCACAGGGGGGATAGGATGCGCGTATCTCAGCAGTACAAGCTAAAACGAAAACAGGCAGAGCTCGATTTCGTTGACGTTCCTTTGGATACAGATCTTCCAGTTTTTGTGGAGCCCACGGCAATTCGGGCAATGGACACTCCGTGGTCTAGTGAGTGCGTGGCACTCCTTCAGAACTTCTTTAGCAATGTTCTCAGTGCGGTGCAAAAGGGGGACAAGGCTAGGGCTGTCTCGCTACTTGGGTCGTTGAACGAAAGAAATGATTTTCATCTTGGTTATTCATCTGGTAAGTCGCGTGGCCACGCATTCGGCAAGGGATCTGCAGGGTCAGTGTGGGAGTCACTCCTGACAAGCAAAGCCGCGAAGTCTGGGGTGCTATCTGACTTGGAAGATACCGCCCTTCTCATCGAAGGCGTGGGTGCTGATATGATCTCTGATGCGGTCTGCAACATAATCCGAGCGCCGCTAATTGAGTACACTCAAGACATGTGCCGATACTACGGCATTCCTATGGTCGCAAATGTTTCATCAGGCCCATGCTGGGACATGCAAGCGCAGAACTGGGTGGCGAGGCATGTAGAGCTTCCCATGCCGAAGGGCGAGAGTCTCGTGTTGGTCCCAAAGTCGATTGTTCGACTCGCGGGTGCTTATGACGCTGGGACCTACTATCGGCACTACTTGTTGCCGGAACTACAGAAACAACACTTGGCCAGTGGATCTGGCCTGGTAGAAGTGCTGAAGAGTAAGAAGCGAAGGGTCACGAAGACCGCTTTGATGAAACACTATGGCAAAGACAAAAATGCTGTAGCAAAATTGACGGAGGACAATCCTGATGTCCTCGCCAAGTATAAAAAGGCGAAATCGGCAGATCCTTCGCCTCCGATCAGTAATGGTACGTTTGCGGAGATTGAGAACGTCGCGAACGTTCAATTGTACGATCTCTATAAGAAGGTGGTAGCTGTCCCTCCTGGAAGAGCCCACGCCCACGACTATGAGCGAGCTGTCGAAGGCCTCCTTTCGGCCTTACTTTACCCGTCTCTCATACACCCCGTGCGCCAAGCCCCAATCAATCAGGGGCGGAAGATTGTCGATCTCCGGTTTTCTAAATCAGCCACAGCTGGCTTCTTCAGTTGGCTTTCAAAGCACTATACCGCGCCTTACGTCTTCGTTGAGTTCAAGAATTACACAGAGGATGTTAAGAATCCGGAGCTTGACCAATTGTCTGGGCGGTTCTCAAAATCCGGAGGGCAAGTTGGCATTCTGATTTGCCGCGCGGTTAGTGATCGCAAGAAGATTGATGCTATGTGCCGAGATACCGCAAAAGATGGGCGCGGCTACATGATCGTGCTTGACGATGCGGACTTGGAGACCCTGGTCAAGTCAACGACGGCGATGCATTACGATGTCTCGAGAACCATTTTGAACGATCGGTTTGATCGCCTTGTCCTTTAGGGCGCGTGCCTTGCCTATCGGCTAGTTGAGACGCTGCGGAAACCAGCCGCAGCGTCTGTTTGGCTTGCTTTTACTCCTCGGAGTTGAGCTTCTTGAGAGTCGTGCTTGCCTTCTGTCCGTCAAAATTCTTGCCGAGGACGCAGCCTGCACCGTGCTGCGACTGCACTTCAGGCACAAACGCAACGCCGTCCCAGCCTTCCTCCACAGCCTTTTGAGAGAACCAAGTCCTGACTGCCTTGGAAATCCTCTTGGCTTCTTTTCCGGAATCTTGGTTGTAGAGCTTGAGTACGCGTTCGCTGGTGCAGAGCACCACCGGTTTTGCCTCGGAGCGCTCAGCTGCTTTAGGGAATTTAACGCGGCGCGGTGCAGTTTTGGTTGTTGCCATGGCTTCTTCCAGTGAGAGTGGGTGCGGGTGCTTAGGATTGAGTCCGCGTGGTGGATCCTGGTTCAGTGAGTTTGATGAGTCAAGTATGGATTAATCAATGTGCTTCGCTTTAGCGTCGTAGCGGCTGCTTGGCAGTCCACGTGGTTTCATGTCTCTCCATACATCAATCGCCGCCAATTCACTCAGCAGGGTGTTCGGCGCCACAATTTCATCATTGTGATTCAATGAGGTAGGTGTTGATCGAATGGCGTACCTGTCTACAATCCTTGGAGATTTGAGGGTGGTCGTATTCTTGACTTTCCTGGTGGCCAATCCTTGATGCCCATGAGTGTCATCATCCGTGTTGATTCCGGGGCATGTGCCCATGCATCGACCTATCGGCAGAATCTCAATTAACTTTAGTGAAGATGGTCGAGGCACGTAAATTGCTTAAGAGCACGAGGTGTACACGCTGCGGACGATCCGCATCCAAACATGGCCTTGCATCCTGTCCTAAGTTGGCCTTATCGCCACTTACGGACGCTCCGCCCGATGTCATCTGCCCTCACCAAGCGCATCGTTCTTACAGCAGAAGCCCGTGACCGCCCCTATGAGCTTAGGGACGCTCAGGTTCGCGGCCTGATCCTGCGTGTGCAGCCAACAGGGCACAAGGCTTGGATCGTGACCTGGGCGCACGGTAAGCGTCGTACCTTGGGTTCGGTCGAACATCTGTCACTTGATCAGGCCCGCGACCAAGCCCGGCAAGCGGTCGCTGAATACGTTCAGTCCGGATTGCCGACACTCGCAAAGTCCAAGCCCACCAGTTGCACGCTTGAAACACTGCTCAATGACCACTTCGAACCTTGGGCGATAGCTGAGCTCAAGGGTGGTCGTCAGTACCCGGACCGCATCCGATCAGTGTTCCCGTGGCTGTTACGCCGTCAGATCATCGAAATCGACGTGCCCACGATGGAGCGATGGTGGCGCGGGCGTGTCACTGGCCCCGATGCCGTCACCAAGGCTACTGCAGCGCGCGACTTCGCTTGCCTGCGATCTGCCTTGTCCCGTGCGGTCGAGTGGAGGTTGATCGAGACCAATCCTTTGATGGGTATGCGTCAACGATCAGCGGCTAGCCGCAAGGTGGTCCGGTTCCTGTCCCCGGACGAAGAAGCGATGCTCCGGGCTGCGCTCGCCGCGCGCGATCTAGCTGGGGTTGAGGGGAGGGCTAACGCCAATGCGGCCCGACGCAAGTACCGGCAAGCGGTTCTGCCTGATTTGCCGATGGACGGGTACGTCGATCACCTGACCCCGGTGGTTCTTACAGCCATTAATACCGGTATGAGACGTGGTGAGCTGTTGTCGATGAGTTGGGCTGACATCAACTGGGAAGCCAAGATGCTGACCATTCGAGCCGAGAACGCCAAGTCCGGTAGGCAGCGTCACATCCCGCTAAACGTCGAAGCCATGGAAGTCCTGCAGCGTTGGGCTAGACAAGCGGGCGAACGCCGTGCGGGCAAGGTCTTCGACGTGACCGACATCAAGAAGGGGTGGGGAAAACTCATAGCCGATGCCCGCATTGAAGAGTTCCGCTTCCATGATCTGCGCCATCATTTCGCATCACGCTTGGTGCGGGCAGGCGTGGACCTGAACACGGTGCGAGAGCTCTTGGGTCATGCTGACATCACCATGACTCTTCGTTACGCCCACTTGGCCCCGGACACACTGGCGGCGGCTGTCGCCAAGCTGGCGGCGTGAGCGGGCTAGCGCCTCTGCTTCCCAGCCAAACGCTCGAGCTCTTCCCGCATCCTTTGGCGCTCCGCAGAGGGAAGCTTGGCGAACGCCAAGATCGCCGCAGCTAGGTCATCGTCCTCAGCGAACAGGTAGGCGACCGGGACATCCAATGCCTTGGCTAACTCCGCAGCCTTGGTCATGTCAGCTTGGTTTCGTTCGCGCTCGTACCTGTTGATCAGCACGGCACCCCGGTTCTTGTCCTGGTCCTTATCCACCAGCGCCCCCAGCGCGCGCTGGGAGAGCCCGCGCAGTGCTCGAGCTTCGGAGAGCCGCTTGGAAAACGTTGCAGTAATGACAGTGGGCGAGGGCACGCGAAGGTAACGGTCTGTGAACCTGTAGAAGCATGGGACATATACCTGATCAGTAGAAGTCATTACCATAGCAGTATATAGCGTTGTGCGTGGTATGACTGGCCGCAAGGGGTGGTCGGGCCCGTCAGCGCTCAGTCGGGGACGTTGAGATGAAGAACCGGATTACGCATGTTGCCGTCATGTCGTTGGTGCTGACGGCTGTTGTTCCCGGGGAGGTAGTGGCTCAACAACAGCGGTCTTACGACCGTTTCAAGGATCGAACCTCCTACGAGGCCAAGGTGGAGCTATCGGAGCTGTCGAAGACCAGCAGGGGCATTTCTCTGAGCCTGCAGAGCGTGGTAGACGGAGACCGCGCCGTGACGAAGTTGGATTCTTTCACCGTCTCGGCCATCGTCACCTTCAACATGTCCTATGACGTTCGCTGTGCTGGTACAGGCTTTGACATGCTCGTGGACGGAAGGGCTGTTTCGCTTCCCAGCGACATGCCGGCGTTCAATCGATATGAGTACGCCATCCTTTCCTTCGGCAAGAAGATGACCTTGGCAGAAGCAGGGGCCTTCGCCCGTGCCAATAGGATCGAGGTCCGGGTCTGCGATACCGAATACAGCCTAGATGACGAGCAGCGCGCTGCGCTGCGTGATCTGGTCAAGGACGCTCAGATTAGTAGTTCAACCGGTGGCTGATGTCGGAAACGTCGCACATCCAATCATGGAGGAGAGAACATGCAAACCAGCGATTCAGCAACTAACCTTTATCAACGCCCTGCTTGCCGTGCTGCCATCCCCTCGGGTAGATCATCCGCGAAGTGTCCTAAGTGCTATGCGAACCTGCCCAAGGCAATTGTTGAATCGAATCGTGCGAGCGCGAATGCCAGGGAAGAGTGTGGCTCGACAGCGGCGTGTGTGGCATTGGGGCTAGTTTCACTCGCCATTGGGCTCTACTTCCTGACAACCCCTCAGCAAGCGGCTACCGCAACATTGCCAACATGCATGCGCTCGCAGTGGGGCAAGCCCTGACCATCGCTGGGGCTGTGTTCCTGGGGCTTGGTATCCGCCCTCGTTGAGGGACTAAATGCATCCCAACCGGGCCTGCTGATGGCAACGTCAGCGGGCCTTTCTATGTCAGTTGATGCACCATCTGGCTGCTGTCTCAGTCGCCGGGTTAGCAGCATCGAGTAGGCGCTATAGGATCGCGCTACCGATCAATGTGGGGCTGTCCGAGGACTGTCGATGCAGGGGTGTAGCTGCTTCACCAGGCGAGCCTTGTGCAGCGATTGGTGCGCGTTGGCAGACATTGGGCTTTTAGTGCGGATGCGGATGAGTTGCGTCCAAAACACGAAGTCCTAGGTGGTTCGCAAAAGTCGCAGTGCATAAGCGGCGAAGTGGCGTCGTCGGCAGATTACTCCATACATAGCATGACGCACCGTGCTCGCTGCCGTGTGATCGCCTGCTACGTGTATGCCTGTGACATCAGGGAGCCCGCATGTACTTTGCCCTCTCCTCAATCCGCCTTTTCTCCCGTGCAGTGGTGAGCTTTTTGATCATCTCGAACATTTGTTGCCACTCTAGTGGCGACAGATCGCATTTGGACCTTTGAAAGCAAGTCTTCCAGTCAGCAGCTGCCTGGGCAAGCAGGACTCGCCCCTCCTGCCTGATTTGAAGTCCACGAGACCGGTCATCCAACGGCCTGTCCTCTAGAAGTTCTTCTCTGATCAATCGGGCGACGAGAGACGACATCGACGAAGGCGCAACTTTCATGAGCCGGGCCAAGCTGGCTCGGGTCAGTGGTCTTGCCTTGGAGGAATCGGCCCGAGCGACCGCATCTAGCACCATTAACGCGGCGGTGGAGAGCTTGATGGGCTTGTATAGCAATAGCTCTGCATCCAACTCGCCGGTCAAGTCATTAGCAAGGATCAGGAGTTCCTTGAATTCAGCATGCGATAGGGGGGTGTAGGGTGCGGTTGCCATACCGCATTTTAGGTTGGCGGACTGTTCGACTTCAATGAGTCCCCCAAATTATTCGCCCTCAATATTGCTTTTGACGGAGGCCGCCGGCAACCGCGACAAAAGAAGGGAAAATTCAATGAAGAAGAATAGCTGCATCGAGCGCTTGACCCGCCTGTTTGCTGCGCAGCGCGAAGGTAACGAGGCATCTCGCGTCGCCCAGTACAGCATTGCCGAGGAAATCATGGGCCCGGAATCGCTTTCTGCGGAAGATTGCTGCAAGGCGCGACGGGATTCTCCCTGTCGCGACATGACTGCTTTTGAGGCAACGATGGAGTTCGCCAAGGTGGTCCAGCTGAACACGGGTGTCTCTGGCCGTCGCTTCGACCTGCGCGTATGCGATGCCTCGATGTTCCGTGCGATCTGGAAAGCTCGCCAGATGGTTGACATGACCGGTATCAACTACCGCGACTACGTTCAGCGTGCTGTGACCTACTTGCGCCACTGCGGCAAGAAACGCATCACTCCTGCAATGCTTGTCTCTGCTGAAGTACAGCTGCACGTGATGGAACTCGACGCCGTCAGTCGCTGAGGCCCGAGCCGGTAGCGGCCCTTGGCGACCATGTTGGGTGCGGAGGGGCCCCTCTGCGCCTAACGGCACTAAGGAGCGTGATGGCTAGGGATGGCCTGGGACCAGGTGAAGTTCAGGCTGTCACATTTGGCGATAGCGCCATCCAACCGCTTGGGGGCCGTTCCCTCATCCAATCCATTGCGCGCCCGCAGCGGAAGCGTCCGGGCGCGCCGTGCGCTAGTGAAATCAGAAGACCGGCGATTTCATCGGCCCGGTCGGTATAACACTGTCTTTATCGAGGAGGGCAGGAGAATGGCTAGGAACAAAGAGTCAGGCGCGACGGGCGGGAAGGCAAAGGTAAAACGGCCTAATCCGGCCCGAAAGAAGGCGTCTGCGAAGAACATGATGGAGGCGCAGAGCAGGGATGCCTCGTATCAGCGCGCGCTGAAGTCGGCTGATCCCGTGGAGCGACAGGTGGGAGAGCTGGTCTTCCAGCGCACGTACATCGATAAAGGCTTGCTTGCTAAAGAGGCATTGTTGCTGCGCAACCGTTGGATCGGGAACCGCTACATGTCCCCGGTGCAGGCCACGCAGGCCTTCACGGAGGCATACACCGCCGCGTACCGTGCTGCTTGGGCGCGCCACTTTGACCTTTCCGAAGCGCCGCATAAGCAGCCCTGTGCGCCAAGTCTCGCATTGAACGACAGGGCGGTTATTACCAGCTTGTGGCGGGCCCGTCAGAAGGCTGACGAACTGGGAATGCCGTACGATCTGTTCTGCGAGGTCGTCATGGAACGATGGATCGTGGGCCGGAAGGCGAAGCGCCCACCATTGCCAAACCAGCTGATTTCCGGGAAGTTGTTCGGTGCATGGATGCGAGGACATCCGACCTGGGCTGAAGCTAGTGAACGGTTGTTCTTGCCCGCTTGGGATCGGCGCTTCTTTATGGAGCCGTCTGGAGAAGATCCCGTGCATGCTGCGGCAATGCGAGCATTGCGTGCCGATGTGTTGCATGCAAAGGACCGTTCCGCCCAATTGGCGCGATATCTTGGGGCTGGTGGACCGCTGACAGAGGCGCGTGCCAAGGCGATGTTTGAAGCAGATATGGTCCGGGATGCGCTAGCGATGGTCGCCGTGCCTGCTGAGGTCAACGACGCGCCTGAAGGATACGTTCCGGCGTGCATCGGCAATCGTAACGACGTGCGGGATATGCCGTGTCACAACTGCCCATTCGCCGTGCGGTGCTCGAGCGTAAAGCGGAAGGTGACACGCGCGCTGAACGCGGCAGGCGCCTCTGGCGATCCCCGTGCGGACAGGAGGCGTGAGCAGAACCGGAACAGCCAGCGCAAGCATCGCGAGGAGCAACGGCGAAAACTGGCTGCATAGCGAGCGCCAATAAGGTCTTATGAGCGCAAACGAGCTTGCTTGTCAGCGGCCCCATAAGAGCTATAAATCAAGAGCAACTACCTTCTCTTTGAGAAGGTAGATATTTATTGGGATGCCAACGTTGATGTCCCGTGACTGGTCCCATCGGTACTCGGGCCTTCGGCCCTCGCACCTCGGGTCCAGATGCGCGCCCCTTCGGGGACGCGCAGAAAATTATAGCCGGGGTTGTGTGGAGAGCGCGCCTCGGAGTCATCGAGGATGATCTGTAAGCCTCTGTGTTGAATCCCACCGGTATTTGCGTAGGGGTGTCGCTGGCCGGTCCTGCGGCGCGCTCAGCGAGCTTCTGGTGAGCCCTGGCGAGCATCCTGCAGGCCGCTTATGAGCGCAACCTCCCGGCAATCACTGTGATGTATAGATTGCTCGCCCATGTATGCAGTGTTTATGACGATCCACATGACACATGGTCGATTCGATGGCTACCCGGATAATCATGTCGATTGTTGTGAACCGCAGTTGTCATTGATCCACGGCGAAATGGCCGCGAGGTTGCACGGGGACTTGGCCGTGAAAGCGCGCTTTGGAGGTCCCGCATGCGGATGTAAAGCGCATACGAAGCGCTATCAAAGTCCATGTGCCCTAAGCCTAACGTGCAACGTGTGGGCGGCGGTGTACGAGCTCGTGCCTGCAACCGCAAGATGTGGTGGCCATGTATGAAGCGTGCGGTGGTGTTCGATCTTGTACGAGCGGTAAGGAATGTGTTCCTTTCAAGTCTCATCCCCTGCGACCGATATGCTCAAGGATGCATAAAACAATCAGCGGGACGGCTACATGGATCGTTGGACGTGGATGATGGTAAGGATGTATGCGCCCGCACTTGGGGCTTTGGCGCTGGGGTTGCTGCTGATGCTGCCGTTGGGAATGCTCCGGGAGAGTCCGGTGCTTGCAGGGGTGTATGCGATGGCGCGATGGCTCCCTGCGTTGGCTATCGCGGTATCGGTCACCCTTGCACTTGTCGCTACTGTGCGGCTATGGCGCTGGGATCAAGGGCGCAGCCAGCTGGTGTGCGAATGCGGTGGCTTGCTTGGCCGGGAGCGTACTGGGCGCTTTGGTGCATATCGGAAGTGTCTCGCCTGCAACCGTAACGTCAATGAGAGGTACTACACGTAGGTTCGGTCTCGAGGCGCGTACACCGCGAGCCGCTGTCCGCCTTGAAAGTAGGTGTGAGTCCAACCTGGCTTTCCATGGGGCTTCACGGGCCCGAATCGGCTCAAAGTGACGGCTACTTGGCTTACAAGGCACTTATCGGCACCCTGGTTGCCAGTTGGGGTTGGCTAAGTCATTGATCCAAAAGGGCGCCTGACCATCTGTGGTGCCATGGGTAACTGCATCAGTACTGCGTGACCCCTTCGTGCGGCGAGTGTGGGGTCTGATGTGAGTGAGTAGTGCGCTTTCCGAATTGGTGGCTCCTGCCAGCGCTTTGGCGGGCTATACAATCCTTCCATACATACAGCGAACCGGGGACTTGCGTGAGATCGATCTATGCAAACAGGAATTCCAAGGGCGATTTTCTGCTGAACGAGTTGGAGCGATGGGCAGATCGCGGTCTCTCCGTCTGCATTGCTTCTGCATTTTTCACGGATGCTGAAGTTGTCGAGAGGTTGTTGTACAAGGGTTGCAGCGTCTATATGGTCGTTCGACTCGGATTTCCTACAAGTCCTGATGCGATAGAGCGTGTGCGAAAGCACCCGAACATGAACTTGCGAGTCTATACAAGCAGAACATTCCATCCAAAGCTCTACATCCTAGGGGATGAGGAGGCCTTGGTCGGATCTGCGAATCTGACTCGATCTGCTCTGATGACGAACCAGGAGGTTGTGGTCCACATCGATCAGCATGACGGCTGCCTTCAGGATCTTGTATCGATATTTGATGACTATTGGGCCGGCGCTTCGGTGCCGACTGACTCAGAGCTGTCGACTTACAGAGGCCTCTATCGACAATTTTCCAAGCTCGACCATGAGGTTGGAGTGCTGGAGCAGAAGGTCCTTGGAGAGCTTGGTGAGACGTCACCTGCAAACATCGATCGCAGTGAGGCCAGGCAGGATAAGCGCTCTGCCTTCGTCGATGGGTTCAGGCGTAGTTATCAGGAAACCACTTCAGCCTTCAATGTCATCAGGCGGGTCTATGAGGCTAGTGGGTATAGAAAAGTCTCTGAGGAGGAAATTCCTCTGCGCATTGAGATCGACTCGTTCCTTAGCTATGTGCGCGAGACTGTGGCAAGTGGCGACTCTTGGGCGAGTGCGCCGTTACGTTCAGAGACTGAGCAGCGGTCGATGCTTGAGCCGCTGATTGAAGCTTGGAGCCGAACCCCTTGGCCGCATTTTGAGGGGAGGATTGTCGTCGATAACTATCCTCGCTTGAGGTCTGTCTTCTCAACCGAAGATTCGATTAGTCAGGCCGACGACTCGGAGTTGTTCGATGCCTTGGCAACGCTGCACTCATTCCATGATCGATTCAGGTTCTTTGAGGGAGGGCTGCCAACCTGGAAGAAGCAGTTTCCAGCCCTCAATGACCCGGCCAAGACGAGGAAGACCCTCGCATACATCGTACATGGCCGAGGAGACATCGTGGAGAGGATGGCGAACGCCATCTACTCGCCGAAGTTCAAGTTGAATGAGTTTGGGCGGGCGAACGTACAAGAACTGGTTGGCTGGACCAATCGCGAGGAGCTGCCAATCATCAATGGTAGAACGACAAAGGTCTTGCGGTACTTCGGCGCGAGAGTAAGTCAAGTAGGATGAGGTGGCTGTTTGGGCATTGCGGCGACAACGCGGCGTGCGAAGGCACTTTGGTGCCGTTCAAGCGCGAAAGGATCTGCAGAAAGAGCTACCTCACAATGGGTGCGGCACGGGCGGGTGCGCTTGACTAGATCGAGCGAACCCATCACTTAAGAATGAGGCGGAGGGTTGCCAGGCAGAATCAGAAGGTCGCAGCTCCTTTAGAGCCGTCCGTGAAGGGGGGTATCCCTCTTTTGTCTGCGATTGCGGTGAGTTATCATCTGAATTGGTGAGGCGGCATGGACATGTTGTTGGCCGATGCATTCGTCGGCATTGAACGGACCTGTTGGTCCAAGAGCGTCCCCGCTGTCCCAATGTGGACTTTGCGCACTTAACGTTACATTACGCGGTAAGTTGATGCCCATGTCAGCCTCACCACCTCCTATCAAGAAGACATCACTGCTCTCGCCCAACGCGATCGCGTTTAGGTCCATCAAAAGCAGGAGTGAGCTTGCCAACTGGATTGGCATCAAAGAGTCCACGCTGATTTACATACTGTACCGACTGCCCACCAGCAAGAAGTACACGGACTTCCTGATTCCAAAGAGGAATGGGGGAACTCGAATGATATCGGCGCCGCGTAAAGCGCTGAAGTATGCTCAGAAGCGAATTTCGAGCGTGCTTTATGATATCTCGCCTCCGCGCAACTTGTCGAAAGGCTATATTCCAGGTCGCGGCATTTTTGATCACGCATACAGACATAGGCGGCGCTCTACCGTCGTTACAGCTGATATTAAGGGATTCTTTCCCAGCATCAATTTTGGCAGAGTGCGAGGCATGTTCGCGGCGGCACCTTTTGGCCTGCCTTTGGACGTAGCAACAATGCTCGCCCAACTTTGCTGCAAAGACGGTGAGCTGCCGCAGGGGTCTCCTTCCTCTCCCGCCATATCAAACATCATCTGTCGCTCTCTTGATCTAGATCTCGCTGGATTTTCGCGCAAGCATCGAATCACGGTCACACGTTATGCTGATGACGTGTGCTTCTCTACCAATATGCGAAAGAACCTGTTCCCCCTGGTCGAGCGAAATGACTTGCTGGGAGAGGTGCCGGGAGGAGAGGTATCCCGGATTTTTGAAAAGAATGGATTTGAGTTGAATCTGAAGAAGTTCAATTTATCTAAGTCCAACTCTCGTCAAATGATCACAGGCTTAATCGTCAATTCGCACGTGAATGTTCCGAGGCAATGGAAGCGGCAGCTCCGCACCCTTCTGCATCTTCGCAGCAGGATGGAAGATGCGCAGGCTACTGAGATCGCCAATACGTGGGCACGCCCTCAGGCATCAAGGAAGGGCGTGACAGAGTCTATAGACCACCTGATCCGCGGAAAGGCCAGTTTCGCGGCGTACATTGATTCCCGCTCCGGCACCAGACATATTGCATCACTGCATCGGGGATACCCCAAGCTGCGGCAGATGCTTCCTAGGATGAATCCTAGCTTTCCAGTCCGAATTATGGCGGAGGGTCCAACAGACTTGCTACATCTAGAGGCAGCATTGCGCCACTGTTCCGATCGGATCGACTTCTCTAATGTGGCACTAAGACTCCACAACTACCAAGGGGATGTCGGTGATACAGACATGATCAAGACGCTCCATCGGATCAACAAGGTTGACGTCGAAGAGCTGACCATTGGGATATTTGACCACGACAACCCGAGCTTCCTTAAGGAAATTTCACTGAACGAGGGTTCGCACGTTCGACTCGGAAGAATGGTTTTTGCTGCGTGCCTTTCTAGGCCAAAGTTCGTAACTGGGAATTACTGTATCGAATCACTCTACAGGAGAATTGATTCCTCCAGGGTTACATCAGAGGGCAGGCGCCTGTACTTCTCGGACGAATTTGATGCTGAGGGTCTTCACTCGCAAGGGGTTTTGAGGCGGCAGTACCCGAAGAAGACTGCTCTTGTGCTATCTGAGCGAGTGTTCGATCCCAAGGATCCCAACGTTTCGTTGACACTATCGAAGACCGATTTTGCTGCGATGGTCAATGCTGGCGCGGCTCCGTTTAGCGACATGGACTTCTCAGGTTTTCTACCCACGCTGGCGCACTTGAGAAAAATGATTGACGAGGCAATGTACTTTTCCGGAAATTCCTAGGGTTGTTTTGAACAAATATCAAGCTGGTAGAGGCTTAGATGGCGCTTACGGCCGTTCGGGTCGCTTCTGGTCAGTTTCAGGAACTGCTTCTTGGCAGTTGGAACTCAGATCCCGCACAGTGTGCCATTGGCGACGGTCCTTGCCGGTCCGCTCTGCGCGAGTAGTGCTTATCCTGTCTGTTGCTAGCCGCTTTGTTTGCTCGCGTGACTTATCGGTCGGGTTCGTAATGCGTAGGTCGCAGGTTCGACTCCTGTTTCCGGCACCAGTTGTAGAAAAGCCCCGGCCTTTGGTCGGGGCTTTTTGTTTGGCCGATTAGCGGCGCGACGCCATCAACGCCGCGTCATACCCGCATCCTTCGCCAGCCACCACGCCAGCTGCCGGAGATAACCACCTGCTGCTCCCGCCGATGCGCCGATCATCAGGCGTGCAAGCACTCTGATCCCGCGCGCGGCCCGCTCCCGCACCCAAGGCAGTACCGCCACCACCTGCGCACCCAGCAACAGCATCAGCACGTCCAGCCCCAGCGCATCCACCACCGGCAGCAACGGCAGCAGATCCGGATTGCAGGCCAGCACGATTACCAGTGCAGCACCCAGCACGGCCATCAGGCGGCGCCCGGCGGGCACGGTGGTCCAGTGCAGCAGTCGGCTGATCAGGCGCATGGCATTCCTTGTGCCTTGTGTCATCTGCGGGAATCCTCATCAGGCCCGATCGGCCGCACCGGCTGCCGCAGCACGGTTTTCAACCGCGCCGCCGCGGTCCTGCGTGGGTCGCTGAGGTAGATCTCATGATGGGGCCCGGCAAAGGTGTATCCCAGTGCGGGCATCACTTCGTCATGCAGCTGCGCCAGGATGGGGCCTTCGTCGTCGTAGGCGCCCACGTGCAAGGTCTGCAGGCTGGGGCCCTCGGCAAGGAGTTCATGGCGAAGGCTGGGCGGAGCCTCTCCCAGCTTCGTGCGCGCCTTGCTGATCGCGGACTGCCACTGTGCAGGGCCGATGCCCTCGGGCGTGCGGATCATTACGGTCCAGGCCCACTCATCCTTGCGCCGCGCGGCGAAGCTGGCCGGGTCCTCGGCGCTCCACAGCGCTTCCAGCGGTGGCACCACGTAGTCGCGCCCTTCGGCCTTCAGCGCGAACTTCAGTGCATAGCTCACCGAATACAGCCACTGCACGGCCTGCAGGTAGGCGGGGGCCGTGTTCGGGTCGCCGCGACCATCGACCATCACGTAGGGCAGGGGCGGTACGTCCACGGTCACGAACCGGCCCATCGGGGCCTGATAGAGCGCCCGGTCGCGCTTCCTGAAGTCGATCTTGTCCACGGGCCTTCCTCCTGCGCCGAGCATCCCACGCCAGGCACCTGCCAGCACGCCTGAACAGGTTCAGATGACTTTGCCGAACGAGGGCGGAGCGCCGGCCACCACTCGATGCTAGGATGCCGCCCCCGGCTGTTTTGCCCGTCGCGCCTGCGCGGTGCGACAACGTGTCGCAGCCAGAATCGGGCCTTTCCTGCGCTCGATCATTGTCAATGCCTTTCTTAAATGGTGGGTGACGGCCTAAAATTGAAAGGCTGACTCGCCCCCACCTCCCTGCCTGTCTTCCGGACCGGTGGGACCGGCTTTGGCTGGAACAGGCAGGGACGGGGAACGGCATTCCCTCGCAATTGGATCGACCGATGATTCCGTTGAAAACCCTTGGGCGCTGGTTGCGCCCGGGCCTGCTGCTGTCGTTGCTGGTGATGCTCACCGGCTGCGATGCCGTGGCCATCCTCAGTCCGAAGGGCCAGATCGGCCAGGATGAGAAGACCCTGCTGATCACGGCCACCGTGCTCATGCTGCTGGTCGTCATCCCGGTCATCATCATGACCCTGACGTTCGCGTGGAAGTATCGCGCCTCCAACACCAAGGCCCGTTACGAGCCGAAGTGGTCCCACTCGACGGCGATCGAGGTGGTGGTGTGGTCCATTCCCTGCATGATCGTGCTGGTGCTGGCGGTCCTGACCTGGCGTTCGTCGCACGCACTGGACCCGTATCGTCCGCTGGATTCGGACGTCAAGCCGGTCACCATCGAGGCGATCTCGCTGGACTGGAAGTGGCTGTTCATCTATCCGGAAGAGAAGGTGGCGGTCGTCAACGAAATCAAGTTCCCGGTCAACACGCCGCTGAACTTCAAGATCACGTCCGATTCGGTGATGAATGCATTCTTCATCCCGCACCTGGGCAGCATGATCTACTCGATGGCTGCGATGGAGACCAAGCTCCACCTGATCGCCAACGAGACCGGTGAATTCCCGGGCATGTCCTCGCACTACAGCGGCGCGGGCTTCGCCAAGATGCACTTCACCGCCTACTCGGTCACCGATGCCGAGTACCGCCAGTGGCTGGACCAGGTCCGCGCCGGCGAGCAGACCCTGGACAAGGCCTCGTTCAAGGCCCTGGGTGAAGCACGCAACGCCGAGTGGTATCCGGTCACTTACTTCGGCAAGACCGAAGAAGGCCTGTTCGACTGGGTCATCGCCAAGCACATGGGCGACAACAAGCATTACGGCATGAAGCACTCGCATGCTGGTGCCGCCGCTGCCGATGCCGCCACCCATGAAGCGCACGAGGGCCACGCCCCGAGTGACGCGCATGATTCCAAGGAATCGGGTGAAAACCTGGATGCCACCGAACACGAACACGCAGGCCATGCCGGCCACGCGGGTTCGGGAGAATGAACATGTTGGGAAAACTCTCTCTTGAGTCGATCCCCCACGATCCGATCGTGCTGACCACCCTGGTCGGCGCGGTTCTTGGTGGCCTGGGCGTCGTCGCCCTGATCACCAAGTTCAAGCTGTGGGGCTATCTGTGGAAGGAGTGGTTCACTTCGGTGGATCACAAGAAGATCGGCGTGATGTACCTCATCGTCGCCTTCGTCATGCTGCTGCGCGGTTTCTCCGACGCCATCATGATGCGTACCCAGCAGGCAATCGCCGTCGGTGGTTCCGAGGGTTACCTGCCGCCGCACCACTACGACCAGATCTTCACCGCCCACGGCGTGATCATGATCTTCTTCGTGGCGATGCCGCTGATCACCGGCCTGATGAACCTGGCCGTGCCGCTGCAGATCGGTGCGCGCGACGTCGCGTTCCCGTTCGTCAACTCGCTCAGCTTCTGGCTGTTCGTGTCCGGTGCGGTCCTGATCATGCTGTCGCTGTGGATCGGTGAGTTCGCTGCCACCGGCTGGCTGGCGTTCCCGCCGTTGTCGGGCATCGAATACAGTCCAAGCGTCGGCATGGACTACTACATCTGGGGTCTACAGGTCGCTGGCCTGGGTACCACGCTGAGCGGTATCAACTTCTTCATCACCATCCTGAAGATGCGCACCCCCAGCATGAAGCTGATGCAGATGCCGGTGTTCACCTGGACCGCCCTGGTGACCAACGTGCTGATCGTCGCCGCGTTCCCGGTGCTGACCATCACCCTGGTGCTGCTGACCCTGGACCGTTACCTGGGTACGCACTTCTTCACCAATGACGGCGGCGGCAACGCCATGCTGTACATCAACCTGATCTGGATCTGGGGTCACCCGGAGGTGTACATCCTGGTCCTGCCGGCGTTCGGTGTGTTCTCCGAAGTCATCGCGACCTTCTCGCGCAAGGCGCTGTTCGGCTACAAGGGCATGGTCTACGCCACCGCCTGCATCGGCGTGCTGTCGTTCATCGTGTGGCTGCACCACTTCTTCACCATGGGTTCGGGTGCCAACGTCAATGCCTTCTTCGGCATCACGACGATGATCATCTCGATCCCGACCGGCGTGAAGATCTTCAACTGGCTGTTCACCATGTTCCGCGGTCGCGTGCACTTCACCAGCCCGGTGCTGTGGACCATCGGCTTCATGGTCACCTTCGTCATCGGCGGCATGACCGGCGTGATGCTGGCGATTCCGGCCATCGACTTCGTGCTGCACAACAGCCTGTTCCTGATCGCCCACTTCCACAACGTCATCATCGGCGGCGTGGTGTTCGGCATGTTCGCCGGCATCACCTACTGGTGGCCGAAGATGTTCGGCTTCCGCCTCAATGAGTTCTGGGGCAAGTGCGCGTTCTGGTGCTGGTTCATCGGCTTCTACGTGACCTTCATGCCGATGTACGTGCTGGGCTTCATGGGCATGACCCGCCGCCTGCAGAGCACCGTGAACCCGGCCTACGAGCCGCTGCTGCTGGTTGCTGCCTGCGGCGCGTTCATCGTCGGCGCCGGCATCCTGTGCCAGATCATCCAGGTGGCCGTGTCGATCCGCGACCGCAAGAAGACCGTCGACCTGACCGGCGACCCGTGGGATGCCCGTACGCTGGAGTGGGAAACCTCCTCGCCGCCGGCCTTCTACAACTTCGCGACGCTGCCGGAAGTCACCGAGCTGGACGATTTCTGGGAGCGCAAGCAGCGGGGTGAAGCCTGGCCGAAGCCGGCCAAGTACACCGACATCCACATGCCGCGCAACACCGGCACGGGCGTTGTCATCGGTGCCTTCAGCCTGGTGTTCGGCTTCGCGATGATCTGGCACATCTGGTGGCTGGCCATCGTCGGCTTCGTCGGCATGATCGCCACGTTCATCTACCGCACCTTCGACCAGGACGTGGACTACTGGGTCCCGGCCGCCGAGGTGGAACGCATCGAGAACGAACACCGCAAGCACCTGGAAGCCCAGGGCCTGGTGAAGTCGGAGCTGAAGGCATGAGCACCAATACCTCGACCCTGAGCCACGGGCACGCCGCGCATGCGGCGGCCCATGGCCATGACGACCACGAGCACCACGATACCGGCGGCAACACCGTCTTCGGTTTCTGGGTGTACCTGATGAGCGACTGCCTCATCTTCGCCTCGCTGTTCGCCACCTACGTGGTGCTGGCAGGCGGTACCGATGGCGGTCCCACCGCGAAGGACCTGTTCGAGCTGCCGTTCGTGGCGTGGGAAACCGCGCTGCTGCTGACCTCGTCGCTGACCTTCGGCCTGGGCATGATTGCCATGCACCGCAAGCAGATGGGCCAGATGTACCTGTGGCTGGGCATCACCTGGCTGCTGGGCTTCGGCTTCATGTGCATGGAAGTGTGGGAGTTCCAGCACCTGATCCATCAGGGCTACGGTCCGGACCGCAGTGCCTTCCTGTCGGCGTTCTTCGCCCTGGTCGGTACCCACGGCCTGCACGTCAGCGCCGGCCTGTTGTGGCTGCTGGTGATGTTCGTGCAGCTGAAGAAGTACGGCCTGACCCCGACCAACAAGACCCGCATGGCGTGCCTGAGCCTGTTCTGGCACTTCCTGGACCTGATCTGGATCGGCGTGTTCTCCGTCGTCTACCTCAATGGAGCGCTGTAATGGCACATGACAACCATGCACACGACCACGGCACCGGCGGCGAAAGCCACGGCAGCGTGAAGTCGTACCTGATCGGCTTCGTGCTGGCGGTGGTGCTGACCGTCATCCCGTTCTGGATGGTGATGTCGGGCGATTTCTCGCGCACCGTCAACGGTGTGGTGATCGCGGTCACCGCGGTGCTGCAGATGCTGGTCCACCTGGTGTTCTTCCTGCACCTGGACCGCTCTTCGGAAAGCCGCTGGAACGTCAACGCTGCGGCCTTCACCGTCGTGGTGATCGGCATCATCGTGATCGGCACCCTGTGGGTCATGCACAACATGAACGTGCACATGATGCACTGACGTCCTCGCGACGTTGCCACGCAGAAAGGCCGCCCTCGGGCGGCCTTTCTGGTTTTCCGTTGTCCGGTAGTGCCGGCCGCTGGCCGGCAATTGCGGGACGCCGGCCAGCGGCCGGCTCTACCCGTGGTTCCACCCCGTGCGTGGAGGAGACGCGCGCCTCATCCCACCCGGCGCAGGAACTCTTCGGCTTCCATCGGCCGGCCCAGATGGTAGCCCTGCAGCTGGTCGCAGCCGAGCTCGCTCAGGTACTCGCGCTGCGCCTGGGTCTCCACGCCTTCGGCCACCACCTGCAGCTGCAGGGTTCGGCCCAGCGCGATGATCGACGAGACGATGGCGGCGTCCTCGTCATTGCGCTCCAGGTCGTGCACGAACGCACGGTCGATCTTCAGTTCGGTGGCTGGCATCCGCTTGAGGTACAGCAGGCTGGAGTAGCCGGTACCGAAATCATCGATGGCGATGTGCACGCCCATTGCGGTCAGGTCGCTGAGGATCGCCAGGCTGGCATCGACGTCCTTCATCGCCGTGGTCTCGGTGATCTCCAGGGTCAGCCGTGCCGGTTCGATCCGGTGCCGCTCCAGCACCTCGCGCACGCTGTCCAGCAGTGCCGGCGAGGCGAACTGCAGCGGCGACAGGTTCACCGCCATTGTCCATTCCGCATGCCCGGCATCGTGCCATGCCCGCAGCTGCGCGCAGGCCTGGTCCAGTACCCAGTCACCGATCGGCAGGATCAGGCCGCTGCGTTCGGCGATCGGAATGAACACATCCGGCGCCAGCAGCCCCAGCTCCGGGTGCTGCCAGCGCAGCAGCGCCTCGGCGCCGGTGGCCGGTGCGCCCGCGGCCGGAAATTTGGGCTGGTAATGCAGGATCAGTTCGTTGCGGGCGATGGCCTTGCGCAGGTCCTGCAGCAGGCGCAGCTGGCGATTGGCACTGAGCTGCATCGAGGGCGTGAAGAAGGTATAGCCGTTCCGCCCGGTTTCCTTCGTGTGGTACATCGCCGCATCGGCGTGCGCCATCAGCTCGCGCTCGTTGCTGGCGTCATCCGGGTACAGGGCGATGCCCAGGCTGGCGCTGACCTGCAGTTCGGCCGCATCCAGCGTGAACGGCTCACCGGCGGCGGCAATGATGCGCTCGGCCACCACGACCGCATCGTCGGGAGTATCGATGGCCAGCACGATCACGAACTCGTCGCCGCCGAGACGGGCGAACGTGTCCTGCGGGCGCAGCAGGTCGCCGATGCGCTGCGCCACCGCCACCAGCAGGCGGTCGCCAAGCTGATGGCCATAGGCATCATTGACCGCCTTGAAACCATCCAGGTCGCAGAACATCACCGCCACCGCATGATTGCGGCGCCGCGCCTTCTCGATGGCCTGCTCGATGCGGTCCTGCAGCAGCATGCGGTTGGGCAGCTGGGTCAAGGGATCGTGCAGCGCGGCCTGGATCAGCTTGTCGTTGGCGTGCGCCAGCGAATCGGCCAGCAGCCCGGTGCGCACGCGCATCTGCCGGTCGAACAGCGAGGCCACCAGGGCGATGCCCAGCGTGGCCACGGTGGTGACGATCACCAGCACCGCCAGCCAGCGCGTGTCGATGCCGCCACTGCCGACGGCGCCACAGAGGCTGCCTTCGGGGAAGCGCGCCGCCGCCATGCCGGTGTAATGCATGCCCACGATGGCCAGGCCCATCACCAGCGATGCGAGCGCGCGCAGGAGCAGGGTGTGGCGCTGCTCGGCGCGCAGGCGGAAGGCGATCCACAGGGCGGCGCCAGCGGCACCGATGGCCACCGCGATGGAGGCGGCAAACCAGCCCGGGTGGTAGTCGATGCCGGGCTGCATGCGCATCGCTGCCATGCCCAGGTAGTGCATGGCTGCGATGCCCAGGCCCATCAGCACGGCCCCGGCCAACAGCCGGCGCCACGGCAGGCTGGGGCGCGATACCAGCCACAGCGCATAGGCCGAGGCACCGATCGAGACCGCCAGCGAGTACAGGGTGATGCTGAGGTCATAGCCCACCGGGATCGGCAGGTCGAAGGCGAGCATGCCGATGAAGTGCATGGACCAGATGCCCAGGCCCATGGCCGCCGCGCCTCCGGCCAGCCACCAGCGCGCCACGCGCCCCTCGGCGGTGGCCAGGCGCCCGGCCATGTCCAGCGCCGTGTACGAAGCAAGAATGGCCACCAGCAGGGAGATGATGACCAGGCTCTGACTGTAACTGCCAGTCATGTTGAATCCAGTGGGGGAGGAAGGGGGGCGCCCGCAAGGCGCACGCCCGCGACCCCTATCGGCGCGGGTGGGCAGGACTTGAGCGGTCGCAGCAGCTGCGACCCGGCTCGGCTATCCTGCCACGCCTGTTCCCGTTGCTGGAAATCCTCCGATGGCCAAAGCCCGCACCGCCTACGTCTGCAATGAATGCGGCGCCGAATTCAGCAAGTGGCAGGGCCAGTGCACCGAGTGCAACGCCTGGAACTCGTTGTCGGAAATCGTGCTGGAGAGCGCGGCGGCGGCCAAGGCGCCGGCCTCGCGCCGGGCGGGCTGGGCCGGCAAGATCGATCCGCCGAAGATCACTGCGCTGAAGGATGTGGAGCAGACCGAGCATCGCCGGGTCTCCACCGGCATCGGCGAGTTCGACCGTGTGCTGGGCGGCGGCCTGGTCGAAGGCGCGGTGGTGCTGGTGGGCGGCGACCCGGGCATCGGCAAGTCGACGCTGCTGCTGCAGGCGGTGGCGAAGATGGCCGCTGAACTGCCTGTGCTGTACGTCACCGGCGAAGAGTCACTGGCGCAGGTGGCTGGCCGTGCGCATCGCCTGGAGCTGCCGCTGGACGGCGTCAATGCGCTGGCCGAGACCGGGGTCGAGTCGATCCTGCAGCATGCCTCCAGGGCTGGGCCGCGGCTGATCGTGGCCGATTCGGTGCAGACCCTGTGGACCGAGAGCCTGACCGCTGCGCCCGGTTCGGTCAGCCAGGTGCGCGAGAGCGCGGCGCGGCTGGTGCGGTTCGCCAAGGAAACCGGCACCGCCGTGTTCCTGGTCGGCCATGTGACCAAGGAAGGCGGCATCGCCGGCCCGCGCGTGCTGGAACACATGGTGGACGCGGTGCTGTACTTCGAAGGCGAGAGCGGCAGCCGCTTCCGCCTGTTGCGCGCGTTCAAGAACCGCTTCGGTGCGGTCAACGAGCTGGGTGTGTTCGCGATGGGCGACAAGGGCCTGAAGGAGGTCTCCAACCCCTCGGCGATCTTCCTGTCCGGCGGCAGCACCCATCAGCCGGGCAGCTGCGTGATGGTCACCCGCGAGGGCACGCGGCCGCTGCTGGTGGAGGTACAGGCGCTGGTCGACGCATCGCCGCTGTCGAACCCGCGCCGTGTCGCGGTCGGCCTGGAGCAGAATCGCCTGGCGATGCTGCTGGCAGTGCTGCATCGCCATGGCGGTGTACTGGTCGGCGACCAGGACGTGTTCGTCAATGTGGTCGGTGGCATCCGCGTCCAGGAGACCGCCGCCGATCTACCGGTGCTGCTGGCGGTGTTGTCGTCGCTGCAGGATCGGCCGCTGGCGGAGAAGACCATCGCCTTCGGCGAGGTGGGCCTGTCCGGCGAGATCCGCCCGGTGCCCAATGGCGAAGACCGCCTGCGCGAGGCCGCCACCCATGGCTTCAAGCGCGCCATCGTGCCCAAGGCCAATGCGCCCAAGGGCGGTTCGGTGAAAGGCATGGAGGTGATCGCGGTGGAACGCCTGTCCGAGGCCATCGACGCGGCGTGATGCCAGCCCTGTAGAGCCGAGCCCACGCTCGGCTGCTTTCTGTGGAGTCGAGCCATGCTCGACTGGTGGTCGAACAGCAGCCGAGCATGGGCTCGGCTCTACAAGTGCCCAATGCAGTAACGGTCAGCTTCACTGTGCTAGTTTTTCCCGCTCGACGAAGTCGCCCTCTGGCGTCTTTCCGTGCCCAGGAGTAAACGATTACATGCAGGACACCGCACTCACCACCCCCAACGCCGAGATCCGTCGTGCCGGGGTCGATCTCAATGGACTGATGACGGTGCTGGGCAAGCACCTGTATTCCACCCCGGTGGTGGCGCTGCGTGAGCTGGTACAGAACGCGCATGACTCGATCATCCGCCGCCGCATCGAGCAGCCCGGCGTTGACGTGCCTTCGCGCATTTCGGTGCAGGTTGATGCCGGTGCCGGCGTGCTGCGCATCACTGATACCGGTGCTGGCCTGACCCGCCAGGAGATCCACGATTACCTGGCCACCGTCGGCGTCGGCTACACCCGTGGCCTGCGCCAGGGCGGAGAGGACGATGAAGGGCTGATCGGCATGTTCGGCCTCGGCTTCCTGTCGGCCTTCGTGCTGGCCCGCCGGGTCAGCGTGCGCACCACCTCTTACCAGACGCCGGATCTGGGCCATCTGTACGTGTCCAGCAACGCCGAGCAATACACCGTCAGCGCAGTGCCTGCACGCGCGGTGGGCACTGAGGTGGAGCTGGAGCTGCATCCGGACTTCCTGCCGCTGGCCAACGAGGCGCGCCTGCATGAGGTGCTGGGCCGCTACTGCGCGTTGCTGTCCGAGCCGATCTTCATCGGTGCTGCGGGCGAGGCGCTCAATCCCGAGCCGCCGCCGTGGCGCGGCCAGGGGGAGGTCGCCGTGCATCCGGTGCAGGCCCGCCGGCAGGCGCTGCAGTTCGCCGCGCGGTTCGAGCACGATTTCGAACCGATCGTCACCGTGCCGTTGCGTGCCGATGGCAACAGCGATGCCACTGGCCTGCTGTGGGTGCAGGACGGCGCCACCTATGGCACCAGCGACAACCGCAACCTGTCGGTGTTCGTGCGTGGGATGCTGCTGGATGACGACGCGCGCGACCTGCTGCCGCCGTGGGCCGGTTTCATCGGCGGGGTGATCGAATCCTCGCGGTTGACGCCCACCGCCAGCCGCGAAGACCTGCAGCGCGATGACCAGTACCGCGCGGTGCAGCATGCACTGCTGGAGGCGCTGATCGACGGCCTGGCCGACGTTGCGAAGCAGCAACCGGAAGCCTGGCGGCGCGTGCTGACCCGCCACAACGAGGCGCTGCTGGGTGCGGCACTGTGCGATGACCGCCTGTTCGAACTGCTGATGGAGCATGTGCGGGTGCCGACTTCGCAGGGCGACCTGCCGGCCAGTGCGCTGCCGGCGCGCGGTGCCGTGCATGTCATCCTCGACAACGGCGGTGGCTTTGAAGAGATGCTGTTCCGCGCGATGGGCGTACCGGTCGCGCATGGCCATCGCTACGCGGTGGTGCCGTTCCTGCGGCGCTGGGCCCAGGCCAAGGGCCTGCGCCTGGTCGAGCTCGGCACCGAGCAGGGCAACCGCGCACTGTTCCGCAGTGATGACAGCCTCGACGAGGCGCAGCTGGCGTGGCTGCGCGAACAGCTGGGCGACGGCGAGCAGCTGCTGCCCGCACGTTTCAGCCCGGAGGCGCTGCCGGTGGTGGTGGTGCCCGACCGCGAGGCCGAGCTGAAGCAACGGCTGGAAGACGACGAGAACGACAAGCGCGTCTCGATGGCCGCGCTGCGCCTGGCGCGACAGTTCACCGCGCGCATCGAATCACGCGCACCGTCGCGGCTGTATCTCAATCTCGACAACCCGGCGGTGCAGGCACTGCTGCGCGCCCAGCGCGAGGGCCACCCACAGGCCGAGGCCGCAGCCCGCCTGCTGCGCTCGCTGAAAGTCATCGTCGCCGCGCAGGGCCGCCCGCTGGCACGCGCGACTGCTACGCCGGGCCCGGATCTCAATGGTGCCTTCACCGATATCGCCGGTGCCCTGCAGCAGATGCTGCGCTGAGCACCGCACCTTCTCATCCAGCCTTCGCTAGACAGGAGCAATTACCCCCATGGACATCTGGAACTGGGTCGAAAAGCTGCAGGGTGACCTGCGCCAGGCCGGCCAGGCGCAGAACGCGCACCTGCTGAACCGCCTCGCCGACGAGGTCAGTGAACTGCAGATCGACCGCGTCGATGCGCTGCTGCCCGAAGCACGCGCCCTGGGCAAGGCACTGGACAACCCGTGGCTTGACGTCTATGTCGGCCACTGGGCGCTGCGCAACCGCGTCGGCAACCGCGTGGAAGGCGAGAGCGCACTCGGCGAAGCCGTAGCGCTGTTCGAGCGCGCGCACCGCGAGGACACCCTGGAATGCCCGCAGTCGATCTGCGTGACCCAGGACCTGGCCGCCTGCTACGGCAACATCGACGGCCCGGGCTGGGTGCCCGAGCGCATCGAGGTCTGCGACGAAACCCTTGGCCGCATCGATCCGAGCTGGGCCTGTTTCCAGTGCCTGAGCTGCGAGAAGGCCGATGCGCTGCTCGATGATGGCCGTGGCCAGGCGGCGCTGGATTACCTGCAGGTGCAGGCCGATGCCGTGGAAGCCTGTGGCAAGGAAGTGTTCGACAGCTTCCCGGAGATGCAGATCAAGATCCTGCTGGGCATGGGCCGTGCCGATGAGGCACTGGCGCTGATCGAAAAACGGGAAGCCGAAGTTGCTGCGTCCGGAGAGTACGAGCCGGCCAACTGCACGGTGCCGCGTCGCTTGTCCAAGGCCTGGGCGCTGGCCCAGCTTGGCCGCGACGAAGAGGCGCTGCAGCAGCTGGTACCGTGGAGCGAGCTGACCCCGAACTACTGGCGGCTGTGGGCAAACACCGCCGCAGCACTGTGCCAGCGTGATCCCGCGCGCAATACGTGGGATCTGGGCACGCGCTTCAACACCATCATCGAGCACTTCGCACGGGTCGGTTCGCACCGCCTGCTGATCGAAGTCGCGGCGTTGAGCCTGGAACTCGCCCTGCAGCGTGGCGCGCGCTGGGTCGCACTGCGGCAGCTCGAACTGGCCCGCACCCATCTGGCGCAGCTGCGCCAGGATCGGGGTGCTGCGGCGCTGGTGGCAGGCCTGGCCGCGCGCATCGAGGCATTGCCGGACGTCGCGCCGCTGCCGGTGCCGGCGGGCGAGCTGCTGGTATGGCTGGACGCGCAGGGCGAACAGAACCAGTCGCGCGATCCCGAGCGCGAAGCGCAGTGGCTGCTGCAGGCGCATGCCGAGCTGCCCGATGACGAGGCGCTGGCCGACATGGCCGCCTCGGCACTGAATGCCTGCGGCGCGCAGGCCGAGGCGCGGTCGCTGCTGTGGCGGTTCGTACGCGGCCATGTGCAGCACGATGGCCCCGTGGCCTACACGTTGATGCGCTGGCTGGCCGAACAGGGCGACGACGACGGACTGCGCCAGCTGGCCGATCTGTATCGCGGCAGCGTGCCGGTGTTCGCGCACTGGTGCGAGGTGCAGCGTGCACGCCGCGTGTCCGACTGGCCGGCGCTGGAGCAGGCGGCCCGATCGCTTCTGGAGCTGTCTCCGGGCTCGCACGGCGCGCGCGGCACGCTGGCGCGCATGTACATGGAAACCGGCCGTTTCAGCGAGGCCCAGGCCTGTTATGCACAGCTGGTGGAGCTGCTGGACGAGCCCAATGCCGCGCATTGGGACCACATGAGCGCAGCCAGCGCCGCGCGCGACTGGGACGCCGTGCGCCGCTCGGCGGCGGCGCTTGGCATGGAATTGTCCAGCCAGGACGGCGTGGTAGAGGAGCCGTGGGGCTGGGTGATCATCCGCAGTGAAGAAAACGGCGAGCCGATGGAGTACTACGCCCGTCGCAGCGGTCCGGTGACCGCGCGCATCGTCGAGAACGCGCCGTCCAACCGCGCCCAGCAGGTGGGCGACTGGGTGGTGTTCGATGCCGCGCTGGTGCATCCGGCACCAGAGGAGGAGGAAGCACGCGAGCATTTCATCCCGACCTATGCGCAGGTGCATGTGCTGGAGCGCGGCGGCTTCGCCCGCAGCTGGATGATCGATGGCGCGCACCCGGGCGAAGATGCCTGGAATGCCTTCGTCGAGGCGGCCGAAGCACAGGGCTGGAAGGTGTGGTCACACAGCCGGCCGGACTACACCGTCACCGACCCCGATGTGGAAGAGGGTACGCTGCCCGGCCTGCTGTTCACCGTGGCCCAGCCGCAGGACCACGCACCGCTGGCACTGCACCGCTTCCTGCAGCAGCACACCGCGACGTGGCCGCATCCGCATTGCTGGCTGCGCCTGGCTGAAGCCTGTGACCAGGATCGCCAGCCGCATCTGGACGTGATCGAGCGTTACGGGTTGTAGGCCGGATATCGGGTAGTGCCGGCCGCTGGCCGGCAGCACCGGGAGATCCTGTATTGCCGGCCAGCGGCCGGCACTACCTCAGGGAAAAATACATGCGAAAGACAGGGATGTTGATGATCGCCGGGCTGCTGCTGGCCCCTGCCGTGCAGGCGTCACCCGCCTGCCAGGAACCAGAGGCGGTGGCCCGCGCCTTCTACGCGGCAACGACGGGCGATGGTGATCTGCTGGAGCCACCCCCGGCGCTGGTCAGCCCTGCCTTCGGCAAGGCACTGCGTGGAGAGCGCGCCTGCCAGCAGCGCGAAGAGGGCATCTGCACCATCGATTCGGATCCGTGGCTGGATGCGCAGGACGGTGACATCGAAACCCCGGTGCGCTACAGCTGGAAGGAGGCTTCGGCCTCCGCCGGCCAGGTCGAGATGCGCTATTCGGTGTGGAAGAAGGCCTACCTGACCCGCCTGCCGATGGTGCGCCACGGGCAGGGGTGCTGGCAGGTTGATGACATCGTCACCAACAGTGGTCGTTCGGTGCGGAAGATCCTGGCCCAGCCTTGACGGTAGCGCCGGTGGGTGCCGACCGTTGGTCGGCACACCGCCTATCGCGAATGCCCGAACACCAGTTCGATCACGAACTGGCTGCCGAAGAAGGCCAGCAGCAGCAACAGCATCGCCGCCAGCGTCCAGTGCACCGCCTTCATGCCGCGCCAGCCGTAGCGCCGGCGGCCGATCAGCAGCACGCCGAACACGATCCACGACAGCACGCTCAGCACGGTCTTGTGCACCAGCTTCTGCGCCAGCAGGTCGTCGACGAACAGCACCCCGGTGACGAGGGTCAGGGTCAGCAGCGCGAAGCCGACGGTGATCACCCGGAACAGCAGTGATTCCAGGTCGGCCAGCGGCGGCAGTGCCCGCAGCCAAGGCCGGAACTCGCGGCGGCGCAGCGCGCGTTCCTGCAGCCACAGCATGATCGCCAGCAACGCGGCGATGCTCAGCGTGGCGTAGGCCAGCAGGGCCAGCCAGGCGTGGCTGGCCAGGCGCCAGCCCAGTACCTTGCTCGGTTCGTGGCCGTAACCATGGTAGGCCAGCAGCAGCACGGCGGCCAGCGGGAACACCACCACGCCCAGCGCCGACATCCGCCCGCGCGCGCCGACCAGCGACGTCAGCCAGGCCATGCCCAGGCCGACCAGCGACAGTGCGGCGAAGAAGTGCATGTCCGGCCCGCCGTTGGTGCGCATCGCCACCATCACGTGGTAGCCGCCGTGCAGCAGCATGGCGGGCAGGGCCGGCCACAGCCAGATGGGGGAGCCGGTCGTCTCATCGCGGCCAAGCGCGCGCACCAGCAGGGCACTGGCAGCCAGGTAGAGCAGGACGGCGATGAGAACGATTGTCATCGTTGCAGTTTCGCATACCCCCGTGATGCTGGCGACGGCCCCGTGGCCGCAGTCCGGGGAGACAGCCGGACCCGTTATACTGCCTGCCTTATTGTCCCCCGCTTTCAGACAGGTTGCGCCGCATGTTCGAGTCCCTGACCCAGCGCCTTTCCGGCACCATCGAGCGCCTGCGTGGCCGTGGCCGCCTGACCGAGGAGAACATCCGCGAGGCGACCCGCGAAGTGCGCATCGCGCTGCTCGAGGCCGACGTTGCGCTGCCGGTGGTGCAGGCCCTGATCGAGCGCATCAAGGTGCGCGCGGTCGGCCAGGAAGTGCTGAAGTCGCTGACCCCGGGCCAGGCGCTGATCAAGGTCGTGCGCGACGAGCTGACTGCGGTGATGGGCGCCGAAGCCAGCGACCTGAACCTCAATGTGCCCGCTCCGGCCATCATCCTGATGGCGGGCCTGCAGGGCGCCGGCAAGACCACCACCGTGGGCAAGCTGGCCAAGCACCTGAAGGAAAAGCGCAAGAAGAAGGTGATGGTGGTCTCGGCCGACGTCTACCGTCCGGCCGCGATCGAACAGCTGAAGACCCTGGCCGAGCAGGTCGGCGTGCTGTTCTTCCCGTCCAGTGCCGACCAGAAGCCGGAAGCCATTGTCCGCGCCGCCATCGACGATGCACGCAAGTCGTTCGTCGACGTGCTGCTGGTCGATACCGCCGGCCGCCTGGCCATCGACGAAGCGATGATGGCCGAGATCAAGGCCCTGCACGCTGCGGTGAATCCGGCCGAAACGCTGTTCGTGGTCGACGCCATGACCGGCCAGGACGCGGCCAATACCGCCAAGGCCTTCGGCGATGCCCTGCCGCTGACCGGCGTGGTGCTGACCAAGACCGACGGTGACGCCCGCGGCGGCGCCGCGCTGAGCGTGCGCTACATCACCGGCAAGCCGATCAAGTTCGTCGGTGTCAGTGAAAAGCCGGAAGGCCTGGACGTGTTCCACCCGGACCGTATCGCCAGCCGCATCCTCGACATGGGCGACGTGCTGTCGCTGGTCGAGCAGGTCGAGCAGCAGGTCGACAAGGACAAGGCCGCCAAGCTGGCCGAGAAGGTCGCCAAGGGCAAGAAATTCGACCTGAACGACATGCGTGACCAGCTGGAGCAGATGCAGAACATGGGCGGCATCGGCGGCCTGATGGACAAGCTGCCGGGCCTGGGCAACATCCCCGACCATCTGAAGCAGCAGGTCAGCCAGGGCAAGGAAGTGCCGCGCATGATCGCCATCATCAGCTCGATGACCAAGAAGGAACGGCGCAATCCGAACCTGCTCAACGGCTCGCGCCGCGCGCGCATCGCCAAGGGCTCGGGCGTGACGCCGGCCGACGTCAACAAGCTGATGAAGCAGTACATGCAGATGGAAAAGATGATGAGCAAGATGGCCGGCGGTGGCATGAAGGGCATGTTGCGCAGCATGAAGGGCATGATGGGCGCCATGGGCGGCCGCGGCATGCCGTTCCGTTGATGACGGCCCCGTCCGCAATCTGATGTAGCGCCCGGGCCCACGCTCGGGCGGCGGCGCACAAGCGCCGCAGCAGGCCGTCGGGCAGCAGGCTCGACTCTTCCCCTGTCCTGCGCGCACCATGGGGGCCTGTCCGAAACGATGGGCCGTCATGCAGAGTTCCGCTGTAGCTTCCCGCGCCGAGGCGTTCTGCCGGCGCTTTGGCGTTTCCGTTCCGATCCTGCTGGCACCGATGGCCGGTGCCTGCCCGGTACCGTTGTCGGCTGCGCTGGCCAACGCCGGCAGCATGGGCGCAATGGGCGCGGTGTTGTCCTCTTCGGCCGATATCGGTCGCTGGATGGATGACTTCCGCGCAGCCTCCAGCGGTCCGGCGCAGGTGAACCTGTGGATGCCGGACCCTGTACCTGCCCGTGACGTTGCCGCCGAGGCCGCCAGCCGCGCCTTCCTCGCGCAATGGGGCCCGGAGGTGCCGGCCAGCGCCGCCGACGCCACGCCGGCCGACTTCGAAGAACAGTTCGCCGCACTGCTGGCGGCGCGTCCTGCGGTGGCCTCGACCATCATGGGCGTGCTGCTGCCGCGCCACGTGCAGCAGTTGAAGGACGCCGGCATCGCCTGGATCGCCTGTGCCACCACCTTGTCCGAAGCGCGCGCGGCACAGGACGCCGGCGCCGACGCGGTGGTGGCGCAGGGCGCGGAGGCCGGCGGCCATCGTGGTTCCTTTGATCCGGCGATGGCCGAGCGCCAGCTGGTGGGACTGTTTGCGCTGCTGCCGCGCCTGGCCGATCAGCTGCAGATTCCGGTGATTGCCGCCGGCGGCATCGCCGATGGCCGTGGCATCGCTGCCGCACTCACCTTGGGTGCCAGTGCGGTGCAGATCGGCACCGCCTTCCTGCGCACGCCGGAAGCGGCGATCGCTTCGGCGTGGGCCGATGGGCTGGCCGCCAGCGAACCGGAAGATACCTGGCCGACCCGCGCCTTCAGTGGTCGCCTGGGCCGTGGCCTGGCGACGCCCTATGTGCGCGCCGCTGCCGCAGAAGGCGCCCCCGCGCCGCGTCCATACCCGGTGCAGCGCGGCCTGACCGCCCCGATGCGCGGGCAGGCGGCGCAGGACAATCGTCTCGCAGCGATGCAGGCCTGGGCCGGGCAGTCGGCGTGGATGGCGCCGGCGCAGCCGGCCGCCGACGTGCTGCGCGGCATGTGGGAACAGGCGCAGGCACTGCTGCCATGATGGTGAGCTGCAACGGCCGGGCGGCGCAGGTGGAGGATCTCCTGCCGGCGCTGGTGAATTACGGCCACTTCACCTCGCTGCAGGTGCGTGGTGGTGCAGTGCAGGGGCTGGACCTGCATCTGGCGCGGCTGTCACAGGCTACGCGCGAACTGTTCGGCAGCGAACTGGACACGGTGCAGGTACAGGCATGGATGGCGCAGGCATTGCAGCAGTCAGGGCAGGCCGATGCCTCGCTGCGGGTGACGGTGTACTCGCGCCGCTTCGATTTCCGCAATCCGCTGGCGGCGGTGCCGGTGGACGTGCTGGTGGCGGTGTCAGCGCCGGTGACGCTGACCGTCGCCAAGCGCGTGCGCAGCGTGGCCTGGCAGCGTGAACTGCCGCAGATCAAGCACGTCGGCACGTTTGGTTTGTTCGCCGAACGCCGCGCGGCGCTGGCGGCCGGATTCGACGATGCGCTGTTCGTGACCGCCGATGGCGACGTGAGTGAAGGCAGCACCTGGAACCTGGCCGTGCACGATGGTGAGCGGCTGCTCTGGCCACAGGCGCCGGCCCTGCGCGGGACTGCCGAGGCACTGCTGAAGCAGCATTGGCCGGGACCTCAGGTCACTCAGCCGCTGCCGCTGGCCGATCTGGCCGGCGTGAAGGCGGCTTTTGCCTGCAACGCCAGCGGCCTGTGGGCGCTGGAGGCCATTGACGGGCATGTCCTGCCCGGCTCGCAGGCGCTGGCTGAACAGGGCAGGGTGGTGCTGGCGGCGGTGGCCTGGCAGGGATTGGGGTCAGCCCGCTTTTGCGGCACAAAAGCGATCTGACCCCCCGGGGTTGGCCCGGCCGCGATCTGCCGCTATAATCGCCCGCTTACCTCGCCATCCTGGCGACTGGGCAATAGGAAAAACACCATGGTCAAGATCCGACTGACCCGCGGCGGCGCCAAGAAGCGTCCGTTCTACCACATCATCGTCACCGACGTGCGCAGCGCGCGCGACGGCCGCAACATCGAGCGCGTTGGCTTCTACAACCCGGTCGCCCAGGGCGCCGAGAAGCGCATCGAGCTGGACCTGGCCCGCGTTGACCATTGGGTCAAGAACGGCGCCCAGCCGACCGACAAGGTCCGCAACCTGATCAAGGAAGCGACCAAGTCCCAGGCCGCTGCGGCCTGATCCTGACGGGCCACGCTTCGGCGTGGCCCTCTTGGTTGACGCAGATGAAAGATATCGAGCGCCGCATCCTGCTGGGCAGGGTTGTCGGCGCTTTTGGTGTGCGCGGCGAAATCAAGCTCGAGTCCTGGACCGAGCCTCGTTCCGCCATTTTCCGTTACCAGCCGTGGATCGTGCGCAGCCCGTCCGGCGTGGAAACCACGGTTGAGGGTGTACGCGGCCGCGACAGCGGCAAGCACCTGGTGGCCCGTTTTCCCGGGGTCGAGGATCGCGATGTGGTCGAAGCGATGCGCGGCACCGAGATCTACGTGGCCCGCAGTGCCCTGCCGCCGCCGAAGCCCGATGAGTATTACTGGGTGGACCTGGAAGGCCTGGATGTGAAGACCACCGAGGGCGTTGCCCTGGGCCAGGTCTCGCATCTGTTCAGCACCGGCGCCAATGACGTGGTGGTGGTCCGGGGTGATCGCGAGCGGATGATTCCGTTCGTGCAGCCGGACTTCGTCAAATCCGTCGATTTCGAGGCCAACCTGATCGTGGTCGACTGGGACCCCGAGTTCTGAGTGTGAGCATGCGTTTCGACGTCATCACCCTGTTTCCCGAGTTCCTCGCCCAGTCCGCTGGACTGGGCGTGGTCGGGCGCGCGCAGGAGAAGGGACTGTTCAGCCTGCATGGCTGGAACCCCCGTGATTACGCCGAAGGCAACTACCGCCGGGTGGACGACCGTCCGTTCGGCGGTGGCCCGGGCATGGTGATGCTGATCGAGCCGCTGCAGGCCTGCCTGCAGGCGATCCGCGAGGCCGATCCAACCCCGGCGCGGGTGATCTACCTCAGCCCGCAGGGCGCGCCGTTGACCCAGGCCAAGGTGCGGGAACTGGCGGCGCTGCCGCGCATGGTCCTGCTCTGTGGCCGCTACGAGGGCATCGACGAGCGTTTCCTGGAGGCCAATGTCGACGAGGAAATCTCCCTCGGCGACTACGTGCTGTCCGGGGGCGAGCTGGGCGCGGCGGTGATCATCGACGCCGTGGCCCGCCTGCAGGACGGTGCCCTGAACGATGCGGAGTCGGCGGCGCAGGACAGCTTCGAGGGCGACCTCGGTCTGCTCGACTGCCCGCATTACAGCCAGCCGGCCCAGCACCCGCTGGGGGACGTGCCGGAGGTGCTGCGCTCGGGCAACCACGCTGCCATCGCCGCCTGGCGCCGCCAGCAGTCGCTGCTCCGGACCGCCCAGCGGCGCCCGGACCTGCTGGATGAACAGGCACTGGGCAAGGCCGACCGCAAACTGCTGGAGCAGGGCCGCCAGGCCCGGAACCAGAAGGCCAGCCCCTAGCGCAGGGCTGGCTTTATCGGCTATCATGGCCAATTCCCGCCAGCCCCGGTTGGCGCGCGCAGTACCCAAAACAAACGTGCAGCACAGTCCGGTGACTGCATGAGCCCACGTTGTCGATATGACACGCCCACCCGAACAAGAATCGGTGTAACCCATGAGCAAGCTGAACAAGTCCATCGTCGCGGAATTCGAATCCGCCCAGATCACCCGTGAACTGCCGAAGTTCAGCCAGGGCGACACCGTTGTCGTCAACGTGAAGGTGAAGGAAGGCAGCCGCGAGCGCGTGCAGGCCTACGAAGGCGTCGTCATCGCCACCAAGAATGCCGGCCTGAACTCCTCGTTCACCGTCCGCAAGATCTCGCACGGCTACGGCGTCGAGCGCGTTTTCCAGACCCACAGCGCCATCATCGACTCGGTCGAAGTGAAGCGTCGTGGTAAGGTCCGCGCCGGCAAGCTGTACTACCTGCGTGGCCTGGAAGGCAAGGCTGCCCGCATCAAGGAAGACCTGGCTGCCGCTGCTGCCGCCAAGGCTGCCCGTCTGGCCGACAAGGCCTGATAAACAACTTCGGTTGTTGCCGCGACGGCCACCTTCGGGTGGCCGTTTGCGTTTCCGGCATCGCATCGGCCACGATCAGGTGATGAGCGACATCAACCCGCGCTATCCTGCCGTGATCCAGTCGGCGCTGCGCTTCCTGGACGGCCAGGGGCTGGCGCGCGTGCAGTCGGCACCGCTGCTGCATCGCCTGCTGTGGCGCCTGGGCATTGCACTGCCGCCGCCGATCCTGGCCGGATTTGCTACCAACGCGTTGGTGCAGGGCCTGCTGTTCGGGCTGTTCTGGACCGCGCTGATGTGGCTGATGCTGTGGCAGGGCAGCGAGCGCCCGCTGGCGCTGTTGCTGGTGGCCGGCCTGTCGGCTGGCGTGCTGTTCGGCATGGTGATGGCGGCGCTGATGCGCTCGCTGCGCCGCCACCGCAAGCTGCCGGACTGGCGACGGTTCCGCGCACGGCAGGCAGACTGAGCCGATGGCGCACTGCGCCGTGACCACACGGCGGGCCCGCGCTAGGCTGCAGCTTCATCCCGATGCCCGTGCCGTGCGATGCCTGCCAAGCGAACCGCACCTTCCACTGCGCCCACGCTGCTGTCCGGTGGCAACCCGCAGATCGCCAAGGGCGAGGGCGATGCGCCGGTGCAGGCATACATCGCCGCCATGCCGGACTGGAAACGTGCGATCGGCGCGCGACTGGATGCATTGATCGAGCAGGCCGTACCTGGCGTGCACAAGGCGGTGAAGTGGAACTCGCCGATGTATGCGGTTGCGCCGGGCGAAGGGTGGTTTCTCAGCTTCCATTGCTTCACCCGCTACATCAAGGTGGCGTTCTTCCGCGGCGCGGCACTGGCGCCAGTGCCGCCCGAGCCGTCCAGGAGCGCCAATACGCGTTACCTGCACATCTTCGAAGATGCCCCGTTGGATGAAACGCAGTTCCGCGACTGGGTGCGCCAGGTCGCCGCGTTGCCCGGCGAGCGCATGTAACCCCGACGTTCCGATTCCCTTCCCGACGAGAGCCGCTGATGGTCACGCATGCACCGAACCCTGCCGATGCCGGAACACCGGCCGCTGAACTGATCGACGCGCGCATCGCCGAACTGGGTGACTGGCGCGGCGAAACGCTGGCACGCGTGCGCGCCTTGATCCATGAAGCCCTGCCCGACGTGCAGGAAACCTGGAAGTGGCGCGGCACGCCGGTGTGGGAGCAGGACGGCATCCTGTGCACCGGCGAAACCTACAGGCAGGCGGTGAAACTGACCTTCGCCCACGGCGCGGCGCTGCCGGACCCGAAGGGCCTGTTCAATGCCAGCCTGGACGGCAACACGCGGCGTGCGATCGATATCCATCAAGGCGCGATGCCGGATGCCGCTACGTTCAAGGCGCTGCTGCGCGCGGCGGCGACGTTCAACGCGGCGAAGAAGAAGCGCTGACCGTCTTCTGTAGAGCCGAGCCCATGCTCGGCTGACAGGCCTGTGCGGACCAACGGTCCGCACCCACCTCAACGTGGCGGCGCTGGCTCCAGTGCCGCATCCGGGTCGGCCACCGGCGAGGGTGGGCAGGCGGGAATCTCCGAGGGCGTGGCCAGCGCTTCGGCATGCGAGGGCTTGCCCATCATCTTCGCCTTGCGCCAGCCACCCCAGCGGTAATACGCCAGCGACAGCAGCATCGACACCAGCGAGCTGACCGGGAAGCTCCACCAGATCGCATCGGCGCCCCAGTAAGGCTGCAGCAGTTCGGCGAACGGCACGCGCACGCCCCACAGCGAGCCAGCCAGGATCAGCAGCGGTGGAATCACCGCGCCGGTGGAGCGCACCACGCCGGAGATCACGAAGCTGACGCCGAAGAACAGGAACGAGCCGATCACTACGTGGTTGAGGTGGCGCGCGATCTCCAGCGCCTGGCTGGCCGGTGGCAGGAACAGCGCCAGCAGCTGGCGATCGAACAGCACCAGCGGCAGGATCAACGCGCCGGTCAGCAGGAAGTTGAACAGCACGCCTTGGCGCGCGGTGCCGCGCACGCGGTCCCAGCGCTGCGCCCCCACGTTCTGTGCGGCCATCGAAGAGCACGCTGCACCGATCGCCATCGCTGGCATCTGCAGGTAGTTCCACAGTTGCAGGGCAGCGCCGTAGCCCGCGCCGGTGTCGGTCCCGTACTGGTTGACCATGGTCATCAGCAGGATCACCGACAGCGAGATCAGCACCATCTGCAGGCCCATCGGCACGCCCTTGACCACCAGCGCCTTGAGGATGGTCATGTCGAGCTTGAACAGGCGCATGTCGGCGCGGCCCAGCCACAGGGTGTGGCGCTTGTGCCGCATGTACAGCAGCAGGCCGGCCAGCGACAGCGTCTGCGCGACCAGCGTGGCCCACGCCGAGCCGGCGATGCCCAGCGCAGGGAACGGCCCCATGCCGAAGATCAGTACCGGGTTCAGCACGATGTCCAGCGCCACCGACACCATCAGGAAACGGAATGGCGTGCGCGAATCACCGGCACCGCGCAGCGCGGCGGTGAGGAAGGCGAACGCGTACAGCGTCGGCATCGCCAGGAAGATGATCTGCAGGTAGGCCTCGGCCAATGGCAGCGAAGCGGCCGGCGTGCCCATCGCCGCCAGCAGCGGATGGGCCATGAACCAGCCGGCGAGGGCGATGATCACCGACAGGCCGATGAAGAAGGTGGCGCTGGTGCCGACCACGCGCCGCGCCTGCGCGATGTCGCGCGCGCCGATCGCCTGGCCGATCAGGATGGTGGAGGCCATGCCGAAACCGAACACCGAGCCGATCAGGAAGAACATGATGTTGTTGGCGTTCGCGGTGGCGGTCAGTGCCGCCTCGCCCAGGAAGCGCCCGACCCAGACCGCGTTCACCGAACCGTTCAGCGACTGCGCGATGTTGCCCGCCAGGATCGGCAGGGAGAACAACAGGAGATTGCGCCCGATCGGGCCGGAGGTCAGGTCAAGCGGCGCTTTGGCCATGGAGTGGTGATCGAATCCCGGGAGGCGCACACTAGCACCAAGCCAGTTTGCGGGATGTGGCAATGCATCAACGACTGCAGGTGGAGCGGAGGTTGGCGCTGGCCTTGATCGGCGCTGTATTGGCCGCATGTTCGATGGACGACCGGCTGGGTGATACCCAGATCCGGCCAACCGACCGTCCCGAGTGCCTGGTCGGCAGCCAGCGCCAGGACCTGGCCTCCGGGGTGCGGCCATTGATCGGCGGCACCGGCTGCCGGGCCGACCCGGACAACCCGCGTCCCCTCAACAAGCCACTGGAGTAGCCTGCCCCCATGCCCGAGCTTTCCCCGCTGTCACCCAGTGTCCGCCTGGACATCTGGTTGTGGGCGGCCCGTTTCTTCAAGACCCGCAGCCTGGCCAAGCAGGCGATCGAGACCGGCAAGGTCAGCGTTGCCGGGCAGCGTCCGAAATCCTCACGCGCGGTGCGCGTGGGCGAGCAGCTTCAGGTCGACCGTGGTGAAGAGCATTTCGAGGTCCAGGTGCTCGGCCTGAGCGATCAGCGCGGGCCCGCAGCGACGGCGCAGCAGCTGTATGCCGAGAGCGAGGCCTCCAAGGCGCGTCGTGCCGAACAGCGTGCGCTGCGCATCGCCGCGCGTGACGGGTTCCAGCCGCCGGAGCACAAGCCGGACAAGCGCGCACGCCGGTTGATCCGCGCGCTGGGGGACATCGACGCGCTGTGACGCAGCCCCGGCGTTCGCCGGCGACATCACCTTCCGGGATACGCCGCAGCGCGGTGGCAACGGCTTCAACGAGAGCTCGCCGGACCGTGCCTGCGTCCAGGCGCTGCGGGACGCCAGCCGAAATGGCGTACTGCTGCGGAGAGCATGCGAACCGACGCTTCGCACCCGGTTGAGCGCGCCGGTAGCGCCGGGCCATGCCCGGCGACTACCCCGAACGCCTCAACCGTGCAGGTCGTAGCGGTCCAGTTCCATCACCCGCGTCCAGGCGGCGATGAAATCCTGCACGAACTTCTTCTCGCCATCGGCGCTGGCATAGACCTCGGCCAATGCGCGCAGCACCGCGTTTGAGCCGAACACCAGGTCGGTGCGGGTACCGGTCCAGCGCACAGCGCCGTCGGTGCGGCCACGGCCTTCGTAGCTTTCGCGGCCGGTGGCCTTCCACTGCGTACCCATGTCCAGCAGGTTGACGAAGAAGTCGTTGCTGAGCGTGCCTGGGCGCGTGGTGAACACGCCGTGCTTGCCACCATCGGCATTGGCACCGAGCACGCGCAGGCCGCCGACCAGCACGGTCATCTCCGGCGCGGTCAGCGTAAGCAGCTGCGCCTTGTCGATCAGCAGCGCCTCCCCGGGCACGCTGTAGGCGCCCTTCAGGTAATTGCGGAAGCCATCGGCGACCGGCTCGAGCACCGCGAACGATTCGACGTCGGTCTGTTCCTGGCTGGCGTCGGTGCGGCCCGGGGTGAACGGCACGCTGACCTCATGGCCACCGGCCTTGGCCGCCTGTTCGACACCTACGCCACCGGCCAGCACGATCAGGTCGGCCAGTGACACGTGCTTGCCGCCGGCATTGAAGCTGGCCTGCACCTTTTCCAGCGCGGCCAGCACCTTGGCCAGCTGCTGCGGCTGGTTCACCTCCCAGTCCTTCTGCGGCGCCAGGCGGATGCGCGCACCGTTGGCGCCGCCGCGCTTGTCCGAACCACGGAAGGTCGAAGCCGACGCCCATGCGGTGGACACCAGCTCGGCGACGCTCAGGCCCGCTGCGGCGATCTGCTGCTTCAGCGCGGCGATGTCCTTGGCGTCGATCAGCGGGTGCTGTGCTTCCGGCAGCGGGTCCTGCCAGATGAACTGTTCGGCCGGAATTTCCGGGCCGAGGTAACGTGCGCGCGGGCCCATGTCGCGGTGGGTCAGCTTGAACCAGGCGCGGGCGAAGGCATCGGCGAAGGCCTGGGGCTCGGCGAGGAACCGGCGCGAGATCTTCTCGTAGGCCGGATCCATGCGCAGCGACAGGTCGGTGGTGAGCATGGTGGGGCGGTGCTTCTTCGACGGGTCGTGCGCGTCGGGAATCACCGCTTCGGCGTTCTTGGCCACCCACTGGTGGGCACCGGCCGGGCTCTTGCTCAGCTCCCATTCGTTGCCGAACAGGATTTCGAAGAAATCGTGGCTCCACTGCGCCGGGGTGCGCGTCCAGGTCACTTCCAGGCCGCTGGTGATGGCGTCGCCGCCCTTGCCGCTGCGGAAGCTGCTGGCCCAGCCCAGGCCCTGGTTTTCCAGCCCGGCGGCTTCCGGTTCCTTGCCGACGTTGTCGGCCGGGCCGGCACCGTGGGTTTTGCCGAAGCTGTGGCCGCCGGCGATAAGCGCGACGGTTTCCTCGTCGTCCATGGCCATGCGGCCGAACGTATCGCGGATGTCATGCGCGGCCAGCACCGGATCCGGGTTGCCATCCGGCCCCTCCGGATTGACGTAGATCAGGCCCATCTGCACTGCGGCCAGCGGGTTTTCCAGCGTGCGCGAGTGCACGTCGCCGTCGGCATCGTCATCGGATACGAGCACGCCATGGTTCTCTTCAACGCCTTCCGAGCCATGCTTGTAGCGCACGTCACCGCCCAGCCAGGTGGTTTCGCGGCCCCAGTACACATCCTGGTCCGGCTCCCAGGTATCGGGGCGGCCGCCGGCAAAGCCCAGGGTCTTGAACCCCATCGATTCCAGCGCGACGTTACCGGTGAGGATGAGCAGGTCGGCCCAGGAAATGGCCTGGCCGTACTTCTGCTTGATCGGCCACAGCAGGCGCCGGGCCTTGTCCAGGCTGACATTGTCCGGCCAGCTGTTGAGCGGTGCGAAGCGCTGCTGGCCACGACCGCCGCCGCCGCGGCCGTCGCCGATGCGATAGGTGCCGGCACTGTGCCAGGCCATGCGGATGAACAGGCCACCGTAGTGCCCGAAGTCGGCCGGCCACCAGTCCTGCGAATCGGTCATCAGCGCCTTCAGGTCCGCCTTCAGCGCGGCGTAGTCCAGCCCCTTGAAGGCCTTGGCGTAATCGAAGCCGGCATCGAGCGGATTGGAGCGCGCCGAATGCTGGTTGAGCAGGTCCACGCGCAACTGGTTCGGCCACCAGTCGCGGTTGGTCGTCGCGTCGCCGACGACGGCATGGTTGAACGGGCACTTCGCTTCGCTTTTCATGGGTCTCTACCTGTGGACTGGCGAAAGGTGGAATCGGGGGAGGCCTGACCACGATAGGTGGCGCCTAGCAATGGGTAAATTCGATTGATTCAACCGATGCGATAGTGGTGAACTATGGAGCCGTCCGACTAGGACGGTCGTGTCCGATCAACGCTTCAGCAGACCCGCGCCCAGCTTCATCAAGTCACTGGCTCCGAACTGGCCGTCGCCGTCCTGGTCCAGGACGCCGCCGAGCAGGTTGCCGATGCCGCCGGACTGCTGCGTTTCCTGGCCCAATGCCTGGCTCAGCTGGCCTGCGTTGCCACCCTGGGCGAAGCGCTGGGCCAGGAAGGACATGACGATGGGGGCGAGGATTGCCAGCAGCTTGCCCGAAGTGCCGCTGTCGAGACCGGTCTTCTGCCCGAGCAGTTGTGCCGCCTGCGGTTGCTGGCCACCGAACACGTGGCCGAGGATGCCGGCGCCATCGGTGGCGCCGCTGCCGCCCCCGCCCATCACCGCGCCCAGGATCCCGCCCAGGTCGAAACCGCCGCCACCGCTGTGGTCGCGCTGCAACGCGTTGAGCAGCGACTGCGCGCCCTGCGGCTCACTGGCGTTCTGCCCCATCGCGCCGAGCAGCAGGGGCAGGGCGCTGCCGACGGCCTGGGCGGTCTGGCTGCTGTCCAGGCCGAGTTGCTGGGACAGCTGCTGCAGGCCCTGGCCCTGCTGCAGCTGCTGGAAGAGGGATGCAGCGAGCGATTCGGTGTTCATGGCAGTCTCTGTTCTGTGAAGGAAGGACGGCCCGAGCATAACGCTGCGTGCACTACGGGAATGCGAAGGCAGCCGAGCATGGGCCCGGCTCTACATACAGAGCGCGACGGGGTCGTTGTGGAGCCGAGCATGGGCCCGGCTCTACATACAGAGCGCGACGGGGTCGTTGTGGAGCCGAGCATGGGCTCGGCTCTACAGGCAGGGCGTGAGTTGTAGAGCCCTGCCCGCGCTCGGCCCAGGCCTGCCAGCGGGCGCGGTTACAGCAGCGTCTTCAACCGGTACAGCGCCTCAAGCGCCTGCTTCGGCGTCAACTCGTCCGGGTCGATCGCCGCCAGCGCTTCCTGCGCCTTGCTGGACGGCGCGCTGAACAGGCCGAACTGCTGCGGTGCATCCAGTGCCTGCGGTGCCAGTTCGGCCGCGTGGCTTTCACCGCCGCGCTGTTCCAGCTCGGCCAGGCGGCGACGCGCCTGCGCCACAGTAGCCCGCGGCAGGCCGGCCAGTGCGGCCACCTGCAGGCCGAAGCTGCGGTTGGCCGGGCCATCCTTCACCGCGTGCATGAACACCAGCGCTTCACCGTGCTCGACTGCATCCAGGTGCACGTTGGCAATGCCGCTGCGGCCGCCCTCGTGTTGTTCGTCGGCCAGCGCGGTCAGCTCGAAGTAGTGGGTCGCGAACAGCGTATAGCAGCGGTTCTGGTAGGCCAGGTGACGTGCGACCGCGTCGGCCAGCGCCAGGCCGTCGTAGGTGGAGGTGCCGCGGCCGATCTCATCCATCAGCACCAGCGAATGGGCGGTGGCGTGATGCAGGATGTAGCTGGTCTCGGCCATCTCGACCATGAAGGTGGATTGCCCGCGCGCCAGGTCGTCGCCGGCGCCGATGCGGGTGAGGATGCGGTCGATCGGGCCGATCACAGCGCGGCTGGCCGGCACGAAACTGCCGATATGGGCCAGCAGCACGATCAGCGCGTTCTGCCGCATGTAGGTCGATTTACCGCCCATGTTCGGGCCGGTGATGACCAGCATGCGACGATCGGGGTGCAGGTCCAGGTCGTTCGGTTCGAACGGCTGCTCACGCACCGCTTCGACCACCGGGTGGCGGCCACGTTCGATCTTCAGGCACGGTGCCGTTTCCAGTTCCGGGCGTGACCAGTCCAGTGCCTGCGCGCGCTCGGCGAAGGCGGCCAGCACGTCCAGTTCGCTCAGCGCAGCGGCGCACTGCTTCAACGGTTCCAGCTGTTCGCCGAGGGTGTCCAGCAGCTGCTCGTACAGGTACTTCTCGCGCGACAGCGAACGGTCGCGCGCGGACAGCACCTTGTCTTCGAACGCCTTCAGTTCTTCGGTGATGTAGCGCTCGGCATTGGTCAGCGTCTGGCGGCGGGTGTAGTGCACCGGCGCACGGTCGGACTGGCCCTTGCTGATCTCGATGTAGTAGCCATGCACGCGGTTGTAGCCCACCTTCAGGGTGGGAATGCCGCTGCTTTCGCGTTCGCGCTGTTCCAGATCGACCAGGAACTGGTCAGCATGGGTGGACAGGCGGCGCAGCTCGTCCAGCTCTTCATCGAAGCCGTCGGCCAGCACGCCGCCGTCGCTCAGCTTCAGTGGCGGCATTTCGGCAATGGCGCTGGCCAGCAGCTGCGCGCACGCGTCATGCTCGCCCAGCGCGGCGTGCAGGGCCTGCAGGCGCGGCGAATCCAGCGGCGCCAGCACCTCGCGCACGGCGGGCAGCAAGCCCAGGCCATCGCGCAGGGTGGAGAAATCGCGCGGGCGCGCCGAGCGCAGCGCGACGCGGGTGAGGATGCGTTCCAGGTCGCCCAGGCGGCGGAACTGTTCGCGGATATCGGCGTCGCTGCCGCGGTCGATCAGGGTTTCCACCGCATGGTGACGCTGTACCAGGACCTCGCGCAGGCGCAGTGGGCGGTGCAGCCAGCGCCGCAGCAGGCGGCCGCCCATCGGCGTCACCGTGCTGTCGAGCACGCCCAGCAGGGTATTACGGGTATCGCCGTCGACGCGCGTGTCCAGTTCCAGGTGGCGACGGGTGGCGGCGTTCATCGCGATCGCCTCGCCAGCGGTTTCCATCGCGATCGAGGTCAGGTGCGGCAGGCGCTGCTTCTGGGTCTCCTCGACATAGCCGAGCAGGGCACCTGCGGCAGCGGTCGCGCGCGGCTTGTCATCGATGCCGAAGCCGCTCAGGTCATGCAGCTTGAAGAAGTTCAGCAGCTGGCGGCGGCCGCTGTCGGCGTCGAACAACCAGGGGGCGCGACGGCGCACGCCGGTGCGCTGGCGCAGGAATTCCGGCCAGTTTTCTTCGTCGGGCACCAGCAGCTCGGCCGGCTCCAGTCGGGCCAGTTCGGCTTCCAGGGCGTCGTCGGTTTCCACTTCGTTGACCAGGAAGCGGCCACCGGCCAGGTCGGCCCAGGCCAGGCCGTAGCCCTGCTTCGTGCGCGACAGCGCCATCAGCAGGGTGTCACGGCGCTCGTCCAGCAGCGCTTCGTCGGTGACGGTTCCGGGGGTGACGATGCGCACCACCTTGCGTTCGACCAGGCCCTTGGCCAGCGCCGGGTCACCGATCTGCTCGCAGATCGCCACTGACTCGCCCAGCGCCACCAGCCTTGCCAGGTAGCCCTCGTAGGCATGCACCGGCACGCCGGCCATCGGAATCGGTGCGCCGCCGGAGCTGCCACGCTGGGTCAGGGTGATGTCGAGCAGGCGCGCGGCCTTGCGCGCATCGTCGTAGAACAGCTCGTAGAAGTCGCCCATGCGGAAGAACAGCAGCAGGTCCGGGTACTCGGACTTGGCTGCGAAGAACTGCTTCATCAGCGGGGTATGTTCGGCGGACTTGTCTTTGGACATGGGACTCGTGGATCAGGGCATCCGGCCGCGCCGGAGGGCAGCGGCAGCGGAGCGCGTACAGGTCCGTCCATGGTAACTGCTGGGGCGCAGGGCTGCCGCCACCGGTGGCAGGCCGGTACGGCACGGAAAGGGGGGTCAGGCCGGGACCAACGTGATCTGCTGGTGGCCGTCGATGATCTGCATGACGATCTCGAAGTAGGTCGGGCCTTCGCCCCGTTGCATGTCCTGCAGCTGGAGGGCAATGGCCTGCGTATTGAAACTGCCCGGTGTGTCCAGCTTTGCCTGCAGCCATTGGCGGGTGGTCTCCATGCCCAGGGCCGTGCGGCTGTGGGCGATATCGCGCCAGATCAGCGTGGCCTGCGCCTGGCCGGCCAACGCGCCATAACTGCCATGCAGCAGGTCGTCCAGCGCATCCAGGCTCGGCCCGAGCTGCCACGCCTCGCCAGCCATGAACACGCGGTTGATCTCCGCGTACAGGCTGGCGATGTCATCGATGGCGGCGCCTTCAATCTGTAGGACGATGGTCATGCGCCGACTGTAGCGTGACCCGCGCGCAGGGCGTGTGCGGCTGAACGGAATCGCTTTGCGGGCGTGGGCCGTGCACCGCATACTTCGCGGCTGCACTTCGCTGCACGGCTGTCGTGCAGCAGCATGCGCCGCTTTGCAGGCACGAGGCGAACGCTCGTTCCGCAACCTGCCAGCGCTTTGCCGCGAGCCTTTGCACCGGGCTGACGCGCGCCCTCCGGAAATTCATCCTTCAGAAACTCCCGCGCCGGCCGATCTGTACTCCGGCATTGCGCCTGTCGCGCGATGCCGTGGCTGTCCATGGTGGCGCAGCCTCGGTTCACGTTCCTGCAGCACCGCGGCTGGCACCGCGGGCGCTGGCAGGACGATTTCGAATGGAACGTAGCGTGGAAACAGGGAAGAAGCACCCGGGGCCGAGGCTCCATCGTGGTTGGTCATTGATGCTCGCCGTTGCCGCATGGCCGGCGACCGCCCAGCAGGCCGGTGATCCCGCCGCGCAGGAACTGCTGCGGCAGCAGGAGCGCGAACGCGTGCTGCGCGAGCAGCAGGAACAACGCCCCGACGTCCGCCTGGAGCGGGACGCGCAGAAGGAGGGCGACCGCCTGCCGGCGCGGGAGAACCCGTGCGTACGCATCGATCGCATCGTGCTGGAAGGCGAAGACAGCCAGCGCTTCGGCTGGGCACTGGCGGCGGCCGACCCGACGGACGATCCGGCCACTGGCCGTTGCCTGGGAACCGAAGGCATCAACGTGGTGATGAAGCGTGTGCAGAACGCGATCATCGCCCGTGGCTATGTCACCACGCGCGTGCTGTCGGCACCGCAGGACCTCAACCAGGGCACGCTGGCGTTGTCGGTGGTGCCGGGCCGGTTCCGCGAGGCCGTGTTCTCCGATCCGCAGGGACGGCATCCGGCCCTCGCCAATGCACTGCCGATCCGCAGCGGCGGCCTGCTCAACCTGCGTGACATCGAGCAGGGCTTGGAGAACCTGCAGCGCGTGCCCACCGTCAGCGCCGACATCAAGATCGCGCCGGCCGACGGCGAGGGCGCGGCGCCGGGCCAGAGCGACCTGCAGATCGACTGGACGCAGCGCTCGCCGGTGCGCGCCAGCGTCACCCTGGACGATGCCGGCAGCCGCGGCACCGGCAAGCTGCAGGCCAACGCGACGCTGTCGCTGGACAATCCGCTGGGCCTGAACGAGCTGTTCTACGTCAGTGCGGGCCGTGGCGTGTTCAACGGCCGCGGCAAGGACACCGACAGCTGGACCGCGCACTACGACGTGCCCTACGGCTACTGGCTGTTCGGTGCTACTGCCAGCGCCTACGACTACAGCCAGAACGTGGTCGGCGCCTTTGAACGCTATGAGTACAGCGGCCGCAGCCGCAACGCCGAAGCGCGGGTGGACCGGCTGCTGCTGCGCAATGCCAAGGTCAAGTTCAGTGCCTACGCACGCGGCTGGCAGCGCGAGTCGAAGAACTACATCGACGATACCGAGATCGAAGTGCAGCGCCGCCGCACCGCTGGCTGGGAACTGGGCCTGACCCACAAGCAGTTCATCGGCACTGCCACGCTCGATGCCAGCGTGGCCTACCGGCGTGGCACGGGCGCCTTCCACGCACTGCGTTCGCCGGAAGAGATGGCGCAGTTGTGGGACCCGACGTTGCCGCTGGAAGGCACCTCGCGGATGAAGCTGATCACCGCCGACGCGCAGTTCAGCGTGCCGTTCCAGCTGGGCAGGCAGCGCCTGCGCTACACCGCCGCATGGCGGGCGCAGTGGAACCGCACACCGCTCTCGCCACAGGATCGCTTCGCCATCGGTGGCCGCTATACCGTGCGCGGTTTCGACGGTGAAAGTTCGCTCAGTGGCGAGCGTGGCTGGTCGCTGCGCAACGATCTTTCGCTCGGTATCGGGGGCGGCCAGGAGTTCTACGTGGCTGCCGACTACGGCCGCATTGGCGGCCCATCCGCGCAGTGGCAGTCCGGCCATGACCTGGCCGGCATGGCACTGGGCCTGCGCGGCGGCTGGCAGCAGCTTTCCTGGGATGGCTTCGTGGGTTCGGCGCTGCACAAACCCGCCCATTTCCCCGCCGACTACACCACATTCGGCTTCAGCCTGGCCTGGCGCTACTGATCCGCCACAAGGACACGTGACATGAACACTATCTATCGTCTGGTTTTCAACCGCGCGCTGCGCGTCTGGCAGGTGGCTTCGGAGCTGGTGAAGGGCGGCGGTGGCCTGGTCGGCCATGTGCCGGGCCGGCAGAGCGTCGCGCTGTCGCCGCTGGGTTTCGCACTGATGTGCTCACTGGGCTGGGTCAGCCTGGGAACGCCTGCGCTGGCGCAGTCCGATGCGCGCATCATTTCCGATCCGAATGCGCCGGGCCGTGAACGGCCGACGATGGTGACCGCACCCAATGGCGTGCCGATGGTGAACATCACCACGCCGTCGGCGGCGGGTGTGTCGCGCAACCGCTATTCGCAGTTCGACGTGGGCCGCGATGGCGTCATCCTCAACAACGCCCGCGGCCAGGTGCAGACGCAGCTGGGCGGCTGGGTGCAGGGCAACCCGTGGCTCGCCACCGGCAGTGCACGGGTCATCCTCAATGAAGTGAATGGTCCGGCCAGCCGGCTCAACGGCTATGTGGAAGTGGCCGGGCAGCGCGCCGAAGTGATCATTGCCAACCCGGCCGGGATCCAGGTCAATGGCGGCGGTTTCCTCAATGCCAGCCGGGTGACCCTGACCACCGGCACGCCGATGTTCACGGGTGCAGGCGCACTTGAGGGCTATCGGGTCACCGGTGGCGCGATCCAGATCGATGGCGATGGCCTGGACACCAGCCGTGCCGATTACACCGACCTGATCACCCGTTCGTTGCAGGTCAACGCCGGCATCTGGGCCAACCAGCTGCAGGCGACGCTGGGCAACAACGTAGTCAGTGCCGACCACAGCCAGGCCAGCGCGACCGCGGCCAGCGGCGAGGCACCGGCCTTCGCGCTGGACGTTGGCGCGCTGGGCGGCATGTTCGCCAACAAGATCTGGCTGGTCGGCAACGAGCACGGCGTGGGCGTGCGCAATGCCGGCAGCATTGGCGCACAGGCCGGCGAGCTGGTGGTGACGGTGGATGGCCGGCTGGAAAACACCGGCGCCCTGCAGTCGCGGCAGAACATGCGCGTGCAGGCCAGTGGCGATCTTGCCAATGGCGGCACCATCGCGGCCAAGCGCGAAGTTGCGATCACCGCCGGTGGCACGCTGGACAACAGCGGCGGCACGCTCAATGCACAGCGCCTGCAGGTGGAGGCGCACGGGTTGCGCAACCATGGCGGCGCCATTGAACAGACCGGCGCGCAAGCGCTGGCGCTCAAGGCCGACGCAGCCAGCAACCGTAGCAATGGCCTGTTGGGTGCACTGGATGCCGTAGCGTCAGGTGGTAACGGGAGCAGCGCTGGCAGCGGCACGTCGCCCGGCAATGGCGGTGGAACACCGGGAACCGGCACGCCGGGAACGCCGGGAACCGGAGGCGGCAATGGCGGCTCGGCGGGTACGCCGACGTCGCCGGAGCTGCCCCTGGCCGAGGGCCTGATCGCCATCGCCGGTACGCTGGACAACGACGGCGGCAGCATCAGCAACGGCGGCACGGTGTCACTGGTCGCACGCAACGGTCTCGACAACAGCGGCGGTCGCCTGGGAGTGAGCGCGCTGCAGGCCGGGGGTGAGCTGCGCAATGACGGCGGCATGCTGCAGGTGCATGGCGATGCCGCGTTGCAGGTGGGCCTGTTGTCGAACCAGAAGGGTGCGCTGAGCGTGGCCGGCGACCTGTGGCTGGATGCGCAGTCGCTCGACAACCGCGGTGGTGAACTGCGCCACGCCGGCAAAGCGGCATCGTCGTGGACGGTGCAGGGCCTGTTCAACAACGACGGTGGTCTGCTGGCCACCAATGCCACGCAGCTGGCCTTGCGCGCAGGCCAGGTCGGCAATGCCGGTGGCCGTATCGAACATGCCGGTGGCGATGGTCTCGCGTTGGGTACGGGCGACTGGGCCGGCAGCGGTGGGCGACTGAGTACCCTGGGCCGCCTGCAATGGTCGGCCGGCAACGCCGATCTGCGCAACGGTTCGCTCAGTGCGGCCGGGTTCGAGATCCTGGCCGCGACGCTGGACAACCGGGGCGGCAGCCTGCTGTCGCTGGGTAGCGGGGCCAGTTCGGTGAAGGCCACGACGCTGGACAACAGTGCCCGCGGCACGTTGGCCGGCAACGGCGATCTGGCACTGGTCGCGACCACGCTGGACAACAGCAACGGCCTGGTTCAGCAGGCTGGCACCGGCACCCTGAGCGTGCAGGCCGATACGTTGCGTGGCAGCGAAGGGCGCCTGCTCAGCAACGGCGCGCTGGTGCTGTCCGGCGGGGAGTTGGACGTGAGTGGTGGTACGACATCGGCGCAGAGCGTGCAGATCCACGCCGGGGCACTGCGCAACCGCCAGGGCCAGATCGTCTCGCAGGGTGTCTCGGCGCTGGCGCTGGACGTGCGCCATGCGTTCGACAATCAGGGCGGCCAGATCGTCGGCAACGGAGGCCTGCGCATCGACGCCGGTCGCATCGACAACCAGAAGGGCACGCTGCAGTCGGCCGGCACGCAGGGTGTGGCGCTGACGGTGCGCGGCACGCTGGATAACAGCGGCGGCGCGATATCCGGCAATGGCCAGGTGCAGCTTCAGGCCGACAGCCTGGTCAACCAGGGTGGCAAGGTACTGGCCGCAGGCAGCGCTGCATTGCAGGTGCAGGTCCGCGAGCTGCTGGACAACAGCAACGGTGGCCGATTGGCCGGTACCGGTGATGTGCAGCTGCAGGCAGCGCGCCTGGACAACCGCGGCGGCGCGATCGAACACGCGGGCAGAGGCACCTTGCAGATCCGGGCCGACAGCCTGCAGGGCGCGGCGGGCCGGATCCTCAGCCAGTCGTCGCTGACGCTGGAAGGGGGCGAGCTTGTGCTCGGCGCCGGCAGCGTTACCCAGGCCGAGCGCACCGCCATCGATGCGCAGCGCCTGGACAATGCCGGCGGCAGCCTCAGTGCGACTGGCAGCGAGGCGCTGCTAGTGCGTGTGGCGCAGGCATTGGACAACAGCGGCGGCACGATCGCCGGCAACGGCGCGCTGGATGTTCAGGCCGGTGAACTGATCAACCGCAAGGGCACGCTCAGCGGTGCCGGAACGGCTGACAGCACGCTGCAGATCGTCGCTGCGCTGGACAACCACGAAGGCACGATCGCCAGCAATGCCAATCGCCTGACGGTCACTTCCGCACGGCTGGACAACAGTGGCGGCAGCATCCGCCAGGCCGGCAACCAGGGCCTGGACATCACCACCGGCCGCCTGGACGGCAGCAAGGGCACGCTGGTCTCCTCGGCCACGCTGACCCTGCGTGCTGGCGACGTGGATCATCGTGACGCGACACTGGGCGCCGATCGCCTCGACCTTGAGGCCACCACGCTCGACAACGCCGGTGGCCGCATCATCGCCAGCGGCGAAGGCGCCAGTCGCATCAAGGCCACGACGCTGGGCAATGCCGGTGGCACGCTGGCCAGCAATGGCGACCTGGCCCTGCTGGCACAGGTGCTGGACAACCGTGCAGGCAGGATCCAGCACGCGGGGAGCGGCCAGCTGCAGGTCTCGGCGAAGACCCTGCTGGGCAACGGCGGCAGCGTGCTCAGCAATGGCAGCTTCGCGCTGGACGGCGCCAACCTCGATCTGACCGCGGCAACCACCTCGGCGCGCCGCGTCGACATCACCGCCGATACCCTGACCACCGCCGGTGGCACGCTCACCGCAACCGGTGAAGACGCGCTGCGCCTGCGCGTACAGGGTGTGCTGGACAATCGCGGTGGATCGCTGGCCAGCAATGGCGCGCTGGCTGTCACCGCGCAGCAGCTGATCAATGCACAGGGCACGCTGCAGGGTGCAGGCGCGGGCCACTCCACGCTGGCGATCGGCCAGGCGCTGGACAACCAGAAGGGCCGCATCCTGCTCGGCGGTGCCGGCACGGTCACCGCGGCCAGCCTCGGCAACCAGGGCGGCACCGTGCATGCGGGCGGCAGCGCGCTGGTGCTGGGCGTTGACGGTCGCCTCGACAATGGCGAGCAGGGGCTGCTGTCCAGTACCGGCACGATGACCCTGGGCGCCGACAGTCTCGACAACCGCCACGGCACCCTGGTCGCTGGCAAGGACCTGAGCGCGACCACGGCGGCAGGCGTAGACAACAGCGACGGCGCGATGCAGGCCGGCGAACGGCTGCAGTTGCAGGGCAACGGCCTGCTCAACCAGCGCGGCACGCTGCTGGGCGGCCAGCTGGACATCGATACCCGCGGCCAGCGGTTGGACAACCGCGCCGGCACGCTGGGCACGCAGAAGGGCGCGCTGAGCGTTCGCAGTGGCGCGATGGACAACCAGGGCGGTCGCGTGCAGTCGGCGGCCGACCTGGCCATCAACACGGCCGGGCAGGACATCGACAACCGTTTCACGGCCGGCAGCGGTGGATTGCTGGCGGCCGGGAAGCTGCAGCTGGATGGTGGCGCGCTGGACAACCGTGGCGGCGCAGTCAATGCACAAGGCGATGCGCGCTTGCTGCTGGCCCGCGTCGACAACAGTTCCGGTGGAACACTTGCCAGCGCCGCGAAACTGTCGCTGCAGGCGGCGAGCCTGGCCAATGCCAGTGGTCGCGTGCAGGCCGGGCGCAACCTCGACCTGACCCTGGACGGGCACCTGGACAACGCCGACGGCGCGATCGCGGCCGGCCAGCTGCTGACCCTCACGGCCGCCAGCGTGGACAACCGCAACACCCGTGGCGGCGACGGCACGCGTGGCCTGCAGGCGGGCCAGCTGCAGTTCGGTGCACAGTGGCTGGACAACAGCCAGGGCCAGGTCGTCACTGATGGCGGTGCGCGGCTGCAGATCAACGGCCAGCTGCAGAACACCGGCGGCGTGATCAGCACCGGCGGCAACCTGGACAGCCAGGCGGACAACGTCGCCAACAGCGGCGGCCTGCTGCGCGCCGATGGCAGCCAGACCCTGGTCGCACGTGCGCTCAGCGAAGACGGCCAGGTGCATGCGCAGCGTGACCTCGGCCTCACCCTGCAGCAGGGCATGCGCCAACGTGGCGAATGGATCGCCAACGGCACGCTGTCGCTGAACCTGTCCGGCGACCTCGACAACCAGGGTGTGGTGCGCGGTGGCAACCTCGACCTCAACGCCCAGAACATCACCAATGCGGCCTCGGGTGAGATCTCCAGCCAGGGCACGACCCACCTCAATGCCCGTGGCCAGCTGACCAACCGGGGCCTGATCGATGGCGCGCTGACCCACCTGGAGGCCGGCGAAATCGACAATCTTGGCACCGGGCGCATCTATGGTGATCGCGTGGCGATCTCCACCGGCGTGCTGAAGAATCGCGCCGAAGAGGCCGGTGGTGCCACCCGCGTCGGCACCGTGGCTGCACGCGAGCGCCTGGACCTGGGCGTGCGCGAGCTGCAGAACACCGGCAAGGGCCTGATCTACAGCGGCGGTGATGCTGCCATCGGCGGCACGCTGAGTGCCGATCGCATCGCCAGCGGCATTGCCGGGCGGATCGACAACATCAGCTCGGTCATCGATGTCACCGGCAACCTGTCCATCGATGCGCAGGTGGTCAACAACATCCGCGAGAACGTGGTCATCACACAGACCACCACCGTGAACGCTCCGGTGCGCATGGATCGACCCGCCTGGTGGCGCAACGGCAAGAATGGCACCGAGGACATTCGCAGCACCAGTCACTATTCGGCGCACGAGGTGTACTACCTCAATCCGACCGATATCCTGGAAGACACGCCGCATATCACGCCGGATGGCTTCACCGTGCACCGTGCGGTGGTACGACTGACCGCGCAGACCAGTGCCTACTTCTTCGGGCGCGGTGGGCTGTATGCCGCGCTGGGTGAGCGTGCGCGGCTGAACGTGCAGGACGGCACGGTGGTGATGTACTACGTCGGCCGCCAGGACAACCAGGTCAATCCGGACCAGGTTGCCGCTGGTGCCGACGATCCGTTTGCCGAGCTGGCCACCCTGCATCCCGATTCGCCGGCATTCCGCTACGTCGATGACAAACTCACCTACTCGTCAGCGTATGGCACCTGTACGACCAACTGCGTGCAGTTGTGGACCTACAAGGACTACGATCCCGACCGCATTCTGACCAGCCCACAGTTTGCGGGCGGCAACTCCACCAGTGCCAACGAGCAGTATCGCCTGGCCACGCGCACCGTGACCGAAGATGTGTTGCAGCCGAGCGTCGGTGCCGATGCGGTCATCCGGTCAGGCGGTGCGATGCGCATCCGCAGCGATGATCTGCGCAACCACTACGGCAGCATTGCCGCCGGCGGCGATCTGGACATCATCGGCCTGACCGGCGCGGCAAAGGTGGAGAACCTGGCGGCCACGCTGTATCGCACGCACCAGTTCTCCAACGTCAGCCACACCTTCGGCGGGGATGTGATGACCTGGAGTGCTCCGGCCATTTCCGAGGTGACCGGTAAGATTGGCGGCCGCATTGTCAGCGGCGGCTCGTTGAGCATCGACGTCGGTGACCTGAGCAACCTCAACCAGGGACGGAACGCACCGAACGTGCAGAACGGTTCGGCCATGGCCAACCTCAACGTGCAGGGGCCCACGGCGCTGCCGGATGGGCCGGGCCATGGCGGTGCGCAGGGGCCGGGCCAGTCCGCCGGCACCGGTGCCGAACGCGCGCTGGCACAGGCGGCCGATGGTGCCAGTACCCAGCAAGGGAGCAGCGTCGGCGGCGTGAGCGGCAACACCGGTACGTCCGGGCCGCGCGTGGTCGCAGCCAGTGGAGGATCACCGGATCGCATCGCGATGGGTGCACCGGACACGCGCGCGCCGAGCGCCAGCCTGTTCAACGTCAATCCCAACGGCGGCCACTATCTGGTCGAGACCGATCCGCGCTTCACCGACCACAAGACCTGGCTGAGTTCGGACCATCTGCTGGGCCAGATGGGCTACTCGCCCGATACCGTGCAGAAGCGGCTGGGTGATGGGTACTACGAGCAGAAGCTGGTGCGCGAGCAGATCGGCCAGCTGACCGGTCGCCGCTTCCTCGACGGCTACGCCAGTGACGAGGCGCAGTACCGCGCGCTGCTGGAGGCCGGTGCCACGGTCGCCAGCGAATGGGGCCTTCGCCCCGGCGTGGCGCTGACCGAAGCGCAGATGGCACAGCTGACCAGTGACATTGTCTGGCTGGTCGAGCAGACCGTCACCCTGGCCGATGGCAGCACCACCACCGCGCTGGTGCCGCAGGTCTACCTGCGCCTGCGCCCGGGCGACCTGGACGGCAACGGTGCACTGCTGGCCGGCGCCAATGTCGATATCAAACTGGGCAATGACCTGGTCAACACCGGCAACATCGCCGGGCGCAAGCTGGTGACCATCGATGCCGGCAACATCGAGCATCTGGGCGGCAGCATTTCCGGCCAGTACGTCGGGCTGTCGTCGGACAAGGACATCCGTGTTGTGGGTGCCGCCGTGACGGCCACCGATGCGCTGTCGGTCAAGGCTGCGGGCAATGTCACGGTGGCCTCCACGGTGGAGACACAGCAGGGCGGTGGCACCTACCAGTACGAGACCAACCGCATCGATCGGGTCGCCGGTCTGTATGTAACCGATCCCAGTGGCGACGGCATGCTGTCGGTGGTGGCCGGTGGTGACATCAGCCTGCAGGCCGCACAGATCCGCAACGCCGGCGCCGACGGCCTGACCCAGCTGGCCGCAGGCGGCACTCTGGATGTTGGCGCGATTGCGCTGGAGGAACGCCGCGACGCCACCTTCGATGAACGCAACCATCAGCGCAGCAGCAGGACGACGCACGCTGCCACATCGGTGCAGGGCGCTGGCGATGTGGTGCTGGCGGCCGGCAAGGACATCAACCTGGCCGCCGCGCAGATCAAGGCGGCGGGCGGTCTGGCATTGCAGGCCGGTGGGGACATCAACAGCCAGGCGCTGGTGGACAGCGAGAGCCGGGATTTTGCGAACGCGGGCAAGCGCAGCTCGCTGCAGGTCAGCCAGCGTGATGAGACGGTGCGCGGTAGCACGTTGCAGACCGGGGACAATCTGCTGCTGAGCGCAGGCCGGGACGTGAACCTGACAGCCGCGTTGGTCGACAGCAATGACGGCGCGGTAAGCGTGGCCGCGGGCCGCGACGTCAACCTGCTCTCAGCCAACGAGATGCACGACTACAGTCTGGACAGCTACGACAAGAAAAAGAAGGCGCTGTCTAGTACCACCACCACGCGCAGCGTCGACGCCAGCGACAGCTATGCCATCGGCACGGCGATCCAGGGCGAGCGCATCAACATCACGGCTGGCCGCGATCTGACTGCGGTAGGTGCGGTGGTCGATGCCACCGGCAACGTGATTCTGGGGGCCGGTAACAATGTGCTGATCACTGCTGCCGAAGATCATCACAGCAGTGAGTCCAGCGAGAGCAAAAAGAAATCCGGCGTTACCGGAGGCTTCGGCAACGGCGTGGCATCGGTCGGCTACAGCAGCGCGAAGAACAGCAGCACCCGCGCCGAGCAGTCCACCACCCAGGTGGGATCGGCGATCGCCTCGCGCGACGGCAATGTGCTGATCAATGCTGGCAACACGCTGACGATCGAAGCCTCGGACGTCGCCGCAGGCGAGAACCTGACATTGGTGGGCAAGGACATTGCGCTGCTGGCGCGACAGGACACCACGGACAGCCAATCCAGTCAGGCCAGCAAGTCCAGCGGCTTCTCGGTGGGCGTGACCTACGACCCGACCAAGGCCTACCGCAGCGCCCGCGATTCGACCACCGACGGTATGGCCGATAGTGGCTCGGCGATGGGGCGGATCACCCGCACCGCCGAAGGCGCCGCCTCCGGCCTGCGCGCGGCCACCACGTCGACCGTGGTGACTGCCGGCAGCCAGCGCACCAACAGCGAACAGAGCCATTCGACCAGTGATGCCCGCGTCAGCCAGTTGGCTGCAGGCGGCGATCTCACGTTGATTGCCAACGGCGGCTCGATCCTCAGCCAGGGCACACAGATGTCGGCCGAGGGCAACGCTGTGCTGCTGGCCACCCAGGACATCGTGTTCGACGTGGCCCACAACACCGAGCGCAGCGACAGCAGCAGCCGCGGCAAGGGCTGGGGCTTTGCCAACAACACCAGCGGCCTGCCGTTCGGTACCAACAACTCGCAGAGCCAGGGCAGCGGCAGCAGTGACACCATCACCGGCACGCAGTTGTCGGTCGGCGGCGGCGTGCGCATGGCCACCACCGAAGGCAGCATCCGCCTGACCGCAGCCAACATCGCGGCCGAGAAGGACGTCAGCATCCGTGCCGCCGGTGATCTGCTGGTGCGCAGCGGGCAGGATACGGTCAGCAACGCCAATACGTCCGACAGCAAGGCGATCGGCACGGTACAGATATCGGATACCGAGAAGTTCTCCGGCTGGCACCGCGAGCAGCACCAGGACGACAGCGCGCAGGTGTCACAGGTGGCCAGCAGCATCGGCAGCCTGGGCGGCAGCGTGAGCCTGACCGCCGGGGGCAAGTACACGCAGACGGCCAGCAACGTGGTGGCCGCCAAGGACGTGAACATCACCGCCGCCGAGATCGAGTTGCTGACCGCGGACGAAAGTGGTCACTACTCGCAGAGCGACAAGGACCTGAAGATCGGCGTGTTCGCGCGGGTGAAGTCGCCGTTGATCGACCTGATCAACAACGTGGACGCGGCCCGTCAGTCCGATGATCGCCTGCAGAAGATGCAGGGCATGGCAGCGGGCGCCAACGCGTACCAGGCAGCCAGTGCGATCTCGGCACTGTCCGGCCGTGGCGGCAGTGGCGAACTGTTCCGTGCTGAAGCAGGCATCGGTTTCAAGACCGCCAACAGCAGTGCCGATGGCAGCAGCAGGGTGTCGCGTGGCTCCACCATCCAGGGCGGCGGCAACGTCAACCTCACCAGCACCCAGGGCGACATCCACGTGATGCAGGGCAATCTGAGTGCAGACAACGCCCTCAGCCTGGATTCGGCCGGCGACATCCTGCTGGAAGCAGGCAAGGCGCATGTGGCCGACCGCAGCAAGAGCAGCAATGCCGGCGCCGAAGTCGGCGTGGGCGTCTCGGTAGGGGCGCAGACCGGCGTGTACGTGTACGCCGAAGCCAGTGTTGGCAGCAGCAAGGCCAATGCCGAGAGCAGCACCTGGCAGAACACCACGCTGACCGGCAAGAACATTTCGATGAAGGCCGAGGGCGATACCACGCTGCGTGGCGCCACGGCGACCGCTGATCGCATCGACGTCAAGACCGGCGGCACGCTGACGATCGAGTCGTTGCAGGACATTGCCGAGAGCATGTCCAGGAACAGCCAGGTGGGTGGCCGCGTGCAGGTGTCGTTCGGTACCGCGTGGAATGCCGACGGGTATGCGAGCGCAGGCAAGGCCAGCGGCAGCTATCAGGGTGTCGGCCAGCAGAGCGGCCTGTTTGCCGGCAACGGCGGCTACCACGTCGATGCCGGCCACGTGAATCTGGTGGGCGGTGCGATTGCCAGCACCCATGCGGGCAACAGTGAACTGACTGCGGGCTCGCTGACGTTCACTGACCTGCAGAACCACATGGACTACACGGCCAGCTCCGGCAGCATCAGTGGTGGTGCGGGCGGGAAGATGGATGGCTGGGCGCCCAAGCCGGGAACGGCCGCACCCCGAGGTGGTCCGGGCCTGCCGATGATGGAGAAGGGCAGCGACAGCAGCTCCACCCTTGCCACCTTGACCGAGGGCAACATCACCATCGGTGGCAAGCAGACGTCCGCGGCTGAGCTGGGCATCAACACCGACGCCAGTGGAGCGCATCGTGCGCTGGATGCATTGCCGGATGCGAGCAAGCTGCTGGCAGACCAGCAGGCGATGGCGGCTGCGGCGGGGACGGTGATGGCCGCCAGCCAGCAGATTGCATGGGACGTTCAAGCCTATCAGAGCAAGAAGGCAACCCAGGCGTACTACGATGGCCTGTCAACCGATGATAAAAAGGCGTTCAACGCGCTTAGCGCAGCGCAACGCGATAAGGTGCTGACCGCAAACAGCCAAGCTTATAACGATGCGAAGAAGTGGGGTGATGGCGGTGAGTACAGCCGTGCCCTGAGCGCAGTGACGACGGCTGTGGTAGGGGGCGTAGCCGGCCAGGGCGCCGGTCAGGTCGCGTCCAATGCGCTGGCGCCCTATGCCGCTTACTTCATCGGCAGCAAGCTTGACTCGAACCACGGCAGCGATCCCAATGCGACTCTGCAATTGCTGTCGCACGCGGTATTGGGTGCACTGCTGGCGGAAGCCAATGGTGGCAATGCGGGAACCGGAGCGGTCTCTGCGGCTGGCGGCGAGTTGGCCGCGAAGGTGCTGACTAATACGTTGACCGGGGGAGATCCTTCCAGGCTGAGCCCGGAGCAGAAGGAGATGGTGCTGGCGTTGTCGCAGGCGGTGGGAGCACTGGCGAGTGGGTTGTCAGGGCAGGATCTGGCTGGGATTGCGTTGGATGCGGGGATTGCCAAGAATTCGGTTGAGAACAATTTCCTTGGCAATGACGATCATGCTCGGATGGTGCATCTCCGCGAGAAGGCCAAGCGGCAGGGGGGGCTGGATAAACAGGAATCCTTGGAACTGGTTCTGCTTGATGCTGCGGACCAGATGAGTGCGGGGTTGCTCCGGAAGGCGTTGGCAGGAGAGACCCTGACTGAGGTTCAAGCCGCAGATCTCGCGACTTATATCAATCGTTACGAACTGCAAAACGGTCCGCTAGACCTTCCGGAGCTACAGAAGCAGTTCCTCGCCAACAGTGGTTCTCTGAATCCTGGCGAATTGCAGGGAATCAACCCGTCGCAGTCCTATGGGCGACCCTATGTCGGTTTGGGGGCTGACCAGAAGGCATACAAGGATGCAAACTATTCGTGGTTTGAAGATTTAATCTATCGTGGCAAAGGGACAAACGAGCGCCTGTACGATGCTGCGTTGAAGCAGTCTGGGCTTGAAATAACTCGTTCCGAAGACTTGCTTCCCTCAGCAATGCAGCTTAGGAACTTCTTCGCTGTACATGACGCTCAAGCTTCAAGTGCTATCGCCAGTGCCGCGTTCATTGCCGCAACGTTGGGTGGCGCGAGCGAAGAGAATCGACGAGCGCTGACGTTGACGATGGGGGCCTTGGCCAACATCGGAGCAGTGAGATTTGTGAACAGGACTGGGCTTTTGCCTCAGACGGGCGGTCTTGGTGTAACGCGGCCACGAGCGCTCAGACCAACTGATGAGGCGTCGACAACGAATTCCGTGCCGGCTGGGTACGAGAAGGGCTTCTCTCGTCCGGAAAATTCCAATCCGCCAAAGTTACAGGTAACCAATGACGGTGGGGGTCTCAGTGCTCCAGGAAATCCAGTTCAGCGTGGTGTAGTGCTTTCGCGAGTCAATCTGGCCAACGGACGGACACGAACAACGCCTTTGCGCGACTCAGGGGCTCCGGTTTCTGCGGGCTTTCAGCATGTTCTAGATGGGCACTTTGGAAAGTCACCAACTGGAAATAGATCCATCTTCAGTATTAATCCGGATGAGCTCAAGGTGGTTCTACAAAGCGCGGTTGTTGTTCGCTCTCCTGTCTATGAAATTCCTGGAGGACAATACGTTCGTATTGTTGATGTTGGAAGGCCGATTGGGATATCTTCACTGAAGGATGGGGGGCAGCCAACCTCCGTCATCAAAGTGTTTACAGATAAGGCGGGAAACTTGATTACAACGTTTCCAATAAAGGGTGGAGAGTAATGGCTCGCTTGTCGGGAATTTTGAGGAATAGACTGATTTCAGGTCTTTCGAGCGTAAATAATAATTCGGGTGCGAGGGGTGTTGTTGAGGCACTGATCCAATGGGTTATGGAATGCGAGGGCGAGGTTCGCAGAGAACCATTCCTAAGCTATGGCTTTGACTTGATTGTGAATATGGATGGTCGATTGGATGAATATCCATTCGCGGAGATCGGGGAAGCGGATGTTGGGCGCGTGCATTCGCGTGCGACCCAGTTGAGAAACGCAAGTGATGACGGTGTCGCGCAGTTTGTCAGAGATCTGATGGAGGAGTTGGTCGCCGTCGAGATTGACAGGGTGTGTTCCCGCTGCGGGGAGGCGTATATGCGGGCATATATGGGGTTGATCAGTTTTACGCCCGCATTTCAGTGTGATGTATGCGGCTATGGCGAATTCTTGAATGGTTCGGCTTTGAGAGGTGAAAGGCTTCGATTCATTACATTGAAGGAGCTTGAGTCTTTCGGGATTTCTTGGCTGTAGATTGCATGCGATTCCTGTCATCTTTGAGTGTATCTGCAGTAATCTCATTAGAAAGGATGGTGTGAGTATGGGCTTAATAAATCGTTCTAGCTTGAGTAATGTCACTGGCGCGAAGTGGACCGTGGATACAATTTCACCAAATGAGCGTTAGACTGAGAAAGTGTAGATTAAGTTAAAGTGATTAATGATTGGTTGGATGGTCTTGATGTAAGGGGATTTATTGGTAGTGTGGGGCTTCTTGATGTTGATGTGATCTGGTGGAATTGTTTTGACTATCTTCCCGGTCTTTCGCTTGAAGAGAGGAGGCAGTTCTTCCGATGGGGGTCGGGTGCTGTTTTAAGTGAAGGGAGGGCTAGGCTCGAAGATGTGAATGGTTTTTGGGGCGGTACCGTTAATGAGCAGACTGAGCGTTTCATGGCGGCTTGGCCGCCTGAGTTGGACTGAGATCCGGACATGTTCTGGGTTGCCAAGCCTGGATATGGCTGGGTTCCTGGCGGTTTTGTCTGGAAGCTGGAAGATGGTAGCTATTTCAGTCCGTAGATCTAAGTGCTGCTGGGGGGGGCGGATCGAAGAAAAATGAATCCGAAACATGGACGAGGGTCTTAACCCAGTCGGTCGCTGACGGAATCGGAGAGGGTTTATTGATGAGTGACTCGTTTGAGATTGCCATGGAGGTCGTCCCGTGGGTCAACGAGTCCTAGGTGCTGGAATCGATCGGTCGCACGGCTGAGTCCGTCTCGCGGACCGAGCTGGATGGCGAGCCGATAGCGGTTGGCGACTGGCTTGCGGGAAATGTCGATGACTTCCCGTGCAGTTCTTGCATGATCCAGGAGATCAATGGTTTTAGGCTGGAATTCGCCGTTCATATTCCTACGTTGCTGATTCGCGTCTTTAGATTCGACAGAACGGTAATTATAGATTTCTCATTCGAGATGGATTGGTCGGATGTTGCCGTGGCCATGCCCATACTCCATAGGCATTTCCAGCAATTGAAGTTGCTAAGTGAAGCGCGCACTGTGTTTGGAGGGATGGAGCCGGCGCAGGATCTGGACACTAGATTTTTCACTGATGATGCGCGCGGCCCTTTGGGGAGTTCCATTGTCTGATCTGGAAGGGAATCGCCGCTCCGTGAGGGCTTAGGCTTGATCTCTTAGGGGATTTCAACCACTGGCGATTGCGGCAAGGGTGATTCACAAGGGTTGGGTACTACGTGAAGCTGAGTGGGATCGGTTCTACGGGTGGGGGGCGAAGTCCCGGTTGATCGATCCGATCATCAACGTCGACGCGGCTCGAAATCCCAATGATCGCCCGCAGAAGATGCGGGGCGCGCAATAACATCTCGATGAAGGCCGGGGGCGATACCGCGTTGCGTGGTGCCACGGCGACCGATGATCGCATCCTATAATGTCAGATAGGAAGGTTTTGGTGCTCGGCCAGGAAGCTGCTGTGAAGGGTTACAAGGACGCTGTTGCTGCGGGGAAGAGGATATATGAGTCCAATGCGGGAGGCGTCTCTTTCGTTGTGTACATCGATGATGCCGGTGTAGTTAAAAATTTCCACCCTAAGTGAGGTTGGTATGAGTGATCAGTTGTTTGGATCTTGGATGGATAAGAGGGATTCTGATTGGGTGGTTTTTGCTTACTTTGATTGGATTTATTCTTCGGGAGTGTTTATTCAGATGCTCGAGTGTTTATCAAGGGGCTGGGGTTTTGGCACCGATGATGTTGACTGTAGATTCCCAGATAATAGTAGCTTCGACGTGGATGATCACTTTTCTGGGGTGGAATTTTCATATGGGCTCAAGTATGACCCGGACGTTGTGATTGTTAGTGATGAAGAGTTTAGTCGATACCTGGGTATGGCATGTCTCAAGTATATAGAAAGAACTCCGGGATCGGCTGAGTACGTTCGCTCAATGCTGTGCCGGAATGAGCTGGGAAATGGCTAATCCAGACTGCGGCCCTGCTGATGATTGCAGCATCGTTGATGCGGGCGCTGTGGCTGGCGCTGTTGCCATCGCTGATGAGCCGTCTGCTTACGCATTACTGGCGAGCTCGCTGTGCCTGTGCCATCGCCAGAAACTTATTGGGTGCTTTAGGGTAGGATTTGGCCGGGATCGCGTTGAATGCGGGGATTGCCAAGAACTCGGTTGAGAATAACTTCCTTGCTGAGGATCAAGCTCGAGTAATGAAGCAGCAACTCGACGAGTATGGCAGCGACACGTCATGCCAAAAGATGGTGCGTGACGTTGCCAAGCAACTGTCGGAGCGAATGGACTGTGAGCTGCTCTCGGTTTGTACAGCGAACTCGGCGAGCCCTGCGTGTCAGGCGTTTGTGAATGCGGCTGTTTCGTACAAGTATGGGTTCGTGGCCCGGAGAGCTTGGACTGTTCGATGATTCAAACGGAGGCGGTTCTGGCGCTCTCTAAAGCGGTGGGAGCGCTGGCGGGTGGGTTGTCGGGCAGGATCTGGCGGGGACCGTGTTGAATGTGAGGATTGCCAGGAACTTGTTTGAGAACAACTTCCACGCAGGGGATCAGGCGAGCGCAATCTGGTGCGAGTTGGGCGACTGATGTGCGGGACAAGTCGATAGGTAATGGGGGCAAGTAGGGGTGAGGCTAGAATGAGGGATGAAGTCTATTCTGCAGTGATGAATTCTTCGTTTGGGTTGTCTCTTGGTGCCGTCTGGCAGCACATGACGATGGAGATGGGGGATGTTGGGATTTCTGGAAGGAGGGGCGCGTTCTTCGAGTTGATGGGGCGTTTGCTGAGAGAGCGGAAAGTAAAACTCGCATCGGACGGGAGGACCTTGGAGGGTGACTGGCGGGAACAATTGTTGTTCATCTCAAAGGCATGGCTTGAGAGTCCTGGCGAAGATGATATTGATGGATTCGGCCTTTGGTTCTTGATCGATGCTCCGGCGGGCTTGGTTTGGATTGGCGCAGATGGCCGTGAGCATTGGACGTAGCATTCCAGTCCAAATCGATCACACCTCACCATCGATGGCAAACAGATGTTGGCGGCTGAGCTGGGCGTCAACATCGATACCAGCGCAGCGCGCGGTGAAGGCATTGCTGATGGAAGTACTTTGCTGATGGACAGGCAGGCGACGGCGGCTGCCGCAGGTACGGTGACGGCCACCAGCCAGCTGATTGCCAATGGTGTTTGCAGTGCGCATGTGAGCCGGTTCAGAAGAGAGGGGGCGGGATGAGTGTTGGTGATATGGGAGATTTCAAAGAAATTTCTGTTCAGGCTGCATATGTGTTGATGTGCGTTTTCCTGCAAAATTATTTGGATAGGGGTAGTAATCAGGACGCTCTTGTTGATCTATTATCTTCGGCGCGCTCTTTTTTGTGGGCAGATGACCTGCCCAACGATCCGGTAGTGTGGGATGACTGGCGCGACGCGTTTGCAGAGGTCAACACCGCTGGGGGCGCACTTAATGCTGAATTCTGTGTCGCACAAATGAGTTCATCGGGTGGGTGTTTGACGTTGCTGAATTCGTTCTCAGTAATGCTGGTATTCCTCGAGGCGATTTTTGATCGATCCGGTGAGGGTCTTCCACTGTTCGAAGTTATTGGGCGTCTCACGTCGCCTTTAAATGATTCCAGTTGCCTGAATGATTCCTCTGTCTGGGTTGAGTGGATGGAGTCGGTTGGAAAGGTTAGGTCGCAGGGGTTTGGGTAGCGGCTTCTCTGATGGCAATAGCGATTGAATGGGGTGGGGCGGGCGATGCAAGAGGATCTTGAATTCGGTTGTGAATTCGAAGTCGAGATTCTTGCCGGCCGCAGTAGGCCTCATGTTGAGGTGACAGAGGAGCCTGCCTGGAGCAAGGTTTAGTTTCGTGGCGAGTTTGGATAGAGGATAATGAAAGTAAGGATTGAACCCACCTTCGGCAGCGCCGTCGGTGAAGCGGTGCAGAGCACAGATGCAACCTCAGATGGGTTGAGCGAGAAGGAAGCACTGGCGATCGTGGTAGGTGACAGGTTCCGCGCCTATCTCCGTCACTGGAGGCTGTACGAAGCAAGCGGCAGGGCGCCAAGGCGATGGAACTGGCCGGCATTCCTGTTCTCGTCACTCTGGTTCTTCTTCCGGCGCATGCATGCGTGGGGCGCGATCTGGTTCATCCTTTCGCCGTTGCTGATGACCACCTTCGTGCTGCTGGGGCTGCCATGGTTGTCCTTGCTCTCTTTCCTGGTGTTTCGCGTACTTGCAGGAATTCTGGCGAATCCGCTGTACCTGTCGCATTGCCGAAGGATTGTCCGCAAGGTTGATGCCGAGCATCGCGGGGCACATCGGCGGCACCTTGAGCTGCAGAAGGCTGGTGGTGTCAGCTACACCGCTCTGGTGATCGCCTTGGCGGTAACGGCCTCACAGAACACCCTGATCAAACTGATCGTTGGTTCGATATCAGAGCCAACGCCCACGCAGTCTGCTGTGCACGTGGCGGCGAACCCGCCGTATCTGCCGGACCCGCAGATGGAGGAAGCAGAGCGGGTGGCGTACCAGGAGCAAATGCGTGCGATCACAATGACGGCGTGGCCAGCAGGTGTCCCCATCGAGGGCAATGCCTGCATTGTCGAGCTGCGACTGGCGCCCCCGGGGCGAGTGCTGGAGGCCAATGTTCTGGAGCCGTGCACGTTGAACGACGCCCAACGCGAGATGATGCTGGGTGAAATCAGGCGCACGGACTTCACGATCGAGGGGAAGATGCGGTTCTTCAACCGGCATACCCTCATTGGATTGTGATCGCTGACATCCGGCGAGAGTCGCTCTGGAAATGGTGCATGCAGGGAGATTATTGGTGAAAGAACAGCTCTTGACGATCGAGGAAGCTTACATGGCGATGTTCTACTTCCTCCAGATCGACTATTCCCGCGGCCCCAGCGATGAGATCGGGGGGCTGCTGGGTTCACTTGGCTGGAGTCTTAAGGAGGATCGAAGCCCCACGGATCCAGGTGCGTGGGAGGACTGGTTGGACGCGGTGAGAGCGTCCATGGGGAACAGCGAGGAGGGCATAAAGGATATGAGTGCTACCTACACTGATCTGAAGCGGTAGCCGGATTGTTGCGAGCTCCCATGGGTAAGGTGGGCAGGGGTAGTCCGTATGAATCAGGAATTCTTCAGGACAGAAATGAAGCCGAAGACGAAAGTGGCCATGCCGAGTCATGAAGCTGTTGGCTTCAGATTGATGGTTCGATAATGAGCATTTCGCTGTTTCTGGAAGTCGAAGCCGGTGCCGATCTGGGTGGCGTGCTGCACGCCCTGGATTCGATCCAGGCCGAGTACTCCGACGGTACTGACGGTCTGCGTGGATATCTTCCAGCATCCAACACTGGCTTCGGGTTCGGCATCGTCGACCCGCCGGAAGCTGTCGTAGCGGAAGGGATTGAGGCCTCGTGGCAGGTGGGCCTGCTCGGCTCGTTTCATTTCCGCGCGAGCGGGTTTGAACGTGCCTGGGAGGAAATATGCCACTTCATCAAGCGTTACGCCGCGACGTGCGAGTTCCAGTTTGTGCTCTCCTTCCAGTTCGAGAGCGTCTATGCGGCAAGTCTCGGGAAGGCTCTGGTCTTCCCGGGGCCTGTTGCCCTGTAATGCCAGATAGCGGGGCGGCAGGCCCCGGCCTTATCCTATTCTCGGTACACGTGGCGATATGCCTTCTGGATATAACGCCCTCGTGGGTCGCCCGCTTTCACACCTGTCTGCACAGTTCCAGAGTTTTGGATCGATATAATAATATCGCCCTATAAAGTTTCCCTTGCCTGCGCCGCCATCGATCATACGGCCATGATCAAGGGAATTGAGATGCTCGCCTTACGCAACCTCCGAGTGGGATCCCGGCTGGGTGCCGGGTTCGGTTTGCTGCTGCTGTTCATCGTGGCCATCGTCGGCCTGGCGCTGTACGGAAACCATCTGAAGTCTGCCCAGTTCTCGAAAGTGGTGGACGTCAACATGGTGAAGATGCGGCTGTTGAACGAGATGCTGGATACCAACAACGCAGTGTTGATGCACCGCAGGCTGATGGTGATCAAGCGCGGCGAGGATTTCGACAAGGATTATCAGAAAGCGCAGGAGCTGTCGCAGACCTACGATGGTATCTGGGCCAAGTACATCAAGATTCCACGCGACGCCACCGGCGATGCCCTGGTTGCGAAAATCGACGCGGCACGCAAGGCGACAGACGCCTCCACCCAGCATCTGCACGAGCGCATGAAGGCGGGTGATTTTGACGGTGCGGCCAAGGAACTGCTCGCCGAGCACGGACTGGCTACCGCATGGAACGAGACGATCTCGACCCTGCTGCGGCATCAGGAGACACTGACCGCGCGCAGCCGCGAGGAATACCGTTCAACCGAATCCTGGACCGGCACGCTGTCGATCGTGTTCGGCGTGCTGAGCCTGATACTGGGCTCGCTGGCCGCGTGGGCCATCACCCGCAGCCTGACCCGCCCGCTGGAAGGTGCGGTGAAGCTGGCCGACGGCATCGCCAACGGGCGGCTGGACAACAGCATCGACGCGTCCGGCAACGATGAGGTGACGCAGCTGCTCAGGTCGATGCAGCACATGCAGGCGCAGTTGCAGTCGGTGATGGCGGCGCAGGGCGAGTTGGCCCGTCAGCACGATGCAGGCAGCCTCAGCTATCGCATGGACGAAGGTGCCTTCCCCGGCGACTACGGGCGCATGGTGCACGAGACGAATGCGCTGGTCGGCTCGCACGTGCAGGTGCAGAACCGGCTGATCGAAGTGATGAAGCATTACGCCCGTGGCGACCTGTCGGTGGACATGGATCCGCTGCCGGGCGAGAAGGCGGCGATCACCCAGGCAATGGACGAGACCAAGACCAGCCTGTCGGCGATCAACAGCGAGATCCGCCGGTTGGCGACAGCGGCCGCGGCAGGCGACTTCAGCCTGCGCGGTGACGAAGGTCGCTTCGCCTACGATTTCCGCGACATGGTGGCCGGGCTCAATCGTCTGATGCAGACCACCGACGAGAACCTGGTACAGGTGTCGACGCTGCTGCAGGCTATTTCGCGCGGTGACCTCACCGTACGCATGCAAGGTGATTTCCACGGCGTGTTCGCCCGCATGCGCGATGACTGCAACGCCACCGTCGATCAGCTCAAGCAGATTGTCGGCCGCATCCAGTCCAGTGCGTCCAGCATCAACCTGGCAGCGGGCGAGATTGCCTCGGGCAACACCGATCTGTCGCGGCGTACCGAGCAGCAGGCGGCGAACCTGGAAGAGACGGCGGCGTCGATGGAGGAACTGACCTCCACCGTGAAGCAGAACGCCGAGCACGCACGCCAGGCCAACCAGCTCGCCATCGGCGCGCACAGTGTCGCGTCACAGGGCGGCGAGGTGGTCGGCCAGGTGGTCACCACGATGTCGGCCATCGAAGCCTCGTCGAAGAAGATCGCCGAGATCATCAGCGTCATCGACGGCATCGCCTTCCAGACCAACATCCTGGCCTTGAACGCGGCGGTGGAAGCCGCGCGTGCCGGCGAGCAGGGCAGGGGCTTTGCGGTGGTGGCCAGTGAGGTGCGCACGCTGGCACAGCGCTCGGCCGGTGCGGCCAAGGAGATCAAGGGCCTGATCGAGGATTCGGTCGGCAAGGTCGCCGATGGATCGGCGCTGGTCCGCCAGGCAGGCACCACAATGGGCGAGATCGTGGCGTCGGTGCAGCGCGTGACCGACATCATGGCCGAGATCTCTGCCGCGTCGCAGGAGCAGAGCTCGGGCATCGAACAGGTCAACCAGGCGGTGGTGCAGATGGACGAGACCACGCAGCAGAATGCGGCGCTGGTGGAAGGAGCCAGCGCGGCGGCACGCTCCATGGCGGAGCAGGCCAACCTGCTGGCCGAGGCGGTATCGGTGTTCCGCACCGGTGCGGCAACCGCGGTTGCAGCCGTGCGTCCGGCCCTGGCTGCGGTGGCCGCGACGGTTACTCCGGTGCGCAGGCCGGCGGCACTGTCGCCGCGCATCGAGCCGACACTGGCGGCCAATGCCGGTGGTTGGGAAGAGTTCTAGCTGGAACGTGGCATGCCGGTAGGGAGACGGCGCCCATTGCGATGGCTGATCGCGATGGGCGCAACTTTCTTCCTGAACGCGCGATGGCCGATGAGGTGGCGGACACGCGCATTTCACTTCCGGTTGCCAACCGCAGGAGGAAACTTGCGTCATACCGGAACTCAGGAGATGGCCATGAAGACCTCGGCCCGATTGCTTGTGCTGGGCACCCTGCTGGCGGCTTCGTCGGTGGCCGGCGCGCAGACCTATGGCCCGCGCGATGAGGGACGCAAGTTCAATGACGGCAGCCGCGTGGTCTGCAAGAACGTGGAAGTGCAGCGCAACTCGCGCGATCCGAACCGCATTGCGGGTACGGCCACGGGTGCAGTGATCGGCGGCCTGCTGGGCAACCAGGTGGGCGGCGGCAATGGCAAGAAGCTCGCTACCGTGGCCGGTGCCGTGGCCGGTGGTGCGGCCGGTCGCCAGATCCAGGGCAACAGCCAGCAGAAGAACGGCGACCGCGTGGTCGAGCGCCGTTGCGAGCGCGTCTATCGTTGATCGGTTGCCGACAGCGCCCGTTCCCCCCTTGCACATCGCAGTACTCGAACGCCGGCCCCGCGCCGGCGTTCTTCGTTCCGGACCTGTATCGCTGACTCCGGCGTCGTGCCTATACTGCGCCGACTCAACGGATGAATGTCCAGTGAACGAATCGGCTCCAGCTCCCCAACCGGCACCGCTCGCAAGGCATGACCCGATACCGGAAGCGACTGCCCATCCCCATCGGGTGCGTGATCGCACCGATGAACTCGAGCTCTTCATTTCGGGCCTGCTGGCGTTTGCGCTGCTGGCCGTGCCGGGTTATCTGTTCGACGCCTGGGCGCGCAGCAGCCTGCACACCGAAGGCATGTACTTCCAGATGCTCTGGTTCGGTTTCAGCATCAGTGTCGGCATGTGCTATGTGCTGGCAGTGGCCTTGATCATCCACCTCACGGTGCGCGGCTACTGGATCGGGCTGATCGGCCTCAGGTCGCATTTCCCCGATGGCATTGACTGGGACCGCCTGCCAAGAATGGGGGCGGTCACGCGCGCCTTCCTGCAGGCCCGGGACGGAGGCCTCGATGGCAGCATCGAACGTGCCGACCGGCTGGCGACGATGCTGTTCTCGACCACCCTGCTTGCCGTACAGACATTGGCGGGCACCCTGGTATTGGCCGTCCTGACGCTTGGTGTGTCGATGGTGATCGGCGCGCTGTCCGGCGGCGCCGATCATGTCGCCATGCTCGCCCTGTGCACTGTGCTGGCCGCAATGTTGGCGCTGGCTGTTACCCCCGGGATCCTGGAGAAGATCGTGGCGCGGCGGCAGGCGCGCGGGCAACCCCATGAGCGACCGCAGCGACTGCTGCAGGGCATGCTGGCGGCACTGCAACGGGTTCCGCTGTTGCGCCTGATGCAGACCATGCAGCTGACCATGCAGAGCAACCTGCGCTCGCGTTCGTTCATGGCGGCCTACCTGTTCGCGGTGCTGGTAGCGATGCTGCTGGCGGCCGTGCAGGTGATGGCGTCGTTGAAGTTCTCGCTGTTCAACCGTTACCAGATCGTCACGGAAGCGGCGGTTGAGCACGGCATGCTGAGTGCGCATTACGAATCGATGCGTTCGGCGCATGACCAGCTGCTGCCGTACCCGATGATCCCGTCGGACACGATCAGCGGTGCGCAGCTTCGTTTGTTCATTCCGCATCGCCCGCAACGCGACAATCCGCTGGCGCGCCAGCATTGCACCGCACTTCCGGACGCGCGCAATGAGGCCACCGGGCAACAGGCCGCCAATGCCGCAGTGGAGTGCCTTTCCCGGCTCTGGCAGGTCAAGCTGGACGGCGCCCCGGTCGACCTGCATGGCTTCGTGCCCATGGAGCGGCGTGACCTGGATATGCGCGGCCTGGTGGGGTACCTGCCTACCCGGGGGCTCGCACCCGGACGCCATGACCTGGAACTGGTGTGGAATGCTGCAGGCGGCGAGCGGGGGGCCGGACGGCGCCGCGCGTTCCGCATCCCGTTCTGGTATGCCCCGGATCCATAAACGATGGATCAAAGCGGCCATGCCGCGCCGCTTGAACAGGCCGCTTACGACTTAATTCCCTCCGTCCCCTTTTTTGGCGAGGAGGCGCCAGGTGGCGAGGCTACCGTAGAGCAGCAGCAGGACGGTGAGGGTGATCAGTTCGTGGCTGATGTCGGCCAGGCGGGCGTCCATCTGGTTCAGGCGCACCATCAGGTTGATGCCCGAGGTGGTCGGCAGCAGCTGTGCCAGCCAGACCAGCGGTTGCGGCGTCATCACCGCCGGCCACGACAGGTTGGCCAGGAAAAACAGCGGGATGGAGGTGGCGATGATGTACTGGAAGGCGCGCTCGCGGGTGCGGAAGAAGCTGCCGACGAACAGGCCGAAGACCACGGTGGTGGCGATGAACAAGGTGCCGCCCAGCAGCTGGCCCATCGGGTTGCCGCCGCGCGGATAGTCCTGCACCCAGGCAGTGAAACCGGCGTACCAGAACAGGCCGAACAGGCCGATCAGGCCGAAGCCCAACGCCATGCCGGCCAGCGTCGGCAGGTCGAAGCGCAGGCGCCGGCCCAGTGCGAGGCGGCGGCCGCCGAGCAGAACGCCGATGCCCATCAACAGCGTCTGGTGCACGATCAGCTCGGCCACGCCGGGCACGATGGCGCTGCCATAGCCTTCCTGCGTGTTGTACAGCGGGCGCTGCACCAGGGTGACCGGCGGTGCCTGCGGCGCACCCATGAAGGCGGCCTGGCCGACCACCGCATCACGCCCGAACGCACCCAGCGCATCAGCTACGCTGCCCAGCACCCAACTGGCGCGGCCCAGGTAGGCACCGTTGCCAAGCAATACCAGCTTGGCCGGATGGCCGCGCAGGATGTCGCGCTCCAGGTTGGCCGGGATCACGACGATGCCTTCGGCGTGGCCGGCTTCGAGCTGCTGGCGTGCGCTGTCGACGTCCGCCGGTTGCCCGACCACGCGCGCAACGCGCAGTGCGTCGAGCTTGCGCAGCAGCTCGCGGCTGGTCGCGCTATGGTCTTCGTCCACCACCAGCACCGGCAGGTTGCCGGCCACCTGGTGCCGGTAGGCGGCTGGATAGAAGAACGAATACAGGATCACCGCACCGACCATCACCACGATCGCGTAGCGGTCGCACAGCACCGCCATCAGGGTCTGCTGCAGGCTGCGCCAGAGCATGCTCATGCGTCAGCCCCTGCGGATTGTGCGGCGGCAGGCGTGCGTGCAAAGGCGATCAGGCGCAGGCCGCCGATGCCACCGGCCACCACCGTCATCAACAGCAGCGTAGCCAGCGGCCATGCCGAAACCTGCAGCGGCGAGCCGATGAACTGCTGCTGGGTCTGCAGCTTGATGTAGGCGCTCAATGGCAGCAGCTGGTGCCAGACGCGGGTAAACAACGGCCCGTCCAGCACCGGGAAGGTGGCACTGGAAAACGCCAGTGCGGTGCCGATGCTCAGACCCACCGCGGACAGTGCGGTACCCATGTCGCGGGTGACGCCGACGAAAAACAACGCGTAGGTGGCCGTGGCCAGGTAGAACAGGGGCTGTGCGAGCAGCAGCAGGAGCACGCTGCCGGCCACACCATCGCCGCGCAGCCAGGCCAGGTAGCCGATGCCGAGCGCGCCATACAGCGAGAACAGCAGGAGGTACGGCGCGACCTTGCCGGCGATCGCCGACCACGGCGTGCGAGCCAGCCAGGCGGGCAGGGTGCCATCGCGGATCTCGCGGCCGAGGCTGCCGGCCACCGCAAGTGCCAGTACCAGTGACAGCACCGCCGGGAAGATCAGTGGCAGCAGGAACAATTCGTAGCTGCGCGCCGGGTTGTAGAGGATGTCCGACTGCACCGCGATCGGCGCCGCGCGCAGCTTGCCCGGGCCAACCTGCAGGCCGATGCGCTCGCGCAGCAGGCGTGCGTTCCATGCGGAAACCGCGTCGCCGATGTCGCGCGACGCCGACTGGCCGGTGGTCATGTAGGTGGCGTTGTAATAGGCGAACACCGTGCCCTGGCGCCCACGCAGCGCCTGCCGGGTGACATCGCGCGGCACCAGCACGATGGCGAACACGTCCAGGCTGCGCAGCTGCGATCGTGCCTCCTCCAGGTCCGCTGGTTGGCTGGCGACGCGTACGCCGGGACTGGCGTCGAGCATGCGCAGCAGCAGGCGGCTGTCACTGCTGTGGTCAAGGTCGACCACAGCAATCGGGATATCGCGCATCACCGACGGCGTGAACATCCATGCCATCACGACCAGCATCAGCAGTGGCAGCACGGTGACCAGCAGCAGGTCGGCACGGTTGCCGCGCAGCGACTGCAGCTCGCGCCGCCACGAAGCGGCGAAGCCGTTGCGGTCCGGGCTCAGTGCTGGGGCCATGCGAACAGCACGCTCATGCCGGGGCGGAAGCCCTCGATGCGGCGTACCGGGCGCACCCGCACCTCGAAGCTGCGGACGTCATAGCCGGACGACTGGCGGGTGGTACGCCAGGTTGCGTAGTCGCCGGCCGGATTGATGAAGTAGACCTCGAACTCGCCATCCAGGCCCAGCGCCGGCACGCTGCCCTGCAGCTTGCTGCCGACCTTCAGGCCCTGCATCTGCGATTCGCGCAGGTTCATCGCCACCCACATGCGGTCGATGTCGACCAGGGTGAACACGGGATAGCCGGCTGGCACCAGCTCGCCCGGGTCGGCCATGCGCTTGTTGATCTCGCCCGCCACCGGCGCGCGTCCTTCCACTTCGGCTCGCGCGGCGTTGACCTCGGCCACCGCGCCCTGCGCCTGCTGTACCTGGCCCTGCGCGGCACGCTTGTCCTGCTCGCGGGCGCCGGCCAATGCCATGTCGTACTGCGCGCGGGCGGCGCGGGCCAGTTCGCGCGAACTGGTGGCCTGGGCATGCGCTTCATCGCGCTTCTGCCGGGTCATCACCCCTTCGTTGAACAGGTTCTGCACGCGCCGGTAGGTGGCTTCGGCCAGTGTCGCGCCGGCTTCGGCGCGCTTCCAGTTCGCTTCGGCGGCGCGGATGTCTTCGCTGCGCGCGCCTTCGTCGGCCTTGTCGGCCACCGCCTGCGCAGCCGCCAATGCGCCGTGCGCCTGCTGTTCCTTGGCAGCCACTTCGGGGCTGTCGAGCAGGAACAGCACCTGCCCGGGCTGCACGCGATCGCCCTCGCGCACCTTCAGCTGGGCCACGCGTGCGGTGATCTTGGCGGCCACGTTGATCGTGTCCGCATCGGCCATGCCCTGGATCTGGTCGGCCGGGCTGCGCCAGGCCAGCCACAGGCCGAGCACCACCGCGACCAGCAGGACCACCAGCAGGATCGGTCCCAGCCGCCGCTTGCCGGGGGGCGTCGTCGCATCGTCGTGCAGCACATCACTCATGGTCGATCACCTCGTCCGCACGCCGCCGGAATTCTTCGAAACGGTCCATCTGTCCACTGATCTCCAGCAACTGTGCCAGCGCAATGTCGTATTGGTAGGCGGCCTGTGCGCGCTCGACACGGGCGCCGCCCAGGCCGAGCCGCGCATCGATCACATCCAGCGAGGTGGCCTGGCCTTCGCGGAATGCCAGCTCCTGCAGGCGCAGGTTTTCCTGTGCCTGGGCGATGCTGCTGTCGAGCAGCACGAACTGCTGGCGCGCGGTCTCAAGTTCGTTCCAGGCCTTGCGCACGCCCAGTGCGACCTGGTTCTCGGCCTCGCGCAGGCCCGCTTCGGCCTGCTCCTGCTGCGCACGCGCGGCGCTGATCTGCGCCGGCCGCGAGTTCGGCGACAGGAAGGTGTACTTCAGCCCGATGCCGAACGCCCAGTCCGGGTCGGTCAGCATTTCGTCGCGGCGGCGGAAGTCGTACTGGCCGAAGGCGAAGATCTGCGGCTTCAGCTTGGCCTGCTGCACGCGCACGCCCTGTTCGGCCTGCGCAACCATCGCGCGCAAGCGCGCGATCTGCGGCTGGCGCGCCTGCGCGGTGCGCTCGAAGCTGGTCACCGGTTCCAGCGGCACGCGCTGCACGAACAGCGGCGACACCGGCTGCACCTCGCCACCACTGCGCAGCAGCGTGGCCAGCGCGGCCTTCAGCGTAGCCAGATCGTTCACCGTCTTCTGGTATTCGCGCTCGGCCTTGTCGCGGGCCACGGTGGCCTGCAGGCGCTGGGCGCGGGTGGCAAAGCCCTCGCGTTCCAGCTTTTCTGCATCGGACAGGTGGCGGTTGAGGCCGTCGCGCACGTCGCGGCGCACGTCCACCGCCTGCTCGGCCAGGCGCTGGCCGAAGTAGGCCTGAGCCAGCTGCACGGTCAATGATTGGCGCTGCGCCTCGCGCTCGGCGTTGGCCTGCTCATGGGCGGCGCTGGCCGCACGTTGCGCGGCCGGGATCACGCCGCCGGTGTACAGCGGCAGCACCGCGGTCACTACCGGGCGTGTACGCCAGTCGCGCTCGGTGAACGACAGCGGCGAATCGATACCGAAGGCTTCAGCCACGGGCGCCAGCGAACCCAGTGGCAGGGTCAGGGTCTTCTGGAACTGCAGGCGGCGCACTTCGCCGGTGATCTCCGGCAGGCGCAGCAGGCGCGTGGCGTCCTGCAGGTCCTGCTTGTTGCGTACCGCTGCATCTGCGGCCGCCAGCGCATCGGAGACCTGCTCCAGGCGTTGGCGTGCCTGTTCCCAGTCCAATGCGGGGGCGTCGTTGCTGTTCTGCGCGGACGCAGCGGTTGGCAGGCAGGTCGCCAGCACCAGCGCCAGCGCGGCCTTCGCGCGGTGCATCCTTGTACGTCGGCCGATCACGCCCATGCCGTCCCAGTGGTAAAGAAGTGCGCAAACGGTAGTGCGCGCGGCGTGAAGCCCGAGTCTGCGGTCATCCGATTGTCCTCAACGAAGGGTGCCGCTGGCTGCAGTGCGCAGCGCCTGGGTGATGTGCTGCAGCGTGCTTGAGCGCACGGCGGCATGTTGCCAGTACAGCGGCACATCCAGCCAGCGGCGGGGTTCCAGTACCACCACGCGGCCGGCGCGCACGGCGGGCGCGACCAGGGTTTCCGGGGCCATGCCCCAACCGAGTCCGCACGCGGCGGCTTCGACGAAACCGGTGGAAGAGGGCAGGTAGTGTAGCGGCGGCTGCAGTCGCGCGCGGGTCAGGCGCCGCACGAAACGCCATTGCAGTTCATCCTTGCGGTTGAACACCAGCATCGGTGCGCGCGCCAGGGCCGCGGCCTGCATGCCATCGTTGAAGTACTGGCGGGCGAAGCCGGGCGAAGCGATCGCGTGGTAACGCATGGCGCCGAGCGGGTGCACGTTGCAGCCCTTCACCGGCTGGCTTTCGGCGGTCACTGCGCCGAGCACGCTGCCATCGCGCAGCAACTGCAGGGTGTGGTCCTGGTCGTCCATGCGCAGGTCGAACAGGTAGCCATGGCGCTGGTGCAGGTCGGCGATGGCGGGCACGAACCAGGTATCAAGCGAGTCGTCGTTGACCGCCAGGGGGATGGGCGTACGGGCAGCGTCGTTGCCACGCTCGGGTAGCAGCTCGGCCAGCGCCTCGGCTTCCAGTGCCTGCATCGGGCGTACCCGGCGCAGCAGCGCTTCCCCCGCTGCGGTCGGTCGGCAGGGTGCCTGGCGCACCACCAGGACCTGCCCGAGCCTGTCTTCCAGCGCCTTGATCCGTTGCGACAGTGCTGATGGGCTGATCGACAGGCGGCGTGCCGCGGCCTCGAAGCTGCCTTCTTCCAGCACCGCAGCGAATGCGGCCAATTGTGGATGTACCAGATCCATGCCGGTGCCCCTTCAGTTTTCCTGCACAGGATAAAGAAAAATCAGATTGTCTAAACATCGCCATTGGCCTCACCCTGCGTGTCCCCTCGCTGCCTGGCCTGTCCTGATGTGGATCGCCGCTACCGCCGCCGGCCTGTTCGCAGGTGCCGGCCTGATCATCGCCATCGGCGCACAGAATGCCTTCGTGCTGCGCCAGGGCCTGCAGCAGCGGCATGTGGGCAGGGTGGTGCTGGCCTGCGCCGGCGCGGACATCGCGTTGATCCTGGCCGGCGTCGGTGGCATGGGCGCGCTGGTGCTGCAGTGGCCGTTGCTGCTGCAGGTGCTGCGCTTCGGTGGTGCGGCGTTCCTGCTCTGGTATGGCGTGCAGGCGGGACTGCGTGCGTGGCGCGGTGGTGGCGTACTGGCCGCCACCGAGGCGCAGGGCGGCAGCGGACGGCAGGTGCTGCTGACCTGCCTGGCGTTCACCCTGCTCAACCCGCATGTCTATCTGGATACGGTGGTGCTGCTGGGCAGCCTGTCCACGCGTTACCCGGGTGACCTGCGCTGGGCGTTCGCCGCCGGTGCGTGCGCCGCCAGCGTGGCCTGGTTCTGCACGCTGGGCTATGGCGCGCGCCTGTTGCAGCCGGTGTTCCGCAGGCCGGACGCCTGGCGGGTGCTGGATGGGGGCGTCGCGATCTTCATGTTCTGCCTGGCAACAGTGCTTCTGTTGCGTCCGCTCTAGGCCGTATCCACCGCGCACAATGGCGTTTCGCCGGGGCGCAGGGTCAGTACGCGCACACCGTTGCGGGTGACCGCCACCGTGTGCTCGAACTGCGCCGACAGCTTGCCGTCGCGGGTGTAGACCGGCCATTGGTCCGGCTGCTGGCGGATGGCCGGCTTGCCCTGGTTGAGCATCGGCTCGATGGTGAACACCATGCCCTCCTCCAGCACCCTGCCGGTGTTGGGATGGCCGTAGTGCAGGATCTGCGGTTCCTCGTGCATTTCCTGGCCGATGCCATGGCCGCAGTATTCCTTCACCACGCTGTAGCCGTGGCTGCGCGCGTGGCGGGCGATGGCGTGGCCGATGTCGCCCAGGCGTGCACCGGGGCGCACCGCAGCGATGCCTTTCCACATCGCCTGGTAGGCGGTCCGCACCAGCCTGCGCGCGGCGTAGTCGACCTCGCCCACCAGGTAGGTGGTGCTGGAGTCGGCGATGTAGCCGTTCTTCTCCAGGGTGATGTCGAGGTTGACGATCTGGCCGTTACGCAGCACGTCGGTGGTGCTGGGTACGCCGTGGCAGATCACGTTGTCGATCGAGGCGTTGAGCACGTACGGGAAGCCGTACTGGCCCTTGCTGGCCGGCCGCGCCTGCAGCTCGTCAACGATCATGCGTTCGACGAAATCGTTGATCTCCATCGTGCTGCGGCCCTGCAGTGGCAGCCGGTCGAGCGCGGCGAACACCTGCGCAAGCAGGCGCCCGGATTCGGCCATCAGCGCGATCTCGTCGGGGCGCTTGATGATCGCCATCTGCTCAGACCTGTCCCGGTGCCAGCAGCGGCGGCTGCACGCCGGCAGCCCGCAGTTCGCTGGCGACGATGTCCTGGAAGCTCAGCGTGGGATTCATTTCGCACAGCATGCCGACCCGGATCCAGAAGTTGGCCTGGGCGTTGATCGAGCGGCTGGAGACGGTGCAGGCACGGCGCAGCTGGTCGTGCAGGGTGTCATCGATGTTGACGATGCCCATCGGCGGTCCTGGAGTGGGAATATACGAAGCGTATATGTTTCGTATATCCTCCTCAAGCCCGCGTTGTTCAGTCCAGGTGGGTGGCAAAGCGCAGGCGGTTGCCGTCGGGGTCGCGCAGCAGCATTTCGCGGCTGCCCCAGTCGGTGTCATGCGGTGGCTGCTCGATCGGCACGTTGGCGGCGCTGAAGGCGCGGTACAGGCTGTCGACGTCGTCGACGATGAAGTACACCGCGCCGCCGACCTCGCAGTCACCGCTGTGCTCGGTGAGGAAGATCGTCTGGCCATCGCGGGTGAGTTGGGCGAACAGCGGGAAGCCGGACTCGAAGCGGTGTTCCCAGTCGACCACGAAACCCAGCCCCTGCACGTAGAACGGCAGGGTGGTGTCGGCGTGGCGCATGCGCAGTTGCGGGATGACGGTCTGGGGCATGGCGGCGGCTCTTGGGGACAGGAGCCCAGTGTAGTGCCGGCCGCTGGCCGGCATTCCTGTGAGCCCGGGAACAACGAGGTTGCCGGCCAGCGGCCGGCACTACCGAAGCCACGCCGGCCAACGGCCGGCATTGCCGACGCGGTCAGCAGGCCGTCGGTGCGGCGGCGATTGCCGCCAGCAGCTCGCGGTTGACCTGCTGGTGACGCGCCTGCCAGACGGGAAGATCATCGGCGCTGATGTCCGGTTGGCCATCCAGCGACGACAACCAGCGCTTGAAGCGGCTCTGGTAGTTCGCCAGCGAGACTTCGCCGGTGATGTCACTGCCGACCAGGCCACCGGCGCGCAGTGCTTCGATCACCACCAGTGCGTGTTCCAGCTGGAAGCGGCCCTGGTCCCAGTTGCTGCGCGCAACGTCCTCGGCGAATACATCCTTGTCGATCGACAGGTAGGTCGGCTGTGGGGATGTGGCCTGCTCGGCGGCGAACGCGGCGACCAGTGCTTCCGGGTGCTCGAAGCGTCGGAACGCACGGCCCATGCCGAGGCGGTGGCCCCAGCCCACGTCCACGTCCATGCACCAGTACGTCAGGCATCCACCCATCAGCGGTCGCCAGTGGTTCTCCCAGGCATGACCGAGGCCGATGTCGCTGGAAGTGATGCCGAGCACATGGATGTGCGAGATCTGCGGCAGCTTGCTGGCGGCGTTCACCCACGAGCCGCAGTGCATGCCGAGCGGGAACCGCATGTTGTCCGGATGGTTGTCCAGCACCACCAGCTGGAACGGGGCCTGCCCATGCATGCGGCGCAGCAGTGGCAGGGTGAGGTGGTGGAAGTCGCCGCTGCCGAGCATGACGGTTCCGAGCTGGGCCGGCAGTGGTGCCAGCACGTCAGCGGCGAAACGGTCGAGGGTGGCATTGCTGCAGGCGAAGCGCAGCGGATCGTGCCACTGCGGCAGAGCCAGGGTCTGCGCCTGTGGCAGCGGCAGCACGCCACCGTCCAGGTCCAGGATCAGCGGGGAACGCAACGGCATCGTTCAACCGCCTCCATCAGGTTCGCCCTGCAGGTGCGGGGCCAGCTTGCGCAGGGCGGCGCGCAGCAGCGGGGAGCGTGCGTGGATCGCGTGCCGGGTGGAGGTGAAGCGGGCGCCCAGCTCGGCCTTGATCCGCGAGTCGGTCCAGCCGGCCACGTAGTGGCTCAGGCCGTGCTGCAGCGCGTACTCGAGGTTGTGCATCCAGCTGACCGCGTACAGGTTGTGCTCGCGCGACTGCGGGTACGCCAGGCCGATGTACTTGTCCACCAGCTTGCCGGCATGCACGTAGCACAGATTCCAGCCGATCAACCGGCCCTGGTGGCGGTACAGGAACATCCGTCCCTGGCCCTGGCTGTCGGCCAGCAGGTACTGGAAATAGGGTAGGTCGAGCTGGTCGAAATGCACCGCGCTCTGCGCGTATACGCCCAGGTACAGCGCGTACAGTTCGGTCTGCAGTTGCGGGTCGGCCAGGGCCGGGTTGCCGGTGGCGATGCAGTCGATCTGCAGGTCATCGCGCGAACGGAGCTTGCGACGGATGTTCTTGCGGCGCGACGATGACAGGCGGCCGAGATAGTCGTCGAGCGAATCGAAATCGATCGCCACCCAGGCCAGCGGCATGCCTTCCAGTTCGACGAAGCCGCGTGTCAGCAGCGCCTGCAGGAAGGCGCCGCTGTGTGCGTTGGCGGCGTCGTCCAGCAGCGGTGAATCGATCGCCAGGTCCTTCACCACCAGCAGCCGGGCATCGCCGATCGCGTGACGCGTCACGTCCTCGGCCAGCGCCTCCGGGGCAACGTGTGCCGGCAGCGGGGTGTACTCGGTGCTGGTGGCACCGACGAAGCGCGTCTTCCAGGTGATCCACGGCCGCCACAGGCGCGACAGCGGCAGGCCGAGCAGCCTGCCGCGCAGTTCGTCATCCATCGTGGTGGTCAGGTCCAGCGGCGCACGGAAGGTCGGCAGGCCGCTGGGAAGGCGGCCTGCCTCGAATCCGAGCGGCGGGTGGGCCAGGAAGCCCTCCAGCAGCGCGGCCGGTTCCAGCGCGGTGCTGGATGCGCGTGACGTCATTTCCATCGGCACGGGAACCGGCAGCGCATCGACCTCAGCCCTTGGCCTTGGTCAGCGCCTGGTCGAGCAGGGTGATCGCCAGGTCGATCTCTTCGTAGCTGATGTCCAGCGACGGCGCGAAGGTGATCACGTTCTTGTACCAGCCACCCACGTCGAGCACGAGACCCATGCGCTTGCCGTCGTGCAGCAGGTCACCGGCCAGGCCGATGTCGACCATGCGGTCCAGCAGCTCCTTGTTCGGGGTGTAGCCGTCGGCCTGGCAGATTTCCGCACGCAGCGCCAGGCCCAGGCCGTCGACGTCGCCGATTTCCGGGTGGCGCTTCTGCAGGCCGCGCAGGCCGTCGAGGAAGTACGCGCCCTTTTCCGGCACGGTGCGCTCGTAATCCATTTCCTTGCCCAGCTTCAGCACTTCCAGGCCCAGGCGGGTGCCCAGTGGGTTGGAGTTGAAGGTGGAGTGGGTGGAGCCCGGCGGGAACACGGTCGGGTTGATCAGCTCTTCGCGCGCCCACAGGCCCGACAGCGGGTTCAGGCCGTTGGTCAGCGCCTTGCCGAACACCAGCACGTCCGGGGTCACGCCGAAGTGCTCGATCGACCACAGCTTGCCGGTGCGCCAGAAGCCCATCTGGATTTCATCGACGACCATCAGGATGCCGTACTTGTCCAGCACGCGCTTGAGGCCGGTGAAGAAGTTGCGGGGCGGGATGACGTAGCCACCGGTGCCCTGGATCGGCTCGACGTAGAACGCGGCGTACTCGGCCTGGCCGACCTTGGGATCCCACACGCCGTTGTACTCGCTTTCGAACAGCCGCTCGAACTGCCACACGCAGTGGTCGGAGTACTCGTCCGGGGTCATGCCCTTCGGGCGACGGAAGGGGTACGGGAACGGGATGAACATCGCGCGCTCGCCGAAGTGGCCGTAGCGGCGGCGGTAGCGGTAGCTGGAGGTGATCGACGACGCACCCAGGGTGCGGCCGTGGTAGCCGCCCTCGAAGGCGAACATCAGGCTCTTGCCGCCACGCGCGTTGCGCACGATCTTCAGCGAGTCTTCAATGGCCTGCGCACCGCCAACGTTGAAGTGCACGCGGCCGTCGAGGCCGAACTTCTCGTGCATGTCCACGGCAATGGTCTTGGCCAGCTGCACGCGGGTCGGGTGCAGGTACTGGCTGGCGACCTGCGGAAGGGTGTCGATCTGGTCCTTCAGTGCATCGTTCAGGCGCTTGTTGCTGTAGCCGAAGTTGCACGCCGAGTACCACATCTGCAGGTCGAGGTAGGGCACGCCTGCGCCGTCGAACATGTAGCTGCCTTCGCCGCGCTGGAAGATCTTAGGCGGATCGACGTAGTGGACGGTATCGCCGAAGGAGCTGTAGCGGGCTTCGTCGGCCAGCAGCTGCGCATCGGAGGCAGCGGCGGCGGCGTTCTTGTCAAAAATGTTCATGCAGTTCGGTTCCGTGAAGGACGTTCGAAAGGGGTAACAGGGGAGCGCGCCTGGAAGGGAGTGCTCAGGCGGTGGCCAGCAGCAGGGGCAGTGCGGCGGGCTGCGGGCTGGCGTCGAGACGACGTGGCTGCAGCAGGCTGCCATCGAGCAAGCGCGGCAGCAGTGCGATTGCGTCGTGGAAGGTGTCGATGGCGGCATGCTCGATGCCGGCATGGGTGCAATGGGTGATCAGGCGGCGCTTGGCGAACACGAAGTCGGCATCTTCGGATACGCAGAAATCCGAACTGCCGTCGCCGATCATCAGCACGCGCGGTGCTTCGTTGGCGCGCGCCTGCGCGGCGCAGGTGCATTTGCAGGTGCCACTGCGGCAGCCTTCGGCCTGGTAGGGCGATTCCAGTTCCCAGTGGTCATCGCACCAGCGCAGGTGGTTGGCCACCACCGGCAGCTGCGCCAGGCCGTGGTTGGCGAGAATGCGATGGATCGCATAGTCCAGGCCGTCACTGACGATGCGCAGCGGAACGCCCAGCTGTCCGGCACGGCTGACAAAGGCGGCGAAGCCCGGATCGATCTGCACCTGGTCCAGATGGGCATCGAGCGTGGCCGGGTCCAGCTTCAGCAGCCGCACCTGGCCCTGCATGCATTCACGCGAGCCGATCTTTCCCGCCTTCCACTGGTCTTCCAGTTCCTGCCAGCCCGGCTGGCCGTACTTTTCCAGCAGCGAGTCGATGACATCTTCGAGGCTGATGGTGCCGTCGAAGTCACACAGGATGCTCCAGCGCATGGGCAGGTCCGTCGATGAAAGAAGCGTCCGGCACGATGCCGGGGCAGGCTCAATGTAGGCAGGCCGCCTTTCTCGTTCCTTTCCTGTTGAAAGGCTTTTTTTACGGGCTGGGAAAGCGTTCAGGAAGATGCATGGATGAATGCCCGGCGCGCAGGCCACGCATGCATGTGCGGGTCAGACACGGGCCAGGACCTGCAGTATTTCGGCCGTCTCCTCACGGGTCTGCCAGGCGCTGTTGCCAAGGGTGAGCATGCGTGCGGCGAAGTCACGTGCATTGGGCACGTCCTCCTGCGGCACGATGCCACGCAGATAGGCGTAGTCGGGCAGGGCACGGATGAACATACGGCTGGCGCCGAGGCCGCGCGGCCACAGTGTGTCCAGTGCGGCGTCACGCGCGCGCTGGCTGGGCAGCAGCAGCATCAGCATCGGCCAGGTGCCGCCGGTGCCGGCCAGGCCATCGACCACTTCCACCGCCGGCAGTTGTGCCAGCTGCACGCGCAACTGCAGTGCGCGCAGGCGCCCGGCCTGCAGGAACGCCGGCAATCGCCGCGCGGCATGGGCACCGATGTTCTGGCGCCATCGGCTGACCCGGTGCTGCGGTATGTCCAGCGGGAAAACATCACCGACCGCGTCTTCCAGATCGCCACGCTGCAGTGCGTTGCGCAGCGGATTGCCGTACACCAGCGACAGCAGTGAGGGGCGATAGCAGGCGGCAAGGCCAAGCAGCTGCACACTGCGAAGCAGCTCCCAGCGCAGGTTGAAGCGCACGTGTTCGGCGGCATGCTCGGCCAGTTCGGCGCGCAGTTCGTCATCGCGGCTGACCAGCAGGCCGCCTTCGTGCAGGCTCAGCCCCTTGCCGGCCGCCAGGCTGAAGAATCCGATGTCGCCACGCAGGCCGACACTGCTGTTGCCCACCCGTGCGCCCAGCGCCTGTGCGGCATCTTCGATGACCCAGGCGCCGGCGCTGCGGGCGATGTCGCAGGCCCGTTCGACATCGGCGATGCGACCGCCGAGGTGGGTCGGCAGGATGGCCAACGTACGCGCATCGGCCAACCGTTCGAGCTGGCCGGGATCGAAGTCGAAGTGGCCGCGCCGGGTATCGCACAGCTGCACGCGCAGGCCGAGGCTGTGCACCGCGATCGGCACCAGCGGACAGGTGTAGGCCGGCATGATCACCGTGTCGCGCCTGGGCGCGCGCTTGCGCAAGGTGCGCAGGGCGATCAGCAGCGCGTGCGTGCCGGAACAGGTCAGCTGCAGCGGCGGCGTGCCCAGCTGGTTGGCCAGGATCCCGCGCAGGTCACCACCACCGGGAAGGAAGTCGGTGGCCTGCATCGGCAGGCCGGCGGTCGGTGGCAGTTCGCGCGCGAACAGGCTCATCGCAGCCCGCTCACGAGGTGCTTTCGGCGGGGCTGTGCGGGTCGTCCGCTTCCGCGCGACCGAGGCAGACGATGCCGGCCACGATCAGGACCGCACCTACCAGGTGGTGCAGGGTCAGTGGCTCGTTCAACAGCCACGCCGACAGCAGCAGCACGCTGATCACTTCCAGGTGCGAGGCAGCGAATGCGGGGCCGATCGGCGCATGCCGCAGCAGGCTCATCCAGGTGAAGAACGCACCCACGTAGCCCAGGACGGCGCCGTACACCCATGGTTGCGACAGCACGCGCAGCAGCCAGGCGGTGTTGGCCTCGACCGGCAGGGCCGCCTCACCGGCGTACTTGAAGCACAGCTGGGCCAGCGTGTCGAAGGCCATCAGCAGCGGAAAACCGATCACATACAGGCGCCTCATGAGCCGGCCCCCACCACCGCCACGCCGGCTGTGACCAGCAGCATCCCGGTCACCCGCAATGGCGTGAGCTTCTCGCGGAACAGGATGCGGCCGGCGATCATCAGCGCCACGATGTTGATCGAGCCCAGCAGCACGCCCTTGGACAGCGGAACCAGTGACAGGAAGGCGATCCAGGCGACGAACTCAAGCACGTAACAGGCGATGCCGATCCACAGCCAGGGGCGGCTGAGCATGTGCTTCCAGCGCTGCAGTCCCTCGCCCTCCTGCGGGTCGCTGGCGGCGGCCTTGAAGGCGAGCTGGCCACCGGTATCGAGCACGACATTGGCCAGCCACAGCAGCGTGGCAAGTGCCCCCATCTCAGGCCACCGCCTTGAGGACGCCGCTGCGTTCACCGATCCCGGTGAAGAAGCGCGCGCTGCGGCGGATCACCTCGCGGCGTTCGCGGTCGATCGTGATCATGTGGTAGCTGTCCTCCAGCACCACCAGTTCCTTCGGGCCACTGACCCGCGACATCACCAGTTCGGCATTGCCCATGCTGGCCACGTCGTCTTCGCGCGCGTGCATCACCAGGCACGGGGCGGTGACCTGGTGCAGGTGGCGGCGGGTCCAGTTGCTCAGCGCACGCATCTCGGCCAGCGCGTGCCAGGGATTGCCCGGAAGGCCTGCCGCCGCGCTGTCGCCGGACAGCATGGCGGCGCTGACCTGCGCACGCAGGCGCTCGTCGCGCAGGCCGTACGGCGGTTCTTCCATGAACATGCGGTCGCGGCCGATGTTGAAGCGCTTGAACCACGGCAGCAGGAACGAGAGGCGGGCGACAGCGGGTATGTTCCAGCCGTCGTAGCGGAACGTGGCGCCATACACGCCGACGCCGGACACCCAGTCCGGTCGTCGAGCAGCAAGTGCCAGCGACAGCACCGCGCCCATCGACAGGCCACCGACGAACAGCTGGTCGACCTTGCCGCGCAGGCTTGCCGCCGCATCTTCCACGCCCTGGTACCACTGTTCCCAGGTGGTCGCCAGCAGGTCATCCACGGTGCCACAATGGCCGGGCAGCTGCACGCCGTGTACGGTGAAGCCGGCGTTGTTCAGCCCTTTGCCCAGCATGCGCATTTCCGCCGGGGTACCGGTCAGGCCGTGAACCAGCAGCACGCCCTGCGGGCCACCGGGGAGGAAGAAGTCGTGCGAGTCGGTCACCTGGCGGCTCCGGGACGGCAGTGGGGAGGGTCAGGATCGCAACCGCGATTTTCGCCAGCCTTTCAGCGCCCCGGTCCGGGTCAGGGGGCCTTCAGCAGCGGCAGTGTGATGGCGACCTTGAGTCCGCCGCCGGGGCGGTTGAGGAAGGTCAGGCGCCCGCCGAAGTGCTCCACCGCCTCGTGGGCGATGGCCAGGCCCAGGCCGGTGCCGCTGGCGGTGGTGCCGGGGGCGCGGAAGAAGCGCTCACCCAGCCGCGGCATCACGTCCTCGGGTACGCCGGGCCCGTTGTCCTCCACGTACAGTTCGACGTCATTGTCATCCAGCGCGTGCACGCCGACGGTGACGGTCGCATCGCGGCCGGCATAGCGCAGCGCATTGTCGATCAGGTTGTCCAGTGCTTCCTGCAGCTGGGCACCGTTGCCGAGCACGCGCAGCGGCTGGGGGCTGCCGCGGTAACCCAGATCGATGCCATCGCGGATCGCTTCAGGCACGCGTGTACCGACCCACTGCGGCACCCGTTCGCACAGGTCCAGTGCCTCCACCGTCTCCGGCACGGTCTGGGCCCGGCTCAGCGCCAGCAGCTGGGTGCTGACCCGCGCGGTGCGCTGGTTGAGCCGGCGGATGTGCTGCAGTGCCTCGCGCACCGTGTCCGGGTCGCCATGCGCCAGTGCCTGGTCCACGTGCAGGGCCATGCCGGCCAACGGCGAGCGCAGCTGGTGCGCGGCGTCGGCGATGAAACGGTTCTGCAGGGTGATCATTTCCGCCTGGCGGGCAAACAGATCGTCGATGGTGCTGATCAGTGGCTGGATTTCCTCCGGCACGTCGGCGTCGGAGATCGGCGCCAGTTCGCCGCGGCGCTGTGCCAGGCGGGTCCTCAGCGGGGTCAGGATGCGCAGGCCATGGGTCACCCCGAACCAGACCAGCGCGGCAGTGCCCAGCGCCAGCATGGTCATCAGCGGGATGATGATCATCAGGATCTCTCGCGCGCGCTGGCGTCGTTCGGCCATGCTTTCGGCCACGGTCACCGCCAGCTGGTCCTGCGGATCGTTCATCGCACGCGTGCAGACGGTGGCCATGCGCACCGGCTGGCCGTTGAGAATGCCATCGTACAGGGTGGGGTCCACGCCGGTGCATTCCTGCGAAGGCGCGTAGGCACTGAAATCTGCATTGCCGCTGAGCGTCCCCTGGCGGCTGCTGTCGACGTTGAAATAGCGATGGCCGTCGGGTTCGTACTCGATCAGGAAGCGCGCCTGCGGAGACAGGTCGCTGGTCACCGGCATGGTGCTCAGCATCTGCGCGAACGAGTGCGTGTCGTCGATCAGGTTGCGGTCGTGGATGCGGTTGGAATAGTCCAGCGCAACGTAATAGGCCAGGATCGTATTGAAGGTGAGAAGGCCCAGCATCGGCAACGCCAGGAAGGCGAGCAGGCGCCGGCGCAGGCTGGGCGGTCCACTGATCACGGGGCGCTGTCGTCCTGCGCATCTTCCAGCATGTAGCCCAGCCCGCGCACGGTGCGGATGCCCATGCCGCCCGGCTGCAGCTTGCGGCGCAGGCGGTGCAGGGCGATGTCCAGGCCGTTGTCGGTCAGGTCCTGGCCCCAGTCGCACAGCGCTTCCACCAGTTGCGCGCGTGACACGATGCGCTCTGCACGCACCGCCAGCGCCGACAGCAGGCCGAACTCGCGTGCGGTCAGTTCAAGTGATTGGTCGTCGATCCATACACGGTGCCCGGCCAGGTCCAGGCGCAAGCGGCCGATGCGCAGGTCCGGATTGCCATTGCTGGTGACCCGCCGCAGCTGTGCACGCACGCGGGCTTCGAATTCATCCAGTGCGAACGGCTTGACCAGGTAGTCGTCGGCACCGAGGTCGAGCACGCGCACCCGCTCGGCCAGGCCGTCACGCGCGGTCACCACCAGCACCGCCAGGCCATCGCCACGCTGGCGCAGTCGTTGCAGCACGTCGCGGCCATCCAGTTGCGGCAGCCCCAGGTCCAGCACCAGCAGTGCATACTGGGTCGAGCCCAGTGCTGCATCGGCGTGCGCACCGTTGTCGACGTGGTCGACCACGTGCCCCTGCCGGCGCAGCGAGGCGCACAGGCCGGAGGCGATGTCCGGGTCGTCTTCAGCAATCAGAACGCGCATGCGCGGGGCTCCTGTAACGGTCAGGCCCACCGGCTGGACGGGGCGGGCCTCTCGGCTGCCGAAGGGTAGCCGCAAACCGGGTGAAGGTGGAGCGCGCCGGCACCTCCCGGCGCCGTCACGCTGTCCCTCCATTCAGTCCTGCAGCCCCGGCTCACCCAGCGCCAGCGGCATCCGGGAGCCATCCAGCAGGCCACGGCTGAGCTTGCCCTCCTCGATGAACAGCAGTTCGCCGTTCTCGCCGTTCTTGATGCTGCTGTCGATGGCGATCACGCGGTCGCCGTGGAAGCTGCTGACGTGTGGCATCGACGTATGGCCGACCACGATGCGCTTGAGCTGCAGGCGGTCGAGCACGGCCTGCACACCCGCGGTGTCAAGGCGGCCATCGAAATAGCCGCGGTACCAGATCGGGCTGGTCTTGCCGTCATACAGCGGTGCGGTGGCCGGGTCGGCCTTCACTTCGGCCTTGGGCAGGCCCAGCGAGGCCTGGTAGGCCGCGTTGGTGCGTGCCGGGTCCAGCGCCAGCTGCACCGCCTCGGGCGAGATGCCGCCGTGCAGGAACAGGGTATCGCCGATCTTCAGCAGTACCGGTCGGGTGCGCAGCCACTGCCCGATCACCGAGTCGGCGCCATACAGCTGCGGGTAGCTGCGGCCCAGCAGCTGGGCGCTGCGCAGGTACTTGGGGTTGACGTAGCGCAGGTCGTCGTACAGCACCATGGTTTCGTGGTTGCCGAGCACGAAGTGCACGGCGCCACCGGCGGCGGCCGCCTGCTGCTGCAGGCCGTAGAGCAGCCAGAACGCCTCGGTCACCTGCGGGCCGCGGTCGAACACGTCGCCGGCGATGACCAGCGTGTCCTTGCCCAGCGCCCAGCGATCCTGCGCGTCGATCACGTGATGGGCACGCAGCAGGCGCACCAGCAACCCGTACTGGCCGTGAATGTCGGACAGCGCGACGATGCGCGGTGTGGCCGGCAGCACCGAGACCGAGGCTGCATTCGGCGCAGCCACATGCACGGTGTGTTCGTAGCCGCAGCGCGGTGCGATATCGGTCCCTGTTGCCCCGGAGGCAAGCGTGCGCGATTCGACCTTGTCGGCGCAGATCCACTTGGCCTGCACCCGGTCGCCCTGGCGGAACACATAGGGGCCATCGGCCTGCACGTGGTCGGCGGGCGCGGCAACCTCGCGGGCCTGCGTGGTTCCGGCGCTGCAGGCCAGCAACGGCAGCAGCAGGGCGGTCATCAGGGAAGAGCGATAGCGCGACATCGTCGTTGTCCGGCGGCGGAAACATCCGATGCTAACCGGCGCGACCGGGTCGCGGTGTGCGCGAATGGGCGGGTCAGGCGCTGTGCCCGTCGTCCCTGAGCTTGCGCACACGGGTGGCGGCGGCCTGCAGGGGCCGACCGTCGCGCCCGCGCGGCTGCATGTACGGCAGCGGTCGCCGCGTGCTGGATTCGATCAGCTGCGAATGAGCTTCGTCTGCACCGAAGCGATGGCGTTCACCCCATTGGCGCAGCGCGACCAGCACCGGGAACAGCGCCTGGCCCGCGGCGGTGAGCACGTATTCCTGGTAGGCCGAGCCGTCGGAGGCCGGTTGCAGTTGCAGGATGCCGGCCTCGACCAGCCTGCGCAGGCGATCGCTGAGGATGTTGCGGGCGGCGCCCAGGCTGCGCTGGAAGTCGCCGAAGCGGCTGACGCCGTCGAAGGCATCGCGGATCACCAGCAGTGCCCAGCGATCACCGAGCAGGTCGGCGCTGCGGGCAACGGGGCAGGGGCTGTCTGCGTGCATGGCGGTCTCCGTCCTATGTGGTTGCAGTTTAAAACCAAAGTAGCTAGCCTGCATCTGGTTTCAATATGAAACCAGATGACGAATGCCATGCCGATTCCACGCCCCCTGCTGGTGCTGCTTGCGGTTGCCGCCGGCGCCAGCGTTGCCAACGTCTATTACGCGCAGCCGCTGCTGGATCAGCTTGCACACGCCTTCGCGCTGGAGCGGGCGGTTGCCGGCGCGGTGCTGGCCGCGACCCAGGCCGGCAGCGTGCTGGCATTGCTCGGGTTGCTGCCGCTGGCTGATCGCGGTGACCGGCGGCACCTGCTGCGGCTGCAGCTGGCGGCACTGGTCGCGGCCCTGCTGTGGCTGGCAGCGGCACGCACGGCCGGTTGGCTGTTGTCGGGCCTGCTGCTGGCCGGGCTGTTGGGCACCGCGCTGACCCAAGGCTTGATCGCCTACACGGCAGCGATGGCTCCGGCCGCGCAGCGCGGGCGGAGCCATCGCTGCCGTGTA
>NZ_LXXZ01000066.1 GCF_003244875.1 Stenotrophomonas sepilia
CATGGGCCCGAGGCATGCCTCGGGCGGGTTGGGCACGATGCCCAACCCCGGTCTTGCCGTGTGCGCAGGACAGCGCACACGAGCAAGCCGCGGCCAAGCCCCCATGGATGGGTTTACGGCGTCCCCCGACCCGCCTACCCACCCGGCCAAAGCCATGAACCCGCGCTTTCAGCGACCACCCAAACCCACCGCGGAGGGGCTCCGCCGTTCGCCGACCTTCGCCGAAGGCGCGCTTTCCACGGAAGAAATAATTTTCAGAGGACGTGTCGATTCCCAGCCCCCTGGTTCGTTGTACCCAGTGAAGGGCACGCACCACGCGTCCCACGGGAGACCAAAATGAAAGTGATGGTGATCGTGAAGGCCAACGCCGACTCCGAAGCCGGCCGCATGCCCAGCGAACAGGAACTGTCCGAAATGGGCGCCTTCAACGAACAACTGGTGGCCGCCGGCATCATGCTGGCCGGTGAAGGCCTGCACGCCACCCAGCGCGGCCGTCGCATTCATTTCGGCGCCGGGGCACCCAAGGTCGAGGCCGGTCCGTTCGGTCCTGCCAGCGAACAGATCGCCGGCTTCTGGCTGTGGGAGGTGCGGTCGCTGGACGAGGCCGTTGAATGGGCCAGCCGTGCGCCGTTCGGCGAGGGCGGCACGCTGGAACTGCGTCCCCTGATCTCCGCAGAAGACTTTGGTGAAGCCTTCACCCCCGAATTACAGCAGCAGGAACAGCGTCTGCGTGCACAGCTGGAAGGCTGACCCGATTCCTCTCCCAACCGGGCACGCCCCGGCACTACCACCCTGAACCGCACAACGGAGTATTGCCATGAGACTGATTCCCTTCCTCGGCTTCAGCGGCCAGGCCCACGAGGCAATGGCGTTCTATGCCAAGGCACTCGGTGGCCAGGTCACCTCGGAATTGAAGTACCGCGACATGCCGCCCTCCGATGGCTCGCCGGGCTGCAACGAAATGCCGCCGGAAACCCTCGACCACGTCGCGCACAGCCAGCTCGAGATCGGCAACGCCATCCTGATGGCAGCCGACGGCCCCGGCGGAGGCGAGGGCGGCTCGACCACCATCAATGTCGATGTCGACAGCATCGAAGAAGCCGAACGCGTGTTCGCCGCGCTGGCCGAAGGTGGCCAGGTGCAGATGCCGATCGGCGAAACGTTCTGGGCACATCGCTGGGGCATGCTGATCGACCGTTACGGCAAGCCGTGGATGGTCAACTGCATGAAGCAGCCCTGATCCCGCCTCTGTCATCCACAAGGAGCTTCAACGATGAGTGCACCACAACCGCAGATGATCTTCGTCAACCTGCCCGTGCAGGACCTGGAGAAGTCCAAGGCGTTCTTCACCGCGCTGGGCTACAGCTTCAATCCGACCTACACCAACGACGACGCGGCCGGCATGGTCATCAGCGAAAGCATCTACGTGATGCTGCTGACCCAGCCCTTCTTCCAGCAGTTCACCAACAAGCCGATTGCCGACGCGCACACCCACACCGAAGTGATCAACGCACTCTCGGCACCCAGTCGCAAGGCCGTTGACGAGTTGGTGGACAAGGCCCTGGCCGCCGGCGCCAGCGAACCGCAGCCGGCGCGCGACTACGGCTTCATGTACCAGCGTGGCTTCCAGGACCTGGACGGCCATCTCTGGGAGATCGCACACATGGACGGCGAGCCGGGCTGACGGCCGCCGCAGGAGAACCCGCATGGCTTACGTGGACGCTTACGTGCTGCCGTGCCCGCAGGACAAGGTGGCGGCCTACCGCCGCCTTGCCCGCAAGGCCGGCGCGGTGTGGAAGGACCATGGCGCGCTGCAGTACATGGAATGCGTGGCCGACGATGTGGAGCCGGGCAAGAGCACCTCGTTGCCGCGCGCGGTCAAGGCGAAACCGGGCGAGACGGTGATCGTCGCCTTCGTGGTGTTCCGCTCGCGCGCGGCACGCGACCGCATCAACGCAAAGGTGATGGCCGACCCGCGACTGGCGTCGCTGGGCCCGAAGGACATGCCGTTCGATACGAAGCGCATGTTCTGGGGCGGCTTCAAGCCGATTGTTGAAGCGTGAGCTGCGGCGCTTGTGCGGGCCGGGCCTGCGTGCTGTGATCGGCGCATGCTCGAGCCCGCACTGACGCAGCGTCTGGAAACCCTCTGGCGGATGGAGTCGCCAGTGCTGATCGCGCGCCTGGCGCGGCTGCTCGGTGGCGATGTCGGCCGTGCCGAGGAACTGGCCCAGGACACCTGGCTGGCCGCGCTGGAGCGTTGGCCGGAGCAGGGCATCCCGGACAACCCCGGAGCCTGGCTGATGACCACCGCGCGCAACCGTGCCATCGATGTGCTGCGCCAGCACCAACGCGTGGCTCAGCAGCACGCGCAATGGGGCGAGGAACTGCATCCGGCGGCGCTGCCGGCACCCGATGACAGCCAGGCGCTGGAGGACGACCTGGGCGATGACCTGCTGCGGCTGATGTTCGTGGCCTGCCATCCCGTGCTGCCGGCCGATGCGCGCGTGGCGCTCACCCTGCGCCTGCTCGGTGGCCTGACCACGGTGGAGATCGCGCGCGCGTTCCTGCAGCCGGAACCGACCATCGCCCAGCGCATCGTGCGCGCCAAGCGCACCCTGACGCAGAAGCAGGTGCCCTATGAAGTGCCGCGCGCGGAGGCGATGCCGGAGCGCCTGGCCTCGGTGCTGGAGGCGATCTACCTGGTGTTCAACGAAGGCTATGCGGCCAGCGCCGGCGACGACTGGATGCGCCCGGCGCTGTGCGAGGAAGCGCTGCGGCTGGCCCGCGTCCTGGCCCATCGGTTGCCGGTGCCGCCGGTACTGGGCCTGCTGGCGCTGATGGAGCTGCAGGCCTCGCGCGCAGCGGCGCGGGTGGACGCGCAGGGCGTGCCGGTGCTGCTGGACCAGCAGAACCGCGCACGCTGGGATTGGCTGCAGATCGAACGTGGGCAGCAGGTGCTGGCGCGTGCGCTGGCCGCGGGTGGTGGCGACGATCCCTACGTGCTGCAGGCGCGCATTGCGGCCTGCCATGCAGCGGCGCGCCGCCCCGAGGATACCGATTGGCCGCGCATTGCTGCGCTCTATGCACAGCTTCTGCAGGTGCAGCCTTCGCCAGTGGTGGCATTGAACCGGGTGGTGGCGATCCTGCGCAGCGACGGTCCCTTTGCCGCCTGGGCGCAGCTGCAGCCCTTGCTGGTCGACGCGCGCCTGCGTGACTACGCGCCGCTGCAGGTGGTGCGTGGCGAGCTGTTGCAGGCACTGGGGCGCGAGCAGGATGCGCGTGACGCTTTTGGCGAGGCGGCTCGGCTCAGCCAGAACCAGGCCGAGCGTGGACTGTTGCGGCAGCGGGCGGGCCTGCCCCCCACGGACTGAGCCGACAAGGACAGCACTTGTCGCCGCGCGCCTTAGCGGCTATGTTTCGCGCCCAGCGGACGCATCAGCGCCCGCATTCCGTGCGTATTGACCGAGGAGCGGTTGGATGTATTCAAGGACGAAGAGCGCATCGCGCGCTTTTGCGCGCCTGCTTGCCTGTGCCCTGTGCCTGGCCGTATGGCCGATGGCCGTGCAGGCCGCGGACAAATCGCAGCAGGCCTATTGGGCCGGTTTTGCCTATACCGCTGACGCCGCCGCCGTGCAGGCGACCACCCCACATGCGCATGCGGTGCTGGAACGGCGTGGCCTGATCCCGCTGAACCAGACGCTGGCGCAGTCGCTCAAGCGCCGCGCACCGGCCCACCTGGAGCTGATCGACCAGCCGGTGGCGATGCTCGACGGCACCACCAGCGCCACCGTGCTGGCCGCCGCGCTGGACCGCGAACTGGTCTCGGTCGAGCCGATCGGCGACCAGTACAAGGTGCTGGTGGAAGTGGCGCTGCAGGCGTTGTTCTTCGACTTCCGCGAGCGCCAGGTGATCGCGTCCTATCCGCTGACCCTGCAGCGCATCGACGTGCAGGATTACCGACCGGACAACGACGATATCGACGCGATCGTCGCCGATCTGCTGTATGGCGGCGCCGATACCAGCCTGTCGCAGGTGCTGGCGGCCAGCCTCGCCCAGGCCAGGTTGCCCGACGCGGCGGTGCGCCGTCTGCAGGTCGGTGGTGTAACCCTGTCCGACGCGGTCCGCGCCAAGCTGCCCGACCCGAAGTGGGAAGCGCCGCTGCGCGCCACCCTCGCCCATGAACTGTCCAAGACGCTGTCGTCCAACACCGGCGTCGGGCTGCTGCCGCCGGCCTCGGGCCAGGCGATCGGTGGCGCGATGGCTGCCCGCTTTGCCGACGGCAAGGTCTACCAGCTGAAGATTCCCGAGCCCGACTACGTCATCAACCTGCAGGTCGATGCACTGAAGAGCGGTGTGATCGAGGAAACCCCGGCGATGAAGACGATGCTGTTCGGCGCCTTCTTCACCGCCAGGGTGACCGAGCCGTTCTCGGGGAAGGTCTATTTCGAACAGCCGCTGCGCAAGGGCGCCACCAAGGTGGTGCCGGCCACGCAGTGGCAGGTCGACCAGTGGTCGGCCAGCTACGAAACCCTGCTGGCCGGGCTCGACGCCTTCGCCGGCGCCGCCGCCAAGCGTGCCGATTCGCGCGCCTGGCTGGACGAACAGAAGCCGGGCGGCCGCCCGTTGCAGCAGCAGACCCAAGCCCTCCAGGAGTTGATCAAGTCATGTCGTTGATGCGTACCATCCTGCTCATCCTCATCGCGCTGGTGGTGGCCTCGCCGGTCGCTGCGCAGACCGCGAGTTCGCGCGGCACCGGCTCGGCCAGCTACGGCCTGCGCCTGAGTGCCGATACCCGTGCCCAGGCCCTGAACAAGGCCAAGGTCAATGCCCTGGAGGCGTACATCGCCGAAACCGGTGCGGCCAAGCTGCGCCTGTTCGAAGCGCGCCGCGCCGAGTTCATCGGTGAGATCGACCGCTACGTGCTCAGCGCCGTGCCGCTGTCGGACACCGAAGACAAGAAAGCCAAGACCTACACCGTCACCGTCCGTGCCGAGATCAACACCACCCTGCTGCAGACCAAGCTGGATGCGGGTTCGGCCGTGGCCGGTGCCACCGCCGCGCAGCGCTCGCTGCTGACCTTCCTGTTCATGGCGCGCTCGCAGGACACCGTGCAGTCGTTCCAGGACAAGGAATACCGCCGCGTCGACGCCAGCAGCAGCTACAGCGAGAACACCCGTGAGGGCGACAGCTTCCGCGGCAACTCGGTCAGCACCAACGGCAGCATCAACCAGAATGGTTCGGTGTCGGTCACCAGCGGCGGCAGCACCACCGCGCGCGCCGACAACATCACCTGGAAGGTGGCCAACGCCGCCGAGGTCAACACCGCGATGACCGGGGCCTTCAGCGCCGCGGGCTACGAAGTGGTTGAAGCCGAATACGTGGAAGGCGAATCGCGTGGCCTGCTCAGCATCGAGCGCATCCGCAAGGACTTCAGCACCGGCAACGACCTGGCCCCGGCCACCCTGCGTGACACCGCCAACGGCATCCGTGCGGCCAACATTCCGTACATCGCCGTCGGCACCCTCGACATCGGCATGCGCGACCGTGATCCGGCCAGTGGCAACACCCGCGTGTTCGTCACCGTCACCGGCAAGGTGCTGGATGTGACCGGTCGTTTCCCGCGCACCGTGTCGTCGGTCGGCCCGGTGCAGTTCTCCGGCACCGGCCCGAATGAAACCGTGGCCCGTACCAATGCCCTGCAGCTGGCTGCCGAAAAGGCCGCCCAGCAGATGATCAACGAACTGAACGTCAAGGCGGTCCGCTGATCCGCCGCCCCCGTGGGTGCCGAGCGCGCTCGGCATCCACCGGGGCTTACCGATTCCCCACGTGCCGCACCGCGGCCGTCTCTCCCAAAGGACTCTCACATGATCCGCAATACCGCTCTTGTCCTGGCCATCGCGGCCGCCACCCTGTCGATGCCGGCGCACGCTGGCCTGGGCAAGCTGAAGGACCTGGCCGGCGCCGCCACCGGTACCTCCAGCAGCAGCGCCTCCAGCGCCGCCGCACCGGATGAAGCCGCGCAGGAAGCACTGGTGCGTCGTTTCGTCAGCTCGCAGTCGCACTCGCTGCAGGCCCAGACCTCGTTCGCCCGTGCCTTCGGCCTGGCCGAGCAGGTGCAGCTGCTGGAAGCCGAGCGCCAGGCGCTGTCGTCGGGTTCGGTCAGCGTCGATGCGATGAAGAAGTCGGTGTCGGTCAGCGAAGCCGCTCAGGCCGCGATCGACGAGCGCCAGGCCGCGCAGCCGGAGCTGAACGCTGAATCCAAGCAGCACTATGCCGAAGGCCTGGTCTCGCTGCTGGCGTCGGCTGCCGAAGCGCAGAAGCTGGGCGGCGAAGCCAGCAACTTCACCGCCGGCATGAAGAACCTGGGCGCCACCCAGATGGCGACCGTCGGCCGCAAGCTGGCTGCCGGTGCATGGGTGGCCAAGGAATCGCCGGGCTTCATCCAGGGCCTGTACGGCTCGACCAAGTCGGCCGTGACCTTCGCCAAGAAGAGCAAGGTGAAGGTGCCGTCGAACGCCGATTCGATGCTCGACTCGATCTGATCCGAGGATCAACCCCATGCGTACGACCTCCCGTTTGATCGGCCTGGGCCTGGCTGCCGTGCTGCTTGCAGCCTGCGGCAAGCAGGACACCCCGGCCGCCGATGCGCCCACACCCGCCAAGGACAAGGCAACCAGTGCACTGGCCAGCAATGCGCCAGTGGAAGCAGCGCCCCTGCGTGGCACGCCGGATTTCGGCGGCACCACCCAGGTCGCGCGCGAGGCCGACGGCATCGGCAGCACCCCGGAACTGGCGGTGCTGGCGGCGCTGCAGTCGGCGGTGGCGCAGGTCAACGGCGTACGCGTGGCCAGCCAGATGCAGAGCCTGCGCGCAGGCCTGCATGTGGACGTGGATGATGAACACGTCGGCGATATCCGCGCCGACGCGTTCACCCAGCAGATGATCGCCGGCTCGCAGGGCGCGGTGCTGGGCTATGAAATCCTGTCGCAGGACGAAGTGCGGCAGCTGGACGAGGAAACCATCGCCCGCGTGCGCGCCAGCGATGAAGGCTGGAGCTTCAAGGGCTCGGCCTCTGCCAGCGCCTCTGGCGAAGCCACGGCCAAGGGCGGCGGTGCCTCGGCCAGCGTCAGGGAAAGCTACGACGAGAAGGTCAGCGTCGATGCCAAGCGTGGCGCAAGCTCGTTCGATTCCGACGTGACCCACCGCAGCATGCGCAGCTACTGGAAGGTACGCGTGCGTGCCCAGATCGCCCAGTACCGCGCACCGGACGAGCAGGGCAAGCCGAAGATCGTGGTCGCGCTGCCGCGTACGAAGGCCGGCAGCTATGCCGTGGGCGATGGCCGCGTGAGCGCCGATGAAGTGGCCGACGCGATCCGCGCACGCCTGTCCGACACGTTGACCCATACCCAGCGCTTCATCGTGCTGGATCGCGAGTTCGGCGACGAACTGCAGGCCGAGATCGACCACATCAACAGCGGCAACGTGCGTTTGCAGGACACTGCCCGCGTCGGCCAGCAGCTGGCGACCGACCTGATCCTGATCCCGACCATCGAACGCTTCGAGTACCCGCGCAGCGTGCGCAACCTGCGCATGTCCGACCGCCAGGTGACCTCGTATTCCGGTGGCGGCCGCATCACCCTGCGCCTGATCAACGCCACCACCGGCCAGGTGGTGATGTCCGACAGCTTCGACCACCAGTTGGCCTCGACCGGCCCGAGCACCCTGCCGCGTGTGGTCAACGGCCGCAACATGGCTGCGGCGATGATGGAATCGCTGTCCGGCCAGATCGGCACCAGCATCGTCACCACGCTGTTCCCGGTATCGGTGGTGTCGGTGGACGGTGATCAGGTGGTGCTGAGCCAGGGCGGTGACACCGTGCAGGCCGGCCAGCGCTGGCAGGCCGTGCGCCTGGGCGAGGAACTGAAGGACCCGCAGACCGGCCGTTCGCTGGGCCGCAGCGAACACCCGTGCTGCACCATCCGCATCGACCGCGTGGCTGCGCAGACCTCGTACGGCACCATCGAAGATGGCGTTGACGCGATGCGCGGCGGCTTCCGTCCGGGCCAGATCGAACTGCGCCAGAAGCTGGGCAGCAAGCCGGCTGCCGCCGCTGCTGGCGCAACGGCCTCGGCAGCACCGGCTACCGCCGCGCGCCCGGTGGCCAAGCCGAAGCCCAAACCTGCTGCCGCCCCGGCCGAAGACCCGAACTGGTAACACGCCCAAGCGACACACAGATGGGGTCAGAACCCTTTCCTGCCGGGAAAGGGATCTGACCCCTTCGTGTTTCCGTTCGTGTCGACCAAGGTCGAGACCCCACCAACAGCAGCCGGACCCACCCCGCCTACCCTCAGGAAACCAGCTTTTGCTGTTGCTTCGGCTGTTGCCGTTGTTTCGGCAGGCGCAGGGCGCAGCCCTGCCGAATCCCATTACACTCCAGAAGGATTTCCCTGCTGGAGAGAGCAATGAAACGAGTGGTACTGGGCGTGCTGGCCCTGTCGGTGTCGAGCGCACTGATGGCGGCCACCCCGAAATTCGATGGCGCGCGGATCTCCGCCGACGTCAAGGAACTGGCCTCCGACGCCTACGAAGGCCGCTCGCCGGCCACCGCCGGCGAAGAGAAGACCATCGCCTATCTCAGCAAGCAGTTCGCCGATGCCGGGCTGCAGCCGGGCGGCGACCTGAAGGACGGCAAGCGCCTGTGGACCCAGGCCGTGCCGCTGCGCAAGGGCGACATCGTCGGCACACCGCAGCTGGCGCTGCACCAGGGCGGCAAGACCGTTGCGCTGGAGCAGGGCAAGCAGATTGCCGTGCGCGCCGCCATGAACGGCGCCAGCAACGTCGACATCAGCAAGGCCCCGCTGGTGTTCCTCGGCTATGGCGTGAAAGCGCCGGAGCGCAACTGGGACGACTTCAAGGGCGTGGACCTGAAGGGCAAGATCGCCGTCGTACTGATCAACGATCCGGACTTCGAGACCGGCCAGGGTGATTTCGACGGCAAGGGCATGACCTACTACGGCCGCTGGACCTACAAGTACGAGGAAGGCGCGCGCCAGGGTGCACTGGGCGTGCTGATCGTGCACGAGACCGCACCGGCCTCCTATGGCTGGGCCACCGTGGCCGGTTCCAACACCAACACCATGTTCGACGTGGTGCGCGACAACCCGGCCGAAAGCCACCCGCTGCTGGAAGGCTGGATCCAGCGCGACCTGGCGGTGGAGCTGTTCCGCTCCGCCGGGCAGGACTTCGAGGCGCTGAAGAAGAAGGCGCAGCAGCGCGACTTCACCCCGGTGCCGCTGACCGGCGCCAGCCTGGACGCGAAGTACGCGGTGAAGACCGAAGTGATCACCTCGCACAACGTGGCCGCACGCCTGGAAGGCAGCCGCCACCCGGACGAGACGATCATCTACAGCGCGCACTGGGACCACATCGGCGTGGGCGAGCCGGACGCGCGTGGCGACCGCATCTTCAACGGCGCACTGGACAACGCCAGCGGTACCGCCTCGCTGATCGAGCTTGCCCGTGGCTTCGCCAAGGAAAAGCGCCCGGAGCGCTCGCTGCTGTTCCTGGCGGTCACCGCCGAGGAAAAGGGCCTGCTGGGGTCGGAGTACTACGCCACCCATCCGCTGTACCCGCTGGAAAAGACCGTGGCGGTGATCAACATGGACGGCATGGCGCCGTTCGGCCCGTCGCGTGACTTCGGCATCTACGGCGCCGCGCGTTTCGAGCTGCTGGACCAGCTGAAGGACGTGGCCAAGGGCTGGGATATCCGCTACACGCCGGACCCGAAGCCGGAAGCGGGCCTGTTCTTCCGCTCCGATCACTTCCCGTTCGCCAAGCGTGGCGTGCCGGCGCTGTCCTGGTCGGCCGGCCAGGACTGGGTGGACGGTGGCGTCGCCGCAGGCAAGAAAGCCTCCGAGGACTACACCGCCAAGCGTTACCACCAGCAGGGCGACGAATGGCAGCCGGACTGGGTGTTCGCCGGTGCCGCCCGCGACCTGGAAGTGCTGTACACGCTGGGCAACCAGCTGGCCAACTCCCGTGCCTGGCCGAACTGGAGCAAGGACGAGTCGTTCCGCGCCGTGCGTGACGCCAGCGCCGGCCAGCGCAAGTAAGAAGCACCGGTAGTGCCGGCCGCTGGCCGGCACTGCTGCCAGGTTTGCGGACATAACGGGATGCCGGCCAGCGGCAGGGCACTACCAGAACGGCTTCCATCCGCACTTTCCGGCCCTTCGTCGCAGGCCGCTTGCTTGCCCGGCCGGCCGCCCTATGCTCGGCTCACCCCCTTCCTCCAAGGCGCCGCCGTGTTCGCCAGCCTCTCACTCCTGTTCCGTCACCTGCTGGCCTGGGCTGCGGCGCTGTTCGTCGCTGGCATGGTCTGGAGCGGCATCTTCAGTGGCATGAACGATGGCCCGGGCTGGATTTTCGGCCTGCTGGCGATGTTCCTGATCATTTCCGCGCTGGGCAGTGCCATCACCCACATCCGCCGGGTCTGGCTGGTGGCCGGTCGCCTGGACGCCACCACCCTGTCCGGTCGCCAGCGCCGCCAGATCGAACTGCCGATGGACGCCGGCCACGCCTTCTCGGTGGTGGAGGCGGCAATCTCCGAACTACCCCGCGTGGAAGACGTGGAAAGCTCGGCCGGCAGCCTGCAGGTGCGCGCCTATGTGCGCCGGGTCGATCTCTGGAATGGCCGCCAGCCGTCGCGCTGGAACCTGCCTGCGCGGCTGGCGATCAAGCGCAACAGCGTGCTGGCAACGGTCACGCCGGGGCAGGGCACCAGCACCGTTACCCTGCTGTTCGAACCCGATGCCGGCTGGTGGGCCGACCTGCTGGCGCTGGACGAGGGCAGCAACTTCGAGAACGCTGAAGCAGTCACCCGTGCGATCAGTCGCCGCGTCGCCGACCAGCGCCGCGACGAACAGGCTGCGGCCGAACAGACCCAGGTGGAAAAGGAACTGTCGGTGGCGCGGCTGAACCTGCTGCATGCGCAGGTGGAACCGCACTTCCTCTACAACACGCTGGCCAACGCGCAGGTATTGACCCGCACCGACCCGGCACGGGCCGAGCAGATGCTCGGCCACCTGATCCAGTACCTGCGCAGCTCGTTGCCACAGGTGGACGAATCGGTGTCCACGCTGGGCGTGGAGCTGGAACGCACCCGCGCCTACCTGGAGATCCTGCGCATCCGCATGGGCGCACGGCTGGCGGTGGAAGTGCAGGTGCCCAGCGAACTGCATGGCGTGCACCTGCCGGCGATGGCGCTGCAGACGCTGGTGGAAAACGCGATCAAGCATGGCCTTGAACCCAAGCCCGGCGGAGGCACGATCTGGATCCTGGCGCGCGGCTTCGATGACCACGTGACGGTGACCGTGGCCGACGATGGGCTCGGCTTCGGCCAGGGCACCAGTGGTACCGGCATCGGCCTGAAGAACCTGCGCGAGCGCCTGCGCCTGACCTGTGGTGAGCAGGCCGGCGTGGCGATCGTCGCCAACTTCCCCAGTGGCGTGGCAGCGACCATGACCCTGCCGCAGTCGCACAAGGAGCGCAGCCATGCCGCTTGAGGCACTGATCGCTGAAGACGAAGAACTGCTGCGGCAGTCGCTGGTGGAGCAACTTCGCCGGCTGTGGCCGGACCTGAAGCTGGTGGCCGAGTGCGAGGACGGCGCCAGCGCGCTGGAGCAGCTGGCCGAGAAGCAGCCGGACATCGCCTTTCTCGATATCCGCATGCCTGGCATCAGCGGCATCGAGGTGGCACGCGCGCTGTCCGAGCTGAGCCCGCGCACCCAGGTAGTGTTCGTCACCGCCTACGACCAGTACGCCATCGATGCGTTCGAGCAGGGCGCGATGGATTACCTGTTGAAGCCGGTCAGCGACGAGCGCCTGCTGGCCACCCGCGAACGCATCCTGTCGCGGCTGCCATCGACGCGCCAGGACGATGCCGTGCTCGAGCGCCTGCTGCAGCGGCTGGGCCCGTCGCAGGGCGCGGCCGAGCGCCCGCCACTGGCCTGGATCACCGCCAGCAATGGGCGCGAGACGCAGCTGATCATGCTGGAAGACGTGGCGTACTTCCGCGCGGACAACAAGTACACGACCGTGGTCACCGCCAGCGGCGAAAGCCTGCTGCGCACGCCATTGCGCGAGCTGCTGGAAGTGCTCGATGCGCAGCACTTCCGCCAGATCCATCGTTCGACCATCGTCAACATGAAGGCAGTGGCGGCGGTCAGCCGCGACGATACCGGGCGCGGCGTGCTGCGCCTGCGCGGGCGGACGGAGACGCTGGTGGTCAGCCAGCCGTTCATGAGCCTGTTCCGCGGCATGTAGCCGCAGCCGCATCCCCCTGCACCGAGGAATGAACATGTCCCGTCTGCTGATTGCGTGCGTTGCCGTGCTGGCACTGGCCGGCTGCGAAAAATCCCGCAACACCTCGATCACCCGCACCCATGCCAACGGCGTGGACACGTTGTACAGCAAGAGTACGGTGGTCGATGGCGAGGCGCGCTTTCAGTGCATTGCCAGCAGCAGTGGCCACTGCCATTACCTGGTGCTGGACCCAGCGTGCAGCACCGATGCCGCGTGCACCACACCGCCGCTGCGCCGGTTTGCCGTTGCAGCAGGCAAGACCGAGGCCATGCGTGGGCTACCCGACGGCTTCCGCCAGTGCGTCAGCCAGGACCCGATAGAACACTGCCACCGTGAGTGATCACGGTGGCAGTGTGGGTCCCCCCGCTTCCCTGAAGGCTCAGTAGGCAGGTTGCAGTGTCAGGTCGTGATGGTGCTCGGTCTCGCCCACATGGTTGAGGCGGCCGACCAGTTCGGAGTGCTGCTTCATCCGGCCGATCTCGGTCATGATGCGGATGTCCTCGTGGCGCAGTTCGCGCCTGGCGGTGACCGCCTGCTTATAGTCCAGCACTTCCGGGTAGTGCTCGGCCAGGTCCAGCGCCTCGGCCACGTGCTCCACGCTGTCGGCCTTGGAACTGATGCGGGCGCGGCTGTTGAACGCCTTCATCCAGCGCTCGAAGCCGGCCTGCTGATCGAACATGTTGGCCATGAACCAGATCACGAACAGGATCGAGACCCACGAGCCGAACACGATCACCACGCGGGTGAAGGTGATATGGAAGTCGTCGCGCCACAGGTAGTTGGCGATCAGGCCCAGGATCAGCAGCGAGGCCGCCTGCCAGCCGACGATCGAGGCGATCAGCCACTGGCACTTGGCCTGGGCCAGCACAGCCACTTCATCGCGGATCTGCTGCTCGCTGAGGTTGCGCCAGTGCGCCACCTGTTTGTCGAACGGGCTGCTGTAGAGCTCGTTGTCGCGAAGCAGAATTCCCAAACCCTTGAACAAGGCAATCATGGCTGGCTCCTTGTGGAACGTGCGTCGATCAGCATTGGACGGTGTGGCGGATCCAGTTCTAGCACTTCCAGCGAGCCGTGCAATGGGGGCAATGCCAAGCGGCGCAAGGGTTTGACCGGCGGGAGTGAAAATTGATGCAATGCAGCAGCGCAGTCACGGCCTGCGACAGGATGTCGCAGGGTGAAACGTGCTGCGGCCGCACATGAAACCGTCGCTGAGCGGGGAGGCTCGCCGCCGGAGGCGTGATCGCCGAGAATCGGAGCCAACCGCGCAAGACGCGACTGTTCTTCCGCCTCTCCTGGACCTGTGATGCCGGCTTTGCTGCAGCGACTCTCCCGCCCCGTCACGGCGCCGATCCGACGCTGGGTACTGGACGCCTTCCCGCGCGGCCAGAGTGGTATCGACTACGACCATCCGCAGGGCGACCCGGGCTGGTTCGGGCCGGACAGCGTCACCTGGCGGCTGCACGCCGAATTTCCCTCGATGCTCGCCGGTGGCCTGTGCGCGCTGATGCTGCAGACCCTGCACCCACGCGCGCTGGCCGGGGTCTATGACCACTCCAATTTCCGCCAGGACCTGGTGGGTCGGCTGCGCCGCACCACCGCCTTCGTCGCCGGCACCAGCTATGCGCCCAGCGGCGAGGTGGAGGCGCTGGTGGCCAGGGTGCGCCGCATCCATGCGCAGATCCGCGGCCAGACCGCGCAGGGCGAGCCCTACGCCGCCGACGATCCGCAGTTGCTGACCTGGGTGCACGTGACCGAAGCCTTCGGTTTCCTGCAGGGGTTCCGACGCTACGGGCGCGAGGTGCCGGCGCACATCGCCGATCGCTATTACGACGAGTACCGTTGCGTGGCCGAGGCACTGGGCGCGGTGGATGTGCCGCGCAGCGAAGCGGAAGTGGCGGCGTACTTCTGTGCACGTCAGCCGGAGCTGCGTGTGGATGAGCGCTCGCGCGAGGTGCTGGAGGTGCTGTCCGGCGTGCGCCTGCCGGTACCGGTGCCGGGGCTGTCGCGCGAGGTGTTCCTCGGTGCGGGCGCGGCGCTGCTGCCGGACTGGGCCGAAGGCATGCTTGCACGCAGTGGCCGTCAGCGCGCCCAGGCTGCGGCGTCTGCGAAGCTGATGCAGGGCATGGCGCCGCTGTTCCGCCGTGCGCTGCCCGACGGCCTCGCCAGCCGCGCCTGTGCACGCATGGGCGCGCCGGTGGAGATCCTGCGCGAGTGGCCCGCGGTTGCCTGGTAGGTGCCAACCTTGGTTGGCACGCTTTTCGCGGTGCCGCGGAAGCGCCAACCAAGGTTGGCAGCTACCCGCAAGTGAAACGGGCGCCTTGCGGCGCCCGTTCCGGTTACATCACCACACCTTGACCCGCTTGTCCGGGGCCAGGTACAGCTTCTGGCCTTCCTTCACCTCGAACGCCGGGTACCAGGCGTCGATGTTGCGCACGGTCAGTGCGCGGAACTGGCCCGGTGCATGCACATCGGTCAGCAGCGAGTTGCGCAGCGCCTGCTCGCGGCTCTTGCTGCGCCACGCCTGGGCGAAGCCGAGGAAGAAGCGCTGGTCCGGGGTAAAGCCTTCCAGGGTCTGGCCCGGCTTGCCCTGCAGCGACAGCTGGTAGGCATCGTAGGCGGTGCCCAGGCCGGCCACGTCGGCAATGTTCTCGCCCAGGGTCAGCTTGCCGTTCACATGCACGCCGGGGAACGGCTCGTAGCTGCTGAACTGCGCGGCCAGCGCATCACCGGCGGCGTTGAACTGCTTCAGGTCCTCGGCGGTCCACCAGTTGTGCAGCTTGCCGGTTTCATCGAACAGCGCGCCGGCGTTGTCGAAGCCATGGCTGATCTCGTGGCCGATCACCGCGCCGATCGCACCGTAGTTCACCGCGTCGTCGGCGGCGCCGTCGAAGAACGGCGGCTGCAGGATCGCGGCCGGGAACACCAGGCGATTCTCCAGCGGTACGTTCATCGCGTTGATGGTCTGCGGCAGCATCGCCCACTCGCTGTGGTCGACCGGCTTGCCCAGCTTGGCGATGTTGCGCTGGTACTCGAACAGCTCGGCGCGCTGCGCATTGCCCAGCGGGTCATCACGGCGGATCTCAAGGCCGGTGTAGTCGCGCCACTTTTCCGGATAGCCCATGCCCACGGTCAGGCCGGCCACCTTCGCCTTGGCGCTCGCCTTGGTCTGCGGGGACATCCACGCCAACGCGTCGATGCGCTTGGCGAAGGCGGCGATGATGTTCTTGGCCATCTCGTCCGCGCGTTCCTTGGTCTTCGCGTCGAAGTGCTTCTCGACATAGCGCTTGCCGATCGCTTCGCCGACGGCATGGTTGGCATCATCCACGGCGCGCTTCCAGCGGTCGCTCTGCTGCGGCGTGCCGCTCAGCGCGGTGCCATGGAAGGCGAAGCGGGCATCGGCGAACTTCTTCGGCAGGTAGGCGGCGGCACGGTCCAGCGCGTGGAAGGCCAGGTAGTCCTTCCACACCTCCAGTGGCTCGGTGGCGACCAGCCTGGACAGGCCGGCCACGGCCTTGGGCTGCCACACGATGAAGTCCTGCTGCTTGCCCAGCGCGGCCGCGTCGAGGAAGGCGTTCCAGTCCATGCCGGGCGCCTTGGCATTGAAGTCGGCCTGGGTCCACGGATTGGCACCCTTGGTCACATCATTGGTTTCTTCCTGGGTGGCATGCGCCTGCGCGATCTTCGTTTCCAGTGCCAGGATGCGCTGCGCCTTGCCGGCCGGATCGGCCACACCGGCCAGCTGCAGCATCTGCGCGATGTAGGCCTGGTACTGCTTGCGCAGCTCGGCCATGCGGCCGCCGCCCAGGTAGAAATCGCGGTCGGGCATGCCCAGCCCGCCCTGCACCAAGTACGGCGCGGTGCGGTCCGGCTGCAGCAGGTCCACCGACACCCACAGGCCGAACAGGCGGTCGGTGTAGAAGTTGGTGGCATTGAGCAGGTCGACGTCGGCGCGCAGGTCGCCGCCGAGGGCGCGGGCCAGCCCGGCCTTGTCGGCGATCGCATCGATCGCCTTCAGCTGCGGCTCCACGGGTGCAACGCCGCGCTGCTCGATGCCGGCTTCGTCCATGTAGGCAGCGTAGTAGTCGCCGATCAGCTTGTCGTCACCGCTGGCCTTGGTGTTGCCGGCCGCCCCTTCAAGGATGGCGCGGGTGTCGGCCAGGGTCTTCTCGGCAATGACGTTGAAGCTGCCGAAGCGCGAGCGGTCGGCCGGAATCTCGGTGTTCTTCACCCAGGTGCCATTGGCGAAGCCGAAGAAGTCGTCGCCGGCGGCGATGCTGCGATCCATGCCGCTGGCATCGAAGCCGAAACTGCCTAGCATCGGCTTGGCCGCAGCGGGGGCGGCATCGGCCGGCGCGGTGGCACCGGCGGCCGGTTCGGCCGGGCGGTCACAGGCGGCCAGGGACAGGCTGGCAACGATGGCCAGCGCCAGGGTGGGACGGCGCAGCTTGGACATGGACTTCTCTTGCAGCGGAAAACCCCAAGTCTAATCCGCTCCGGCGCCACTGGCCGCGTCCTTGCGCCGCCCGTCCTGTGCAGGATCTGGCTGAACGCGCAGACGCGATCTTCACGCCGTCACCGGGGTGGTGCATGCTGGACCCTGGAGCCCTGCGCGGACACGGGGAGGTGGCCATGCGGGGGCGGGTCAGGCGTCAAGAATGGCGTCCACCGGCCGTTGAGGTCGGGGACGTGGAGGATTCGTTCGCGCATGAAGCCAGCCGACTGCACAAGGAACACCCGCCGATGCCCGCGCTGAAACGCGCGTTGGCCCGCCCGCTGCGCGCCATTACCTGGGGCGGAGTGCTGCTGGGCGTGCTGCTGGTAACCGGCCTGACCCTCATGCTGGTCAATGACTACCACCGCCGCCTGGAAGCGGCACAGCGGCAGAGCCGGGCGCTGGCGGTGGGCAGCGAGCGCCTGCTGGCGCTGGAACTGCGCAACCTGGAGCGCGCCATGTCCGGCATCGCCGCCGACGCCGCCGAGCTGTTCCGCAGCGTGCCTGCGCAGGCGCCGGCCTTGATGGATGCCTCCATCGGCGGGGTGCTGGGCCGGCATGCCGAACTGCACAGCATCGCCGTGCTCGACCGCCATGGCCGACCGTTGACGGCCGGCGAGGGCGACCTGCAGCTGCCGCTGTGGACCGACCCGCAGCGTCGTGGCCAGGGCAGCGCCCTGTACATCGGCCCGCCGCAGCGGGCCAGCGATGGCGGTTGGGTGGTGCCGTTGGCGCTGCCGATGGCCGGCGAACGCTGGCTGCTGGCACGGCTGCGCTGTGGCGAACTGCAACGCATCGTCGGCGGCCTCGATGTCGGCCCCAACGGACTGGTCTCGATCAGCGATGCCGAGGGTTACATGCTGGCCCGCGTGCCTGATCCGCACGGCACGGTGGGCCGCCGCTACGGCCTGCCGCGCCGTGACCTGCTCGGCACGCAGGCGGTGGTCGAGCTGGGCAGCGTGCCGGGTGTGGTCGACGGCGTACCGCGCATCATGACCATCAGCACGCTGGAACACAGCCCGCTGGCGGTGCAGGTCGGCCTGGCCGACGAAGACGTACTGGCGCCGTGGTGGCCGTACCTGCAGGCGTCGGTGGCGATCGTACTGGCTTACATCGCGGTGTTGCTGGTGCTGCTGTACGCCGTGCGGCGCAGCACCCGCAGCCAGCAGGCGATGGCCGAGGAGCTGAAAACAGGCCACGCCGAGCTGCGTCTTGCGCACCAGGTCGGTCGTGTCTGTACCTGGTACGTGGATGAGGACGCCGCATTGCTGCGCTGGTCGCCGCTGGCGCGCGAGATTTTTGGCGTGCAGACCGATGCGCTGTCGGTGGCCGATTTCTTCGCACGCGTGCACCGCGACGATGCCGCGCGCCTGCAGCATGCCTTTGACCAGGCATTCGCCGGCGGCGCCGTGCTCGACCAGGTGTTCCGCCTGGTATTGCCCGGGGGCGAGGTGCGCTGGGTGGGCGCGCGTGGGCAGCGGGTGGAAGTGGCCGACAGCGAGCGGCGCATGATCGGCGCGCTGACCGACCTGAGCGAGCGTTACCAGGCGCGCGAGCAGGTGAGCGAAGTGGAACGGCGCTTCCGGCTGCTGTTCGACCGCAATCCTGCACCGTTCTGGGTGTTCGACCCGGATACGCTGCGCTTCATCGAGGTCAACGACGCTGCGGTGCGCCAGTACGGCTACAGCCGCGACGAGTTCCTGGCGATGAGCATCCTCGACATCCGCCCGCGCGAAGGCTGGGACGAGGTGCGTGGTGCCATCCAGCGCGCACAGGTGGGCGATCCTCCGGACGCGACCGTGCGCCTGCACCGGCGCAAGGACGGTAGTGTGTTCGAGGTGCGCGCACACCTGTCCAAACTCGATTTCGATGGACAGCCGGCGTGCCTCGTGCTGGCCGAGGATGTCAGCGAAAGGCTGGCCTACGAGCGCGACCTGGCCTATCGGGCACGGCACAACCCGGCCACTGGCCTGCTCAACGTGCGCGCCCTGACCGAACAGCTGGACGAGCAGCAGCAGGGCTACACCATCGCCTTCGTGCAGTTGCGTGGCCTGCAGCTTGTGGCCGATACGCTGGGCCGCGAGATCGGCGATGCGGTCCTGCAGTCGATGGCGACCCGGCTCGGTGGACTGGGGGCGCGTTGCGGCACGCTGGCATTCCAGCCGGCGGAAGACTTCGTGTTCGCGATCGGGGCCGAGTACGATACCCAGCGCGTGCTGGATGACCTGCTGCAGATCGTGTCAGCGCCGATGCGTGGCAAGGATTCGCTGCACCAGTTCGAACCGCGCATCGGTGTGGCCGTACTGCCGGTGACGGCCACAGCGCCGAGCAGGTGATCGGCATGGCCGCACAGGCCGCGCACGCGGCGCGTGCCGAGGGCAACGTGGTGGTCTGGTTCGATGCGGCAGTGACCACGCGGCTGGCCGACCGCCTGCGCCTGGCCGGGCGCATCCACGCCGCCATCGACAACGAGTTCCAGCTGTATTTCCAGCCCATCCGGCATGCCAGCGATGGCAGCCCGGCCGCGCTGGAGGCACTGCTGCGCTGGCCGCAGGCCGATGGCAGCTTCATCCCGCCCAACGAGTTCATCCAGCTGTGCGAGGACACCGGGTTGATCCTGGCACTGGGCCGCTGGGTGATCCGCGCCGCGGCGAAGGCACAGCGCCGGTTGGTCGAGGCCGGTTGGGGCGAGCTGCCGATCGCGGTCAACGTGTCGGCAGTGCAGTTCTTCAACAGCGACCTGGTGGCCGAATTCACCCGCGTCCAGCAGGAGTTCGGACTGGCTCGCGGCGCACTGCACGTGGAGCTGACCGAGAGCAGCCTGATGCGCAAGCCGGCGCAGGCGATGCAGACCATGCAACGCCTGCACGAGCAGGGCATCCGCGTGTCGCTGGATGATTTCGGCACCGGCTATTCCAGCATGTCCTACCTGCAACACCTGCCGCTGGACATCCTGAAGATCGATCGCAGTTTCGTCGCCGACGTGGAAACCAATCCGCGCAACGCCTCGATCTGCCGCGCATTGCTGTCGCTCGGCCACAGCATGGGCCTGACCATCATCGCCGAGGGCGTTGAAACGCCGGGGCAGCTGGACTGGCTGGCCGCGCACGGCTGCGACCAGGTGCAGGGCTACCTGCTGGGGCGGCCGGCGCCGCTGGAGCGGATCATCGACGCGCTGGATGAAGTCCCTGCCTGATCGGGGCTTCGTATTTGCCGGCCAGCGGCCGGCACTACCCGACCGAAACATTACGGATTTTCGTATTTGCCGGCCAGCGGCCAGCACACCCGACTGAAGCATGACGGTAGTGCCGGTCGCTGGCCGGCAGGCGCCCGACCGAAGCATGACGGTAGTGCCGGCCGCTGGCCGGCAGGCATCCGACCGAAGCATGACGGTAGTGCCGGCCGCTGGCCGGCAGGCATCCGACCGAAGCATGACGGTAGTGCCGGCCGCTGGCCGGCAGGCGCCCGACTGAAGCATGACGGTAGTGCCGGTCGCTGGCCGGCAAGCATCAGACGGAAGCATGACGGTAGTGCCGGCCGCTGGCCGGCAAGCGCGAGACTCGGCTACACCCCGGCCTCCACCAGGTGGTTGATGAAACTGCGCACCTTCGGCGCCAGGTGGCTACGGCTGGCATACACCGCGAAGATGCCGATCGGCGAGGCCTCCCATTCCGGTAGCACGCGCACCAGGCGGCCATCGGCCAGCGCGTCTTTCAGCAGGAAGTCGGGTTGCAGGATCACACCCATGCCGGCGATCGCCGCTTCGCGCAGCACGTCGCCGTTGTTGGCGTGCAGCAGGCTGTTCACCGCCACCTTCACTTCACCGCCGGGTCCCTGCAGCGGCCAGTGGTCGCCAGCGGCCCAGTAGCTGTAGCTCAGGCACGCGTGATCCTGCAGGTCCTGCGGCGTCTGTGGGGTGCCGCGTGCAGCCAGGTAGGACGGCGCCGCGCACAGGCTCACCCGCGATTCGCCCAGCCGGCGCGCGATCAGCGCCGGGCTCGGCTCGCGGGTGATGCGGATGGCCACGTCGTAGCCTTCCTCGACCATGTCCACCAGGCGGTCGGACAGGGCCAGGTCCAGTTCCACCTGCGGGAAGCGCTCGCGGTAGCTGGCCAGCAACGGGCCAAGGCGGGCGATGCCCCAGCTGACCGGTGCGTTGATGCGCAGCGTGCCGGAGGGTTCCAGCGCCTGCGCGCCGATGCTGGCCTCCAGCGCGTCGAACTCGGCCAGCAGGCGCACGCACTGGGCGTAGTAGGCGGCGCCGGTGCTGGTGGGGCTGACCCGCCGGGTGGTGCGGTGGAGCAGGCGGGTGGACAGGCGCTTTTCCAGTGCCGCGACCTGGCGGGTGACGCCGGCGGTCGACATGTCCAGGGCCTGCGCGGCGGCACTGAAGCCGTTGCGCTCGACCACCGCTACGAACACGCGCATCGCCTCGAGGGTGTCCATTGTTGCGCCTTCTGAAATAAATAAGGTCAAACGATCGTATTTATCGTCTCATGAAGGCGCAATAACCTGTCTCCACTCCCGTCAAGGTGCTTTGCCATGCACACCACGACCGCTCCTGTCTCGCCGCTGGCCCCGTACGGTGCCACCCTGCTGCGCCTGGCCCTGGGCGTGCTGTTCCTGGTCCATGCGCTGATCAAGCTGCTGGTATTCACCCCGGCCGGTACGGCGGCATTTTTCGAATCGCTGGGCCTGCCCGGCGTGCTGGCTTACCTCACCATCGGCGCCGAGCTGGTGATCACCACTGCGCTGCTGCTGGGCATCTACGCGCGCTGGGTGGGCCTGGCCGGCGTCCCGTTGCTGCTGGGCACCATCGTCACCGTGCACGGCGCCAACGGCTTCGGTTTCGCCAATGCCGGCGGCGGCTGGGAATACCCGGCGTTCTGGGCATTGGCGCTGGTGGTGCTGTTCCTGGTCGGCGACGGCAAGTGGACCCTGCGTTCGCGCTGATCGCCGCCTGACCCTGCAACCGGAGGATTCCATGTCCCGCCTGCCTTCGCTGTACATCTCCCATGGTTCGCCGATGACCGCCCTGCATCCGGGCCAGGTCGGCGTGCGCCTGGCCGAGCTGGCGCGCGACCTGCCGACGCCGCGCGCCATCGTGATGGCCTCGGCGCACTGGCTGGGGCGGCAGCCGCAGGTCGGCGCGCATCCGCAGCCGCCGACGATCCATGACTTCGGCGGCTTCCCGCGCGCACTGTTCGAACTGCAGTACCCGGCGCCGGGCGATCCGGCGCTGGCCGAAGACGTGGCCGGCCGCATCGCCGCTGCCGGCCTGCCGGTGGCGCTCGACCCTGAGCGTGGCCTCGACCATGGCGCGTGGGTGCCGCTGCGGCTGCTGCGCCCGCAAGCCGACATCCCGGTGGTGCCGCTGTCGATCCAGCCGCTGCTCGGCCCCGGGCACCAGTTCGCGCTGGGCCGCGCGCTGGCGCCACTGCGAGAGCAGGGCGTGCTGCTGGTCGGCTCGGGCAGCATCACCCACAACCTGCACGACTGGGGCGACTACCAGGACGGCAAGGAAGCGCCGTACGTGCGGCCCTTCATCGAATGGGTGGAACAGCGCCTGGCCGCCGATGATCGCCAGGCCCTGTTCGACTACCGCCGGCAGGCGCCGTTCGCCGAACGCGCGCACCCGACCGACGAGCACCTGCTGCCGCTGTTCTTCGCGATGGGCGCAGCCGGCGAGGACAGCTTCGGTGCGCGCCGCATCGATGCCGGCATCGATGCCGGCTTCCTCGCCATGGACCTGTACCGCTTCGACGGGGCATGAGCCGGGGCTGACGCGCGACCGCCCCGGCCGTCGCGCTCATGGCCGCATGTGGTAGTTTTTTCCGGGTTTCCGGCGCTGGCCTTCGAGCCTCCCCGCGCGCCGCTTCCTGGAAGAAGCATGCATACCATTGAAGTCGTCCTGGCGATGCTGGTGGCCGTTGTCGCCAGCGGCTACCTGGTTCGCGTCCTCCCGTTCTCGTTGCCGCTGCCGCTGGTGCAGATCGGCCTGGGCGCGGTCATCGCCGGGGTGTTCAACCGCGGCCACGCGCTGGAGCCGGAAGTGTTCTTCCTGCTGTTCCTGCCGCCGCTGCTGTTCCTTGATGGCTGGCGCATCCCCAAGCAGGGCCTGTTCCGCGACAAGGGCGCGATCCTCGAACTGGCTTTCGGCCTGGTGGTGTTCACCGTCATCGGTGCCGGCCTGCTGATCCACTGGATGATTCCGGTGATGCCGCTGGCGGTGTGCTTTGCGCTGGCGGCCATCGTCTCGCCGACCGATCCGGTGGCGGTCGGCGCGATCGCTTCCAAGGCACCGATTCCCAAGCGACTGATGCACATCCTGGAAGGCGAGTCGCTGCTCAACGATGCGTCCGGCCTGGTCTGCTTCCGCTTCGCGGTGGCGGCGGTGATGACCGGTTCCTTCTCGCTGGCCACGGCCTCGCTGACCTTCCTGTGGGTGGCGGTGGCCGGCCTTGCCGTGGGCGTGGCGGTTACCCTCGGCGTGTCCACGTTCCAGCGCTGGCTGTGGCGCCGCTTCGGCGAGGAACCGGGTGCGGCGATGCTGGTCAACCTGCTGATCCCGTTCGCGGCCTACCTGCTGGCCGAAGAAATCCATGCCTCGGGCATCCTCGCCGCAGTCGCCGCCGGTATCGCGATGAGCTACGTCGAGCTGACCGGCCGTGTCTCCGGCAGCATGCGCGTACAGCGCGCGGGCGTCTGGAACATGCTGCAGTTCAGCTTCAACGGCATCATGTTCGTGCTGCTGGGCGAGCAGCTGCCCGGCATCGTCGAGCGCGCCACCACCACCATGAACGAGTCCGGCCACCAGAGTGCATGGTGGCTGCTGGTGTACGTGGTGGTGATCAACCTGGCGCTGATCCTGTTGCGCCTGCTGTGGGTATGGTTGTCGCTGCGCTGGAACCTGCTGCGTGCACGCCGCCGAGGCCTGGAACGCGGCGAGGCACCGAACTGGCGCATCGTGGTGGCGACCTCGGTGGCCGGCGTGCGCGGCGCGATCACCCTGGCCGGCGTGCTGACCCTGCCGTTGTTCCTGCCTGATGGCAGCGCGTTCCCGGCGCGCGACCTGGTGATCTTCCTGGCCGCGGCGGTGATCCTGTTCTCGCTGGTCGGCGCCAGCGTGGCGCTGCCGCAGCTGCTGAAGGGCCTGCAGCTGCCGGCCGATTCGGGCGAGCGCAAGGAAGAGGACCTGGCACGCCGGCTGTCGTCAAAGGCCGCGCTGGCCGGGGTCGAGCGCATGCGCCAGCAGCTGGTGATGAACCAGAACACCGAGAACGTGCAGCTGTACAACGACGCTGCCTCGCGGGTGAGCCTGCTGTACCAGCGGCACCTGGAGAAGGACAACGATGGGCCCGACGTGGACCCGGAGAAGGTGCGGCGCATGGAGCTGGGGTACCGCCAGCTGCGCAGCGCCGGCCTCAATGCCGAGCGCGAGGAACTGTTCCGGTTGACCCGGCGCGGGGTGATCTCCGATGAGATCTCGCGGCGCCTGATCCGCAACCTGGACCTGCTGGAATCGCGGAAGCGCGAATGACGCCTGGGACCGGGCGTTGCAGACGCTGACGCGGATTCCGCCCTGGCATGTAGAGCCGAGCCCATGCTCGGCTGCGCTTGCTTCAGGCGTCATGAACCCGGAACGAAAAGCAGCCGAGCACAGGCTCGGCTCTACATGCCGGTGCCGGTTATTCCGGCTTCTGGTCCAGGAAATACACCTCGACCTTGCCCTTGACCTTGATCGTCATCGGGTTGCCGCGGCGGTCGCGGGCCTTGCCGGCCTGCACGCGGATCCAGCCTTCGCTGACCGAGTATTCCTCGACGTTGTCGCGCTCGACGTCGTTGAAACGCACGCCGACGCCGCGCTCCAGCGCCTGCGCATCATGGAAGGGGCTGGCCGGGTTGATCGCCAGGTGGTCGGGAGGGGTATCGCTCATCGCTTCATTCACAGTGACGGCCACCAAGGCCGGCTTCAGCGGCACAGGATAAACCGTAGAATGCCGGCCTGCCCCAGAGGACGTTCCGCCATGCCCGACAACAGCGACTATTTCGACTTCGAGGAAGACATCCACGACTTCGACGAGGATGGATTCGAGGCGCGGGTCTGGAACCTGCTGGTGCTGATCAACCCGGGCGACGAAGAGTTGGCCCTGCAGCAGTTCAACCGCTGGCGCGAGCACCTGTCCGAGGACGGGCAGCCGCTGGAAGCGGACAGCGACTGGCTGCCGGCGCTGTTCACCGCCATCGCCTGGCAGTCCGGTTTCGATGTGGAGCGCGACGACCTGGAATCGCTGCAGTCGGCGGTCAACGAGCTGTCGGCGCGCTTCAACCTGCAGCTGGACTGGGGTGGCGACCTGGACGACGAGGACTTTGCCGAAGGCCTGGACGGCGTGCAGCTGATGGCCACCGCCTTCGACCGCCTGCGCGAGCACAACTACACGCTGTGGAGCGTGGATGCCGGCAGCGACGGCTTCACCGGCGTGATGGCGCTGACCCGTGACGACGACGCGATGCTGGCGCTGTGCTCGCTGCTGAACGTGGAAATCCGGCTGGGCAGCGACCCGTTCTGAGCGGGCAGGCAGCGCTGCGCATGTAGAGCCGAGCCCGCGCTCGGCTGCAGTCCGCGAACAGCAGCCGAGCATCGGCCCGGCTCTACAGGAGGCAAACGGCAGCCGAGCCTATGGCCGGTATTGCGCCCGGGCGTTGGCGATCACCGCCTTGACCAGTTCGCGCTCGGTGTGCCGGGAAATCGCTCGCGCGCCAAGCGCGATCGCCTGCGCGCGCAGCTCGACCGTGACATCGTAATGGGCACCGCTGGCCTTGTTCTGGAAGGCCCGCGGGGGGATGCCGAGCTGCGCCGCCATCGCGTGCAGCTCGGCCAGGGTGTCGGCCATCAGGTGCGCCCAGCGCTGTCCGCGCCAGGGATGCACCGCGTCATCGACGTAGACCGTCACCGCCGCGGCCGGTTCAGGCCTGCGGCTTGCTGTCGCTGTCAGCGGCCGGGGTGGCCTCGGCGTCGGCAGCAGCTTCAACCACATCGCCTTCGGCGGCCTCAGCGGCTTCTTCGCCTTCTTCGGCTTCCACGGTCTCGAACTCGGACACCAGCTTGTCCAGGTACTCGTCAGCGGTCTGGCCGGATTCGGCGGCCAGGGTGTCCAGCAGCTTCTGCAGCAGTTCGGAGTACTCCAGGTTGACCTTGCGGCCTTCCTTCTCCTGCACGTTGGCCAGGTGCTTGAGCATGGCCAGCATCGGCACCGGGTTCTCGGCGTTGCCCATGGTCTGGCCGCCGATGGCCAGCAGCCATTCACGGCCCTGCAGGCCGATGGCCGCCACCACCTGGCCGTCTTCGTTGGTCAGCACGGCATGGTTCTGCACCTGCTGCTGGGCATTCAGGCGCAGGAACGGGCGCTTGCCCTGCTGCTTCTTGCGCTTGTCACGCTTGGCCTTGGAGGACTGGGACATGGGGTGGGGTCACCTGGAAACGGAAAGACCACCATTGTAGCGGGTGTGCGGGGTGATGCCCCTGGCAGGTGCGGACCAGGGTCCGCACCTGCCGTTTACTTTGCCGGCCCCTGCGCGGCCTGCACGTCCGGGTCGGCGGTCGGCGCCGACAGCCCCACCTGCGGACCGGCACCGGCCAAGGCGGCCGCTTCGGCGGCCTGGGTCATCACCACGATGCTGATGCGGCGGTTGATCGGGTTCTGCGGGTCGGCCTTGTCGAACAGCACCGATGAAGACAGGCCGACCACGCGGGTGATCTTGCTGTCCTCCAGGCCGCCGTCCACCAGTGCACGGCGTGCAGCGTTGGCGCGGTCGGCGCTCAGTTCCCAGTTGCCGTAGCCACGCGCAGCCGAATAGGCGGTGATGTCGGTGTGGCCGGTCAGGCTGATCCGGTTCGGCACGTGGTTCAGGTACTCGGCCAGCTCGTGCAGGATCTGCTGCGTGTACGGTTTCAGCGTGGCGCTGCCGAGGTCGAACATCGGCCGGTTCTGCTTGTCCACGATCTGGATGCGCAGGCCCTCCGGGGTCAGGTCCAGCAGCAGCTGGTCCTTGAACGGCTCCAGGGCCTGGCTCCTGCTGATCGCTTCCTGCAGCTCCTTCATCAGTGTTTCCAGCTGCTGCTTGTCGCGCTGCTGCTGGTCCACCGGCTGCGGTACCGCTTCCTTCTGGTTCTGGAACGGGTCGTTGCTGTTGCCACGCGAAATGTCGGTGGCACCGCCCAGCTTGATCATCGAGGTGCTGGCGCCGCCCGGGCCGGCCATGCCGGGCGCCGGCGTGGCGCTCTGACCGCTCAACGGGCTGGGGTTGCGGAAGTACTCGGAAATGGCCGCACGGTCGTTCTTGTTGGTGGTGGCCATCAGCCACAGCACCAGGAAGAACGCCATCATCGCGGTCACGAAGTCGGCATAGGCCACCTTCCACGAACCACCATGATGGGCGGCGTGGCCGGCCTTCCTGACCCGGCGGACGATGACGGTGGGCTTGGTCTCGGCCATGGCTTACTTGACCGTCTTCAGGTGCTGCTCGAAATCGGAGAAGGCCGGGCGCACGTTCGACGGCAGCGTCTTGCGGGCGAACTCCAGCGCGATCTTCGGGTTGTAACCGCGCAGGCAGGCCAGCAGGGCGGTCTTGACCGATTCGTAGATGCGGCTGTCCTGCTCGGCGCGCGCTTCCATCGCGGCTGCCATCGGGCCGACGAAGCCGTAGCCCAGCAGGATGCCGAGGAAGGTGCCGACCAGCGCACCGGCCACGTGGCCACCGACCTCGACGATGTCGCCACCGATCGAGCCCATGGTGATGACGATGCCCAGCACCGCGGCCACGATGCCGAAACCGGGCAGCCCGTCGGCGACCTTGGTCAGCACCTGTGAGGGCGCCATGGCCTCGGCGTGGTGCTTTTCCAGCTCCAGTTCCAGCAGCGGCTCCAGCTCATGCGGCTCGATGTTGCTGCCGATCATCAGGCGCAGGCAGTCGGTGATGAAATCGATCAGGTGGTGGTCGGCCTGCACCTTGGGGTAGTTGCCGAACAGCGCGCTTTCGGCCGGGCGCTCGACATGGTCTTCCAACGCCATGAAGCCTTCGCGGCGGGCCTTGTTGAGCAGTTCATAGAGCAGGCTGAGCACATCGATGTAGTCCTGCTGCTTGTAGCGCGGGCCCTTGAACACACCCACCATGGCCTGCAGGGTCTGCTTGACCGTCTTGGCCGGGGTACCGACCAGGAAGGCGCCGAGCGCGGCGCCGCCGATGATGACCAGCTCATAGGGCTGCCAGAGGGCACCCAGGCGGCCGTGGGCACCGAGGTAGCCCCCGATCACGCTGATGATGACGACCAGGAATCCAACGATGATGAGCATGGGGCGACGCAAGGAGAGGGGATATCTCCTTGTCGGCCCGTCGCCCGGTTTTCTGAAGAGGGAATTCTGTGAAATCGGTCAGCGGGGTGTTTCAGCCCGCCACGCCGCTTTCTGCGCCGCCACGCTGCAACGGATCGGGCCAGGGCTCGCCATTGCCGGTGAACGAAAGTGAGACGGAGTTCAGGCAGTGGCGCTCGTAGGTGGGCGGCGGACCATCCGGGAACACGTGGCCCAGGTGGCTGCCGCAGCGCGCGCAGGTGATCTCGGTGCGCACCATGCCGTGGCTGGTATCACGGATCTCGCGCACGTGCGCCGGGTCGAACGGGGCGAAGAAGCTGGGCCAGCCGGTGCCGGAATCGAACTTGGTGCTGGAGCGGAACAGTGGCAGCGCGCACAGCCTGCAGCAGTAGACCCCCTCGCGCTTGTTGTCGAGGAACACGCCGCAGAACGGCGCCTCGGTGCCGTGCTGCAGCAGCACGCGGCGCTCCTCGCTGCTGAGGCCAGCGATCAGCGCCTCGGTCTGGGTGGCAGTGGGGGGCGTCAGGTCGAAGGCGGTCATGGCGGCGCTCCGTGGGGTCGATGGCCTGGGGATGGCGGAAAACGTGGGGGTGAAGACGCGACCTTGCAAGTGTGATGGCCGTTCATGGGCGGCACACAGGGGCGGGCGCAAGGTGAACGCGATCCACGCCGGAGCGTGCCATGAAACCAATCCTTCCCCTGCTGCTGGCCCTGTTGCCCATCGTCGCGCTGGCGCAGGTGCCGACCGCCGACCCGACTGCGACCCGCAGCGCGACCACCGTGGCGCCGCAGCCCGTGGCACCACCGCCACAGGCCGCTCGCCCGCAACCGCAGGTGCTGCCGTCGCCGCAGCCGGCGCAGCCGATCAGATCCACCGGTCCGGCCCGGGTCGCGCCGACGCCGGTGCCGAAGCCGGCCGACAAGGTCTATGACCGCAATGGCCGCATCGTTCCGGGCGTGCGCCCGGCCGGCCCGAACCGCGTGTTCGATTCGCGCACCGGCCGCTATTACGACAGCGTGCCGGCCGGCGATGGGCAGCAGATCAAGCGCTGAGTCCTGGTGCCACCAAGGTTGGCTGCTGGCTGACGCTGAGCGGGCTGAACGCACGAAAACAGCATCCAGCCGATCACTGCTTTTTCGCCTGCGATTAACCGTTCCGGGACCACCGTGGCCCTGCGCCGGCATCCCGCCGCCGCATGTCCTTCGTCCACTGGATCGCGACCATGAAAAACCAGCAGAACCGTCATCCCGGCAAGGAACCGCAGGGCCGCAACCCGCAGCAGCAACAGCAACAGCAACAGATGGAGCCGCAGCCGCCGCACAAGGGCGGCAAGCAGCAGGAGCAGCGCTCGCAGAAGCATCCGCAGCAACGCTGACGGATCCGGCGTCGGAGCCCGCGTTGCGGGCTCTGACCTGATCGCCGGCCTCAATCCGGAATCGGCAGGCTCAGCGTCTCCTTCACCTCTTCCATCACGATGTAGCTCTTCGACTCACGTACATGCGGCAGTGTAAGCAACGTGCTGCCGAGCAGCTTGCGGTAGGAAGCCATTTCACTGATCCGTGCTTTCAGCAGGTAATCGAAGTCGCCCGACACCAGGTGGCACTCCAGCACGTTGGGCAGCTTCAGCGCGGCGCGCCGGAACTCCTCGAAGATGTCGCCGGACTTGTAGGCCAGGCTGATCTCCACGAACACCAGCAGGCTGGCCTTCACCGCGGCCGGGTCGAGGTGGGCGTGATAGCCGGTGATTACCCCTTCGCGTTCCAGGCGGCGCACCCGCTCGGTGCACGGGGTGGTCGACAGGCCGACCCGCTCGCCCAGCTCGGTGAAGGAGATGCGGCCTTCGGCCTGCAGGATGCGCAGGATCTTGCGGTCGATCTTGTCCAGTTCGCGGGTACGGGTGGCCATGGCCGTCAACCTTGGGGAATGAATTGCAGGAGAACATCCTGCCGGTTGATTTCAATTCAGGCAAATCAACTGGTATTGGCTGTCTATACTTCCCCAATTATGGCCCCGGCACGCTTCAGTGCAGGGAATGATCGGGTTGGAGAAGTCCCATGCGAGTCCTAGTTCTCGGCAGCGGCGTGATCGGCACTACCAGTGCCTGGTACCTGCGACAGGCCGGGTTTGAAGTCACGGTCATCGACCGCCAGCCCGGCCCGGCGCTGGAGACCAGCTTCGCCAATGCCGGCCAGCTGTCATTCGGCTACACCTCGCCGTGGGCGGCGCCGGGCGTGCCGAAGAAGGCGATCGGCTGGCTGTTCGAGAAACACGCGCCGCTGGCGATCAAGCCGGGCATGGACCTGGCCCAGTACCGCTGGCTGTGGCAGATGCTGCGCAACTGTACCCACGAGCGTTATGCGATCAACAAGGCGCGCATGGTGCGCATGTCCGAGTACAGCCGCGACTGCCTGAACGAGCTGCGCGCGCAGATCGGCATCGAATTCGAAGGCCGCGACCTGGGCACCACCCAGTTGTTCCGCACCCAGCAGCAGCTGGATGCCTCGGCGCAGGACATCGAGATCCTGGCCCAGTACGGCGTGCCGTACGAGGTGCTGGACCGGGCCGGCATCATCCAGGCCGAACCGGCCCTGGCCCACGTCGATGGCCTGGTCGGCGCGCTGCGCCTGCCGCGTGACCAGACCGGCGACTGCCAGCTGTTCACCCGCCGCCTGGCGCAGATGTGCGTGGATGCCGGCGTCGAATTCCGCTTCGACCAGGACATCACCGGCCTGGAATTCGATGGCGACCGCATCACCGGCGTGCGCATCGACGGCAAGCTGGAAACCGCCGACCGCTTCGTGGTTGCGCTTGGCAGCTACTCGCCAGCGCTGGTTGCACCGCTGGGCATGCGCCTGCCGGTGTACCCGCTGAAGGGCTATTCGCTGACCCTGCCGATCACCGACCCGGCGATGGCGCCGACCTCGACCATCCTCGATGAGAGCTACAAGGTGGCGGTGACCCGCTTCGACGACCGCATCCGTGTCGGTGGCATGGCCGAAGTGGCCGGCTTCGACCTGTCGCTGTCGCAGCGCCGCCGCGAGACCCTGGAACTGGTGGTCAGGGATCTCTATCCGAAGGGCGGCGACCTGTCGCGCGCGCAGTTCTGGACCGGCCTGCGCCCGGCTACGCCGGACGGTACGCCGGTGATCGGCGCCACGCCGTTCCGCAACCTGTACCTCAACACCGGACACGGCACGCTGGGCTGGACCATGGCCTGCGGCTCAGGCCGCTACCTGGCCGACCTGATGAGCGCGCGACAGCCGCAGATCAGCACCGAAGGCCTGGATATTTTCCGCTACGGCCAGTACGGTCACGCGCCGCAACTCGAGAACCGCACATGCGTCCTGCCCGCGCGCTGATCGATCTGGACGCCCTGCGCAGCAACTACCGGCTCGCCCGTGAACTGGGCGGTGGCAAGGCCCTGGCGATCATCAAGGCCGATGCCTATGGGCATGGCGCGGTGCGCTGTGCGCAGGCGCTGGAGGGCGAGGCCGATGGATTCGGCGTGGCCACCATCGAAGAGGCACTGGAGCTGCGCAAGGCCGGCATCCGTGCGCCGATCCTGCTGCTGGAAGGCATCTTCGAGCCCAGCGACATGGCGCTGGTGGCCGAGCATGACTTCTGGTTCGCCGTCGGTTCGCCGTGGCAAGTGGAGGCACTGGCGGCGTTCGACAGCCCGCGCCCGTTGACGGTGTGGCTGAAGCTGGACAGCGGCATGCACCGCCTCGGCCTGGACGTGGACAGCTTCCGCGCGGCGCATGCACGCCTGTCGGCGCTGCCGCAGGTCGAGCGCATCGTGCTGATGACCCACCTGGCACGTGCCGACGAACTGGACAGCGAGCGCACCCGCGAGCAGGCCGCAACCTTCGCGCGCGCCATTGATGGATTGGAGGGCGAGACCAGCGTGTGCAACTCGCCGGCGCTGCTGGGCTGGCCGGAGGTGCGCAGCGATTGGGTGCGCCCGGGCCTGATGCTGTACGGCGCCAACCCGCTGCCGGATGACACCGCGTTGACCGCGCGACTGCGCCCGGTGATGACGATGCAGTCCAAGGTGATCGCCGATCGCTGGATTGAAGCCGGTGAACCGGTGGGATATGGCGCGCGCTTCGTGGCCAAGGCGCGCACCCGCGTGGGCGTGGTCGCGCTTGGCTATGCCGACGGTTACCCGCAGTTCGCCCCGAATGGCACCCCGGTGCTGATCGACGGCCAGCCCGGCGGGCTGATCGGGCGCGTGTCGATGGACATGTTGACGGTGGACCTGACCGCGCATCCGCAGGCCGGCATCGGCAGCGTGGTGGAGCTGTGGGGCTCCGCGCCGACGCTGTCGGAGCTGGCGCCGCGCTGTGGCGTCAGTGCCTACCAGCTGCCGTGCGCGGTCAAGCGCGTGGCGAAGGTGTACGTGTAGAGCCGAGCGCAGGCTCGGCTTCAGTAGCGGCCGACCCTGGTCGGCGTTGTGAATGCGTGTCGGCCAAGGTCGATACCTGCCGATGGGCCTACCGTGCTGCGGTAGCCTGCGCTGTCAGCTGCCGCTTCACCCAGTCGTCGATCAGGCGCTTTTCGTAGCGCAGTGGATCGCTGTCGCTCTTCAGGCCGATGTTGTGCAGGTAGCCGGTATCGCTCAGGCGCGCGTCGCCCTCGCTGATGATGCGGCCGCTGGCGTCCTTCAGCGTGTACTGCAGGCTGATCCGCGGTGGGTAGATGTCGCGCATGATCCGGATGTCGCGGCCGCGCGGGCCGTGCCACGGCTCGTAGTCACCGGCGCGCTTGATGTCGACCAGGGTCACATCAAGCGTCTGTCCCGGTTGCAGCGGTTTGGCGGCAGCGGTCTGCAGGTAGCGTGCCAGCTGCTGCACCCAGTCGCCACGCTCGGCTTCGAAGCGGTTGGTACTCTGGCGGATCTCGGTGAATTGGGCCGGATCGTCCCACTTCACGCTGACCGGGCCATCGGCCTGCAATGCGCGGGGAGCTTCCGGGTCGGTCACGGTGCGCGGGGCCGCGCTGGCGCCGCCCGCCGCCAGGGCGCCTGCCAACAGGGCAATCGCGAGTGAGCGTTTCATCACGGTCTCCTGCGTCCCCTCGATGGGGGCGATGTTGATCACAGATCGAGTGTGATCCTGCTTCCCGGTATCGGCAATGGCCGCATGCGTCGTCTGCAAGAGCGGTTGCCGCCAATTCATCGACGTCAACCATGACTGACGGCGCTTGACGCTGTGAATACGCCCTTTGGAAGATGCTGTGCCTCCAACCTGGCCTGCACAGACACCCTTGTCCACACTGCCGCCCCTCGTGGAGCGCCCACCGATGACGGTGCCGGCGCCCGAACCCGACCTGCATCATGGCGTGCTTGAGCGCATCAACGCCGGTTTCTGCGTGATCCAGGTGCTGTTCGAGGGTGATCGTGCGGTCGACTACCGCTTCATCGAGGTCAACGATGCCTTCGAGCGCCACACCGGGCTGAAGGATGCGCGTGGAAAGCGCATGACGGCGCTGGAGCCCGGCCATGAGCAGGACTGGTTCCGCATCTATGGCGAGGTCGCACGCAGCGGCCGCCCGGCCCAGTTCGAGATGGAGGCGCGTGCGCTGGGCCGCTCGTTCGCGGTGGATGCGGTGCGCGTGGGCCGGCCGGGCGAGGACAAGGTCGGCATCCTGTTCTTCGACATCACCGCACGCAAGCAGATGGAAGTGGAGCTGGGCGAAAGCGAAGCCCGCTTCAGTGCGCTGGCCGACGGCCTGCCGATGCCGGTGTGGGTCTTGGACGAGCGCGGCCATGCCCGTTTCGTCAACAGTGCCTTCAGCGAGTTCTTCGGCGGTGACGAGACGCGCGTGCCGGAGGACGTCTGGCGCGGCCTGGTGCATCCGGACGACGCATCGGTCTTCGAGTACGAACTGCAGGAAGCATTGAAGGCGCAGCGCTCGATGCATGCGCTGGTGCGCGCACGCCGTGCCGATGGCCAGTGGCGCTGGCTGGAGATGAACGCCCGCCCGCGCTTCTCGCGCATGGGCCGCTTCATCGGCCTGGCCGGCAGCAGCCCGGACGTGACCGAACGCCGCGAGATCGAGCTGGCCCGCGAGGAACTGCTGCAGTCCGAGCGTGCCGCGCGCAGTGCTGCGGAAAACATGGCGCGGCTGAAGGATGAATTCCTGGCCACGCTGTCGCATGAGCTGCGTACGCCGTTGACCACCATCCTCGGCTGGAGCGAATTGCTTCTGCAGCGAGTGGACAACACCAGTCCGCTGTACAAGGGCCTGAACGTGATCGCCAACAGCGCCGGTGCGCAGAAGCGGCTGATCTCGGACATGCTCGACCTCAGCAGCATGCTGCTGGGCAAGGTGCAGCTGGAGGTGGAAGTGCTGGACCTGTGCGCGGTGCTGGGTGAGGCGATCGGCGCGCAGGAACTGGTGGCCGAAGGCAAGGCGCTGGACGTGCACCTGCAGCTGCCCACGCAACCCAGCCTGGTGCTGGGCGACGCCACGCGCCTGCAGCAGGTGTTCTGGAACCTGCTCTCGAACGCGATCAAGTTCACCCCGGCTGAAGGCCGCATCGACCTGCAGCTGCGGGCTGACGGCAACTACTGGGAGATCACCGTGCGTGACAGCGGTGATGGCATCGCACCCGAATTCCTCAATCATCTGTTCAGCCGCTTCCGCCAGGCCGACGGCACCACCACCCGCCGCCATGGCGGCCTGGGCCTGGGCCTTGCGATCGTGCAGCAGCTGGTCGAACTGCATGGTGGCACGGTCACTGCGGCCAGCGAGGGCCACGGCCACGGCGCGACCTTCACCGTGCGCCTGCCCCAGCACGTTCCCGATGCCGAACGGCGGCCGCTGCGCGAAGTGATCAGCGGGCCGATCCTGGAGCCGGTGATCGTCGAGCCGTATCCGCTGCGCGGCATGCATGTGCTGGCGGTGGAAGACCAGCCGGAAGTGCTGGAGTACCTGCGGCGCATGCTGGAAGAGCAGGGCGCCAGCGTGTCTGCGGCCAGTTCGGCCGGCGAAGCGCTGGCACTGCTGGCCGACACCGGCCACCTGCAATACCACGTGCTGCTGACCGACATCGGCATGCCGGGCATGGATGGCTATGGGCTGGTGCGCACCTTGCGCGAGGACATGGGCGTGGATGCGGCGACCTTGCCTGCGGTGGCGGTGACTGCACTGGCGCGTGCCGACGACCGTCGCCGCGCGCTGGCCTCGGGCTTCCAGGAGCATGTGGCCAAGCCGTACTCGGTAGCGCAGCTGGTGGCTGCCGTGCGCAAGGTGCAGGTGCCGCGCGCGGACAGCGCGCTGCACTGAACATTCACGGCCGATCGGCGACCCTGCAATCAGGAGGTCGCCGATGTCCCGTATAGCTCCACGTATCCACACCGATCCGGCGCAGATCGCGCGCCTGGAAGCCCTGCTGCCGCAGCTGGATGGCGAAACGCAGGTGGAACTGATTCTGCACGATGGCCGCCGCCTGCTCGGCACGGTGGCGGTGAGGCCAACTGTGCAGCAATACCGCAACGCCGCTGGTGATGAAGGCAGCAACGGCCAGTTGCGCCTGGATGACTACGACACGCCGGTGCAGCAGCACCATGTGTGGCTGGATGAAATCGCCAGTATCAACCGCCTGCCACCCAAGGCGCCTTGATCCGGTGTAGAGCCGAGCCCACGCTCGGCTCTGCCGCCGCCCGAGCGTGGGCTCGGGCGCTACGGATGTGTCAGTGCTCGAACAACGTCGGCGTCGCCTCGAATCGGCGTGCGTACGCACGCTCCTCTGCAACCCTCGCCACCTCGTCATCGGCCAGGTCCGGTGCCCCATAGACGGCGTAGGCAACGCTGCCGTCGGCACCATGACCGATCTGATGCAGCCGGTAGCGCGAGTGGCCGCCGCCGGTGTCCTCGGGGTAGTGCACGGGCGGATGGCTGCCTTCCAGGTCCATTTCACTGTTGTCGACCACGCCACCGACGAACAAGGCTCGCATGCAGGTTCTCCTGGGTTTCCGGGGGAGCCTCTACCCTGAACGTTTCAATGTTTCTGGCGGATCAAGGCCCCGTTCGGGTTTCGCAAAGCGGGCCGCCGGGGCCGGCCCGGCCAAGCCGGTACAATGGACGGCCCTCACGCTTGAAGTACCCGCGCCGATGGCCTCCAGCGACGACGCCCCCCTGCAGACCCTGCTCCTGCCGTTCTCCCAAGGCGCCCTGCGCTGGCCGGAGGGCCCGGTGGCTTTCCTGCGTGCCCGCGATGGCTGGCCATTGCGCGAAGTGGCCGGCAACCGCGAGGTGCACTGCGAACAGAGCTTCGCCCCGTTCGCGCAACCGCTGCAGCAGGCTGCCGGCTGGACCGTCAGCGGCCAGCTGGATGACGCGGCCGGCAAGGGCCGCTACCCGTTGGTGCTGGTGCTGCCGCCGCGCCAGCGCGAAGAAGCCCGTGCGCTGTTCGCCCGTGCGCTGGCGCTGGTCGCCGATGGCGGCCGCATCGTTGCCTGCCAGTCCAACAACGAAGGTGCGCGTTCGGGCGAGGGCGACCTCAAGCAGTTGGCCGGCCTCGGTGGCTGCCTGACCAAGAACCACTGCCGCGTGTACTGGACCGCCCCGCTGCAGGGCCGGCACGACGTTGACCTGGCCAAGCGCTGGTCGGCGCTGGATGCGGTGCGCCCGATCGTGGGCGGTCGCTTCCTCAGCCGCCCGGGCGTGTTCGCCTGGGATCGCATCGATCCGGCGTCGGCGCTGCTGGCCGAGCACCTGCCGGCCGACCTGGCCGGACGCGCCGCCGACCTCGGCGCGGGCTACGGCTATCTGTCGCGCGAACTTCTGGAACGCTGCCCGAAGATCACCGCGCTGGACCTGTACGAGGCCGAGCAGCGCGCGCTGGCACTGGCCGAGCTCAATCTGGCGCCGCCGCCGCGACCGCTGCCGCTGCGTTTCCTGTGGCAGGACGTCACCGCCGGCATCGAGCCGGGCTACGACGTCATCATCAGCAACCCGCCGTTCCACACGCCTTCGCGCGCTGACCGCCCGGACATCGGCCAGCGCTTCATCGCCGTGGCTGCGCAGGCGTTGCGCCCGGGCGGGCGCCTGTACGTGGTGGCCAACCGCCACCTGCCTTACGAGCACACCCTCAACGACAGCTTCGGCGCGGTGCGCGTGGTCGCCGAGCGCGACGGTTTCAAGCTGGTGGAAGCCGTGAAGGGGAAGGGCAAGTGAAGCTGGTCAAGCACATCGCCAACCTGGGCTATGGCAGCCGCAAGCAGGTGCAATGGATGTTCCGCGAAGGCCGCGTCACCGACGCCGACGGCGAGGTGCTGTATGCCGACGACCAGGTGCCGCATGACGCCATCCGGGTCGATGGCGAGCCGCTGGACCCACCGCCGGGGCTGTCGATCGCGCTGCACAAGCCGGCCGGCTACACCTGTTCGACCAAGGACACCGGGCGCCTGATCTACGACCTGCTGCCGCCGCGCTTCCGTGACCGCGATCCGGTGCTGTCCACGGTCGGCCGCCTCGACCGCGAGACCAGTGGCCTGCTGTTGCTGACCGACGATGGTGGCCTGCTGCACCGGATCATCTCGCCGAAGTCGAAGCTGCCGAAAGTCTATGAGGTCGAGTTGAGCGAGGACCTGCGCGGCGACGAGGTGGCGCTGTTCGCCAGCGGCACGCTGATGCTGGAATCGGAGAAGACGCCCCTGCTGCCGGCTGAACTGGAAGTGCTGGATGCGCGCCGTGCGCGGCTGGTGCTGCACGAAGGCCGCTACCATCAGGTACGCCGCATGTTCGCCGCCACCGGCAACCACGTGCAGGCCCTGCACCGCAGCCGCGTCGGCGGGCTGGACCTGCAGGGGCTGGACGAAGGGCAATGGCGGCAGCTCACCCCTACCGACCTGGATACGCTGTTCGCTCCATGACCCCCATCGCTGCGCTGCCGTTTCTTCCCGACGCCGTCATCTTTGACATGGACGGCCTGATGATCGACAGCGAGCGTGTCTCGTTGGACTGCTGGGGCCAGGCCGCCGATGAATTCGGGCTGGGCCTGGACGAGGCGGTGTTCCTGCGCATGGTCGGCCTCGGCGACCGCGATTCGCACGCGCTGCTGCGCGCGCAGGGCATCGAGGACAGCGTGATCGATGCGGTGGCCGCACGTTGCCACGACCTGTATGAGGCACGCACACAGACCGGGTTGCCGTTGCGTCCAGGCATCCTGGAACTGCTGGAGCTGCTGAAAGCGCACGCGGTACCGCGGGCGGTGGCCACCACCACGCGGCAGCCGAGGGCCAACCGCAAGCTGGCCGCTGCTGGCCTGCTGCCGTATTTCGATGCGGTGATCACCAGTGGCGACGTGGCGCGGCCGAAACCGGCGCCGGATATCTACCTGCTGGCCGCGCAGCGATTGGGGCAGGTGCCCGGGCGTTGCCTGGCGCTGGAGGATTCACCGGCCGGTACGCGCGCGGCGCTGGCGGCCGGCATGACCGTGATCCAGGTGCCTGACCTGGTGCATCCGGATGAAGAGCTGCGTGCCCTGGGACACCGCATCGTTGGATCCCTGGTGGACGCGCACGCGCTGCTGCTGCCGTTGCTGCCGAAGTAAGGTGGGTGCCGACCGTTGGTCGGCCCAGTGCCCCGGTAGGTGCCAACCTTGGTTGGCACAGAGCCGAGCATGGCTCGGCTCTACATCCTTGGGTGGGTGCCGACCGTTGGTCGGCACGCCCGTCCCCATCACACCCGCCCGAACACCAGCGCGGCGTTGGTGCCACCGAAGCCGAAGCTGTTGGACATCACCGTATCCAGTTTCTGCTCGCGGCTCTCGCGCAGGATCGGGAAGCTCTCCACCTTCGGGTCCAGCTCGCCGATGTTGGCCGAACCGGCAACGAAGCCATCGCGCATCATCAGCAGGCAGTAGATCGCCTCGTGCACGCTGGCTGCACCGAGCGAGTGCCCGGACAACGCCTTGGTCGAAGACAGCGGCGGCACCGCATCGCCGAACACTTCGCGGATCGCGTTGAGCTCGGTGACATCGCCAAGCGGGGTCGAGGTGCCGTGGGTGTTCAGGTAGTCCAGCGGGCGATCGACACCCTGCAGCGCCATCTTCATGCAGCGCACCGCACCTTCACCGGAGGGCGCCACCATGTCGGCACCGTCGGAGGTGACGCCATAGCCGATCAGCTCGGCATGGATGTGGGCACCGCGTGCGACGGCGTGGTCGTAATCCTCCAGCACCAGCATGCCGCCACCACCGGCGATGACGAAGCCGTCGCGGTCCTTGTCGTACGGGCGCGAGGCGCTGGCCGGGGTTTCGTTGAAGCTGGTCGACAGCGCGCCCATCGCATCGAACATCACGCTCATCGACCAGTGCAGGTCTTCGCCACCGCCGGCGAACATGATGTCCTGCGCACCGTGCCGGATCATGTCCGCAGCGGCGCCGATGCAATGCGCCGAGGTCGCGCAGGCAGCCGACAGCGAGTAGCTGACGCCCTTGATCTGGTAGGCCGTGGCCAGGCAGGCCGAGACCGTCGAACACATCGTGCGCGGCACCATGTACGGGCCGACCTTGCGCACGCCACGTTCGCGCAGCAGGTCGACGGCACCGATCTGCCATTCGCTGGAGCCGCCACCGGAACCGGCGATCAGGCCGGTGCGCAGGCTGCTGACCTGCTCGGGGCTGAGCCCGGCATCGGCGATGGCATCGCGCATGGCCAGGTAGGCGAAGGCCGCCGCGTCGCTCATGAAGCGCTTCTGCTTGCGGTCGATCAAGGCGTCCAGGTCGAGGTCGACGCGGCCACCGACCTGGCTGCGCAGGCCTGCTTCGGCGTGGTCGGCCAAGGCGGTGATGCCCGAGCGTCCCTCACGCAGCGCGGCCGAAACGGTATCCAGATCATTGCCGAGGCAGGACGTGATGCCCATGCCGGTGATGACGACGCGACGCATCAGAAGCTCCCGGTTTCGGTGAACAGGCCGACGCGCAGGTCGCGCGCGCTGTAGATTTCGCGGTCGTCCACGTACATGCGGGCGTCCGACTGGGCCATCACCAGCTTGCGGTTGATGACCCGGTTGATGTCGATCTCGTAGCGTACGAGCTTGGCGTCCGGCAATACCTGGCCGGTGAACTTCACCTCGCCACAGCCCAGCGCGCGGCCCTTGCCGGGTGCACCCAGCCAGGTCAGGAAGAAGCCGGTCAGCTGCCACATGGCATCCAGGCCCAGGCAGCCTGGCATCACCGGGTCGCCGATGAAGTGGCAGCCGAAGAACCACAGGTCCGGGCGGATATCCAGTTCGGCGCGTACCATGCCCTTGCCATGCGGTCCGCCGTCCTCTCGGATGTCGGTGATGCGGTCGAACATCAGCATCGGGTCGTTGGGCAAACGGCCGGCGGCGGTGCCGAACAGTTCACCGCGTGCGCTGGCCAGCAGCTGTTCGCGGTTGAACGCGTGGAGACGGGTCATGAAGCACAATCCTGGAAGCGGAGAACAGGGAAACAAGCGCCCGAGAATGCCCGTGGAAACTGCGCCGATCAAACATTTCAACCGTACGCAACCGTAGTGTTTTCAAGGGAATACGCGCATCCTGTTGATGTGCAACGACCATACTTCGGCGTGTGGCCCACCCGGCCCGGCCCCGACTTTTCCACCTGACATGACCCGACTGCGCAAGATCATCCACGTTGACATGGACGCGTTCTACGCGTCGGTGGAGCAGCGCGACGATCCGTCACTGCGCGGCAAGCCGGTGGTTGTGGCATGGCGCGGCGCACGCTCGGTGGTGTGCGCGGCATCGTACGAGGCACGCGTGTTCGGCGTGCGTTCGGCCATGCCGGCAGTGCGGGCCGAACGCCTGTGCCCGGATGCGATCTTCGTGCCGCCCGACTTCGCACGTTACAAGGCGGTGTCACGCCAGGTGCGCGAGATCTTCCTGCGCCACACCGACCTGGTTGAGCCGTTGTCGCTGGACGAAGCCTACCTGGACGTGACCGAGCCGAAGAGCGGCATCGAACTGGCGACCGATATCGCCCGTACCATCCGCATGCAGATCCGTGAGGAGACGAACCTGACTGCTTCAGCCGGGATCGCGCCGAACAAGTTCCTGGCCAAGATCGCCTCGGACTGGCGCAAGCCCGATGGCCAGTTCGTGATTCCGCCGCAGCGGGTGGACGCCTTCCTGCTGCCGTTACCGGTGAGCCGGGTGCCTGGCGTCGGCAAGGTGATGGAAGGCAAGCTGGCCGCGCGCGGCATCGCCACCTGCGGCGACCTGCGGCAGTGGGCACTGATCGATCTGGAAGAAGCGTTCGGCAGTTTCGGCCGCAGCCTGTACAACCGCGCACGCGGCATCGACGAGCGGCCGGTGGAACCGGACCAGCAGGTGCAGTCGATTTCCTCGGAGGACACGTTCGCCGAAGACCTGCTGCTGGAAGACCTGACCGAGGCCATCGTGCAGCTGGCAGAGAAGACCTGGAAGGCGACCCGCAAGACCGAGCGTGTCGGCCATACCGTGGTGCTGAAGTTGAAAACCGCGCAGTTCCGCATTCTCACCCGCAGCTTCACCCCGGAACGTCCGCCGGAGTCGATGGAAGAACTGCGCGACATCGCACTGGCCCTGCGCGCCCGCGTCGACCTGCCAGCGGAGACGCGCTATCGGCTGGTGGGTGTCGGGCTGGGCGGCTTCCGCGAAAAGGAACCGGTGGTGCAGGGGGAATTGTTCGAGCACGACATGAACAATCCCACAGATACCTAATCATCAAATAGTGGGGTCAGAGCCCGTTGCGCAGCAACGGGCTCTGACCCCGTGCCGACCAACGGTCGGCACCCACCATCAGCAGCAGGTTCCGACAGATAGCGGGAAACTGTCGAAGGCGGGGTGGGTCCGGTTGCGGGGGGCGTGAGCCGCATGGATGCGGCGACCGAGCTTACATGGACGTACTTGCAGCGCCCCCCGCAACCGGACCCACCTCGCCTTCCCACCGATAGCCAGCTGTTGCTGTTGCTGTTGCCTCTGCAGGTGCAGGGCGCAGCCCTGCAAAAGAAAACTCCCCACCTCATGGCCACTGCATCTCGCCCTTGGCCACCTTCGCACTCAGCTCCAGCGACGCCACGCCGTCCAGCTTCGGATAGCGCGCCTGCATCGCCTTCACCAGTGCCGCGCTGTCCTTGGCCTTTGCCGCCTCGGCGTCGAACGCGCGGATGTAGTCCGCAGTGAAGCGCAGCGCACTGGCATCCAGCGCCGCACCCGGCGCGTAATGCCCCGGTACCACCACCTTCGGCTTCAGTGCCTGCAACCGCTGCAGGGTCTGCAGCCAGTCAGCGTGCGACTTCGTCGTCTGCGTGTCGGCCATCCACACGTGCTCACCGGCCACCACCGGAATGCCGCCAACGATCGCGCGCAGCGACGGTACCCACAGCACCGTGCGGTCCGGGGTCGGGCCATCCAGGCCGATCAGTGGCAGGCGCTGGCCTTCCAGCTGCAGGGCATCGCCGTCCAGTACCTGCGGCACCACGATGCGTGCCGGCACGTCGGCGCCCATCTTCGGTCCCCAGTAGGCCAGCTTGCCGGCCTGGGTCTGCTGGATGTGGGCGACGGTCTGCGCAGTGGCGACGATGCGTGCCTGCGGGAAGGCATCCTGCAGGGTGGCCAGGCCGAAGTAGTAGTCCGGATCGCCGTGGCTGATGTAGATCATGGTCAGCTGCTTGCCACTGGCGCGGATCCGTTCGACCAGCTTGCGCGCGTCGCTGGCACCAAACTGTGCATCGACCAGGATCGCGTCGTGGCGGCCTTCGATCAGCACCGAGGATACCGAGAACATCGCCTGCGGGCCGGGATGGAAGGTCTGCAGGTGCAGTCGTGATTTCGTCGCGATGGTCGGCGCCGCGGTGGCCGGTGCGGCCAGCAGCGGCGCACTGGTGAACGTGGCGGCCAGGGCGAGGGGAAGCAGCAGGGCAGCGGTACGCATGGGGAATTCCTTGTGTCGGATAGGGAGCCGAGCGTGGGCTTGGCCCTACAGGGCTCGCGCGTCGATCAGTACGCGGCCGTGATGATCTGCTTCGGGTACTGGTGCGCTTCCAGCTCGGCGACGAACGCGGCGCCGTAGTCGGCATAACTGATGCGGCTGTGGCCGCTGGCGTCGGCCAGGAAGGCCTTGGGCTGCACACGGTACTGGCCGCGCTCTTCGCCCGGGCCGATTTCGGCGGCCGGCGAGAAGAAGGTCCAGTCCAGGTCGTCCACTGCCTGCAGGCGATTGAAGGCTTCACGATGGGCCAGCGCGTACGGCTTGTAGGCTTCCGGGAAGGTGGGGGTATCGACCAGCTGCACGCCCGGCGCGACTTCCAGGCTGCCGGCGCCACCCACCACCATCAGGCGCGGTACGCCGGCCTTGCGCGCGGCGGCCGCCAGCTGCGCGGCGATCTCGCCCACGCGGCCGATGTCATCGCCCGGACGCGGGCCGTAGGCGCTGGCCAGCACGTCGTGGCCAGCGATGGCGGCGACCAGCGCGTCCTGGTCATCCAACGAGGCGATCACCGGATGGGCACCGGCCAGTTCGGCCGGAAGGTCCTGCGCGCTGCGCACGATGACGGTGAGTTCGTGGCCGTGGGCCAGCGCGTGGCGGGCGATCTGGCGGCCGATGTTGCCGGTGGAACCAACGAGGGCGATCTTCATGGCAGGACTCCGTGGGGCGATGTGGGCTGGGAATGGGGCCACTCTAGGCCGCTGCAGTCGTTCGAAAAACAGCGTATAACGCGCTTGTTTGTTGCGTGGATCGAGCATATGGACCGATTGACCGCCATGGCCGTGTTTGTCGAGGTGGCCGAGCGCGGCAGCCTCACCGCCGCCGCAGAAGTGCTGGACATGTCGCGGGCGATGGTCAGCCGCTACCTGGCCGAGGTCGAGGGCTGGCTGGGCGCACGCCTGCTGCACCGGACCACACGCCGGGTCAGCCTGACCGGCCCGGGCGAGGCGGCGCTGGCGCGCTTCCGGCAGATGCTGGCAATCGGCGAAGAACTGCAGGGCGAGCTGGCCAGTGATGATCCCGAGCCGCACGGCACGCTGCGGGTGACCGCCAGCGTGTCGTTCGGGCAGAGCCACCTGGCGCGGGCGGTGGCCGGTTTCGTCGCACGCCATCCGGCGGCGCGCATCGAGCTGCTGCTGGTCGACCGCACGGTGAACCTGGTCGAGGAGCGCGTGGACCTGGCCGTGCGCATCGCGCGCCAGATCGACCCCAGCCTGATCGCGCGGCGGCTGGCCACCTGCCGCTCGGTGCTGTGCGCGACGCCGTCGTACCTGCAGGCGCGTGGCACGCCGACCGCGCCGGAGCACCTGGCCGCGCACAACTGCCTGACCCACCACTACGTCGGCAAGAGCCTGTGGCAGCTGCACCGCGATGGCCGTTCGCTGTCGGTGGCGGTGGGCGGCAACATCAGCGCCAACGATGCCTCGCTGCTGCTGGAGGCGGTACGCGCCGGTGCCGGGATCGCCATGCTGCCGACCTACCAGGTGGCGCCACTGCTGCGCAGCGGCGAGCTGATCGAACTGCTGCCCGGATTCAGTCTGGACGAGCTCGGCATTCATGCCGTGTACGCATCACGGCGCCAGCAGCCCGCTATCATGCGGCGATTCCTGGATTACCTGGCCGAGTGTTTCGCCAGCCCGGCCTTCCAGGATCTGGATTGGCGCCCACCGGGCAAGGAGAACACATGAACCATGGACAGGCCTTGATCGACCACAACCGTGCTGCCTGGGACCGCCAGGCCAGCGAAGTGCGCGAATGGTCGCGCCCGGTGGAGAGTTCAACCATTGCCGCCGCGCGCGAAGGCCGCTGGCAGGTGCACCTGACCCCACGCGCGCTGCCACTGGACTGGCTGGGCGACGTGCGCGGCCGCCGCATCCTGTGCCTGGCCTCGGGTGGTGGCCAGCAGGCCCCCGTGCTGGCCGCTGCGGGCGCCGACGTCACCGTGTTCGACCTGTCCGACGGGCAGCTGGAACAGGACCGCCGGGTCGCTGCGCGTGATGGACTGCAGCTGCGCACGGTGCAGGGCGACATGCGCGACCTGCACGTATTCGCCAACGACAGTTTCGACGTGGTGTTCCATCCGATCTCCAACCTGTACGTGCCCGACGTGCGCCCGGTGTGGACCGAATGCCGCCGCGTGCTGGCGCGCGATGGCATGTTGATGGCCAGTTTCTACAACCCGGTGCTGTTCGTCGGTGCACGTGATCCGCAGCTGGATGCACAGGGTTTGATCCGGCCGCAGTACGCCATTCCCTATTCGGACCTGGAAGACCTGCCCGCCGCAGAGCGTGAGGCGAAACTCGCGCGCGGTGATGCGCTGACCTTTGGCCACAGCCTGACCGAACTGATCGGCGGGCAGCTGGATGCAGGCTTCGTGATTGATCGGTTCATGGAAGACTGGCAGCCGAAGCCACGCTTCCTGATCGACCGTTACCTGCCCACCTTTCTGGCCACCCGCGCACGCAGGATCGGCTGAGGCGGATCCCGGGGGAAAAGCGCGGCGTACAATGGACGGCCCCACGTTGTACAGGCGTCGTCCCTTGTCGTATCCCTATCCGCTGGTCGTATTCGATCTCGATGGCACGCTGGTCGACAGCGCATCTGACATCGCCGAAGCGCTGAACCGCACGCTGGAAGCCATCGGCATGGCACGCGTGCCGGAAGCCACCGTGCTCGGCTGGATCGGCGACGGGGTGCGCCGCCTGGTCGAACAGGCCGTGCACGCCGCCGGTCTTGAGGTCGATCTGGCCGAGGTCATGCCGGTGTTCATGGTGCACTACCGTGAATGCCTGCTGCGCAGCCCGCGCCTGTTCGATGGCGTGGCCGAGGCACTGGCGCAGCTGCGCGCGCGCGACGTGCCACTGGCGATCTGCACCAACAAGCCCGAAGCACTGGTGCCGCCGCTGCTGCAGCACCTGGGCATCGGTGATGCGTTCGCGCTGGTACTGGGCGGCGATTCACTGCCACAGCGCAAGCCCAGCGGCGAACCGCTGCGGCACATCGCCACGCACTTCGGGCTGCCGGTGCAGGCGTGCCTGATGGTGGGAGATTCGTTGACCGACTACCGCGCCGCCGAAGATGCGGGCATGCCGATCGCGCTGGTGCGCTACGGCTATCCGCGCGGCCTGGACCTGGCCAGCGCGCATGCGGTGGCGGTGATCGACGACCTGCGTGAACTGCCGGGGTTGACCGCCGGCGTCCCGGTGTAGAGCCGAGCCCATGCTCGGCTGCTTTGCTGCCTGAGCCGAGCATGGGCTCGGCTCTACAGAGAAAGCGCCGGGCAATGCCCGGCGCCTTCTTTCATTTCGGCTGGTAACGCACACTCAACTGGTACTCACGGCCCGGCTGGTTGAACCACGCCACCGTCTCATACCTGCGGTCGAACACGTTGGTGGCACGCGCCAGCAGCGACCACGACGGCGTCAGCGCGTACTCGGCGCGCAGATCCAGCGTGCCGTACCCCCCCACCTTCACCGCGTTGGCGGCATCGTCATAGCGCTTGCCCGCACCCTGAACCGTCAGGCCTGCGCGGAAGTCCCCGAAACGCCGGTCGATGTCCAAGCGCGCGGTCTGCTGTGCACGACGCGGCAGCCAGTTGTCGAACTGCGTGCTGCCGCCGGTGCGGTTGCGTGGGTCGGTGTAGCTCAGCTGGGCGTTGATGTCGAAGCCGGCCAGCAGCACGCCACCGGTCAGTTCGGCACCGCGGATGCGCGCCTTCTCCACCTGCTGCATCCTGAAGGTCGCCGCATCGTAGGTGATCAGATCATCGATGCGGGTTTCATAGACGTCCAGGCCCCAGTGCCAGCCCTGTGCCTGCTGCGAAACGCCCAGGTTGGCGCTCTTGGACTTCTCCGGGTTCAACGTCGGCACACCGCTCCACGGGTCATACAGGTCGCTGAAGGTCGGCGCCTTGAACGCGGTGCCGTAACTGGCATTGACACGCAGGCCGTGGCCGAGCTCCATCGCCCAGCCGAGGCTGCCCGTGGCATGGTTGCCGAACTGCTGGTTGTCGTCGTTGCGCGCGCTGGCCTGCAGCTGGTGGCGGCCGAAGCGTCCCTGGTACTGCACGAACACGCCGGTGTTGCGGCGGCTGTCGACCCGATATCCGGCACTGCTGCCATCGAGGTTGTCTTCGCTCCAGTCCACGCCGGTGCTCAGCAGCTGGCCTTCGGCCAAGGCGAAGTCACCCTGCAGCGAGGCACTGTCGCGGTGGGTCTGAGCGCTGCCACGGGCACCGAAGTCACCGAAGTTGTCCGACTCGTTGTCACTGCGCCCGACATTGGCGGTGAACGCCAGGCGTTCGGACGGGGTGTAGCGCACCTTGCCGGCCAGCACCTGCTGGCGGGTTTCCGAATAGTTGTAGTAGCCGTCGTAATGGTTCTTTCCGTCGGCACGCAATGCACTGCCTTCCACGTTCCATTGGTCGTTGAAGGTGTAGCCACCGCGCAGGCTCTTGGACAGGTTGCGGTAGCCATCGCGGTCATGTTCGTCGGCAAAGCAGCCGGTGAACAGCGTTGCCGAGCCGCGGCAGGCATCGATGCCATCGGAATGCTGGTAGGCGATGTCGGCGCCGAACCAGCCGCGTTCGGTCCCGCCGCCGATCCCGCCGCTGGCTTCGCGCAGGCCGTTGCTGCCGCCACCGAGCTGGAAGTGCGGGGCGAAATCACCCTGGTTGCGGCGGGTGAAGATCTGGATCACGCCGCCAATGGCATCGGCGCCGTACAGGCTCGACTGCGGGCCACGCACGATTTCCACGCGCTCGATCTGCGCCAGCGGCAGGTCCTGGTACATCGCCAGGCCGAGGTCGGCACTGTTGATGCGCACGCCGTCGACCAGCACCACGGTGTGGCCCGAGTTGGTGCCGCGCAGGAACAGCGAGCTCTGCTTGCCGAGCCCACCGGCATTGGTCAGGTTGATGCCGGCGCGGCCGCGCAGCAGTTCCTGCAGCGAGGTGGCCTGGCTGGATTCGATCTGCGCGCGGTCGATCACCTGGGCCGGCGCGATGCTGTCCTGCAGGGCGATCGGGGTGCGCGTGGCGGTGACCAGGATCTGGTCGAGCGCGGTGGTGTCATCGGCGGCCTGTGCCAGCGCGGGCAGGGCGGCCAGTACGGCCAGGGACAGCATTCGGGACTGCAGCTTCATGGGGGACTCCAGGTGCCACGCACGCCCGCGTGGCGAAGGGGCGGAGCCGCGAAGGCAGGCACGCGCCGATGCCGCAGCGCACGCCACGGTCATCCAGCGCCATGCCCACCGCATCGCGACCTGAGGCTTCCGGGCCGGTCTCCGGGCTTGCCGCCGGGTGGCGCGAGGCCACCGTCCAGGCGCCTTCCCATGCCTGCGGCACAGTGGCGGTGTTGCCTGGAACTGACGTGCTTACCGTTGCGGGGGCAGCGCCGGCCTGGCGTGGAATCACGCGTCACCGGCTTCCCGTTTCAACCTGCCGGCCACGGCCGCAGGTCACCTGGAAGTGCGCGCAGTCTACGGCATCGCAGGCCGTCCCGTTGCGTCGCGCCTGCGCGGCTGCCTTTGCTGTGCCTTTAGAATGGTTGCTCGATCCCGTGGTGCCGTTACCGATGTCTGCCCGTTCTCCGTTGTACCTGCGTTGCCCGTCCGGGACGCACGCATGATCCTCGACCTGGTCCGCCATGCCGGCAACGGTCGCGATGAGTTCCTTGATGGCCGCAGCGATCCACCGCAGCTGGCCGGCCTGCCGCAGGAGCTGGTCGAGGCCTATGCCGAGCAACGCTGGGAGCGGGTGATCAGTTCACCGCGGTTGCGCGCGCTGCACACGGCGATGGCGCTGGCCACCCCACGCGGGCTGGACGTCGAAGCGGACGAGGAATGGGAAGAACTGGATTTCGGCGATTGGGACGGGCAGTCGCTGTTCGACCTGCCGGAAGATGCGCTGGCCGCCTTCCACGCCGATCCGAATGCGTTCCCGCCGCCGAACGGCGAGAGCTGGGGGCATTTCGAGCGGCGTATCGCGCGCGCGCTGGATCGCCTGCTCGATGATGATGATCATCCGGTGCCGACGCTGGTGGTCAGCCATGGTGGCCCGCTGCGCATGGTGTTGTCGCAGGTTTGCGGCCTGCCGATGTCGCTGTGCTGGGCCCTGCGCATCGACCACGGCACGCGCCTGCGGGTGTGGCTGGAGCGGGGCGAGGTCGGGCTGGTGGGCGAGCTGCTGGAACTGCAGCAGCCCTGATCTGCTCTTGTAGAGCCGAGCCATGCTCGGCTGCACTTCGATCAGAAAGGCCAGCCGAGCGTGGGCTCGGCTCTACAGGAGGGCGCGGCTCAATCCTCGTCCGCGCGCTCGGCCACGTTGTCCTCGGCGTCATCGTCGGCATCGAAGCGCTGCTCGTGCACCGGGCCCGACGCCGGGCCGGCCGCCTTCAGCGGATGCGCGGCGATGCGCGCCTCATAGTCCTGCACCAGCGCCTCACGCTGCGGCTCGCTCAGCTCCTGCCAGTGGCAGTCCAGCAATGCGCCTTCCAGCGAGTACAGCAGGTTCAGGCTGGGCTTGAAGCCGGCCCGCTTGACCTTGACGAAGGCGCCGACTGCGCCGATCGCCACCAGGTCCTCGCGGCTGCGCAGCCCGACCTGGCGCAGCCAGGCTGCACTCTTCGGGCCGATGTTGCGCAGCTTCGGTGCGCTCATCCCAGTGCCTCGACGAACACGCGGGCGATGGCTTCCAGGCCGGCCTGATCGTCGGCGTCGAAGCGGCCGACCTTCGGGCTGTCGATATCGAACACGCCGATCAGTTCATCGCCGCGCAGCAGCGGCACCACCAGCTCCGAACGCGAGGCCGAATCGCAGGCGATGTGGCCGGGGAAGGCATCGACGTCGTCCACGCGCTGGGTTACGCGCTGGCTGGCGGCGGCACCGCACACGCCCTTGTCCAGCGGGATGCGCACGCAGGCCGGCAGGCCCTGGAACGGGCCGACCACCAGTTCCTTGCCGTCATACAGGTAGAAGCCCACCCAGTTCAGGTCGGGCAGGGCGTGATAGACCAGTGCGGAGAGGTTGGCCGCGTTGGCGATGCGGTCGGACTCGGCGTAGACCAGGCCACGGGCCTGTTCCAGCAGCTGGGCGTATTGTTCCGGCTTGCTGCCGGTGAGCGAGGCATTGGCGAACATGCCTGCAGTCTAGCAAGTGCACCGGGCCGGCGATAATGCACGCACTGTTGCCCTGTTGGAGCCCATCGATGCCGTTGCCCGCTACGCTGCCGCCCGCCCTGTTCGTTACCGGCACCGACACCGAAATCGGCAAGACCGCGGCCAGCACCGCGCTGCTGCATGCACTGCGCCAGCGTGGCCTGCGCGCGGTGGGCATGAAGCCCGTGGCCAGCGGCAGCGAGGACCTGGGGCAGGGCCTGCGCAACGAGGACGCGCTGGCGCTGCAGGCGGCCAGCTGGCCGGTACCGGAGTATGCCGACCTGAATCCCTATGCGCTGCGGCAGCCGCTGGCACCGGAGCTGGCCGCTGCCGAGGACGGCGTGCAGGTGGCGCTGGCGCCGATCGTGGCCGCGTTCGAACGCCTGCGCGCGAAGGCCGATATCGTCGTGGTGGAGGGCGTGGGCGGTTGGCTGGCGCCGGTCTCGGCCACGCTGGACCAGCTCGACCTGGTGCGTGCGCTGCAGCTGCCGGTGCTGCTGGTGGTGGGCATGCGGCTGGGCTGCGTCAACCACGCGCGGTTGACTGCGCAATCACTGCAGGCCAGCGGCGTGGACTGCCTGGGCTGGATCGGCAACCACATCGACCCGGCGATGCAGCGCCAGGACGAGAACATCGCCACGCTGCAGCAGCGCCTGCCGATGCCGTGCTGGGGACGGCTGCCGCATCTGCCGGATGCCAGTGGTGAAGTGCTGGCGGCGCACCTGCTCGACGACCTGGGGTAGTGCCGGCCGC
>NZ_LXXZ01000067.1 GCF_003244875.1 Stenotrophomonas sepilia
CAGGTGGGGGAAGGGGGGGGGAGCGGATGCCGGCAGGGGCTCCGATCTGACCGCCGCCACTCTTCAAACAATTCTGATTGAAGCGCTGTAAGGCCCGCGACTAGCCTCGAATGACCAAAAGCGGGTTGTCAGGGGCAGATCATGGAACAACCGATGTACATGCCGATCCTCAAATGGCGACAGGGTGAGTATCTCGCGGTGGGTCGTACCAACGAAGGAATCAAGGATGGGATCTATCCTCTGTTCGAGATCCCTATCGAGCAGTGGGACTTCGAGAACGATGCGCCGGCCAAGTCACTCGATGACCACCTGAAGAATGTGGGCAGACGTCTGAGCAGTAACTGGAAGTCGCGCCGCTGCCTGTTTGATTCGCCCTATCTTGCTGGGGACGACACCATGGCGGACGGCCAGCATCATCTGGAGCGGATCTTCGACCTCATTCGCACCGCGGGATGCCAGGCCATTCCCGTTACCGGCATTGACCGGCACGTCGATTACCAACAGGCGGTGGCACGCATTGTCGCACGCGATGATCGTGGCTGCGGATTGCGGCTCGTACCGGATGATCTTGAAGGAGGACGCCTTGCTCGGATCTCCGGGCTGCTGAGACTGTTGGGAGTGGTATCTGGTCAGGTGGATCTGATCCTCGACAGCTCGGCCGACGTCGCCGACTCACCCACGCTGCAGGCATCGACTTGGCAGGCATGGATTGCGGCGGTTCCGGATCTGGCCGACTGGAGATCAATCACCATCGTAGGAGGCAGTTTTCCTGCCAGTCTGAGCCCCTCTTCGAGCTATCGCCCACATGGCGATGTGAATCGCCGGGAATGGCGCGCGTACACGCGGCTAGCCGGCATGCATTCTGGACGGATGCCGTGGTTTGGTGACTATGGCTGCGCTTCCCCGCAGACGGAACTGATGGATCCGCGCCTGTTCGACCCCAACGCCAAGATCAAGTACACGATCGATGATCAGTGGCGGATTGTTGTGGGTACCCAGATCAAGCGCAATGGCCGCGACCAGTACCGTGATCTGTGCAGGCACCTGGTCTCCGATCTGCCGGTGGTCTTCATGGGGCGCGGCTACAGCTGGGGCGATGCGTACATCGAAGACTGCGCAAACAGTGTCACCAGTACCGGGGGAAGCTCGACCTGGCCAACGGTGGCGACCAACCACCATATGACTAAGGTTGTTCGCGACCTCGCCAGTCTGACCGGCGCTTCAACTGTTCCCTGACCAGCGCACGGATTTCCGCAAGACTGTAGAGCTCCGACAGACGTTCACATAGCGCTGCGCGGTTGCCGCGCAGCGCTGATCTTTCCGGCGTCCGCCTGCCGATCAGAGCAGAAATTTCATCGCGCCAGAGCAGTGCTGCGACGGCCGTCGCGCTCACTGATGGATTGAGTTTTGCAGGCCGCACTAGTTCTAGCCTCACTGCGTTGCGCGCTCCACGTGATGCCAGCCTGATCCCCCACCAAGCAGGCAACGTCTCCAATGCATGGTCCAGGTGGCGCTGACCCACCACGATCGTCGCCTTGTCGAGGACATCGGAGTAGAACTGCTGCTGCAACGGGAGTCTCCGCAGCGTGTCGACATCACTCTTGATCTCGTAGCCGTGCAGGTGGCCATTGATGACACATACATCGACACGGCAGGCGCCGCGCGCAAGCCCCATTTCCTCCACCACAAGCGTGTTTGGATTTGCGACATGCTCAGCAATGACCTTGCCCAGCAGAGCTGATCGCACGTCACTGTCGGTAATCGGGTTCATGGCGGGATGATATCAAGGAGGTGTCGCGCACAGGTTTGAAACCCATTGCCGCCAGTCATGGGCAAGCTAGACGATCAGAGCGTCTTCGGGGATGTGACCCCGTGTTACTTGCCGATGCAGAAACTGGAGAAGATCCTTCCCAGCAGATCATCGGCACTCATCTGCCCGGTGATCTCGCCCAGTGCGTCATGGGCCAGCCGCAGTTCCTCGGCGGCCAGTTCCAGGTGCTCATTCGCCAGCTCGCCATCGGCGCGCTGCGCGTGTTCCTGCGCTCGCTCGATGGCATGCACATGGCGCGTGCGCGCGGAGAACTCGCCGTCCACCTGCTCCCCTGCCCCGCCCGAGGCAATCGAACGCAGGCGCGCATGCAGGTCGTCCAGCCCGGCGCCGGTGGCTGCCGAAACGAACACGCGGTCCGGGTCGTCCAGCGCCGGCAGCACACCGAGCAGGTCCGACTTGTTGTGGATGTAGATCTTGTGCGGCACCGCTGCCACGGCATCACCCAGCGCCGCCTGCCCGGCCGCCGGATCGCGCGCATCCAGCACGATCAGCGCCAGGTCGGTGCGCTCGATTTCCACGTGCGCGCGGCGCATGCCTTCGCGTTCGATGGCATCGCCGCCGTCGCGCAGGCCGGCGGTGTCGACCAGGGTCAGCTCCAGGCCATCCAGGCGGATGGTCTCGCGCAGCGTGTCGCGGGTGGTGCCGGCGATGTCGGTAACGATGGCGCGTTCGCTGCCGGCCAGGGCGTTCAGCAGTGAGCTCTTGCCGGCATTCGGCGGACCGATCAGCACGGCATGCAGGCCATCGCGCAGGCGGCGGCCACGTTCGGCGTCGCGGCGCAGCAGGGCGAGATCACTGCGCGCCTGTTCCAGGCCACGCCGCACCTGCGCGCCACCGAGGGTATCCAGCGGTTCGTCGGCGAAGTCGATGGCCGCTTCCACGTGGATGCGCAGCAGCACCAGTTGCTCGATCACGGCGTCGATGCGCCGCGAGAACACACCATCCAGCGAACGTCGCGCGGCGCGTGCGGCGCGGTTGTCGCCGGCCGCGATCAGGTCGGCGATGGCCTCGGCCTGGGCCAGGTCGAGCTTGCCGTTGAGGAACGCGCGTTCGCTGAACTCGCCCGGCCGCGCCTGGCGCGCACCGAGCGCGATGCAGCGCGCGACCAGTTGCTGCAGCAGGACCGGACTGCCGTGGCCCTGCAGTTCCACCACCTCTTCGCCGGTGAAGCTGTTCGGTGCCGGGAACCACAGCACGATGCCATCGTCGATGACCTCGCCATCGGCGTCGCGCAGGCGTGCGTAGTGCGCATGGCGCGGGCGCAGTTCAGGCGCACCCAACGCGTTGGCGATGGCCGCGGCGCGCGGACCGGACAGGCGCAGCAGGCCGACACCGCCAGCGCCCGGAGCGCTGGCAATGGCCACGATGGTGTCGGTGCGGATCGTGTCGTTCATGGTTCAGAGTTTCTCCAGCTGCGCGCGTGCCTGCGCGGCACCACTGCCCTGCGGCTGCAGCGCCAGGTAGGTCGTGTAGGCCCGCTTCGCCTTGGCCTTGTCGCCGGCGTTGAAGTAGGCATCGCCCAGGTTGAGATAGGCCACCGCACGCGACGGATCGATCTTCAGCGTGTTCTCCAGCCAGCGCGCCGCTTCGACGTAGCGCTGCTGGCGGTAGTAGACGAAGCCGAGGTTGTTGGCGGCCTGGGCGAAGTCCGGACGCAGCTTCAGTGCCTCGGTGAACTGGGCTACCGCTTCGTCGTACTGCTTCTCGCGGTACAGCTGCAGGCCGCGGTCGTTGGCCTGCTGCGCGCGCTGGCGGTCGGACGCCGGGCCGGCGGAGGGCACTACCAGCTTGGCCTTGCCGCCCTGCAGGTCAGCCACCGTCACCGGTGCCTGGCTGCCCTTGGCCTCGCTGGCGGCATCCACCTTGTTGTTCAGCGCGATCGCATCGGCGGTCAGCTGGCGCGTATCGGCATTGAGGAATTCCTGGCTGTCCGGCACCTGGAACACGAACTCGCCGCCCTGCGAACCCGGCAGGCTGCCGAAGGCCGGGGTCTGGTGCGAAACGGCTGAGACGGCCGGCGCCACGTAGGCGGCCAGCTCGGTACCGGTGATCAGGCCATCGCCGTTGAGATCGCCCTTGCCAGCCAGCGCCTGCAGCAGCACCCAGGTGAATACCGAGTGGCCATTCGGGCCGGCATCGGCCACCTGCTGGTCGGCACCACCGGCGGTCAGCATCTGCCGCGCGCTGCGACGCGCGTTCTCGCGCAGGAACGACGACGACGACGGGCCGCCACGGGTCAGGCCCAGGCCGCTGTAGCAGGCATCCATCACGAACATCACATGCTTGGCCTGCATGCTTTCTGCAATGTTCTGGATGTCGGTCATCGCAATCGCGTCGGTGGCGAATTCCTTCGGATCCGAATCGACCGGGATGATGTAGCCGAGGTCGCGCCCGGAGGCGAGCTGGCGGGTCGCGCCATGGCCAGCGAAGAATACGAACACGCGGTCGTTCTTCCCGGTGCGGTCATCGGCCAGGCGGTCGTGGAACGCGGCCAGGATGTTGTTGCGGGTGGCCTGCTCGTTCTTCAGCACGATCACCTGCGAGGACGGGAAGCCGAACTGCCCGGTGAGGGTATCGGCCACCGCCTGCGCGTCATGGCTGGCGTATTCCAGCTTCGGCCATTTGGCGTAGTTGTCGATGCCGACCACGATCGCCCACGACTTCTCGTAGCCGGTGGTGACGGTCGCGGCACCGGTATCGCCCTTGCGCACACGGGCGACAGTGAAGTCGCGGCCGTTCCAGCCGGCGAACTGGTAGCCATCGGCGATCAGCCGGTCGAGGATCTGCGGCAGTGCCTTCACTGCACGATCGTGGATATCGTGGAACAGGATGATGCCGCGCTGTTCCTTGTTCACCTGGTCCAGCACGCGCTGCACGATCGACTCTGGCACCGGGTCGGCCCAGTCCATCGAGTCGATGTTCCACATGATCGACTTCAGCCCGGCCTCGTTGAGCAGCTGCAGGCCTTCGGCATTGCGCGCACCATACGGGAAGCGGAACAGCGGCGCGCGCTTGCTGTCGACATCCTTCAGCAGCGTGTCGGTGTCCAGCACCTGCTGGCGCAGGGCGTCGCCGGTGGTGCGCGACAGCTGGGCGTGGGTCAGGCTGTGGTTGCCCACCGCATAGCCTTCTTCCATCAGGTTGCGGCTGATCTTCGCCATCGGGCCGAGGCTGACCTTGCCATCGGCCTCGACCTTGCCCAGGTTGCGGCCCACCTCGAAGAACACGCCCGGCACGTCGTAGCGCTTGAGGATGGCCACCACTTCATCGGTGTAGGCCTTGTGCGGGCCATCGTCGAAGGTCAGCACCACCGTCTTGGCCGGCAGGTCGCGGCCGAAGATCTCACGGTCGCTGTCCTTCATCGACATCGGATACGGCTCGATCACCCCGTAGTCGCGCAGGATCGCTTCACGGCTGTAGTCCTTGTGCAGGTGGGCGATGTAGTCGTCCCACTTCTCGCGCTTCAGTTCGATGGCGCGGGTGCGCTCGAAGCGGCTGAAGATGCGGGTCAGTTCCTGGTTGTAGTTGCGCTCGATCTCATCGAGCGCTTCCAGATCCTCACCGATGCGCTGGTGCAGCTTCACCGCCGGGAGCGAGGAATCGGTGCCGACCCGCTCATGCAGGTCACGCAGCACTTCACGGAAGGCCAGGCGATCGGCGTCGAACAGTTCGGGCGCAGACTCGATGTAGTCCAGCACCGTGCCGAGGGTGGCAAAGCGCTGCGGGCTGGAATCGCGCAGCAGGGTGTCGAACAGCGCGGCGATGGTCGTGCGCTGTTCCAGGCCATCATGGAACAGCTGCTGGCCCACACGCGTGGAGGTGCCGCGGTCGGCGGTCGACTGCTGCTCCTCGTCGGCCAGCAGCACGATGATCCGGCGGTAGCCATCGAGTTGCTTCTGCAGCGCGGCCATCAACGGCGCGGCGGCCGGATCGGCAGCGGCGGCGGCCTGCGCGCTGGGCTGGGTGACCGTGCTCGCCGGCACCTTCGCGTCCTTGTCGCCACAGCCCGCTACGGCCAGGGTCAACAGCAGCGAGGGCAGGAACAGGCGGAACGACGACGCACGCATGGCGGACTCGAAGATGGGAGGAACGGTATGCAGGCGATTCTAACGCCGCATGCGAAAAGCCCGCCTTGCGGCGGGCTTCTACTGGGGTCGGCCGGCCAGTGGCCGGCTCTGCCGATTACTTCTTCTTGACCGGGGCCGGAGCGGTGGTGGCCGGGACCGGCTCGCCGCCATGGCGCTTGGTCATCCACCACTGCTGCAGCAGGCCCAGGCCGCCGTTGACCACCCAGTACAGGACCAGGCCGGACGGCATGAAGGCCATCATGACGCCGAACACCAGCGGCATGAACTGCATCATCTTCTGCTGCATCGGGTCCATGCCCGGTGCCGGGGTCAGCTTCTGGGTGAACCACATCACCGCCACGTTGATCACCGGCAGGATGAAGTACGGGTCGCGTGCAGTGAGGTCCTGGATCCAGCCGAACCAGGGCGCCTGGCGCAGTTCGACCGATTCCACCAGCACCCAGTACAGAGCGAAGAAGATCGGCATCTGGATGAGGATCGGCAGGCAGCCGCCCATCGGATTGATCTTTTCCTTCTTGTACAGCTCCATCATCGCGGTCTGGAACTTCTGGCGGTCATCGCCATAGCGTTCCTTCAGCTGCGCGATGCGCGGCTGGAAGCGACGCATCTTGGCACCGCTCTTGTACTGGGTCGCCGACAGCGGGTACAGCACCAGCTTCAGCAGCACCACCAGGCCGACGATCGCCCAGCCCCAGTTGCCGACCAGCTTGTGCACCTGGTTCAGCACCCAGAACAGGCCCTGGCCGATCACCGCCATCATCGAGAAGCGGCTGTAGTCGACCACGCGGTCCAGGCCCGGCACGTCTTCCTTGGCAATCAGGTTGACCAGCTTCGGGCCGACCCACAGGCGGGCTTCGGTGCTGGTGGACTGGCCCGGGGCCACGGTGAAGGCCGGGCCACGCGCTTCGATCAGGTCACGACCGGCCACCTGCGACAGTACGTAGTGTGCGGTCTGGTCCTTCTGCGGGATCCAGGCGGTGAAGAAGTGGTGCTGCAGCATCGCCAGCCAGCCGCCGGTGATGTTCTGGTTGAGCGTGCCGTCTTCCAGGTAGTCCTTGAACGCACGACGCTGGTACTTCTTGTCGTTGTCGTACCAAGTGGCACCGTTGAAGCTGAAGGAGTCCGGGTTGGTCATGCTCCGCGACAGGATGGTCGGGGTGCGGTCCAGGGTGCGGTAGACGTAGCCGTTCCACGGCGCGGCGCCGGCATTGCTGACTTCGTCCTTGAAGCGCACGGCATACTCGTTGCGCGAGACGGTCAGGGTGCGCTTGATGGTCACGCCGTTGTCGGCGGTCCACACGAACGGGATCTGCAGCTCGTTCTGGCCCTTGGCCAGCACGAAGTCCTTGGTGTCACCGACCAGCTTGAAGCCGTCGGCGCCGGGAACCGGGGTGTTCTTGTCTTCGCTGGCCCAGCCACTGATCGCGCTGTACGGATGCGCGGGGTCTTCGGTCAGCAGGCGAACCGGCGGGCTGCCTTCGTCCTTGGTCTGCGGGAACTGCAGCAGCTCGGCGTCGAGCACGCGGCCACCATCAAGCACCAGGCGCAGCACGTCGGTGGTGACGGTCACGCGCTGGCTGGCCGGGGTGGCACTGGCCTGCGCCTGCACAGCGGCCTGGCCCGGGGCGCCCGGGACCTGTGCACTGGGAATGCTGCCCGAGGCAGCGCCCGGAACACTCTGTGCGGCAGCCGGGGCCGACGTGGTCGTCGGTGGCGGGGTCGGAGCAGCCTTTTCACGGCTCCACTCCATCCACAGCAGCACGGCCACCATCAGCCAGGCAAAAATGAGGAATACGCGGGTCTGGTTCATCAGCGGACAGGCTCGGCGGGGCCGGGACGCGATGCCGGCTCGGTCAAAGAAGGAGTTGCGATGCCATCAGGCGGCGGCATTGTGCCGTCCACGCCCGGCGCGGGCAATGCACGCAGGCGACGCAGCAGGCGCAGGAAGGCCTGGCGGATCTCGTCGTTGCTGGCGGAACGCGCAGCACTACGGGCCACGACGACGAAGTCGCCTGGCTGGATATCGGTACGTGTCTGACGCAGGATGTCGCGCAGGACGCGCTTGATCCGGTTACGCCCAACGGCGTTCGGATCGACCTTGCGGGAAACCGCCAGACCCAGCCTGGCCGGCCGGTCAGCCGGCAGCCAGTGCAGGGTCATCAGCGGATCGGACACACGGCGGGCGCCGTTGAAGACCGTTGAGTATTCGGCACGCGTGCGAACCCGCGCAGAGCGAGGGAATCGCTTGCGCGGGTCTGCAGTATTCACTGTCGAAGGGATTGCGTCTGCCGCAGGGTGCGGCATGGCAATCAGGCGCTCAGGACTTTGCGGCCCTTGGCGCGGCGACGCGACAGGATCTTGCGGCCGTCAGCGGTCTTCATACGGGCACGGAAGCCGTGGTCGCGCTTACGCTTGAGGTTGCTGGGCTGGTAGGTGCGCTTCGTGGCCATTGGGGGCCTCTCGTATGAATGGGACGGAAAGAACCGGAAATTCTAGAGAGGTCTCCCCCCTCACGTCAACCCCTGGGGACTACGCGAATTCACCGGGCTGTGCAATAGCTGTGGATGTTTTTGTGAATAAGTAGGGGACAAGCATTCCGAAGGCGGGCGCTCGGTGGTAGTCTGAGCCATCCATTTCCCCCCCTTTCCGGCCTGTGTTTGGGCGCCTTGTCGCGTCCATGCCCCGGCCACCGGACGATTATTGCTGATGGATGCCTGGTCCCGTAGTCTCGAGCGCCTCGAAGCGGAGTTCCCGCCGGAAGACGTTCATACCTGGTTGAAGCCGCTGCAGGCCGATCTGCGCGTGGACAGCCTGGTGCTGTATGCACCGAATGCCTTCATCGTCGACCAGGTCCGCGAGCTGTACCTGGCCCGGATCCGCGAACTGCTGGCTCACTTCGCCGGTTTCAGCGACGTTTTTCTTGAAATCGGCTCGCGCCCGCGCCCCGTGGAGGCGCAGAACGCGCCGGTTTCCACGTCGTCGGCGCCTGTGTCCAGCGAACCGCAGGTGCCGTTTGCCGGCAATCTGGACAATCACTACACCTTCGCCAACTTCGTCGAAGGGCGCAGCAACCAGCTGGGCCTGGCCGCTGCCTTCCAGGCAGCGCAGAAGCCGGGCGACCGGGCCCACAACCCGCTGCTGCTGTACGGAGGCACCGGCCTGGGCAAGACCCACCTGATGTTCGCCGCCGGCAACGCGATGCGCCAGGCCAATCCAGGCGCGAAGGTGCTGTACCTGCGTTCGGAACAGTTCTTCAGCGCCATGATCCGGGCCCTGCAGGAAAAGACCATGGATCAGTTCAAGCGCCAGTTCCAGCAGGTGGACGCGCTGTTGATCGATGACATCCAGTTCTTCGCCGGCAAGGACCGCACGCAGGAAGAGTTCTTCCACACCTTCAACGCGTTGTTCGATGGCAAGCAGCAGATCATCCTGACCTGCGACCGCTATCCGCGCGAGGTCGAAGGCCTGGAAGCGCGCCTGAAGTCGCGGCTTGCCTGGGGCCTGTCGGTCGCGATCGAACCGCCGGACTTTGAGACCCGCGCCGCGATCGTGCTGGCCAAGGCGCGCGAACGCGGTGCCGAGATTCCCGATGATGTTGCGTTCCTGATCGCCAAGAAGATGCGCTCCAACGTGCGCGACCTCGAGGGCGCGCTCAATACCCTGACCGCCCGCGCCAACTTCACCGGCCGCGCGATCACCACCGAATTCGCCCAGGAAACCCTGCGCGACCTGCTGCGCGCCCAGCAACAGGCGATCAGCATTCCCAACATCCAGAAAACCGTTGCCGACTACTACGGCCTGCAGATCAAGGATCTGCTGTCGAAGCGTCGGACCCGCTCGCTCGCTCGCCCCCGTCAGGTCGCCATGGCCCTGACCAAGGAACTGACCGAGCACAGCCTGCCCGAGATCGGCGACGCCTTTGCCGGTCGCGATCACACCACGGTGCTGCATGCCTGCCGCCAGATCCGGACCCTGATGGAAACCGACGGCAAGCTCCGCGAAGACTGGGACAAGCTGATCCGGAAGCTGAGCGAATGATGCACGGATGCCGATGAGGCGTCATCGCACAAAACGGTGCAGAATCCGGTAGCAAGCGCGGGACACGTTGTGGATAAAAATGGCGTCTGAAATCCCGTCGAATTTATCCACAGCTTTCCCCACCCCTTGGGGGTCGGTAATACAGAGGGTTTCGATGTCTGAAACTCCTTTATTTACAAAGACTTAGCATTGTTTTCCAGCGATTCTGTCTCTACCAGCACCACCAAGCTTTTGATTTATTCCACATTTTTTAAAGCATAGGGGCACGGAACCACATGCGTTTCACACTGCAGCGCGAAGCCTTTCTCAAGCCGTTGGCACAGGTCGTCAACGTGGTCGAACGCCGCCAGACCCTTCCGGTTCTGGCCAATTTCCTGGTCCAGGTGCAGAACGGCCAGCTGTCGCTGACCGGTACCGACCTGGAAGTGGAGATGGTGTCGCGGATCGCGGTTGAAGATGCCCAGGACGGTGAAACCACCATTCCCGCCCGCAAGCTGTTCGAGATCATCCGCGCCCTGCCCGATGGCAGCCGGATCACCGTCTCGCAGACCGGAGACAAGATCACCGTGCAGGCCGGTCGTAGCCGCTTCACCTTGGCAACCCTGCCCTCCAATGACTTCCCGTCGGTTGACGAAGTGGAAGCCACTGAGCGAGTGGCCATCGGCGAAGCGACCCTGAAGGAGCTCATCGAGCGCACCGCGTTCGCGATGGCGCAGCAGGACGTGCGCTATTACCTCAATGGCCTGCTGTTCGATCTGCGCGGTGACGCCCTACGTACCGTTGCCACCGACGGACACCGCCTGGCGCTGTGTGAAACCGACCTGGCCAAGCCTAGCGGTTCCAAGCGCCAGATCATCGTGCCGCGCAAGGGCGTGACCGAGCTGCAGCGCCTGCTGGAAAGCGGTGATCGCGAGATCGAGCTGGAAGTCGGCCGCAGCCACGTCCGCGTCAAGCGCGACGATGTCACCTTCACCTCCAAGCTGATCGACGGCCGCTTCCCGGATTACGAAGCGGTGATTCCGATCGGTGCCGACCGTGAAGTGAAGGTTGATCGTGAAGCGCTGCGCGCCTCGCTGCAGCGCGCTGCGATCCTGTCCAACGAGAAGTACCGCGGCATCCGCGTGGAAGTGTCGCCGGGCAACCTGAAGATCAGCGCGCACAACCCGGAGCAGGAGGAAGCCCAGGAAGAGATCGAAGCCGATACCACGGTCAGCGATCTCGCCATCGGCTTCAACGTGAACTACCTGCTGGATGCCCTCTCCGCCCTGCGCGATGAGGAAGTCATCATCCAGCTGCGCGACTCCAACTCCTCGGCGCTGGTGCGTGAGTCAAGCAGCGAGAAGTCGCGCCACGTGGTCATGCCGCTGCGTCTCTGACATCAGCCCGGTTCCACGTGGAACATAACGACGCCCGGGAAGCTCCCGGGCGTTTTTTTTTGCACGTTCCACGTGGATCATCGGGCCGACCCTTTCCAGCGTGTATTTCGGACGGAACGCATCTTCCTTGATGGACCCGGTTGCGTGCGCTTTGCTGCCCAGGCCCAACTACCGACGGGACGTTGAGTCGATGCCAGGGACTGCTTCCGAATCAAGTTTGATCGGGGCCGGTACCTGGAGTCTCAACGCGGTTGCTATGGGCCTGGCCTGGTCGGATGCCGAAGCGCATCCACGCTGCGGCGACAGTGCTCGCTGTTTCTGAAATCCTCTCTGTCCACAGGACTCATTCGGGGCAGATCGAGCCAAGCCTAGCTTCTAAATCTGGGTATAAATCTAAAGCATGGTGGTGATGGTAGAGCCAGATTTCGTGGAGAAATGTGTTATCTACATGATTTAAAAGGAATTTATGCGGGTGAAACCCCCTGTATAGAGGCGCCTCAGGCTGGGGGGGAACCTGTGGATAGTTTCCAGACCCAAGCAAAAGGGCTTTTTTATCCACAGATTGCCCATACCTTGTGTATAAGTCATACCGACCCGCTGTGGACAGCGTGAAACGAATGGGCCGGATTCTTTGAAATCTGTGGAACCTCCCAGGGCATCGGATCTCAGATTTGGAGGAATCCGGGCCCCCGCCCGCTCACCCGGCCGGGCAAGCGCTCATCAAACACCTGCGGCAGTGGTCCTGAAATCGTTGAAATCTGGCGGGCCACGCCCCGCAACCCTGTGCAGAATTGAAGGAATTTCAGCTGCGTTCGGAGCTGGAAACGGGCATGCCGGTGAACCGGCGCCACGTGGAACCCGCGATCAGTTGGTGCGCGGGAGCTTCTGCTCCGCGTCGATGCGGGTGCAGCACGTCCGGCTTGACCGATGCAGTAAGCTGATGGATTCCCTGTCCCTCTACCGCCTCGAGCGGATGGTCGTTCGCGCCCCATGCTTATCCGCCGCCTCGCCTTGCACCAACTGCGTCGCTTCAGTGCGGTGGATCTCTTGCCCCAGCCGGGGCTGAACCTGCTCACTGGCGACAACGGTGCCGGCAAGACCAGCGTGCTGGAGGCCCTGCATCTGATGGCCTATGGCCGCAGCTTCCGCGGCCGGGTCCGCGATGGACTGGTACGCCAGGGCCAGGAGGCGCTGGAGATCTTCGTGGAATGGGACGAGCAGCGTGCCGATCACGCGCCGCATCGCCGAAAGGCCGGCCTGCGCCACAGTGGCCAGGACTGGAAGGGGCGATTGGACGGTGAAGACGTGGCTCAGCTCGGCAACCTCTGCGCAGCGCTGGCGGTGGTGACGTTCGAGCCCGGCAGCCATGCGCTGGTCAGCGGCGGTGGCGAGCCCCGCCGTCGCTTCCTGGATTGGGGCTTGTTCCACGTGGAACCTGATTTCCTGTCCTTGTGGCGCCGCTATTCAAGGGCGCTGAAGCAGCGCAACGCCCTGCTCAAGCAGGGCGGCCCGTCGCGGATGCTGGACACCTGGGATCACGAGTTGGCTGAGGCCGGAGAGCCCCTTACCAGTCGTCGCCAGCACTACCTTGAGCGGCTGCAGCAGCGTGCCGTGGCGCTGGCGGCCAGTTTGGCACCGCAACTCGGTATCCAGGCACTGCAACTCAGTCCGGGCTGGCGTCGGCATGAGCTTCCCCTGGCAGATGCTCTGCTTCTGGCCCGGGATCGTGACCGCCAGGCCGGCTACACCTCGGTTGGGCCGCACCGGGCGGACTGGAGCGTGGATTTCCACAGCATTCCTGGTCGCGATGCACTGTCACGCGGTCAGGCCAAGCTCACCGCATTGGCGTGCCTGATGGCGCAGGCTGAGGACTATGCAGAACAGCGCGGCGAATGGCCGGTGATCGCACTGGACGATCTGGCCTCCGAACTGGATCGTACCCACCAGGCGCGGGTATTGGAGCGTCTGCTCACCGGCCCGGCGCAGATCTTCGTCACTGCTACTGAACCTCCGGTGGCCCTGCAGGGCCTGACCCAGATCGCCCGGTTCCACGTGGAACATGCACAGATCGTGGCTGTGCCATAGTGGGCACATCAGGGCCACTCGACCCCGGCTGGTATAATTCGGGTTGGAATCCTTTCATTCTCGGCACATCGCCCCAAGCGGTGTCCGACCTGCGGAGCCTACGGCAAGCGCAATGAGCGACGAACAGAACACCCCGGCAAACAACGGCAATTACGACGCCAACAGCATTACCGCCCTGGAAGGCCTGGAGGCTGTCCGCAAGCGACCCGGCATGTACATCGGTGACGTGCATGACGGCACCGGTCTGCACCACATGGTGTTCGAGGTTGTCGACAACTCGATCGACGAAGCGCTGGCCGGCCACGCCGACCATGTCGCGGTGACGATCCACGCTGACGGCTCGGTCTCGGTGTCCGATAACGGTCGCGGCATCCCCACCGGCAAGCACGAGCAGATGAGCGCCAAGCTCGGTCGCGAGGTCTCCGCCGCCGAAGTGGTGATGACCGTCCTGCACGCAGGCGGCAAGTTCGACGACAACAGCTACAAGGTTTCCGGCGGCCTGCACGGCGTCGGCGTCAGCGTGGTCAACGCGCTGTCGCAGAAGCTGCTGGTGGACGTGTTCCAGAACGGCTCCCACTACCAGCAGGAATTCAGCAACGGCGCAGCCGTGACCCCGCTCGCCAAGCTGGAAGCCACCACCAAGCGCGGCACCACCGTGCGCTTCTGGCCGTCCACCGTCGCCTTCCACGACAACGTGGAATTCCACTACGACATCCTGGCCCGCCGTCTGCGCGAGTTGTCGTTCCTGAACTCCGGCGTCAAGATCGTCCTTGCCGACGAGCGCGGCGACGGCCGTCGCGATGACTTCCACTACGAAGGCGGCATCCGCAGCTTCGTGGAGCATCTGGCCCAGCTGAAGACCCCGCTGCACCCGAATGTCATCTCCGTCACCGGCGAGCACAACGGCATCGTCGTGGAGGTGGCGCTGCAGTGGACCGACTCCTACCAGGAGACGATGTACTGCTTCACCAACAACATCCCGCAGAAGGACGGCGGTACTCACCTCGCCGGTTTCCGCGGTGCGTTGACCCGCGTGCTCAACAACTACATCGAGCAGAACGGCATCGCCAAGCAGGCCAAGATCAACCTGACCGGCGACGACATGCGCGAAGGCATGATCGCGGTGCTGTCGGTGAAGGTGCCGGACCCGAGCTTCTCCAGCCAGACCAAGGAGAAGCTGGTCAGCTCCGACGTGCGTCCGGCGGTGGAAAACGCCTTCGGTGCGCGCCTGGAAGAGTTCCTGCAGGAAAACCCGAACGAAGCCAAGGCGATCGCCGGCAAGATCGTCGATGCCGCGCGTGCGCGTGAAGCTGCGCGCAAGGCCCGCGACCTGACCCGCCGCAAGGGCGCGCTGGACATCGCCGGCCTGCCGGGCAAGCTGGCCGACTGCCAGGAAAAGGACCCGGCGCTGTCCGAACTGTTCATCGTCGAGGGTGACTCGGCAGGTGGCTCGGCCAAGCAGGGCCGCAACCGCAAGAACCAGGCGGTGCTGCCGCTGCGCGGCAAGATTCTCAACGTGGAACGCGCGCGCTTCGACCGCATGCTGTCCTCCGACCAGGTCGGTACGCTGATCACCGCACTGGGTACCGGCATCGGCCGCGACGAGTACAACCCGGACAAGCTGCGTTACCACAAGATCATCATCATGACCGACGCCGACGTCGACGGCGCCCACATCCGCACCCTGCTGCTGACGTTCTTCTACCGTCAGATGCCGGAGCTGATCGAGCGCGGTTACGTCTACATCGGCCTGCCGCCGCTGTACAAGATCAAGCAGGGCAAGCAGGAGCTGTACCTGAAGGATGACCCGGCGCTGGACAGCTACCTGGCCAGCAGCGCAGTGGAAAACGCTTCACTGGTGCCGGCCACCGGCGAGCCCGGCATCGAAGGCCTGGCGCTGGAGAAGCTGCTGCTGGCCTACGCCGCCGCGCTCGATTCCATCGAACGCAACGCGCACCGTTATGACCGCAACCTGCTTGAAGCGCTGGTTGATTTCGTGCCGATGGACATGGACAGCCTGCGCAATGCGGGCGAAGGCGAAGGCCTGGATGCGCTGGCCAAGCGCCTCAACCAGGGCAGCCTGGGCAGCCCGCGTTTCAGCCTGGAACTGCAGGAGGCCAACGACGAGCGCCCGGCCGCCGTGCTGGTGACCCGTCGCCACATGGGCGAGGAGCACATCCAGGTGCTGCCGATGTCGGCGTTCGAGAGTGGCGAACTGCGTGCGATCCACCAGGCCTCCAAGCTGCTGCACGGCCTGGTGCGCGAAGGTGCAACGATTTCCCGCGGCGCCAAGTCGATCGAAGTCGACAGCTTCGCGAAGGCGCAGAACTGGCTGCTCGAGGAGGCCAAGCGCGGCCGCCAGATCCAGCGATTCAAGGGTCTGGGTGAAATGAATCCGGAGCAGTTGTGGGATACCACGGTGAACCCGGAGACCCGTCGCCTGCTGCAGGTGCGCATCGAGGATGCGGTCGCTGCCGACCAGATCTTCAGCACCCTGATGGGCGATGTCGTCGAGCCGCGTCGCGACTTCATCGAAGACAATGCGCTGAAGGTCGCCAACCTGGATATCTGACACAATCGGGACCTGGCCGGTGCGCGGGGAGCTGCACCGGCCTTCGTCCCTTGAACACAGGTACCTGATGTCCGCATCCACCCCGGTCTCCGCCGCCCCGCCCCCGGTTCCGCCGGTGTCTGCCCCACCGCGCGCCGTGGCACCGTTGGCAGGCTTCTTCATCGACCTGGGCATCGCCGCCGTTACCCTGGTCGGCCTGAGCATGGTCACCGGCCTGTTCTGGGGCTTCTACCGTGCAATCGTGGTCAGCCGCGCCAACGCCGAGGCCAATGGCGGCGGACTGACACCTGACGCCGTCGGCGCGGCAGTGGGCCAGCCCGGTGCCCTGGCGCAGATCCTGATGGCCCTGATCGCCACCGGTGGCGCCGCGCTGCTGCTGTACTTCTGGCGACGCCCGGCAAACGCCGGCGAACGCATGGCGTCGCGACAGGCGTTGCTGCGGCCGTCCACCTGGGGCTGGACCCTGCTGGTGGCCACGCTGATCGTGCTCGGCAGCAACGGCATCGCCTTCCTTTCCAAGCAGTTCGGCATCGAGCCGGTGCCCACCAACGTGGAACTGATGCAGAGCGCAATCGCTCGCTTCCCGCTGTTCCTGGTGCTGTTTGCGGTCGTCCTCGCCCCCGCCTACGAAGAGCTGCTGTTCCGCCGCGTCCTGTTCGGGCGCCTGTGGCAGGCCGGCCGCCCCTGGCTGGGCCTGATCCTCAGCAGCCTGGCGTTCGCCCTGGTCCATGAAGTGCCCGGTGTCAGCAAGAACTCGCTGCTGGGCATGGCGCAGCTGTGGCTGGTGTACGGTGGCATGGGCGCCGCCTTCTGCTGGCTGTACCGCCGCACCGGCACCCTGTGGGCGGCGATTGCCGCGCATGCGCTGAACAACGCGGTCGCGCTCGCCGCAATGGTGTTCCTGGGGTCAACGTAACGCCGTGCCCGCTTGACGAAAGATTAAGCAGGTACGCTACACACTGCGCACATGAACACGGGGGCGGACCCATGAAACAACTGCTGCTGGCTCTAGTCATCACCACCGTGGTCAGTGCCTGTGCGACCACCACCTCGCCAACCGGACGACGGCAGATGGTGGGCGGCGTGTCGCAGGCACAGCTTGACCAGCTCGGTGCGCAGGCGTTTGCCGAGACCAAGCAGAAAGAGAAGATCAGCACCGATGGCCGCCAGAACGGCTACGTGCAGTGCGTGGTCAATGCGCTGGTCGCACAGCTGCCGCCTCAGTACCGTGGCGTACGGTGGGAGACTGCCGTATTCGTCGACAAGGAACCCAACGCCTTTGCCCTGCCCGGCGGCAAAGTGGGCGTGAACACCGGCATCTTCACCGTTGCCAGGAATCAGGACCAGTTGGCTGCCGTGATCGGTCATGAGATCGGCCACGTGATCGCGCGTCACCACGAGGAACGCATTACCCGGCAGATGGGCGCGCAGACCGGCCTGGCCGTGCTGGGCGCGCTGGCCGGTGCCGCCTATGGCGATGGTGCCGCCAGTACGGTCAACCAGTTGGGCGGCATGGGCGCGCAGGCGGCCTTCCTGTTGCCCGGCTCGCGGACCCAGGAAAGCGAGGCGGATGTGATCGGCCAGCGACTGATGGCCCAAGCCGGTTTCAACCCGGCCCAGGCGGTGGATCTGTGGCAGAACATGATGGCCGCCAGCGGCGGTCGAAGCCCGCAATGGCTGTCCACCCACCCCGATCCGGCCAACCGGATCCAGGAGCTGCGACGTGACGCACCGGGCCTGGCGCCGGTCTATCAGCAGGCGCAGGCGGCCGGGCTGCGGCCAAAGTGCGGATGAGTGCGCAGTTCTATGCTGTATTGCAGCACATAAAACGATTTCTCACGCCATCTGTTTCTGATACGTTTGGCGGCTCAGATTTTTCTGACAGTCCGACTTTGCCGCTATCCGGCGGTTCGATCGAGGTGAACGATGATTTTCCGTAACCACAAAGCTGTGCTTTCCGTCCTCGTCGCGACCGCCCTGACCGGCGCCGTGGTCACCGATGCCTTCGCGCAGTCCTCGCGTTCCTCCGACCGTGGCAGCCGCGGCGGCAGCAGCAAGCAGGCCAAGGCCGAACCGCTGTACCCGAATGCGACCCGCCAGGAGCCGACCGTCAAGGCCTCGGCCAAGATGGGCAGCAAGCTGCAGAAAATGATCGACAGCTACAACAAGGAAAAGTTCCCGGAGACGCGCACGCAGGCTGACGCGATCCTGGCTGACAGCGCCTCCAACGAGTACGACAAGTCGCTGGCCGCGCAGCTGGCCTCGCAGGCCGCCTACCAGACCGACGATACCCCGGCCGCCATCGCCTACCTGAAGCAGGTCATCCAGTTCAACGGCCTGGACAACAACGGCCACTTCCAGTCGATGCTGATGCTGGGCCAGCTGCAGCTGCAGGAAGACCAGACTGCCGAAGGCCTGGCCACCCTGGACAAGTACTTCGCCGAGAGCAAGTCGACCAAGCCGGAAGAGCTGATTGCCAAGGGCCAGGCGCTGTACCAGCTAGAGCGCTACCAGGAAGCGATCCCGGTGCTGAAGCAGGCCATCGCGGGCGCTGCCGAGCCGAAGGACAACTGGAACCAGCTGCTGATGGCGGCCCTTTCCGAAGCCGGCCAGACCGGTGAGGCCGTGCAGGCCGCAGAAGCGCTGGCGGCCAAGAACCCGTCGGACAAGAAGGCCCAGCTGAATCTGGCCAACATGTACATGCAGGCTGACCAGATGCCGAAGGCCGCCGCGGTGATGGACAAGCTGCGCAGCAGCGGCCAGCTCACCGAAGAGCGCGAGTACAAGCAGCTGTACTCGATCTATGCCAACACCGAGAACAAGGAAAAGGACGTCATCGCGGTCATCAACGAAGGGTTGCAGAAGGGCATCCTGAAGCCGGATTACCAGGTCTACCTGGCGCTGGCCCAGTCCTACTACTACTCCGACCAGGTGCCGCAGGCGATCGATGCGTGGCAGAAGGCCGCCCCGCTCTCCAAGGACGGTGAGACCTACCTGAACCTGGCACGCGTCCTGCATGCCGAAGGTCGCGTCCCCGAGGCCAAGCAGGCCGCCCAGCAGGCGCTGGCGAAGGGCGTGAAGAACCAGGCTGATGCCAAAAAAATCATCAACCTGAAGTAAGTAGGAATAACGCCTGAATGCCTGCTCAGTTGATGCGCAGGCGCTCAGGATTGGTATAAGCTTGGAGGTTCCTGCGGTGTCATGCACCGCTGATCAGGGATCCCGCCCCCGGGATTCCGGCCCCACTATTGAGCTCTTGGCGCATGACGGAACAACTAGTCGTTCACCGGTACGAACAACCCGATGACAAGGGGCTGAGCTGGCCTCGCATCGTCGGCATCGCGTTTGTAATTGCCCTGCATCTGGCCGCCTTCATGATGCTCCTGATTCCCGCCGTGGCTCCCAAGGCCGTCGCGGAGAAGGAGCGCAACGTCATGGTGACCATCGTCGACGCGCCGCCGCCGCAGGCGCCGGTTGTCGACGTGCCGGAGCCGCGTCCGAACGATATCGTCACCCCGCCGTCGCCTCCGGCGCCGCCGGCACCGCCGACCTCGATCGAGGCCAGCGTGGACATCTCGTCGAAGGCCATGAATCCGCCGCGCTACCCGCCGGCAGCCTTCCGCGCAGGTATCCAGGGCGAAGTGATCCTGATCATTGATGTCGATGCCAGCGGCAACGTCACCAATGTCACGGTGGAAAAGTCCAGCCGTAACCGCGACCTGGACCGTGCTGCGATGGAAGCGGCTCGCAAGTGGCGCTTCAACGCCGCTGAAGCAGGCGGTAAGAAGACGGCAGGTCGCGTTCGCGTCCCGGTCAACTTTGCGCTGAACTGATGCGCCCGGGTGGCCGCCTGGCCACCCCCGCTCCCGGTTCGATTGTTTAGCTTAGCTACACCCTTTATCACCACACACAACAAAGGTAAGCGTCATGCTGCAGGAAATTTTCATCGCCGCTGCTGCCGGGGGCAATCCGTCCAACGCCCTGTCGCAGATGGGCTTCGAGCACCTGATCCACGAAATGACCACCAAGCCGGGTGATTTCGCGGTTTCCTGGGTCGTGCTGCTGACCCTGATCGCCATGTCGGCCATGTCCTGGTACTGGACCGTCATCAACATCTTCCGTGCCACCCGCCTGAAGAGCGCCGCTGATCGCGTCGTCAGCCTGTTCTGGGACACCCCGAACGCGCAGGACGCCATCCGTGCGATGGAAGAGCAGCCGGCTTCGGAGCCGTTCTCGAAGATCGCCCTGGACGCTGCCCAGGCAGCTGCCCACCACCAGCGCGCTGAAGGCGGTGCTACCGGCGGCGTCGGTGAGAACCTGAGCCGTTCGGAGTTCGTCGACCGCGCTCTGCGTCAGGCCGTCACCCGCGAAAGCAACAAGCTGCAGTCGGGCATGACCCTGCTGGCCACCGTCGGCGCGACCGCTCCGTTCGTCGGTCTGCTGGGTACCGTGTGGGGCATCTACGGCGCGCTGATCAAGATCGGTGCCACCGGCTCCGCTTCGATCGACGCCGTTGCCGGCCCGGTGGGTGAAGCGCTGATCATGACCGCGATCGGTCTGTTCGTCGCAATCCCGGCCGTGTTCGCCTTCAACTTCTTCAGCAAGATCAACAGCGCGACCATCAGCAAGTTCGATACCTTCGCGCACGACCTGCACGACTTCTTCGCCACCGGTTCGCGCGTCCGCTAATTGCGGCGCGCGTCACCCAGCGACGAAGTAAGTAGTCACCAAGATCTAGACGGAGCCCGTTATGGCTTTCAGTAGTGGTAACAGCGGCGGCCCCATGGCCGACATCAACGTTACGCCCCTCGTGGACGTGATGCTGGTGCTGCTGATCATCTTCATCATCACGGCGCCCCTGATGTCCCACAAGGTCAAGGTGGATCTGCCGGAAGCCAACCTGATCCAGAAGCCGGAAGATGCTGAAAAGCGTCCCAACCCGATCACGCTGGCAGTCAAGGAAGACGGCTCGATCTACTGGAACGACGAAGAAATCAACAAGCAGACTCTCGAGTCCCGCTTGGCGACCGCCGCACAGCAGACCCCGCAGCCGCCGCTGAACCTGCGTGGTGACCGCACCATCAAGATGCGCGTCATCAACGACCTGACCAAGGTCGCGCAGGAACAGGGCATGCTGGACGTCGGCTTCGTTGCGACCAAAGAAAAGGGGCAATAAGCCATGGCATTCAGTAGTGGTGGTGGCAAGGGCCCCATGGCAGACATCAACGTCACGCCCCTCGTGGACGTGATGCTGGTTCTGCTGATCATCTTCATCGTGACCGCGCCGATCATGACGTACCCGATCGCCGTGGACCTGCCGCAGCGCGTGCTCAACCCACCGCCGCAGCTGGTCGAACCGCCGCCGCCGATCGAACTGAAGATCGACGCCAGCAACCAGGTCTCGTGGAACAACAGCCCGATCAATACCAGCGAGCTGCAGCAGCGGATGGAGCAGGAGGTCCAGCGTGACCCGACCAACCAGCCGGAACTGCGCATCGACGCCAGCCCGGATTCCGAGTACGACGTGATGGCCAAGGTTCTGGCCGCCGCGAAGAACGCTCAGATGAAGAAGATCGGTTTTGTGCAGCAGTAAACGCGACACCGCAACACAACAGTCATGACGCGACTGCAGACGCCCCTGGAGACAGGGGCGTTTTTTTGTTTGTGGGATGCAGTCGGGGTCAGATCCCTTTTTGGCAGGAAAAGGGATCTGACCCCATCAGGGAGCACGCGCCCGCTATGATCGGCGCATGCTTGCCCTCTTCGATTCCCTGCGCCATTGGCTCGACGGTATCGCCCACCTCGGCACGATCATGGCGGTGGCTTACCTGCTGTACCTGTTCGCGCTGGCGGGCTGGATCATGCTGCAGAAGCGCGAGCCGGTGGCCACGCTGAGCTGGATCCTTTCGTTGGCACTGCTCCCCTATCTCGGGCTCTTCATCTACTACCTGCTGGGCCCGCAGAAGGTGAAGCGGCAACGGCTGCGTCGTGGCCGTGCACGCTCGGGCATGGAGCACTACAGCGATGTCTGCCCGCCCGATTCGGACTGCACCGAACTGGCCAAGGTGGCCCAGGCCACGACCGGACTGGCCCCAAGCAGTGCCACCGAAGTGACCTGGCTGGTGGACGGTGCGGCGACCTACGCGGCCTTGCTGGAGGCCGTTGCACAGGCGCACGATCACATCCATCTGGAGTACTACATCTTCAATCCGGATCACGCAGGCACCGCCCTGCGCGATGCCCTGGTCGAGCGCGCACGTGCCGGTGTGCAGGTGCGCCTGCTGCTGGATGCGGTGGGCTCCTCCGCCCTGCCCCGCCGTTTCCTGCAGCCCCTGCTCGAGGCTGGCGGTGAAGCGATCTGGTTCCACCCACGTCAGCTGCTGAAACCGTTCAAGCGCCCGTGGCTGAACCTGCGCACGCACCGCAAGCTGGTGATTGTCGATGGCCGCCTGGCCTTCACTGGCGGCATCAACATCACCGACGAGGAAGACGAAAGCCGCAGGCCCGACGCCTATCGCGACCTGCACATGCGCATTCGCGGTCATGTGGTGCGCAGTCTGCAGCTGGTGTTCGCCGAGGACTGGCTCTACGCCAGTGGCCAGGAACCCTCGCGGATGGATATCGCCCGCTTGTGGCCGGCCGATATGCCGCTGCGCGGGGATGGCGCGATCAACGCGCAGGTACTGGTCTCCGGCCCGGATTCGGGCTGGGAGACGATCCACCGGCTGCACGTCGCCGCCATCCAGGAAGCGCACGAGCGGGTGTGGCTGGTGACGCCCTATTTCGTGCCGGGTGAAGCGGCGCGGATGGCGCTGACTTCGGCCGCGCTGGGCGGCCTGGACGTGCGCCTGCTGGTACCGAAAATGAGCGATTCGTGGTTCGTCACCCAGGCCGCGCGCTCGTACTTCGATGAGCTGTTGCATGCCGGCGTGAAGATCTACGAGTACGGCCCGCGCATGCTGCACACCAAGGCGTTCATCGCCGACGACGACGTCTGCATTGTCGGCAGTGCCAACTTCGACCACCGCAGCTTCCGCCTGAACTTCGAGCTGTCGATGATGATCAGCGACCGGGACCGCGTGGCAGCCCTGGCCGAGCTGCTGCAGGGTGAATTCGATCGCGCCACGCGGGTGCATGACCAGGCCGGGCGCTCGCTGTGGCTGCACCGCCTGCCCGAGGCCTTCGCCCGGCTGGCCTCGCCGCTTCTCTGACGCAGCGCTACACTGCGGCGATCATCCGGGGAGCCCGACTATGTACTGGTTGTACCTGCTGCTGGCGCTGGGCTGCTTTGCCTTCGCGCTGAAGACCCCAAGCGCAGGGTTGATGACCCTGTGCCTGCTGGCTGCGCTCGCCTTCCTGCTGGCCTGGGTACGCGGTCGTTACGTGGCCCGTTTCGGCGACCTGCAGCGCGACCCGGCCACCCTGATCGATGCCGAGGAACTGCGCCGCCTGCGCGAGCAGGCCCAGGCGCGCCGCAACGATGACGCCAACGACAACGATCCGTCCCCTCTTTCCAAGTAGTTCCGTTCCATGACCCAGCTCAGCGTCAACGTCAACAAGATCGCCGTCCTGCGCAATTCGCGCGGCGGTGCCGAACCGGACGTGGTGCGCGCCGCCCAGGCCTGCCTGGATGCCGGCGCGCATGGCATCACCGTGCATCCGCGGCCGGACCGCCGCCACATCACCGCCGAGGACGTGCTGGCCCTGTCCACGTTGACCCGCGCGCGTGGCGTGGAATTCAACATCGAGGGCAATCCATTTGCGCCGCCGCGCGAGGGGTACCCGGGGCTGCTGCCGCTGTGCGAACAGACCCGTCCGGCGCAGGCCACCCTGGTGCCCGACGGCGATGGCCAGATCACCTCCGACCACGGTTTCGACTTCGAACGCGACGCCGAGCGCTTGCGCCCGTTGATTGCCGAACTGAAGGCGATGGGCTGCCGGGTCAGCCTGTTCGTTGATGCGGGCAACCCGTTGCTGGAGCAGGCCGCCGAGGTCGGTGCCGACCGCATCGAGCTGTACACCGGCCCCTACGCAGAGGCGCATGCGGCGGGCGACGCTGCGGCAATGCTCGAACTGTTCGCCACTGCGGCGCGGCGGGCGCATGCAGTGGGGCTGGGAGTGAATGCCGGCCATGACCTGTCACAGGACAACCTCCGCGACTTCCTGACCCAGGTGCCGGACGTGCTGGAGGTGTCGATCGGCCACGCGCTGATCGGCGAGGCACTGTATGACGGGCTGGATGCCACCGTGCGCGGGTACTTGGCGCTGCTTTGATGCATTGCAGCCGAGCGTAGGCTCGGCTCTACAGCGCCGAACCCACGCTCGGCTCAGACTTGCCCTGAACCCTTCAGACAGCCGTCGCAGCCATTGAGACGGCGGCGACGTACCCTGCCGCAATGGGTATTGCGATCAAGGGCCGAGGTTCCACGTCCCACCTTGCTGGGCGCTTCGAAAGCACCGTCAGCGAGGCGGTGGACGACGGCTGGGCGGTCGATGAGAGCGAGGAGTTCCTCGCGCCGCGCCTGCGCACCGAGGTGCGCGCCGAGACCGCGCGCAGCATCATCACCCGCAACACTTCGCCAGACGTCGGCTTCAGCCAGTCGGTGAATCCGTATCGCGGCTGCGAGCATGGCTGCTCGTACTGCTTCGCGCGCCCTTCCCATGCCTATCTGAACCTGTCGCCGGGGCTGGACTTCGAGACCAAGCTGTTCGCCAAGACCAATGCGCCTCAGCTGCTGCGCAAGGAACTGTCGAAACCCGGTTACGTGCCGCAGCCGATCGCGCTGGGCATCAACACCGATGCGTATCAGCCGATCGAGCGCAAGTTCAAGCTGACCCGCCAGCTGATCGAAGTGATGCTGGAAACCAGGCATCCTTTCTCGCTGATCACCAAGAACGCACTGGTCGAGCGCGACATCGATCTGCTCGCGCCGCTGGCGGCGGAGAACCTGGTCAGTGTGCACTTCTCGGTGACCTCGCTGGACCCGCATCTTTCCGCGAAGCTGGAACCGCGCGCATCAGCACCCCATGCACGGTTGCGCGCGATGAAGCGCCTGCATGACGCGGGTATCCCGGTGGGAGTCATGCTGGCGCCGGTGATTCCGTGGATCAACGACAGCGAACTTGAAGCGGTGCTGGAGGCTGCGCACGATGCCGGCGCCAGTACCGCAGGCTACGTGCTGCTGCGCCTGCCGCTGGAAGTGGCGCCACTGTTCCGCGACTGGCTCGATACCCATCATCCCGATCGCGCCGCGCACGTGATGAGTACCATCCAGCAGCTGCGTGGTGGCAAGGACTACGACAGCCAGTTCGGCACCCGCATGCGCGGCCAGGGTGTGTATGCCGATCTGCTGAACAACCGCTTCAAGCTGGCGCGCAAGCGGTTGGGATTCAATGCGCAGAACAGCCATTGGCCGAAGCTGGATTGCAGCCGGTTCCAGAAGCCGCTGCCGCCGAAGAAGGATTCGCCGCAGGGGTCGTTGTTCTGAGGCCATCAGTCGAGCATGGCTCGACTCTACATCAAGGCCGACGAGCAGCTCGGGATCACCCGCCAAACAACTTCTGCGCACTCTGGAACAGGATCCAGCTGGTGGCGATGAACTTGTCGCCACCCTGTGGCCGATTGCCGCGATGGGTGTGGGTGAACGCCGTCGGCGCAATCAGCAGGCTACCGGTGCGCGGCGCGATCTTCCGCCCCTGGAACAGGAACTCGGTTTCGCCTTCGTCGAAGTCGTCATTGAGGTACAGCGTCCACAGCACGTGCCGGTGCAGGGTCTCGGCCTGCGCATCCTTCGGGTACAGCTCGCAGTGCCAGTACGGGTAGCCACCCTCGCCCGCGGCATACCACTGCAGGTTGATCGCGCCCGGACGCAGGCAGGTGCGGGCCAGGTCGGCCAGCTGCTGTTGCGGCATGTCGGGGAAGTCCTCGGCAGACAGGCGTCGCGGTTGGCCATTGCTGTCCTGGATCTGCAACATCAGCGGGGCAATCAACGCCTGTGGATAACGGCGTAGATAAGTCAGCAGGCCGTTGAACACCGCAATCTGCAGCTGCTGATCAACATCCTGCCAGCCGTCCAGGCCACTGATGCGCAGATCCTTGCTGTGCTTGAGTTCCGGGAACACGCCACTGCCCACCGCACCGGGCAGCAGGCCACGCGTGGCACGCATGCGCTCGACGATGGCCGCGCAGACCTCACTGGGGACGGCGTTGTGGATGACCTCGATGAAATCGACCGGGCCCTGCTCGTGCATGCGTGCATTCCTTCGGCGGCAACGGCTTGATGGTGCCGTTTGCCGCCCGCGGTGTCACCCTGCGGTCATGTCATCGAACTGTCATGACCGCCGTCAGGCGTCGAGCCGTCAGCCCTTCGCTTCGTCGTGCGCGTGGTGGTAACGCACCGCTTCGGCCACTTCCTCGCGCGAACCCAGGAACACCGGCACGCGCTGGTGCAGCTGATCAGGCTGGATGTCGAGGATGCGCTCGCGGCCGGTCCAGGCGGCGCCGCCGGCCTGTTCGACCAGCAGGCCCATCGGGTTGGCTTCGTACATCAGGCGCAGCTTGCCGGCCTTGGACGGATCCTTCTTGTCCCACGGGTAGATGAAGATGCCGCCGCGGGTCAGGATGCGATGCACGTCGGCCACCATGCTGGCGATCCAGCGCATGTTGAAGTTCTTGCCGCGCGCGCCTTCCTTGCCGGCCAGCAGATCACTGACGTAGGCCTGCATCGGCGCTTCCCAGTGACGCTGGTTGGACATGTTGATGGCGAATTCCTGGGTGGCCGCCGGAATCTGCATGTTCTCGGTGGTCAGCACGAACTCGCCCTTCTCGCGGTCCAGAGTGAAGGCGTGCGTGCCGTGGCCGACGGTCAGCACCAGCTGGGTGCTGGGCCCGTAGATGCAGTAGCCAGCGGCGATCTGCTTGCTGCCCGGCTGCAGGAAGGCGTCATCGCCCGGCAGCTCGACGTTGGTCGGGCAGCGCAGCACCGAGAAGATGGTGCCGACGGAGACGTTGACGTCGATGTTGGAGCTGCCATCGAGGGGGTCGAACAGCAGCAGGAAATCACCGCGCGGATAGATGTCCGGCACCGGCTGGCTGTGGTCCATTTCCTCCGAGGCGCAGGCGGCAAGGTGGCCACCCCAGGCATTGGCTTCGAGCAGGATCTCGTTGCTGATGACGTCCAGCTTCTTCTGCGCTTCGCCCTGCACGTTGCCGGTGCCGGCGTCGCCGAGCACGCCACCGAGGGCGCCCTTGCTGACGGCGATGGAGATGCTGGTGCAGGCGCGGGCGACGACCGCGATCAGCTGGCGCAGGTCGGCGTTGATGCGGCCGGCGTGCTGTTCCTGGATCAGGAAGCGGGTCAACGAAGTACGGGACATGGGCGGGCAGGTCTCGGCAGCGGGAAAACGCCTATTGTCGCCCGTCTGGCGGGGGCGTGCGTGAGCGCGGGAAGGCGTAATCGTTTCCAGATGCGTTGTGCTCGTGGCGCCTTCCTTCATGGAGGCACAGGGCGAGGTACACCGTGGCCAGGACACGCCGTAAACCCATCCATGGGGGCTCGGTCGGCGCATCCATGCGCCTCACGGTCCTGGCCACGGTGTACCTCGCCCTGCGCTTCAGGGTTCGCCGCGAGCGCGGAGGGTGTGGCAAAGGCAGAGGCAAAGCAGAAGCAAAAACAAAGGCGCCTTTCGGCGCCTTTGTTGTCAAACCACTGCAGCCTTGTTTCAGCCCTTGGCGACGGTGGCCACGGCCTTGGCGACGTATTCCAGGTTGTTCTGGTTCAGCGCGGCCACGCAGATGCGGCCGGTGCCGACGGCGTAAATGCCGAACTCGTCGCGCAGGCGTTCGACCTGCTCACGGCTCAGGCCCGAGTAGGAGAACATGCCGGCCTGTTCGTTGATGAAGCCGAACTGCGGCGCACCGGCAGCGGCCAGCTTTTCGACCAGGCCCTGGCGCAGGGCGTGGATGCGCTCGCGCATCTCGGTCAGCTCCTGCTCCCACATCGCGCGCAGTTCCGGATTGGTCAGCACGCCGGCCACCAGCGCAGCGCCGTGGGTGGACGGGCTGGAGTAGATGGTGCGGATCACGCGCTTGACCTGCGACTGCACGGCCTTGGCGTCAGCAGCGGTCGGCGCCACCATCGACAACGCACCCACGCGCTCGCCATACAGCGAGAACGACTTGGAGTACGAGTTGGCGACGATGAAGCTGTCGATGCCGGCTTCGGCGATGATGCGCACGGCGGCGCCATCCTGCTCGATGCCCTTGTCGAAGCCCTGGTAGGCCATGTCGATGAAGGGGAACAGCTGCTTGTCCTTCAGCAGCTGCGCGACCTGCTTCCACTGGCTGACCGTGAGGTCGGCACCGGTGGGGTTGTGGCAGCAGGCGTGCAGCAGCACTACGGTGCCGGCTTCCAGCTTGCCGAGGTCGGCCAGCATGCCGTTGAAGTCGACGCCATGGCTGGCCGGGTCGAAATAGGTGTAATCCAGCACCTCGAAACCGGCCGCGCTGAATACCGCACGGTGGTTCTCCCAGCTCGGGTTGCTCAGCGCCACGGTGGCGTGCGGCAGCAGCTTCTTCAGCACGTCGGCGCCGACGCGCAGCGCACCGCTGCCACCGACGGTCTGTGCGGTGGTGACGCGGCCGGCGGCCAGCAGCGGCGAGTCTTTGCCGAACACCAGCTCTCGCGTGGCCTGCGTGTATGCCGGCAGGCCATCGATCGGCAGGTAGCCGCGCGGTTTGGCGTCAGCGGCAAGCTGCTGCTCGATCTGCTTGACGGCGCGCAGCAGCGGGATGCGGCCGCTCTCGTCGTAGTAGATGCCCACACCCAGGTTGACCTTGGTCGGGCGGCTGTCGGCGTTGTATGCCTCGGTCAGGCCCAGGATCGGGTCGCCTGGGACCAGTTCCACGTTTGCAAAGAAGGACACGGCGGTACTCGTTCGGTAGACGGAAAGGGGGAGGAAGTGCGCTACGCGGTCTGCGGCCTTGCAGCCGGAAACAGCCCATCGTAACAAAGCCTGCCGGGGCTGGCCGCCGCCGCCGTCATCCGTAGCCCCGTACCATGGCGTGCGTTGCCGCCTGATCCATCAACCTGAATCATGAATCCCGCCGCACGCCGCCATTGCCTGCCGTTGTCCATCCTGCTGCTGTCGCCCTGGGCGGCCGTGGCCGGGCCCGCACCGACCGCCCTGCCGAGCGTGCAGGTGCAGGCAGCGCGGGTGCCGGGCATCGACCCGCTCGCGTTGCCGGCCAGCCTGGACACGGTCTGGATCGACGCCGGCCGCGCCGGCGCCGGCGCACAGCTGTCCGAGGCGCTGGCCGGGGTCCCGGGCCTGGTCGCCCGTGACCGCCAGAACTTCGCGCAGGACACCCAGCTGTCGATCCGTGGCTTTGGTGCGCGCTCGACCTTCGGTGTGCGTGGGGTGCGGGTGTTGATCGACGGGGTGCCGGCGACCATGCCCGACGGACAGGGCCAGCTGTCGCATGCCAGCCTGCTCGGTGCCGAACGGATCGACGTGCTGCGCGGACCGTTCTCGGCGCTGTACGGCAATTCCTCCGGCGGCGTGCTGCAGGTCTGGAGCGCACAGGGCCAGGCCGGCGACCCGTGGCGGTTGCGCGTGAACGCGGGTGCCGACAACACGCTCAGCGTCGGCGCGCAACTGAAGGGTGCCGGCCGTGTTCTGGATTACAACATCGCCGCCAATCACTTCCGCACTGAGGGCTGGCGCGACCACAGCCGTGCCCGCCGCGAATCGCTCGCTGCGCGTATCGGTGGCGATCTCGGCGGGGGGCGGCTGGAGCTGCTGCTCAATGCCTTCGATGCCCCCGATGCGCAGGACCCGCTGGGCCTGAGCCCTACCCAGGTGGCGGCCGATCCGCGCCAGGCCACCGCCGTGGCGCACCAGTACAACACCCGCAAATCGGTGCGCCAGCAGCAGGCCGGCCTGCGCTGGACCCGTGAAACCGGGGCGCAGCGCTGGCAGCTGATGGGCTATGCCGGCCAGCGCGCGGTACGCCAGTACCTGCCGATCCCGCCGGCAGCTCAGACCAACAGCCCGTTGCATGCCGGCGGGGTGATCGACCTGGAGGGCGGCTATGGCGGGCTGGACGCGCGCTGGGGCTGGCACGGCGACCTCGCCGGCCGACCGCTGGATCTGGTGGCCGGGCTCAGCGCCGACCGCCAGCGCCAGCATCGCACCGGCTACGAGAACTTCATCGGCAGCGCTCTCGGCGTGCGTGGGCGGCTGCGCAGAGACCAGATCGACACCGTGCAGAACGTCGATCAGTTCGCCCAGGCGTGGTGGCAGTGGAGTCCACGCTGGTCATTGCTGGCTGGCGTGCGTCGCAGCGCCGTGCGCTTCGAATCCGACGATCGTTACATCACCGCCCGCAACCCGGACGACAGCGGCCACCGCCGCTACCAGGCCACCACGCCGGTGGCCGGGATCAGCTTCGAGGCCAGCCCGCAGTGGCGACTGCACGCGGCGGTGGGCCGTGGCTTCGAGACGCCCACCTTCAACGAGCTGGGGTATCGCGCCGACGGCCAGGCGGGACTGGCGCTGGATCTGGCGGCGGCGCGCAGCCGCAGCCTGGAGGTGGGCAGCAAATGGCATGCACAGGACGGAACCCAGCTCGATATCAGCCTGTTCCGCGCAGATACCGACGATGAGTTGACAGTTGCCAGCAACATCGGCGGACGCAGCACCTATCGCAACATCGGCCGCACCCGCCGCCAGGGCGTGGAACTGCGCTACCGGCAGCCGTTGGCAGAGCAGTTGGAACTGCAGGTGGCCTGGACCTGGCTGCAGGCGCAGGTGCGTGCGCCGTACCTGACCTCGAACACCTGGGTTTCCGCCGGCAGCCGCCTGCCCGGGGTACCGCGCCAGCAGGCGTTTGCCCGGCTGCAGTGGACCCCGGCCGACTGGCAGTGGGCGCTGGAGGCCGCCGCCAGCACCGATACCCTGGTCAACGACGTGGCCACGGAGCGGGCGCCGGGCTACGCGTTGCTGAACCTGGAGGCCGGTCGTTTCTGGACACTGCCAGGTGGCGAGCTGCGCGCCTTCGCCCGGCTGGAGAACGTGCTGGACCAGGCCTACATCGGCTCGGTGATCGTCAACGACGGCAACGGGCGCTTCTACGAACCGGGACCGGGACGGCGAGCCAACGTCGGCCTGCAATGGTCGTGGCGCTGAAAGGGGTAGTGCCGGCCGCTGGCCGGCATCGCGCCGTGCACGACGTCAGGAGGTTGCCGGCCAGCGGCCGGCACTACCCGTAAATCGGGGGCCCTGGCCGGCATCGCGCCGCGCAGGGCGTCAGGGGGTTGCCGGCCAGGGGCCGGCACTACCCGTCAGTCGGGCGCCTTGGCTGGTACGAACGGCGAGGTCGGGTCGCTGGCCGGGAAGGTCTCCTCCAGCGCCTCGTCCTGGTTGTCGCTGGCGCGCTGCTTGCGTTCGCGACGCTTGAGCGGGCTTTCCTGGCCGCCGCGATGGCGGTCGCCGCCATCCTTGCGGTCCTGGGCGGCCTGTTCAGCCTCGTGCTTCACCGGCAGATGGTCGCCACCGTGCTCGGCGTCGTAGAAAGGTGCGCCGGTGCCGCGGTAGTCGGCATTGTCGGCATCGCGCTTGCCGCGCTGTTCACCGGGAATGGGCGGGTGGTTTTCCCGCAACGGGTCTCGGGAATTCTCTCGGCTCATGGTCTGGCTACCTGCGCTCGGGGCTCCCACTACACCGCGCCACAGGTAAAGCCGCCGCGAACCCGGCGTCATGAACATCTCGCTCACCCCCCGGTAACGGCACCGCGCGTATTCCTGCCCACCCGCCCCCGCTGCAGGAGCCGGTCATGCCCCGTCTTGAACGACCCGCACCGTCCGTGTTCAACGCCCTGCTCGATCCGCTCGGCCAGCGCACCGCACAACGCCGCACGCGCCGCCATGAAGATCCGCAGGCGGTGGCGCAGGACTACCTGCAGTACATGCTCAGCGACTACGAAGAGCGTCGCGGGCAGAACCACCGCAACTGGCGCGATCTATGCCCGGTCTATGCCTTCGCATTGACCACCCACGCTGCGGACTGGCCGCGCGGTGACGCCGCGGATACCTGTGAGGAACTGGCCGAACACTGGGAACAGATGCGCGGGCAGTCGCGGTTGAGCTGGTCGCAGGCACGGCCGGTGGTGGAAGACGCTTGGCGCGCGCTGGATCATATTCCTGCGGCGGCGGTGAGGCCGTTGCTGCAGTAGTGCCGGCCGCTGGCCGGTAACCTCAGGAAACTTCAGGCCGCGAGCTCTGCCGGCCCGCAGCCGGCACTGCCGTTCTCCGTAGAACCCACGTGCACGGTATCGACACGGGTGGTTTACACCGCCCATCCGAAGCTGGATGCCCTGCCCCGCCAAAGGTACGCCCATGGCCCGCCCGATCTGGACCGGCACGCTGTCGTTTGGCCTGCTCAACGTGCCGGTGTCGCTGATGTCAGGCGAACGCAAGGTCGATCTGCAGTTCCGCATGCTCGACTCCCGCGACCGCAAGCCGATCCGCTTCGAGCGGGTCAACGCCGATACCGGCGAGGAAGTGCCATGGAAGGACATCGTCAAAGCCTATGAGTACGACAAGGGCAGCTATGTCGTGCTGGAGGAAGGCGATATCCGGTCTGCGGCACCGGAAAGCCACGAAGCGGTGGAGGTGGAATCGTTCGTGGATGCCGCGCAGATCGACCCGCGCTACTACGAGAAACCCTACCTGCTGGTGCCCGGCAAGAAGGCCGAAAAGGGCTACGTACTGCTGCGCGAGACATTGCGCAGTACCGGCAAGGTGGGCATCGCCCGGGTGGTGGTGCGTACCCGCGAATACCTGTGCGCGGTGATGCCGCATGCGGACGCGCTGGTGCTGATGATCCTGCGCTATCCGCAGGAACTGGTGGATCCCGAAGATTACAAACTGCCCACCGGAAAGCTCGCCGATTACCGCATCAGCAGCAGGGAAACGGCGATGGCCGAGCAGTTGATCGAGTCGATGTCCGGTGATTGGGATCCGTCGCAGTACCACGACGAATTCCGCGAGCGCCTGCAGCAGGTGCTGAACAAGCGCATCAAGTCCAAGGGCGGTACCACACGGGTGGAGGATGAACCTGCACCGCGTGAGGACGCCAGCACCAACGTGGTCGATTTCATGGCACTGCTGCAGAAGAGCCTGGATGCGAACAAGCGGACGCCGGCAAAGAAGGCCGCGGCGCGCAAGGCAGCCGCAAAGCCGACGGTAAAGAAAGCCGCAAAGAAGACAACGAAGAAGGCTGCAAAGAAGTCCGCACCCCGGCGCAAGGCAGGCTGAGCCATGTCGCTGCACCAGTACCGGCGCAAGCGCCGGCTCGGCGGTGGCGCCGGGCAGACACCGGAACCTGACGACACGCCCGCACACGGCAACCCGAAGCGGCGGCCGATCTTTGTCATACAGCTGCACCATGCCACTTCGCGGCACTATGACTTCCGCCTTGAGATGGACGGTGTGCTGAAAAGCTGGGCGGTGCCGAAGGGTCCTTCGCTTCGCGTTGGTGACAAGCGGCTGGCCGTGGAAGTGGAAGACCATCCGCTGTCCTACGCCGGCTTCGAAGGAGATATTCCCGAAGGCCACTATGGCGCTGGCCACGTCGAGGTCTTCGATCACGGCACATGGGCCTGCGAAGGCGATCCACTGCAGGCACTGGCAGCGGGAAAGATCGACTTCGTGCTGCATGGGCAACGCCTGGCCGGCGGCTGGAAGCTGGTGCGCACAGCGATGAAGGGACGCCAGGTGCAGTGGCTGTTGATCAAACGCGACGACGAGGAAGCGCGCGATGCCGAAGCAGATGATCTGCTCCAATCCCCCATGCCGAAACGCACATCCGCAGTGAGCAAGCGCACGGTGGGCAAGTCAACGCGCGCCGCACCGGCTGCACGATCGGCGACCCGCAAGGCCGATGCGCGTTGGCATGCGCGAGCGCTGAACCTGGATGGCGCGCGTGACACGCCCTACCCGCGCGCCTTCAAGCCACAGTTGACCGATCATCGCGACAATGCACCGGACGGCGAGCGCTGGTTGCATGAGATCAAGTGGGATGGCTATCGCCTGCTGGCCGATCTGCACGAAGGCAAGGTGACGCTGCGCTCCCGCAACGGCCTGGATTGGACCGGTGATTTCCCCGAGGTGGTACAGGCCGTGCAGGCACTGCCGGTGCGGGATGCGCGCCTGGACGGCGAGCTGGTGGTGCTGGACAAGCAGGGGCGCAGCGACTTCGCCGCGCTGCAGCGTGTGATCGACGGGAGTTCGAAGCAACCGTTGCGCTACATCGTGTTCGATCTGCCGGGTGTGGCCGGCGTGGACATCAGTCGTTCACCGCTGCTGGAGCGCAAGGCGCTGCTGAAGGATCTCATCGGACCCACGCCCGGAACCCTGGCCTTCAGCGAGCACGTGATCGACCATGGCCCGCAGGTATTCGATGCCAGCGGGAAGGCGGGATTCGAAGGCATCGTCAGCAAGCAGGTGGATGCGCTCTACGTGAACACCCGTGCACGCAGCTGGGTGAAGGTGAAGCATGAAGACACCGACGAGTTCGCGATTGTCGGCTACACGGCACCGAAGGGCTCCCGGGTAGGGTTCGGCTCGCTGCTTCTCGCCACGCCGGACAACGGCGGATTGCGCTATGTGGGGCGGGTCGGCACCGGCTTCGACGACGAGAGCTTGCGCGCGCTGCACAAGGCGCTGCAGCCGTTGGCGGTGAAGACGCCTGTGCTGCAGCTGCCGGCGCATGTGCCGTTCCGCGCCGCCAGCGTTCGCTGGGTGAAGCCGGTGACGGTGGCGGAAGTGGCCTTCCGTGGCTGGGGCAAGGAAGGCCTGCTGCGCCAGGCCAGTTTCAAGCGGCTGCGCATCGACAAGCAGAAGGAGGACCTGGGAGTGGCCATATCGAGTGCTGAAGCCGGGGGCGAGGTCCAGATAACCCATCCGGAGCGGGTGGTGTTCCCAAGGCAGAAGCTCAGCAAGGGCGATGTGGCGGACTACTACCAGCGCATGGCGCGCTGGATTCTGCCCGAAATTGCCGGGCGGCCCTTGTCACTGCTGCGCTGCCCGGATGGCGTGGGCAAGGACTGCTTCTTCCAGAAGCACCATGGCCCCGGCCTGGGGGATGCCGTGCACGCGGTGCCCCTGCAGCAGAAGAGCGGCCGCGAGGACTACGTCTACATCGACGATGTGCGGGGCCTGCTGCAACTGGTGCAGATGAACACCCTGGAGCTGCATCCGTGGGGCGCGACCGTGGCCGATCCCGAGCACCCGGATCGCCTGGTGTTCGATCTCGATCCCGGTGAAGGGGTGGGCTGGGCGGAGGTGAAAGCCGCTGCGCGTGATGTCCGTGACCACCTGCAGGAAGTCGGCCTGAAGAGTTTCGTGCGGCTGTCCGGTGGCAAGGGCGTGCACGTGGTGGTGCCGCTGCGGCCCAAGGCCGACTGGGAACAGGCCAAGGCGTTCTGTGAGGCGTTCGCCCGGGCGATGGCGGAGCGGGCGCCGGACCGCTACGTGGCCACAATGAGCAAGGCCAAGCGTGGCGGCGTCATTTTCATCGACTGGCTGCGCAATACGCGGGGTGCCACCAGTGTGTGTTCGTGGTCGTTGCGTGCGCGCGATTCCGCCGGTGTGGCAGTACCGCTGCGCTGGGATGAACTGGCTCGTATCAGTGCCGCCGACGCATTTTCCATGGGCAAGGCGCTGGCGCGCGCGAAGCGCCTGAAGGCGGACCCTTGGCACGGCATCGCGCGGCTGAAGCAGACGTTGCCGCGCATGGACCTGTAGAGCCGAGCCTATGCTCGGCTGCCTGTGCCGATGTGCATGAAAGCCGAGCACGGGCTCGGCTCTACAGGGGCGGCATCACCTTGGATCGCGCGAGGGACGACGGCCGAACCACCAGCCGGCCAGCAGTTGCAACGGCAGTGACGCCAGCAGTGAAATGACGAACCAGAACGGGAAATCCGCACCCGCCGTCCACATGGCGTAGCCACAGCCCAGCGCGACCAGCGACCAGATCGAGAAGCCGTGCGATCGCGGCCAGCAGGGCGCGTAATAGGTGGCAAAGGAAACCCCGGCGATGCCACCGAGCACGCTGAAGGTGAGATCCCAGCCCAGCTGCACGCTGTTGTTGTCCGGCGACAGGCCCAGCAACGGTGGCAGCCAGCTGGCGACGCTGCTGACCAGCGCAAGCGACAGCACGCCGCCGATCAGGGCGACGATGGACAGGAACAGGGTCTTGAGCAGGGCGGGCATGCGCGCATTGTACGGCGGCCACAGAGTGCCCGCGTTGCCGGCCAGCGGCCGGCACTACCGATGAATCGGCATGGCCGCCGCGTCCGTGGGAGAGGGGGACGGAGCGACGGCGGCCATGCACAGGCGGTCAGGCAGCGAAGTCGAGCACCACGCGGCCTTCGATGGTGCCCGCATGCATGCGCGCGAACACGTCGTTGATGTTTTCCAGGCGGTCGGTGCTGACCGTGGCCGCGACCTTGCCGTCGGCGGCGAACTGCAGCGATTCCTGCAGGTCCAGGCGGGTACCGACGATCGAGCCGCGCACGGTGATGCCGTTGAGCACCATGCCGAAGATGTCCAGCGGGAAGTTGCCGGGCGGCAGGCCATTGAGCGAGACAGTGCCGCCACGGCGCACCATGCCCAGCGCCTGCTCGAACGCCTTCGGCGATACCGCGGTGACCAGTGCACCGTGGGCGCCGCCGATTTCCTTCCTGAGGAACGCGGCCGGGTCGGTGGTGCGCGCGTTGACGGTGACCTGCGCGCCCAGCTGGCGGGCCAGTGCCAGCTTGGTGTCGTCCACGTCCACCGCGGCCACGTTCAGGCCCATCGCGCGGGCGTACTGCACGGCCATGTGGCCCAGGCCACCGATGCCGGAAATCGCCACCCAGTCACCGGGCTTGGTGTCGGTGACCTTCAGTCCCTTGTAGACGGTCACGCCGGCGCACAGCACTGGCGCGATCTCGACGAAGCCCACGTCCTTCGGAAGCAGGCCGACATAGTTGGCATCGGCCAGTGCGTACTCGGCGAAGCCGCCGTTGACCGAGTAGCCGGTGTTGCGCTGCGTCTCGCACAGCGTTTCCCAGCCACCCAGGCAGTGTTCGCAATGACCACACGCCGAGTACAACCAGGGGATGCCGACCCTGTCGCCTTCCTTGACGTGCCCTACCCCGCCTCCCACGGCCACGACGTGCCCCACGCCCTCGTGGCCGGGGATGAACGGCGGGTTCGGTTTCACCGGCCAGTCGCCCTCGGCGGCGTGCAGGTCGGTGTGGCAGACGCCACAAGCCTCGATCTTGACCAGTACCTCGCCCGCCCCCGGGCGCGGTACCGAGACTTCCTCGATCACCAGTGGCTTGCCGAACTCACGCACGACAGCGGCCTTCATGGTGGAATTCATGTTCGGATCTCCGTAGTGCGCTTGCCCACAGAATGACGCCGGCGCGAGACCGGCGCTTTGATCACGATCAAACCTTTGAAGATCCGCGAAGCAGGTTCAGCTGGCCAGCACCGAGGCCTCGCGGGCCAGGCGCTCGATGGCGTCCCAGTCGCGGGTCTGCAGCAGCGCCGGGGTGGTCAGCCACGAACCGCCCACGCACAGCACGTTGGGCAGGTGCAGGAACTGCGGCGCGGTCTGCGCGCTGATACCGCCGGTCGGGCAGAAGCGCACATCGGCGAACGGGCCGTGCCAGGCGGCCAGCAGCGCGGCGCCGCCGGCCTGCACGGCCGGGAAGAACTTGAAGGTGTCCGCGCCGTGCTCCAGGCCCTGGATCAGGTCCGAAGCGGTGGCAGCACCGGGCAGGTACGGCAGGTCGGCATCACGCGCGGCCGCATACAGTGCCGGCGTGGCACCGGGGGAAACGGCAAAACGCGCACCGGCCTGCTTCGCCGCCTGCATCTGCGCGGCGTTGAGTACGGTGCCGGCACCGATCACCGCGTCCGGCACGGCCTCGACCATGGCCTTGATCGCATCCAGCGCCTGCGGCGTGCGCAGGGTCACCTCGATCACCGGCAGCCCGCCACGGAACAGCGCCTGGGCCACTTCGACCGCTTCATTCACATCTTCGGGGGTGTACACCGGGATCACCGGTGCCAGCTTCAACAGCGCGCGCAGGCGCGGATCAGCGCTGGACATCGTCTTGCTCCTTGCCCGCCAGGGCATCGCGGATGCTGCCGGTGCCGGCAGCGCAGCGGCGCATGATGCCATGCGGACCGCGACGGTGCCCTGCTCCGCACCGCGCCGGATTCAGGCCGGGTCGGCCTGCAGCGCCTGGATGCGGCGCTGGTACCAGTCGCCACCGAGCGGATCGAACACCGCCGAGCGCTCCATCTGCGCCTCGTACACGTGTACCGAGATCGCCAGTGCCTCATCGCTGGCATTGCGCAGGGTGTGGTACTCATGCGGGGGGATCAGGCTGCCGGCACTGCCGCAGCCCCCGCGCAGCGCGGCGTGGCGGCGGAAGCGCCAGCGCTCGCCGGCGCACTCCAGCAGCTCGTAGCGGGTGATCTCCAGCTCGCCCAACCACACGCCCTCCACACACCACATGGCATCGTGGTCGTGCAGCGGCGTGCCCTGCCCTGGGCCCCAGCTCATGGCAATCACGCTGTAGCCGTGTTCGCGGCTGTGGTACAGCGGACGTCGCGCGTAGTGATCGCTGACCGGCCGATGCACGCATTCGGGCAACTCGATGCGGCTGTCGGTTATGGCTTCCTGCAGCGCCAGCTGCAGGTCGGTCGTGATGCGCTCGGGATCACCGGAGCTCATCGCCGCGTCGACTGCGGCGATCAACCGGTCGCGGCCGCGGAATGGCGGAAACGGAGAAGTCTGCAGGTCCATGCCTCGAATGTAGCGGAGCATGGTTAAGGGAATGTTGGCGTTCGCGCGCGGCGCGTCCGCATTCAAGGTGAATACGCGCGGAAGAACGATTCAGATGCAGACGCAGTAGAGCGATCACAATGGAACCTTGCGCAGCAGAACCTGTCGAACACGACACGATTCAGATCCGCTGCGACATTCCGCAACTTCGCGCCCGACGGGCGCAAGGCTAGAATTCTCCGACTTACCTGGTTCTATACATGTCAGTGCGAACTATTAGCGATGCCGCGGTGCCGGCATCGAAGGGCAAGGCTGCCACGATCAACGACATCGCACGACTGTCGGGAGTTTCCAAGAAAACGGTTTCAAGAATCATCAACAACTCGCCGCTGGTGCGCAAGGACACCCGCGACAAGGTCGAGGCGTTGATGCGCGAGGTCGGTTACGTGCCCGATCCTCTCGCGCGCGGGCTGGCATTCCGCCGCTCCTTCCTGATCGGCCTGGTGTATGACGACCCGGGTGCCCAATGCATTGTCGACCTGCAGCACGGCGCGCTGGACGCGCTGCGCGGCACTGGCTATGAGCTGGTGGTGCACCCCTGCGACAGCCAGGATCCGGAATGCCCGCAGGGCGTGCGCCGTTTCGTGCAGCAGCAGAAGCTGCACGGCGTGATCCTGGGGCCGCGTGCGTCCGAATCGGCTGCGCTGGCGCAGATGCTCGATGACATCGACTGTCGCTACGTGCGCATCAACGCGCATGCCTCGGAGGATGAGAACCATGCCGTGGTCACCCATGACCGCGATGGTGCTGCCGCTGCGGCGGGCTACCTGCTTTCGCTTGGCCACCGCGACATTGCGGTGATCGCCGGACCGGGTGACCGGCGTGCCGCGCGCGAACGGACGCATGGTTTCCTTGATCGGCTGGCGCAGGTCGGCCTGACCCTGCCCGGCGAGCGCGTGCTGGAAGCGGGCGACACCTTCGAGTCCGGCGTGCATGCCGCCGAACGGCTGCTGATGGGCGAGCAACGCCCCAGTGCGATTTTCGCCGGCAACGACGAAATCGCCGCAGGCGTGTACCAGGTGGCATTGCGTGCAGGCATCGCGGTGCCGCAGCAGTTGTCGATCGTCAGCTACGACGACAGCCCGTTGGCATCGCGGCTGTGGCCGCCGCTGACGTCGGTGCGGCGCCACGTTTCCGACATCGGCCGCACCGCCGCCGCCATGCTGGTCCAGGCCGACGTGCCCGACGCACCGACCGCGGCCAGCGTGCATCCGCAGTTGATGGTGCGCGGTTCCTGCCGGGCCGTGGATGGCTGAGTGTCCTGCCCTCGCCTGCGCCGCTGCAGTGGCGCAGGCAGGCAACAACGAAAGCGGCGCACCCAGGTGCGCCGTTTTCAGTGCAAAGCCGTGCGCGTTGTGTGCTTACACGTCGCCGCCGTCGGCCCAGCCTTCGCCGGTGCCCTTCTGGAACACGCGGTCGTCGCCCTGCACTTCACCGGCCGGCAGATGCGCCTGGTTGGCCAGTGCCGCGTAGATCGGGGTGAAGTCCGGCGAGGTCGCCTGCATGAGCTGTTCGAAGCTGTCGATGACGAAGTAGGTCTTCTGGAAGGTGTCGATGCGGTACTTCGTGCGCATGATCCGCTGCAGGTCGAAGCCGATGCGGTTGGGCGCGGCCGATTCCAGCGAGTACAGCGACTCGCCCTTCGACGACACAATGCCGGCACCGTAGATGCGCAGGCCCTCGGGCGTGTCGATCAGGCCGAACTCCACGGTGTACCAGTACAGGCGGGTCAGGTTCTGCAGCGCATCCGGACCGATCGCATGCGCTTTGACGCCGCCGCGGCCGTACGCCTCCATGTAGTCGGCGAACACCGGGTTCATCAGCAGCGGCACGTGGCCGAACAGATCGTGGAACAGGTCCGGTTCGGCGATGTAGTCGATCTGGTCCGGGCGGCGGATCCACCAGGTCACCGGAAAACGGCGGTTGGCCAGATGGTCGAAGAAATCCAGTTCCGGCAACAGGCCTTCAACCCCGACCAGGGTCCAGCCGGTGGCCGCGCCGAGCACTTCGTTGAGTTGGTCGAAGCGCGGAATCATGTGTGCGCTCATGCCCATTTCGTCCTGCGCATCCAGGAACTCCTGGCAGGCACGGCCGACCAGCAGCTCGCGCTGGCGCTGGTACAGCGTGCTCCAGGTTGCGTGGTCGTCGGCGCTGTAGGTGTCCCATGGCTGCTCGACGAGCGCGGTGGTATACACCGGCACGTAGCCCTTGTCGGTCTGCTGGTGTTCGACGCGGCGGGGCTGGGCGAGGTCCATGCGGCACTCCTGGATGGGATACCCACGATGCTAGGGCAGGGGACGCGCAACAGGGTTGCAAAAGTTGCGCCGATTGGCCTTGTTGGCGCAATATCCTTGCGTACTCACCATGTTGCGGGGCAACAATGGCCGGAGAAGTCCAGTTCGATCGCACGGATATACGCCTGCTGGCCGAAATCCAGCGGGATGGGCGCGCCACCAACGCCGAACTGGCGGCGCGGGTGAATCTCTCGCCTTCGGCCTGCCTGCGGCGGTTGCAGCGGCTGGAAAGCGAGGGCGTAATCGTCGGCTATGGCGCGCGGCTGGAGCCACGGCAGCTGCGGCTGGGCCTGCAGGCCTTCGTGCGCGTGCAGCTGGAAAAGCACGACCAGGCCGCCATCGGCCACTTCGTGGACAGCGTGCAGGCGTGGGACGAGGTGGTGGCCTGCCACGCGCTGACCGGCGACATGGACTACCTGCTGCACGTGTACGTGCGCGACCTGGAGCACTTCTCGCGCTTCCTGCTGGACCGGCTGCTCAATGCCGGTGGCGTGGCCGATGCCAATTCCAGCTTCGTGCTGCGCACGGTGAAGGGCTTCCAGGCGTTGCCGCTGTCGCAGCTGGAGTCCTGAGCGACCACCGGGCGGGCCCGGTGGCCTGGCTTCAATGGATCAGCACTTGTCCTTGCGGCCCATCAGCTTGCCCAGGCGCGAGGCTTCCTCGCACTTCGGCGCGGCCACCGGTGCCGGTGCGGCTGCTGCGGCGCGCGCGCGCTGCAGCTGCTGGATCTTCGCGCGGATCTGCGGCATCGCTGCCATCGCGGCCTTTTCGCCTTCCAGGATCGCGGTGCCACGCTGGCTGAAATCGGCGGCACCGATGTCCAGCACCTTCGGGCGGATGACGATGTCGGCGCGCGCCAGTTCCTGCTCGCCCAGGCGCTGGCCCATGATCGAGATGGACTGGTTGACGATGCCCAGCATGTCGGTCGGCGCCTTGCCGCTGGCCTTGCTGGAGATGTCGACGGCGATCACGAAGTCGGCGCCGAGCTGGCGGGCAGCGTCCACCGGTACCGGGCTGACCACGCCACCGTCGATGTAGCTGCGGCCGCCGATCTTCACCGGCTCGAACACACCGGGAATGCTGCTCGACGCGCGCACGGCCTGGCCGACATTGCCGCGCACGAAGATTGCGCGCTCGCCGGTTTCCAGCTGGGTGGCGACGGCGGCGAACGGCTTTTTCAGGCGCTCGGCAGGACGGTTGGCAACCTGTTCGTTGACGTAGTCCTGCAGCTTCTGGCCCTGCACCAGGCCACCGGAGAACAGGCGAACGTCGCGGATGCTGGCTTCATCAAGCGCCACGGCCCTGCTCTGCATCTGGAAGGCATCCATGCCGCTGGCATACAGGGCGCCGACCACGCTGCCGGCGCTGGTGCCGGCGACCACGGCCGGCTCGAAGCCGTTGGCCTCCAGCATCTTGATCACGCCGATATGGGCAAAGCCTTTGGCCGCGCCGCCGCCCAGGGCGATGCCGATCTTCACCGGCTTGGCCTGTGGGACCACGGTCGGCGCCGGCGGCGGCGTGGGGCGGACCGGGTCGCCACCGCAGCCGGCCAGCAGGCCGATCAGGGCGACAGACAGCAGCATGCGGGGGCGGAACAGGCTCATCGGCAGTGCGCGCACGGCGCCGGATTCAGGAAAGGGCGCCAGCATACCGAAGCTGCGGCGGGGCGGGCAGGGTGGGAAATATCGCCCATTCATAAAGGTAGTGCCGGCCGTTGGCCGGCAACCATAGGGGAAACCTGGCAACGGTCCATGGGGCTGCCGGCCCGCGGCCGGCACTACCGGGATGCGCGCCAAGGTCCATGAGGCTGCCGGCCAGCGGCCGGCACTACCGGGATGCGCGCCAAGGTCCATGAG
>NZ_LXXZ01000068.1 GCF_003244875.1 Stenotrophomonas sepilia
GGTCTTGCCGTGTGCGCAGGAAAGCGCACACGAGCAAGCGGCTGCCAAGCCTACAAGGACGTACTTGCGGCGTCCCCGCACTCCGACACCGTCCCGCCAACCCACGGATAGCCCGCTTTTGACGTTGACGTTGACGTTGCTCTGGCTCGTAGCAGGTGCAGGGCTGCAAGCCCTGCCGAAAAATCCTTACCGCACTTGCTCCTGCTTGCGCACGATCGCCATCGCGATCTCCAGCGACTGCTCGTAGTTCAACCGCGGGTCCACCGTCGAACGATACGCACGCTCCAGGTCGCGCTCGGTCAGTTCGCGCGCGCCGCCGATGCACTCGGTCACGTCCTCGCCGGTCAGTTCCAGGTGCACACCGCCCAGGCGCGTACCGGCGGCGGCATGCAGGTCGAACGACATCTCCACCTCGCCACGCACGTTGTCGAAGCGGCGTGTCTTGAAACCGTTGGCGGTGCTTTCGGTATTGCCATGCATCGCATCGCACACCCACAGCACGCGGCGACCATCACGCTTGACCGCGTCCAGCAGCGGCGGCAGTTTCTCTGCGATCTGCGTTGCGCCCATCCGGTGGATGAAGCTCAGGCGGCCCGGCTCGTCATGTGGGTTGAGCACATCGATCAGGCGCAGCAGCTGGTCCGGCGTCACCGACGGGCCCACCTTGATCGCAATCGGATTGCGCACGCCACGCAGGTACTCCACGTGCGCGCCATCGAGCGCGGCCGTGCGCATGCCGATCCACGGGTAATGCGTGCTCAGGTTCAACCAGCCCTGCTGGCGCGGCACCTGGCGGGTCAACGCCTGCTCGTAGGGCAGCAGCAGGGCTTCGTGCGACGTGTAGAAGTCGATGCGGTTGAGATTGTGCACGCGGGCCCCGGCCAGGGTCTCCATGAAGTGCACCGCATCGCCGATCGAGGCCACCATCTTCTGGTACTCGGCCGCCAGCGGCGAGTGGCTTACCCACTCCAGATTCCAGTATTCGGGGTGGTGCAGGTCGGCGAAACCGCCGTCGATCAGCGCACGCACGAAGTTCATCGTCATCGCCGAATGCGCGTGGGCCTGCAGCATCCGCTTCGGGTCCGGCAGGCGCGCCGCTTCGGTGAACGCCGGTGCGTTGATCACATCACCGCGGTAGCTGGGCAGGGTCACGCCGTCGCGGGTCTCGGTGTCGGCCGAGCGCGGCTTGGCGTACTGGCCGGCGAAGCGGCCCACGCGGATCACCGGCTGGCGCAGGCCGTGCACCAGCACCAGGCTCATCTGCAGCAGTACCTTCAGGCGGTTGGAGATGGTGCCCGATTCGCAGTCGCTGAAGTTCTCGGCGCAGTCGCCGCCCTGCAGCAGGAAGCGCTTGCCTTCCTGGGCCTCGGCCAGCTGCTGCTTCAACGCCAGGATCTCCCACGAGGTGACCAGCGGCGGCAGCCGCTTCAGCTCGTGCAGAGCGGCGTCCAATGCCACCGGGTCCGGGTAGGTCGGCATCTGCAGCGCGGTCTTGCCACGCCAGCTCTCCGGCGACCAGGCAGCGCCAGCGGTGGTCGCGGCGGGATCGGACGCGGGTGGAACGGCGGACAGGCTCATTGCAGACTTCCGGGGTGGGGGGCGGTCATGGTCGCAGAGCCAGCCGCTGACGCAAAGGCCCACACCCACCGCCCCAGCCACCTGAACGGCAGGGAAAGGCCAGCGCCGGCAGCCAGATCCAGCATGGTCAGCCGCACGGGACAGGCGCATGATTTGTTACGGAGTAACACTTCCACGTCATGGACCGGCCCCTTCCACGCCCAGCCGCCCCCTCTCTCACCATGAAGCCCTCACCCCTCGCTACCGGCATTGCCTTCGCCCTGGCCTTGGCCAGCCTGCCCGCCTTCGCCGCAACGACCGACGACACCTCTTCCTCCGTCAAGGATCTGGACGCAGTCACCGTCCACGCCCAGCTCGACCAGGCCCGCAACGCGCTGTCGCCGGACATCGGCAGCAGCCAGTACCAGATCACCGCCGAGGACATCCAGAAGCAGCCGCTGGGTGCCTCCGCGCCGCTCAGCCAGGTACTGCTGCAGGCCCCGGGCGTGGTCCAGGATTCCTATGGCGGCGTGCACGTGCGCGGCGACCACGCCAATCTGCAGTACCGCATCAATGGCGTGCTGTTGCCCGAATCGATCTCCGGCTTCGGCCAGACACTGGATGCCCGCACCATCAAGAGCATCCGCCTGATGGATGGCGCGCTGCCGGCGCAGTTCGGCGAGCGCACCGCTGCAGTGGTCGACATCGCCACCCGCAATGGCGCCGAGCTCGGCAATGGCGGCAGCGCCGGTCTGACCGCAGGCTCGTTCGGCAAGATCAATCCGAATGCCTCGTGGTGGGGCAACCAGGGGCGATGGAGCTGGTTCCTTACTGGCAACTACGACCAGAACGAGGTTGGCCTGGAGAACCCGACCCGCTCGCGCAAGCCGCTGCACGACGACACCCACCAAGGCAAAGCGTTCGCTGACCTCACCTACCTGGTCAACGAGAACACGCGCCTGAGCGTGTTCGCCGGCTTCGCCAACAATCGCTTCCAGATCCCGGTCAACCCCGGGCAGACCCCGCAGTTCGGTTACCTGGACATCACCACCTTCGACTCCAGCCAGCTGGATGAAACCCAGCGCGAGACCACCCGCTTCGGCATGCTGGTGCTGCAGGGCGCGCTGGGCAGCACCGCCTACCAGCTGTCAGCCGGGCAGCGCTACAGCGATGTGGCGTTCAACCCGGATGTCATCGGCGACCTGGTATTCAGTGGCGTCGCCTCGCAGGTGCAGCGCAGCAACCGCGCCAACACGCTGCAGGCCGATTTCTCCACCCCGCTGGGCAGCGACCACACGCTGCGCTATGGCCTGTACGGCAATTACGAGAACGCGCGTGCGAACAACAGCAGCTGGGTGTTTCCGGTCGATGACGCCGGCCAGCAATCCAGCACCACGCCGCTGCTGATACCTGACCACAGTGCCTTCCATGCCAGCACGCAGGCGTTGTACGGGCAGGATGAATGGAAGATCGGCGACGACTGGACCGTCAACTACGGCCTGCGCGGAGATCGCTACAAGGCCTTTGGCCACACCGAGGGCCAGCTCAGCCCCCGCGTGGGCGTGGCCTGGAATGCCAGCGACAGCACCACCGTGCATGCCGGCTATTCGCGTTACTTCACGCCACCGGCCAGTGAGCTGATCGCCAGCAGCGAGATCGCGCTGTACGACGGCACCACCAACCAGCAACCCAGCGGCGGCAACAACACGCCACTGGCCGAGCGCAGCGACTACTACGACATCGGCGTGTCGCAGCAGGTGGGCGAACACCTGACCCTGGGCCTGGATGCCTATGACCGACGCGTCGCGCGCCTGCAGGACGAAGGCCAGTTCGGTGCCGCCTACATCTACTCGACGTTCAACTACCGCCGCGGCCATATCCATGGCCTGGAGTTCAGTGCCGACTACAGCGACGGTCCGTTCAGCGCTTACGTCAACGCAGCGTACAACAAGGCCATCGGCACCCAGGTCATCACCGGCCAGTACAACCTCGATCCGGACGCGCTGGCCTATGTGGCCAACCATTGGATCCACCTCGACCACGACCAGAAGCTGACCTCATCGGGTGGCTTCAGCTACGCCTTTGCCGGACACAACCGGGTCGGCGCCAACTACGTGTTCGGTAGCGGCCTGCGTTCGGACATCGAGGGCGTGCCCAACGGCGGCGAGCTGCCGTCCTACCTGCAGGTGAACCTCAGCGCCGGGCATGACTTCAATGCCGGCAGCGGCCATCCGCTGCATGTGCAGCTGGCGGTCATCAATGCATTGGACCGCAGCTACCAACTGCGCGATGGCGGTGGCGTCGGCGTGTTCGCCCCGCAGTGGGGACCGCGCCGTGGCGCCTACCTGAGCCTGCAGCAGGATTTCTGAGGACGCCAGGGTGCCTGGGGTCGGACCCCTTTCCGCAGGAGAGGGCTCCGACCCCGCCTTAGTTCAGCGCTTGACCTTGCGCAGCGACACCACCAACGCCCACAGCGCCAGCAGCACGAACCACACGCCCGACCACATCGGCATGGTCAGGCCCAGGAACGTCCAGTCGATATTGCCGCAGTTGCCGGTACCGGTCAGCACCGTGCGGAATACTTCCAGCGGCCCCATGGTCTCGCGCAGGAAGCTCAGCGGCGGGCCGCAGGTCGCACCCATCTCCGGTGGCAGCATCTGCACGTAGACGTGGCGCGCAGCGATGCCTACGCCGACCGCGGCGGCAATGAAGGCGAGCACGCCGTAGGTTGCCCGGCCAGGACGGTTGGAGGGCCCGTGCAGTGCACCGATCAGGAACAGCAGGCCCAGCGCGGCGAACGCCAGCCGCTGGAAGATGCACAGCGGGCACGGCTCCAGGCCCATCTTCAGCTGCAGGAAGATCGCGTAGCCCAGCAGGCCCGCGCAGATCAGGAAGCCCAGGAAGAACTGGGCGCGGAAGGGCCAGCGCAGTGGATTCATCGTCAACGCTCGAATGGATCAAGGCGCCAAGCGTAACCGAGAGTGCATGCCATTCGAACCGCCACAGGTGACGCCTGTCGGAACGGTGCGGGTCAGATCCCGCAGAAACGCAAAAGCCCGGCAGAGGCCGGGCTTTCGCTGTGTCGCGTTGGAGCGGTCCGATTACTCGGCCACTTCCTCGGCCACGACCGGACGGTCAACCAGCTCGACGTAGGCCATCGGCGCGTTGTCGCCAGCGCGGAAGCCACACTTCAGCAGGCGCAGGTAGCCGCCCGGACGGTTCGCGTAGCGCGGGCCCAGGATGGTGAACAGGTTGCCCACGGCTTCGTTGTCGCGCAGGCGAGCGAAAGCCAGACGGCGGTTGGCGACGGAGTCGACCTTGGCCAGGGTGATCAGCGGCTCGGCAACGCGGCGCAGTTCCTTGGCCTTCGGCAGGGTGGTCTTGATCAGCTCGTGCTTGAACAGCGAGGCGGCCATGTTCTTGAACATCGCTTCGCGGTGGGCGCTGGTGCGGCTGAACTTACGGCCAGACTTCTGGTGACGCATGGTGATATTCCTTGGTTAATGATGAGGCTGTGCGGATCGTTGTCGCCATCCTGGCGTTGCTGCGCGGACTGCGGATGGTCCTGGCCGCCCGTCCTGGACGACCTGCCCGCGAACCTGGGGTTCGTCGTGGCATGTTGTGTTGCGTTGAAGGCCCCACCGCGAACGGTGGAGCCTTCAGGCATTGCCGATATCAGCCCAGCATGCCGTGGCTGGCGACGCCGGCCGGCGGCCAGTTCTCCAGCTTCATGCCGAGCGACAGGCCGCGCTGAGCCAGCACTTCCTTGATCTCGGTGAGCGACTTCTTGCCCAGGTTCGGGGTCTTCAGCAGCTCCACTTCGGTCTTCTGGATCAGATCGCCGATGTAGTAGATGCTTTCAGCCTTCAGGCAGTTGGCCGAACGCACGGTCAGCTCCAGATCGTCGATCGGGCGCAGCAGCACCGGATCCACGCCGTTGTTGGCCGGCTTGGCCGCACCGCGGTCGCGGTGGGTGAAGTCACCGAACACCGACAGCTGGTCGCTGAGGATGTCGGCGGCGGTGCGCACGGCTTCCTCGGCATCGATGGTGCCGTTGGTCTCGATATCGATGACCAGCTTGTCCAGGTCGGTGCGCTGTTCGACACGCGCCGCTTCCACGGCATAGGCGACACGGCGGACCGGCGAGAACGAGGCATCCAGGACCAGGCGGCCGATGGCACGGGTTTCTTCGTCCGGACGACGACGCGCGGCAGCCGGCTGGTAGCCGAAACCACGTTCGATCTTCAGACGCATGTTGATTGCCGTGTCCTTGGTCAGGTGGCAGATCACATGGTCGCCGTTCAGGATCTCCACATTGTGGTCGACCTTGATGTCGGCAGCGGTGACAACGCCCGGGCCCTGCTTGGACAGGGACAGGGTGGCGCTGTCGCCGGAGTGCATACGGATGGCCACATCCTTCAGGTTGAGCAGGACTTCGAGCACGTCCTCCTGCAGACCTTCGACCGTGGTGTACTCATGCAACACGCCGTCGATTTCGACTTCCGTGATGGCGAAGCCCGGGATGGACGACAGCAGCACGCGACGCAGGGCGTTGCCCAGCGTATGCCCGTAACCCCGCTCCAAAGGTTCGATAACGACCTTTGCACGGGTGTCGGTAAGGCGTTCGATCTGCGGACCGCGAGGACGCAGAACCTGGTTGGCGGTAACCGTCATGTTGCGGGTTCTCCTAGTGAACCCCCGGCCGTCGCCGGGGGCTCTCCAATGTGAATTACTTCGAATACAGCTCGACGATCAGCGCTTCGTTGATGTCCGCAGGCAGATCCGAACGATCCGGAACAGCCTTGAAGATGCCGGTGAACTTGCCGGAATCCACTTCAACCCACGACGGGCTCAGGTCATGCTGGGCGGCGACGGTCAGGGCTTCCTGGACGCGCAGCTGCTTGGCAGCCTTTTCGGACAGAGCGATGGCGTCGCCAGCCTTGACCTGGTACGAAGCCAGGTTGACCGACTTGCCATTCACGGTGACGCCGCGGTGCGACACCAGCTGACGGGCAGCCGGACGGGTCACGGCGAAGCCCATGCGGTAGACGACGTTGTCCAGGCGGGTTTCCAGCAGCTGCAGCAGGTTCTCGCCGGTGTTGCCCTTCTTGGTCGAGGCCTTCTTGTAGTAGTTGCGGAACTGACGCTCCAGCAGGCCGTAGATACGCTTGACCTTCTGCTTTTCACGCAGCTGGGTGGCGTAGTCGGACAGCTTGCCCTTGCGGGCAGTGGCGCCGTGCTGGCCGGGCTTCTGCTCCAGCTTGCACTTGGAGTCCAGCGCACGCGCCGGGCTCTTCAGGGACAGGTCGGCGCCTTCGCGGCGGGCGAGCTTACAGGTAGGACCGATATAACGAGCCATTTCTTATCGCTCCCTTTAGACGCGACGCTTCTTCGGCGGACGGCACCCGTTGTGCGGGATGGGCGTCACGTCGATGATGTTGGTGATCTTGTAGCCGACGTTGTTCAGCGAACGCACGGCCGACTCACGGCCCGGACCCGGGCCCTTGATGCGGACTTCCAGCGACTTCACGCCGTAGTCCAGCGCAGCACGACCGGCCTTTTCAGCAGCCACCTGGGCAGCGAACGGGGTCGACTTGCGCGAACCGCGGAAGCCAGCGCCACCGGAGGTCGCCCACGACAGAGCATTGCCCTGGCGATCGGTGATGGTGACGATGGTGTTGTTGAACGAAGCGTGGACGTGGGCAACGCCGTCGGTGACGACGCGCTTGATCTTCTTCTTGGTCTTAGCAGCGGGCTTAGCCATTTCTCAGTCCCTTACTTCTTGATCGCCTTGCGCGGACCCTTGCGGGTGCGGGCGTTGGTACGGGTGCGCTGGCCACGCAGCGGGAGGCCACGACGGTGACGCAGGCCGCGGTAGCAGCCCAGGTCCATCAGGCGCTTGATCGCGATGCCGATCTCACGGCGCAGATCGCCTTCCACGATGTACTTGCCGACTTCGGCGCGCAGGCGCTCGATTTCCGGCTCCGACAGATCGCGGATCTTGGTGGTCGAAGCAACGCCTGCGACTTCGCAGACCTTCTTCGAACGGGTACGGCCGATGCCGTAAATGCTTTGCAACCCGACCCAGACGTGCTTCTGGGCTGGCAGGTTGACGCCTGCAATACGCGCCATGACGCGGTTCTCCAGCTGAGTGATGGCCGACAGCGCGCCTCGGGCACGCCAATCCGGCAGGATGGATCAAAAAAGTGAACTAGCGATACTAACAAGGTTCCGGTTTACATGGAAGCCCGTGAAACCATTGGTTTCATGAACCCGGCCTGGGGAGTGTGCCCAGGCTCCGGCGCCGGATGGGGTTGGACCTGGGGTTTCCCCCGGGGCCGCCCGCGCTACTCCAGCGCGGGACCACCTCATCACACCCCCACCCGGAACCGCTGCGGGGGCCGCCCTTCGTTTGTGTGGCCGGAATCCGCGAAGCGGAGGGACCATCACGTCAGGAAGACGAAAGTATAACAGGCCTATCAGCCGCGGGCAAAACCGCCGCGGTTGCCGCCCTTCAGGTTGGCCTTCTTCAGCAGGCTCTCGTACTGGTGGGACATCAGGTGTGCCTGCACCTGGGCGATGAAGTCCATCACCACCACCACCACGATCAGCAGCGACGTGCCACCGAAGTAGAACGAGGCATTCAGCTGCGTGCGCATCAGTTCCGGCAGCAGGCAGACGATCACCAGGTAGGCCGAGCCGGCCGCGGTCAGGCGGGTCAGCACGCCGTCGATGTAGTCGGCGGTGGCCTTGCCCGGACGGATGCCCGGAATCAAAGCGCCCGACTTCTTCAGGTTGTCGGCGGTTTCCTGCGAATTGAACACCAGCGCGGTATAGAAGAACGCGAAACCGGTGATCAGCGCAGCGAACACGATCATGTGCAGCGGCTCGCCCGGGCCCAGGGCATTGGCGACCTTCTGCAGGACCTGACCGAAGCTGCTCTGGTTGGCAGCCTGGCCGGACCACATGGCCAGGGTGGCCGGGAAGGCCAGCAGGCTCGAGGCAAAGATCGCCGGGATGACGCCGGCCATGTTGAGCTTCAGCGGCAGGAACGAGGTCTGGTTCATGTACGCGTTGCGACCGCCCTGGCGGCGCGCGTAATTGACCGTGATCCGGCGCTGGCCGCGCTCCACGAACACCACGAAGAAGGTGAAAGCGAGCACGACGATAGCGATCAGCAGCAGTTGGATGAACTGGATGTTGCCGTCGCGGTAGGCGTCGAAGGTGTGGATGACCGCACCCGGCAGGCCGGCGACGATACCGGCGAAGATGATCAGCGACACGCCGTTGCCGATACCGCGTTCGGTGACCTGCTCACCGACCCACATCAGGAACATGGTGCCGGCAGTCAGTGCGACCACCGCGGTGAGCACGAAGCCCATGCCGGGGGCGTACACGACCGGAGCGCCCGACGGCGAAACCTGCCCCTGCAGGGCCAGCGCGATCGAACCGCCCTGCACCACTGCCAGCAGCACGGCGCCGATGCGCGAATACTGGGTGATCTTGCGGCGGCCGGACTCACCTTCCTTCTGCATCGCCTTCAGGGCGGGGAAGATGTGCACGGCCAGCTGCATCACGATCGATGCCGAGATGTACGGCATCACGTTCAGCGCAAAGATGCTGAAACGGTGCAGGGCGCCGCCCGAGAACATGTTGAACATGTCCACGATGCCGCCGCCCTGCTGTTGCATCATGGCAAGCATGGCATCGGGATTGACGCCCGGCACCGGCACGTAGCAGCCGATGCGATAGACGATCAAAGCCCCGACGACGAACAGCAAACGTTGGCGAAGTTCAGTGAACTTGCCCATTCCGCCCGCGAGGTTACCGATGCCAGCTTGCGCCATGATTTTCTTACTCCGTTACGCTGCCGCCGGCAGCTTCGATCGCAGCCTTGGCACCAGCCGTGGCAGCAATACCCTTCAGGGTGAACGCCTTGGTCACTTCGCCCTTGACGACGACCTTGGCCTTCTTGGCAGTGCTCGGGACCAGCTTGGCAGCACGCAGGGCGGCGAAGTCGATCTCACCGGCCGGCAGCTTGTCCAGCGCGTACAGCAGCACTTCAGCGGTGTCCTTGGCGATCGGCGAACGGAAGCCGATCTTCGGCAGACGACGCTGCATGGGGGTCTGGCCGCCTTCGAAGCCAGCCTTGATCTTGCCGCCACCCTTGCGGGCGAACGAACCCTTGTGGCCGCGGCCGGCAGTCTTGCCCAGGCCCGAGCCGATACCGCGGCCGACGCGGGTGCGCTCGGTGCGGGCGCCCGGTGCCGGGCTCAGTTCATTGAGACGCAGAGTCATGGTCGATTACTCCTCAACCTGGACGAGGTACTGAACCTTGTTGATCAGGCCGCGCACCTGCGGGCTGTCCTTCAGTTCACGCACATCGTTGAGCTTGTTCAGGCCCAGGGCACGCACCGACAGGCGGTGACGCGACTGGGTGCCACGCAGGCCACGCACCAGGCGGACCTTCACAGTCTTGTTGGACTCATTAGCCATGGTTGAGTTCCTCCACCTTCTTGCCGCGCTTGGCCGCGATGCGGGCCGGCGACTGCGCAGCAGTCAGGCCCTTCACGGTGGCGCGCACCAGATTGATCGGGTTGCGCGAACCGGTGGCCTTGGCCAGCACGTTCTTCACGCCAACGGCTTCCAGCACGGCGCGCATGGCACCGCCGGCGATGACGCCAGTACCTTCCGAAGCCGGCTGCATGAACACGCGGGCTGCGCCGTGACCATCCTTGATGGTGTGCCACAGGGTGCCGTTGTTCAGGTCAACGCTGACCAGGTTCTTGCGGGCCTGTTCCATCGACTTCTGGATGGCGACCGGCACTTCGCGGGCCTTGCCATAACCGAAACCGACCTTGCCTTCGCCGTCGCCGACAACGGTCAGGGCGGTGAAGGTGAACTGGCGGCCACCCTTGACGGTCTTGCTGACGCGGTTGACCGCGACCAGCTTTTCGATCATGCCGTCGTCGATCTTCTCTTCGCGGTTACGGTCGCGATCGCGACCCCGCTGCTGACGCTCTTCTGCCATGTTGATTCCTTGGTTGTTTGGGTATGTACGGCTCGGGGCCGCTTATGGTTGTGGAGTGACGCGTTGTTCCGGTGGGCCGCTGCAGAAGAGCGGCGCCGTCCAGCCTCGCTCAGGCTGGCGAGCAGGTGGGCAGGAGGCCATCGGCCCCCTGCCCTGATCCCTTAGAACTGCAGGCCGGCTTCGCGGGCGGCTTCTGCCAGGGCCTTGATGCGGCCGTGGTAGCGGTAGCCCGAACGATCGAAGGCAACCTTCTCGATGCCGGCGGCCTTGGCACGCTCGGCAACGATGCGGCCGACCTTGGCAGCGGCATCGGCGTTCTTGCCGTTCTTCAGGCCTTCCTTGACGTCGGTCTGGGTGGTGTTGGCGGCAGCCAGCACCTTCGAACCGTCAGCGGTGAAGACCTGGGCGTACAGGTGCTGGCCGGTGCGCAGCACCGACAGGCGGGCGACGCCGAGCTCACGGATGTGGGCGCGGGTCGACTTGGCGCGACGCAGGCGGGCGATGTTCTTGTTCATGATGTTTTTTCCTTGAAAGCGGAAGCGCCTAATTAGGCCTTCTTGGCTTCCTTACGGATGATGACTTCGTCGGAGTACTTCACGCCCTTGCCCTTGTACGGCTCCGGCTTGCGGAACGCACGGATCTTGGCGGCGACTTCACCGACGACCTGCTTGTCAGCGCCCTGGACCAGGATCTCGGTCTGGGTCGGGGTGGAGATGGTGATGCCTTCCGGCGCCACGAACACGACCGGATGCGAGAAACCGAGCGACAGGCTCAGATCCTTGCCCTGCATGGCAGCACGGTAACCCACGCCGACCAGCTCCAGCTTGCGCTCGAAGCCTTCGGACACGCCCTTGACCATGTTGGCCAGGATCGCGCGCACGGTACCGGTCAGCGCGACCAGGTCGGCGCTCTCGGTGCTCAGGGTGGCAACGCCGCTGTCGACGTTGATGGCAATACCGGCCGGCTTGACCAGCGACAGGGTGCCCTTCGGGCCCTTGACGGTGATGCTTTCCGACTGGACGTTCAGTTCGACCTTACCCAGGGTGACGGGCTTCTTGGCTACGCGGGACATAGTTCTACTCCTTTCGCCTTAGGCCACGAAGCACAGGACTTCGCCGCCGACGCCCAGCTGGCGCGCCTGCGCATCAGTCATGATGCCCTTGGAGGTGGAAATGATGGAGATGCCCAGGCCATTCATGACCTTCGGCAGCTCGCTCTTGCCGCGGTACTGGCGCAGGCCCGAACGCGAGAAGCGCTTCAGGGTCGCGATGACCGGCTTGCCTTCGAAATACTTCAGCACGATTTCCAGCTCGGACTTGTTGTTTTCCAGCTGGGTCACGCGCAGGTCGGTGATGTAACCCTCGTCCTTCAGGACCTGGGCGATCGCAACCTTGATCTTGGACGACGGGGCTTTCACCGTCTGCTTGCCAACCGCAGCCGCATTCTTGATGCGGACCAGCAGGTCGGCGATGGGATCAGTCATGCTCATATGAGTACCTTTGAGTGCACCGATATCCGCTTTCGCGAAAATCTGTTGTCTCCTGGAAACGGGCCAGGTCCCTTGATGCAGCGGGCCAGGGCCCACTCCTACAACCCCGTTTGCGCAGGGCAAGACGCGGGAGTATACGCCAAAAGAGCCCGACTTGCGCCGGGCTCTTCGGGTTTTTTCGCAGAAAGGAAGCTGAACGCCTCCCTCCCCGGTTCAGAAGCCCCCGAGGGGGCTCCTGATCGCAGAGCCGGCTGGGATTACCAGCTGGCCTTGCGCAGGCCCGGGACGTCGCCACGCATGGTGGCTTCGCGCAGCTTGTTGCGGCCGAGGCCGAACTTGCTGTACACGCCACGCGGACGACCCGACAGCTCGCAACGGTTGCGCTGACGGCTCGGCGACGAATCGCGCGGCAGCTTGGCCAGCTTGGTTGCGGCGTCGATCTTCTCTTCGTAGGTCGCGTCCACGGAGGACACGATCTTCTTCAGAGCCGCACGCTTCTCAGCGTACTTCTTGGCCAGCTTTTCCCGCTTGATGTCGCGGTTGACCATGGAGGTCTTTGCCATTTCGGTTTCCTCGACAGATCAGTTACGGAACGGGAACTTGAACGCTGCCAGCAGCGCCTTCGCTTCCGCGTCGGTCTTCGCAGTGGTGGTGATGGCGATATCCATACCGCGGATCGCGTCGACGGCGTCGAAGTCGATTTCCGGGAAGATGATCTGCTCCTTCACACCCATGTTGAAGTTGCCGCGGCCGTCGAAGGAACGACCGGAAACACCACGGAAGTCGCGCACGCGCGGCAGCGAGATGTTGATCAGGCGGTCCAGGAACTCGTACATCTTGTGGCGACGCAGCGTGGTCTTGCAGCCGATCGGCCAACCATCACGGATCTTGAACGACGCAACCGAGATACGCGACTTGGTGACAACCGGCTTCTGGCCGGAAATCTTGGTCATGTCCGCGACGGCGTTTTCCAGGATCTTCTTGTTGGTGGCAGCCTCGCCCACACCCATGTTCAGGGTGACCTTGACGAGCTTCGGTACTTCCATCGGATTGGTGTAGCCGAACTGCTTCATCAGCGCCGGCACCACTTCTTCCTTGTAGATCTTTTCGAGACGGGAAGTCATCTTCACATTCCTCAGGCGTCGAGCGCCTCACCGCTGGAGCGGAACACACGCAGTTTGCGTCCATCCTCCAGCACCTTGAAGCCAACGCGTTCGCCCTTGCCCGAAGCCGGGTTCAGCACGTTCACGTTGGAGATATGGATCGAAGCTTCGCGCTCGACCACGCCGCCGGCAACACCTGCCTGCGGGTTCGGCTTGGTGTGGCGCTTGACGATGTTCACGTTGGCCACGACCACGCGGTCGCCGTCGACGCGGACGACTTCGCCCTGCTTGCCCTTGTCCTTGCCAGCGTTGACGACAACCTGGTCGCCCTTCTTGATACGGTTAGCCATGATTATCTCCTGTCGCTCACAGCACTTCGGGAGCGAGCGAGACGATCTTCATGAACTTCTCCGAACGAAGTTCACGGGTCACCGGCCCGAAGATACGGGTACCGATCGGCTCCTGCTTGTTGTTCAGCAGGACGGCAGCGTTGCCGTCGAAGCGGATCAGCGAACCGTCGGCGCGACGCACACCCTTGCGGGTACGCACCACGACGGCGTCATACACTTCACCCTTCTTGACCTTGCCGCGCGGAATCGCATCCTTCACGGTGACCTTGATGATGTCGCCGATACCGGCGTAACGGCGCTTGGAACCACCCAGCACCTTGAAGCACATCACCTGCTTGGCACCCGAATTGTCCGCGACGTCAAGGTAGCTCTGCATCTGGATCATGATTCAGACTCCTTATTCAGCCGCACGCGTGATGACTTCCACCACGCGCCAGTTCTTGGTCTTGGACATCGGAGCAATCTCGGTCACGCGGACGACGTCGCCTTCCTTGCAGGCGTTGTCGGCATCGTGGGCGTGCAGCTTGGTCGAGCGCTTGATGTACTTGCCGTACAGCGCGTGCTTGACCTGACGCTCAACCAGGACGGTAACCGTCTTGTCCATCTTGTTGCTGACGACACGGCCTTCGACCGTGCGCAGCGTCTTCTTTTCAGTATTGTCGCTCATAGCGGCCATCCTTACTTCGTGCTGCCGAGCAGGGTCTTGACGCGAGCAATCTCGCGACGGACCCGGCGAATGTCGTGGGTCTTCGGCAGCTGGCCGGTGACCTGCTGCATACGGACAGAGAACTGTTCCTTACGCAGGTCGATCAGGTGGGCCTTGAGTTCGTCAGCCGACTTTTCACGGAGAGTTTTGATATCCATCAGCGCACCGTACGGGTCACGAAAGTGGTGGTGACCGAGAGCTTGGCGGCGGCCAGGCGGAACGCCTCGCGAGCCACTTCCTCGGAAACACCCTCGATTTCATAGATCATGCGGCCGGGCTGGATCTGGGCCACCCAGTATTCCACGTTACCCTTACCCGAACCCATTCGGACTTCGATGGGCTTCTTGGTGATGGGCTTGTCGGGGAACACGCGGATCCACATCTTGCCGCCGCGCTTGACGTAGCGGCTGATCGAGCGGCGGGCCGCTTCGATCTGGCGCGCGGTCAGCTGACCGTGTGCGGTTGCCTTCAGGCCGTATTCGCCGAAGCTGACAGCGTTGGCGCTCCAGCTCAGGCCATCGTTACGGCCCTTGTGTACCTTGCGGTACTTGGTTCGCTTGGGTTGCAACATTGTCGTTACCTCGCTTCACGGGCCGGGCGCTGACGGTCACCACGGTCGCCGCGATCGTGACGATCGTTGCGCGACGGGGTGTCGTCCTGCTTTTCCTGGCCAACCTGGGAGAAATCGAAGACCTCGCCCTTGTAGATCCAGACCTTGATGCCGATGATGCCGTAGGTCGTCTTGGCTTCAGCGAAGCCATAGTCGATGTCGGCACGCAGGGTGTGCAGCGGCACGCGGCCTTCGCGGTACCACTCCGAACGGGCGATTTCTGCACCGTTGAGGCGGCCACCGACGTTGACCTTGATGCCCAGGGCACCCAGGCGCATCGCGTTGCCGACCGAGCGCTTCATTGCACGGCGGAACATGATGCGACGCTCCAGCTGCTGGGCGATCGACTCGGCAACGAGCTGCGCGTCCAGTTCCGGCTTGCGCACTTCGGTGACGTTGATGTGCGCCGGGACGCCCATCATCTCGCTCACTTCCTTGCGCAGCTTCTCGATGTCCTCACCGCGCTTGCCGATCACCACGCCCGGACGGGCGGTGTGGATCGTCACGCGAGCGGTCTTGGCCGGACGCTCGATCAGGATCTTGCTGATGCCGGCCTGAGCCAGCTTCTTGCGCAGCATGTCGCGCACTTTCAGGTCGGCTGCCAGGTAACCGGCGAACTCGGCCTTGTTGGCGTACCACTTGGAGTTCCAGTCCTTGGAAATGCCGAGGCGGATACCAATCGGATGAACTTTATGACCCATGGTCTTTTCCTTATCCGCTTACTTGGCGGCGCCCACAACCACAGTGATGTGGCTGGTGCGCTTGAGGATGCGGGTACCGCGGCCTTTCGCCCGCGCCATGAAACGCTTCAGGGTCGGACCTTCATCAACCATGATGGTCTGAACCTTCAGCTCGTCGACGTCGGCGCCCTGGTTGTTCTCGGCGTTGGCAATTGCCGACTCCACCACCTTCTTGATCAGGTGGGCAGCCTTCTTGTCCGAGAACTTCAGCAGGTTGACCGCACGTTCGGCCGGCAGACCGCGCACCTGGTCAGCGACCAGACGAGCCTTCTGCGGGGAGATGCGCGCAGTGCGCAGGATGGCTTTCGCTTCCATTGTCATCTCTCCTTACTTGCCCGACTTCTTGTCACCACCGTGACCCTTGAAGGTCCGGGTGATGGCAAATTCGCCGAGCTTGTGGCCGACCATGTTCTCGTTGACGAGAACCGGGATGTGGTTCTTGCCGTTATGCACGGCAATGGTGATGCCTACCATGTCAGGCAGGATCATCGAACGGCGCGACCAGGTCTTGATCGGCTTCTTGCTGCCCGCAGCGGCCTCCACCTTCTTGACGAGGTGGTGATCGACGAACGGGCCCTTCTTGAGTGAACGTGCCATGGTCGATTAGCCCCTACGATCGCGGACGATGAACTGCTGAGTGCGCTTGTTATGGCGCGTCTTGTAACCCTTGGTCGGGACACCCCACGGGGTGACCGGATGCGGGTTACCCTGGCCGGCCTTGGCCTCACCACCACCGTGCGGGTGGTCAACCGGGTTCATGGCAGCACCACGAACGGTCGGGCGGACGCCGCGCCAACGCTTGGCACCGGCCTTGCCCAGCTTTTCCAGGCTGTGCTCGTCGTTGCCGACTTCGCCGATGGTGGCGCAGCACTCGACCGGAACCTTGCGCATTTCACCCGAGCGCAGGCGCAGGGTGGCGTAGATGCCTTCACGAGCCACCAGCTGCACGGCCGCACCAGCGGCACGAGCGATCTGAGCGCCCTTGCCCGGCTTCAGTTCGATGCAGTGGATGGTGGTGCCGACCGGGATGTTGCGCAGCGGCAGGGTGTTGCCGGCCTTGATCGGGGCGTCCGAACCAGCGATCACCTGATCACCAGCCTTCAGGCCCTTCGGGGCGATGATGTAGCGACGCTCACCGTCGACGTAGCACAGCAGAGCGATGTGGGCGGTGCGGTTCGGATCGTATTCGATGCGTTCCACGCGCGCCGGGATGCCCAGCTTGTTGCGCTTGAAGTCGATGATGCGGTAGTGCTGCTTGGCACCACCACCGACGTGACGCACGGTGATGCGACCGTGGTGGTTACGACCACCCGAGCGGCTCTGCGACTCGACCAGCGCGGCGTGCGGAGCACCCTTGTGCAGGTCGGGGGTGACCACGCGCACGGCCGAACGGCGGCCGGGGGAGGTGGGCTTGAATTTCATCAATGGCATGGGATGTACCTCAGGCCTTGGCCGTTACATCGATCGACTGGCCGTCGGCCAGGCGAACGTACGCCTTGCGCCAATCGCCGCGGCGGCCAGCACGGTTACGGAAGGACTTGTTCTTGCCCTTGACGTTGACCACGTTGACGGCTTCGACCTTGACGTCGAACAGCTGCTCAACCGCGGCCTTTACATCGGCCTTGGTGGCTTCGTTCGAAACTTCGAAGACATACTGATTGGAGAGTTCCTGCAGGCGCGCGGTCTTTTCCGAGACACGCGGGGCACGCAGCACGCTGAAGATTTTTTCGTTGCTGTTCATGCCAGCCACTCCTCGACCTTCTTGACCGCGTCAGCGGTGATGACGACCGTGTCGGCACCCACCAGCGAGACCGGGTCCAGACCCTGCACGTCACGCACCTGCACGTACGGCAGATTGCGGGCGGACAGGTACAGGTGCTCGGACGCTTCCTCGGTGACGATCAGCGGGCGCTTGCCCACTTCCAGGCCGGCCAGCTTGGCGATCAGACCCTTCGTGCTGGTGGCTTCGACGTCGAAGGCCTCCACGATGGTCAGACGGCCCTGACGGTTCAGCTCGGACAGGATCGCGCACATGGCGGCACGGTACTGCTTGCGATTGACCTTCTGCTCGAAGCTGCGCGGCTTGGCCGCGAAGGTGACACCGCCGCCGACGAAGATCGGAGCCGTCAGTGCGCCATGACGCGCGCCGCCGCCCTTCTGCTTCTTCGACTTCTTGGTGGTACCAGCCACTTCGGAGCGAGTCTTCTGTGCCTTGGTGCCGGCGCGACCGGCGTTGCGGTAAGCAACGACGACCTGGTGGACCAGATCTTCGCTGAAATCGCGACCGAACACGGCTTCGGAGACCGAGACCTTGTTGTTGCTACCCGTGATAACGAGTTCCATCGTCATCTCTCCTTATGCCTTGCTCGCCGGACGGACGATCACATCGCCACCCGCCGCGCCCGGAACGGCGCCGCGAACCGCGATCAGACCGCGCTCGACGTCGACCTTGACCACTTCCAGGTTCTGGGTGCTCTGCTGCACCGCGCCCATGTGGCCCGACATCTTCTTGCCCGGGAAAACGCGACCCGGGGTCTGGCGCTGACCCAGCGAACCCGGCGCGCGATGCGACAGCGAGTTACCGTGGGTTGCATCGCCCATACGGAAGTTGTGGCGCTTGATGGTGCCCTGGAAGCCCTTACCCTTGGTGACACCCTGGACGTCGACGATCTGGCCGACTTCGAAGATGTCCGCCTTGACTTCGCCGCCAACGGCGAAATCGCCGAGCTGCGCGTCTTCAACGCGGAATTCCCACAGGCCACGACCCGCTTCCACCTTCGCCTTGGCGAAGTGGCCGGCTTCCGGCTTGTTGACCAGGGCAGCGCGACGCGCGCCGACGGTCACCTGCACGGCGCTGTAGCCGTCGGTTTCGACGGTCTTGATCTGCGCGATGCGGTTCGGGGTTGCTTCGATCAGGGTCACCGGGATGGAGCGGCCATCTTCAGTGAACACGCGGCTCATGCCGGCCTTGCGGCCCACGAAGCCCAACGAATACTTCTTCGTCATGGTCGTAGTCCTCAGGTCAGCTTGATCTGAACGTCGACGCCGGCAGCCAGTTCGAGCTTCATCAGCGCGTCCACGGTCTTGTCATTCGGGTCAACGATATCGAGCACGCGCTTGTGCGTGCGGGTCTCGTACTGGTCACGCGCGTCCTTGTCGACGTGCGGGGAAACGAGAACGGTGTAACGCTCGATCTTGGTCGGCAGCGGGATCGGGCCACGCACTTGCGCGCCGGTCCGCTTTGCCGTTTCAACGATCTCGCTGGCCGAACGGTCGATCAGACGATGATCGAACGCTTTCAGCCGGATCCGGATCTTTTGGTCCGCCATGGCGGTAGGTTCCTTCGTTAAAAGAGCGACAGACAAAGCCTCTGGGTTGCTTTGCCCCATGAAATTCCTGAATACGGACGGCCCGCAGTCCTGCAGGCCACCAAGGTCAATCCGTGGACCTCAAAAACGTAGGCAGACCAGTTACCCGGCCTGCCCAGACGTAGAAGCATAATGGCACGCAAGGCAGCTGTCAACAGTCACCTGTTGACGCCGCCTGAATGGCATTGACCCTTCCTGGTCCGGGGAACACAAGGCACATCCTGTGCCTGCTTTCCCATTTGATACGCCCCGATGCCCTACCCAGGCAACATCGGGGCGCAGATACTACCAGATTACTCGATGATCTTCGAGAC
>NZ_LXXZ01000069.1 GCF_003244875.1 Stenotrophomonas sepilia
TTGATCCCTCCGTCCCCTTTTCTTCAACCGGCCTGCTCGACCAGGTTGGCGAGTTCGTCCGCATCGAATCCGGCCAGCAGGCGCGCTTCCATGTTGAACGGCCCGTGCAGGTAGCCGCCGGCGTACTCCACCAGCAGCTCCTTGAAACGCGTGCGCGGCTCGACACCGGCGCGGTCGCAGTACCAGCGATACCAGCGCGAACCGGCGGCAACATGCGCCACTTCCTCACGCAGGATCACCTCCAGCACATCGGCGGTTTCGCCATCGCCGACATTGCGCAGCTTCTCGATCATGCCCGGGGTGACGTCAAGGCCACGCGCTTCCAGCACGCGCGGCACCAGCGCCATGCGCGCCAGGCCGTCATGCGCGGTCTTTTCGCACATTTCCCACAGACCGTTGTGTGCGGGGAAATCCGCATAGTCGTGGCCATGCACCTGCAGGCGCTCGCGCAGCAGCATGAAATGCCGCGATTCGTCATCGGCACAGCTGACCCAATCAGCATGGAACGCCGACGGCAGGCCCCGGAACCGGTACACCGCGTCCCAGGCCAGGTCGATCGCATTGAGCTCGATATGGGCAATCGCGTGGATGAAGGCAGCCCGCCCTTCCACGCCACCCAGTCCACGCCGTGGCACCTCGCGCGGATGCACCAGCACCAGTCGTCCCGGACGACCCGGCATGCAGATCGGATCCGGCGGCGGCGCATCCGCGGCCACCTTCAGGCGGCCGGCACGGAACGCGGCCGCATACGCCTGGGTCAATGCGACCTTGCGCAGCGGATCGGCTTCAGCCAGGCACTGCTGCGCAGCGCGCAGCAGGTCGCCACCAACGTCGGGCACATCCACCACGCCTGATCCTCAGGCGCGGCGCTTGTGCTTGGCATCGTCCGAACGCAACTGCTGGATGCGCTCGAAGTAGCCCGGCTCGATACCGGTCGGGTAGTGGCCGTTGAAGCAGGACGAATCGAAGCTGCGCAGCGCCGGGTTGCCTTCGCTCACCGCCGCTTCCATGTCTTCCAGGTCCTGGTAGATCAGCCAGTCGCAGCCCAGGTGGGCCTCGATCTCTTCCACCGTGCGGTTGTGCGCGACCAGCTCTTCGGCCGCCGGCATGTCGATGCCGTAGATGTTCGGGTAACGCACCGGCGGCGCGGCGCTGGCCAGGTAGACCTTGCGCGCGCCGGCATCACGGGCCATCTGCACGATCTGCTGGCTGGTGGTGCCACGCACGATCGAATCGTCCACCAGCAGCACCACGCGGTTGCGGAACTCCAGGTGGATCGGGTTGAGCTTGCGGCGCACCGACTTCACGCGTTCACCCTGCCCCGGCATGATGAAGGTGCGGCCGATGTAGCGGTTCTTGATGAAGCCTTCGCGGTACTTCACCCCGAGCACATTGGAGATCTCCAGCGCGGCATCGCGCGAGGTATCCGGGATCGGGATGATGGTGTCGATGTCGTGGTCCGGGCGCAGGCGCAGGATCTTCTCGCCCAGCTTGATGCCCATGCGCATGCGTGCCTTGTGCACCGAGACGTTGTCGATCATCGAATCCGGGCGCGCGAAGTAGACGTATTCGAAGATGCATGGTGTGTGCTCGGCCGGCTCGGCGCAGATTTCCGAGAACAGCTCGCCGCGCGCGGTGATCACCAGCGCTTCGCCCGGCTGCACGTCACGCACGCGCTGGAAACCCAGCACGTCCAGCGCGGCCGACTCGGACGCCACGATGTACTCGTCGCCTTCTGCGTGGCTGCGCTTGCCCAGCACCAGCGGGCGGATGCCATGCGGGTCGCGGAAGGCCACCAGGCCCAGGCCCAGCACCACGCTGACCACTGCATAGCCGCCCTTGCAGCGGCGATGCACGCCGGCCACCGCGCGGATCGCGGCTTCCGGGCTGAGCTGGCGCTGCTGCTCCAGTTCGTAGGCGAACACGTTCAGCAGCACTTCGCTGTCCGAATCGGTGTTGACGTTGCGCCGGTCCTGTTCGAACACCTGCTGGCGCAGCGCCTCGGTGTTGATCAGGTTGCCGTTGTGGGCCAGCGCGATGCCGTAAGGCGAATTCACGTAGAACGGCTGTGCCTCGTCCATGCCTTCCGAACCTGCCGTCGGATAGCGCACGTGCGCGATGCCGACGCTGCCTTCCAGCGTGGACATGGTGCGGGCGTCGAACACATCGCGGACCAGGCCGGTGGCCTTCTGCACCCGCAGGCGGCTGCCATTGGCGGTGGCGATACCTGCCGCGTCCTGGCCGCGATGCTGGAGAACGGTCAAGCCGTCATACAACTGCCCGGCGACGTTCTGGTTGCCGACGATTCCGACGATGCCACACATGGTGCGAGGTCTCCGCTGGGCTGTGCCCAGTTACAAGGAAGGTGGCCGTACCTGGCCGCGGTGGTCGCCGCGCCTGCGGTCGACATTGGCCGGATCGTCCGGCTCGATACTGTCCGGCAGTGCTGGGGCGTCCGGGCGCACTTCGGCCGGATCGTATGCATCGCCCTGTTCCGCTTTCGCGGGCCGCAGCCATCCGCCGCCCGCCACTACCTGGTTGAGGATGCCATTATCGCCTGCCCCGCCCGGCTTTCCCAACCCGGCGCCTGCGTTCTTCCCCAATTCCATCAATGCAGATGGGGACAGCATGTCGGTCGGCAAGGCCTTGGGCAGCATATCGGCGCCCGGTACCTGCCAGCGCGGCAGCTTCCCGTTCATCCAGGTCACGGCCGGATTCAGCACCGGGCGAACCGCCGAGCGCTTCCAGGAGGGCTCGGCAGTCAGCGGGGTGAAGCCGGCCAGCAGCACCAGGATCGCCGCGATCAGGCCACCACGCACGGCACCCAGTACACCGCCCAGCAACCGGTCCAGGCTGGTCAGCATGCTGCGGTGGATCATCGCCTTGATGACCATGCCGATCACCGCGACCACGATCATCACGCCGATGCCCACGCCCAGGTAGCCGCCGACGAAATGTTCGCCGCCAGGTGCGGCGGGCGCCGCCCACCAGCGCGCGGCATCGTTGCCGAAGGCGAAGGCCGCCCATGCGGCCAGCAGCCACGACAACGTGCCGATGACGATTCCCACGAAGCCACGCAGCATCCCGAGCAGCGTCGAGGCGGCGATCACGATCAGCAGCACCACGTCGATCATGGCGCCCCGCTCCTTCGGCGGCGCTGGCAACGGGCCTGCGCGTCGGTCATGGGTGCGGTCGGACCATGCCGGCGACGCCAACCTTGGCGGCGACCTGCGCCTTCAGCTGTTCGGCGTCAGCCCGGTTGGCCACCGGTCCGACACGGACGCGATGCAGGGTGCCCTTTTCGGTACGCACCTGCTCGACGAAGGCGCTGAAGCCGGCAGCACGGACCTTGTCACGCAGCGCATTGGCATCGCTGGCCTGACCGAACGCGCCCAGCTGCACGGCGAAGCCGACGCCGCTGGCCGCCGGTGCAGCCGGCGTGGTCGGTGCCGTCACCGGCTTGCTGGCGGTGGCCTCCGGCTTCGGCTCGGGCTTCGGGGTTTCGGGCTTCGGCGCCGGCTTCGGCGGCTCGGGCTTGGCCGCCGGAGTGGCCGTCGCAGTCGGCGTACTCGGCGGCAGGCTTTCGCTGCGCACCGGGTTGCTGCTGGCGGACGGCGAGGTGGCTGCGGACGGGGTACTGGCGCTTGGCGTAGCCGGTGCCGGGGTAGCTGCCACCGGGGCGCTACTGCCCGTTGCGGCATCCAGGGTGATCACTTCGGCCTTCACATCGGCGCGGATCTTCACCGCCTGCAGCCGGGCCGCCTCGGCCTGTGCACGGTCGGCATACGGCCCCACGCGCACACGCCATGCCTGACGGCCGTTGATGGTAGTCGCTTCTGCGAAGCCCGGCAGCTGCGAGCGCTGCAGGTAGGCGATCACGGCATCGGCGTCGGCCTTGCTGCCGTAGGCGCCGAAAGTGACGGCGTAGTTGCCGGCGGCAACCGCCGGGGACGTGTCCACGGTCGGCGGCGTGGCCGGCGTGGCGGCCTCCTGCAGCGGCTTGGCCTGCCCGGTCTGCAGGCCGGTAGCCCCACCGGCCGGGGCCACCAGCGGCAGTTCACGGGTTTCGAACTGGCCATCGGCCGGTGCATCCGGCGCGGCGATCGGCACCGAGGCCACGCCGCTGTCCGGTGCAGGCCCCTTGACCAGCATCGGCAGGAAAATCACGGCCAGTGCAACCAGCACGATGGCACCAATCAGACGCTGTTTCAGAGGCGTATCCACGTGAGGCGGCAACTGTCCGGAGGTTGCGGTCGATTATACGGGTGCCGGACCGGACGGCGTCGGGATTGGCTGAACGTGGCTCAGGCGCTGCCCTGCAACCACTGCAATGCGGCGGCAGCGGTATGGAAGGAGCCAAACACCAGTACGCGGTCACCGCGCTCGGCCCGGGCCAGTACCTGCGCCAGCGCCTGTTCGACCGAAGCGGCCAGCTGCGCGCTGCCAGCAGCGGTCTCGGCTAGGCGCGCCTGCAACTGGGCGGCACTCTGGCCGCGCGGGCCGTCCAGGCCGGCAAGGGTCCACTCGGCAACCACGCCCTGCAATGCCTGCACCACACCCACCGCGTCCTTGTCCTGCAATGCGGCATACACCGCCAAGGTGCGCCCGGCCGACGCCTCGGCCTTCAGCGCGCGCGCCAGCTGGCCCGCCGCCTGCGGGTTATGCCCGACGTCGACGCGGATCTGCACACCGCCACGCTCGAACGCCTGCAGGCGGCCCGGAATGCGCGCCGCCGCGATACCGGCGGCCCACGCCGCGCGCGGCACCGGCTTGTCCAGCGCGCGCAGCGCGGCGATGGCCGCACCGGCATTGGCCAGCTGGATCGGGCCGGCCAGCGCCGGGGTCGGCAATTCCATGCGCAGGCCGACATCGCGCCAGCGCCAGCGCTGGGCGTCGATCGGCTCGTAGAAGTAATCGCTGCCGCCGCGGATCGCGTTGGCACCGACCAGGTAGGCACGCGCGAGCACGCTCGAGGGCGGGTCGGTCTCGCCCAGGATCACCGGCTTCCAGCCGCGGATGATGCCGGCCTTCTCGGTGCCGATCGCCTCGCGGTCCTCGCCCAGCCACTCGGCGTGGTCAATGTCCACGGTGGTGATCACCGCCACATCGGCATCGACGATGTTGACCGCATCCAGGCGGCCGCCCAGGCCCACTTCCAGCACCGCCAGGTCCAGCCCGGCGTCGGCGAACAGCTGCAGCGCAGCCAGCGTGCCGTACTCGAAATAGGTCAGCGTGGTCTCGCCACGCGCGGCCTCGACCGCACTGAACGCAGCGACCAGCGCGGCATCGTCCACGTCCTGGCCGTCGATGCGCACGCGCTCGTTGTAGCGCAGCAGGTGTGGCGAGGTGTACGCGCCCACCTTCCAGCCGGCGGCACGTGCAATGGCTTCGATGAAGGCCACGGTGGAGCCCTTGCCGTTGGTGCCACCGACCACGATGGTGCGCTTGGCCGGCGCCCCCAGGCCCATCGCCGTGGCCACGGCGCGCACGCGCTCCAGGCCCATGTCGATGCTCGCCGGGTGCTGGCGTTCAATGTAGTCCAGCCAGTCGGCCAGGGTGGTCGGGGTGTTCGTCACGGCAGCGGTTCCAGCAGAAGCAGTTGGTGCGAGGGGATCGATCAGAGTGCGCGGTGCTTGGCTTCGCCGAAGAACGGCGTGTGGTGGGCGCAGTCGTTCAGGCGCACCACTTCCAGGCTGTCAAGGTCGGCGCCTTCGAGCAGGTTCAGCGTGGTCGGTGCCTGGCGGAAGGTCCACAGGCGGGAGATCGGCAGGCCCAGCACCTTGCACAGGATCACGCGGTTCACCGCGTCATGGGCGACCACCAGCAGGGTGTCGTGCTCGCCGAGGCCCTCGGTGGCGCGGGCCAGGCCGCGCCAGCTGCGCTCCAGCACCAGGCGCAGCGATTCGCCGCCGGGCATCAGCACGGTATCCGGCTCCTCGCGCCAGGCCTGCAGGCGCGACGGATCCTTCTCATGGATCTCGCTGGCCAGCAGCCCTTCCCATTCGCCGTGGGCGATTTCCTGCAGTTCCGGCTCGGTCAGCAGCATGTCGGCACGGGCGGCGCCAAGCGCCAGCTGCGCGGTGCGCTGCGCGCGCGACAGCGGCGAAGCGACGGCACGGGTAATGTCGACCGAGGCCAGGCGGGCACCCAGTGCCTGGGCCTGGGCTTCGCCGATCGGCGACAGCGGGATGTCGATCTGGCCCTGATAGCGGCCTTCGGCGTTCCACGGCGTTTCACCGTGGCGGGCAAGCAGGATGCGCATGCGTGCAAGGGGTCCTGGGGGGGAGGAGGTTCCCGCGTTTCGTTCACATCCTGTGAAGTGCGCGGAACACGGATGATACCTGTTCGGCGCGCCGGGTCGGGGCGGGCATGAAAAAACCCCGCGACGTGGGTCGCGGGGTTTCGAAAACTCCGGCTATCTGGTCGAGGTTGCCGGCCAGCGGCCGGCACTACCTTACTTCGCCAGGTTCAGTTCCTTCAGCAGCTGCGGCGCCGGCGCCACTTCCTGCATGATCCACTGCATGTAGCGGCTGTCGACGGCGATCATGCGGGTCATCACCGGGTCGAACACCCAGTTGGAGCTGACCGATTCCCAGTTGCCGTCGAATGCCAGGCCGACCAGCCTGCCGTTGGCGTCCAGCACCGGCGAACCCGAGTTGCCGCCGGTGATGTCCAGGTTGGACAGGAAGTTCACCGGCACCGAGCCGATGCGCTTGTCTTCCAGGCCGCCATAACGCTTGGCCTTGACCGCGTCGAGCAGCGCCTTCGGCGAATCGAACGGATCTTCACCGGTTTCCTTCGCCGCCACGCCTTCCAGGGTGGTGAACGGGGTGTACTTCACGCCGTCCTTGCCGTAGCCCATGACGTTGCCGAAGGTGATGCGCAGCGACAGGTTGGCGTCCGGGTAGACGAACTCGCCCTGGCTCTTCTTGTAGTCGGCCACGGCCTGCAGGTACAGCGGACGCGCGGTCAGCGATTCACCTTCGCGGATCTTCTTCTGCTCTTCCTGCTTCAGCAGTGCCGGCATGACAGCCACGGCGTACTGGATGGCCGGATCGCTGCTGGCTTCAAACGCGGCACGGTCGGCCTTGAACCACTTCAGGCGTGCGTCCAGGCTGCCGAGCTCGGTACCCGACAGCTTGCCCACCAGCGCCTTGACTGCGTTGGCATCGCTACCGGCCAGCCACTTGTTCAGCACTTCATTGTCGCGCTGCGCGGCCGGCAGGGCCACGTACTGCTCCAGCCAGTAGGCCTGCAGCTGCTGGTCCATCTTCGCCACGTAGCGGCGGTCCATCTGCTTCAGGCCACCTTCAATGGTGGTCAGGTCGCGTTCCTGGTAACCGGCTTCGCGCTCGGCATCCGGCTTGCTGCGCTCGATCGACAGGCGGTACAGGGTGATTGCAGCACCAACGGCCGAGGTGTTGTTGAACTGACCAACGAACAGGTCGCGTTCGCGGGTCGACTTGCTGGTATCCAGATGCTTGAGCAGCTGCGCATGTGCGGCCAGCGCCGGCTTGCCGGCAGCGCCCTGCTTCTTCAGCCACGCCAGCACGGCGGCTTCTTCCGCCTGTTTCTGGCCGGCGGCATCGATGCGCTTGAAGCCCTCCAGCTGACCCAGGTAGTTCTTGGCCACGTTGTTCATGCTGGCGGCGGTGGCGGCGTACTTCACCTTGACATCGGCGTCGGCCTTGCCGGCGTCGGCGATCATCTTCAGCACCGCGTTGTAGTGCTTGGCGATGGTCGGGTAGGTGAAGCTGGCGGTTTCGTTGAACTCGCCGGCCAGCGCGTAGCGGTTGGTGCGGCCCGGGTAGCCGGCCACCATCACGAAGTCATCGGCGCCCAGCGGCTGGTCGGCGAACTTCAGGAAGTGCTTGGGCTGGTACGGCACGTTGTCGGCGGCGAAGGCGGCCGGCTTGCCATCCTTGCCGACGTAGGCGCGGTAGAACGAGAAATCGCCGGTGTGGCGCGGCCACATCCAGTTGTCGACGTCGCCGCCGAACTTGCCGACGCTGCCCGGGGGCGCGTAGACCAGGCGCACGTCCTTGATTTCCATGTTGCGGAACAGGCGATAGGTGTTGCCACCGGAGAAGCTGTACAGGCGGCAGCGGAAGCCGGCATCGGCTTCACAGGCGGCAACCTGGGCCTTGTCGAAGGCGTCCAGCGCGCGACTGCGGGCCAGCGGGTCGTTGCCGGCGGCGGCGATGGCGGCCTTGGCCTGGGCGGTGACGTCGGTGATCTGGTCGAGCACGAACACGCGGGCGTTCGGGCCGGCGCTCAGTTCATCCTTCAGGGTCGGTGCGTTGAAGCCGTCCTTGATCAGGTTCTTCTGCGCGGTCGAATTGAGCTGGATGGCGCCATACGCGCAGTGGTGGTTGGTGACCACCAGGCCCTGCGGCGAGACGAAGCTGGCGGTGCAGCCACCCAGCGCAACCACCGCACCCATCGGGTCACCGGTCAGGTTGGCCAGCTGCTCCGGGGACAGCTTCAGGCCGGCCTTCTGCAGCGGCCCGGCGATTTCCGGCAGCTGCTGCGGCACCCACATGCCTTCTGCGGCGTGGGCGACCTGGACCAGCCCAAGGCTGGCGACGATGGAAAATGCAAGCAGGTTCGAGCGCATGGAGCGGCCCCTGGTAGTGGAACCCTCGATTGTAGCCCGCCGCCCTGCCCCGGCCCGAACCCCGGAAGTCATGGGCCTGCTTCTTGCTCTGCGCACATCGGCCGCGCACACGGAATCGTCCAGAGGGGGCGTGGTCACCCTGCCCGGGACTGTTGGCGCCATGGATGGGCTTTTGCGTGTCCCGGCCAGGGTGACCACGCCCCCTCCCCCCGGAATCAGGGAGGCGCTGCTGTTTGCAGTACGTTCGAAACGCCCGCCGGCGCACGCCTTTCGTTCCGCCAAAGCACCCGCAGCGCAACATGGGAAATCCGCGCGGCACCCTATAATCCGCGCTTTCCCCCTGATGAGTTCCACCCCGATGGCGCAGCAAACGATGAAGGCCCTGGTCAAGCGCGAAGCAGCCAAGGGCATCTGGATGGAAGAGGTTCCGGTGCCGACTCCGGGCCCCAACCAGGTGTTGATCAAGCTCGAGAAGACCGCGATCTGCGGTACCGACCTGCACATCTACCTGTGGGACGAGTGGAGCCAGCGCACGATCAAGCCGGGCCTGACCATCGGCCATGAATTCGTCGGCCGCATTGCAGAAATCGGCCCGGGCGTGACCGGCTACGAGATCGGCCAGCGCGTCTCGGCCGAAGGCCACATCGTCTGCGGCCACTGCCGCAACTGCCGTGGCGGCCGCCCGCACCTGTGCCCGAACACCGTCGGCATCGGCGTCAACGTCAATGGTGCCTTCGCCGAATACATGGTGATGCCGGCCAGCAACCTGTGGCCGATCCCGGACCAGATCCCGTCGGAGCTGGCCGCGTTCTTCGACCCGTACGGCAACGCTGCGCACTGCGCACTGGAATTCGACGTGATCGGTGAGGACGTGCTGATCACCGGCGCGGGCCCGATCGGCATCATCGCCGCCGGCATCTGCAAGCACATCGGTGCGCGCAACGTGGTGGTGACCGACGTCAACGACTTCCGCCTGAAGCTGGCCGCCGACATGGGTGCCACCCGCGTGGTCAACGTCGCCAACCAGTCGCTGAAGGACGTGATGAAGGAACTGCACATGGAGGGCTTCGATGTGGGCCTGGAAATGAGCGGCAACCCGCGTGCGTTCAACGACATGCTCGACTGCATGTACCACGGTGGCAAGATCGCCATGCTGGGCATCATGCCCAAGGGTGCCGGCTGCGACTGGGACAAGATCATCTTCAAGGGCCTGACCGTGCAAGGCATCTACGGCCGCAAGATGTATGAGACCTGGTACAAGATGACCCAGCTGGTGCTGTCCGGCTTCCCGCTCGGCAAGGTGATGACCCACCAGCTGCCTATCGACGACTTCCAGAAGGGCTTCGACCTGATGGAAGAAGGCAAGGCCGGCAAGGTCGTGCTCAGCTGGAATTGACCCGAAGGGTCAATTCCCCCGCATGTTTCCTTGTCCCCGCGCCTTTGGCGCGCCCCCTTGAACAACAAGGGGGCTCTCCCCCGGATGGGATCAAGAACACTGCGGAATTGAAAAAGGCGCCCGATGGGCGCCTTTTTCGTACAGCGTGCCAGGCAAGCCCGGCACCTACCGAAGCAAGGGTTACTTGCCGACGGCCACGGTCAGCAGCACGCGGCTGTGTGCCAGCTTGCCGGAGTTGTCGCGGCCGTTGCCGTCGGTGCCGTAGTAGCCGAGGCCGACGTTGAACAGGCCGAACTGGCGTTCGACGCCGACGTTCCAGTCGGTGTAGTCCTTGGCGATGCCGTCCTCGAAGTTGCTGCGGCCGACGTTGGCATTCAGGGTGAAGTCCTTCGGCAGGCCCCAGCTGCCGCCCAGGCCGAAGTACCAGCCATCGGTGCTGCTGTTCCAGACATCGTTGGTGTAGGCCACCGTCAGCTTGTAGGTCTCATCCAGCGTGGTGGTGGTGATCAGCTCGTTGTAGTTCAGCTCGCTGGCACCGAGGTAGGTGTAGCGGTTCAGCAGCGCGTCGAAATTGACGCGGGGCGTGACGTCAACGCCGTAGCCGATCTGGTAGTCCACCTCGGTGCTCGGGTCGCCCGGACCGAAGTCCACGCCCGACCCCCAGATACCGGCATACAGGCCTACCGGCGAGGTGTAGGTGAAACCGGCCTGCAGGGTCGGCTTTTCGTCGGTCTGCGAGACACCACGGAACAGGTAGTCCGACACGGCGGTGACGTTCCAGCTGTACGGCGATTCGTTTTCCTGGGCACTGGCGGCGAACGGGGCAGCCAGGGTCAAGGCAGCGGCAATGGCGAGGCAGGCACGGGCGTGCTTCATGAGCGTCTCCGGTGGGGGCGGTGGCGTGGAAGGCCGAGGGCGGGCGTATCGGCCGGAACGGGACAGCTCCGGTTCACGAATTTTTAACCACTTTGCTATTGCGATGCAACATGCGCCGGCCGTGGCGATGCCCCGCCCGGGCCGGTCGGCAAGCGGCGATGCCCGTTAGAATCAGCGGTTTCCCGTTCAGAGCCGTGCCCACGCCATGACCGACGCCTCCTCCGCCCTGACCCGCCACTACGCCGAGGAACTGGACGCCATCCGCGCCCAGGGCCTGTTCAAGTCCGAGCGGATCATCACCAGCCCGCAGTCGGCCGAGATCACCCTCGACGACGGCCGCAAGGTGCTGAATTTCTGTGCCAACAACTACCTGGGACTGGCCGACCATCCGGACCTGATCCAGGCCGCCAAGGACGCACTCGATACCCACGGCTTCGGCATGGCCTCGGTGCGCTTCATCTGCGGCACGCAGGACCTGCACAAGCAGCTGGAAAAGCAGATCGCCGACTTCTTCGGCAAGCAGGACACCATCCTGTACGCGGCCTGCTTCGACGCCAACGGCGGCCTGTTCGAGCCGCTGCTTGGCGAGAACGACGCGATCATTTCCGATGCACTGAACCATGCTTCGATCATCGACGGCGTGCGTCTGTGCAAGGCCAAGCGCTTCCGCTACGCCAACTGTGACATGGCCGATCTGGAAGCCCAGCTGCAGGCCGCCGATGCCGCCGGCTGCAAGACCAAGCTGATCACCACCGACGGCGTTTTCTCGATGGACGGCTTCATCGCGCCGCTGGACGAGATCTCCGCGCTGGCAAAGAAGTACAACGCCCTGGTACACATCGACGAATGCCATGCCACCGGCTTCCTCGGTGCCACCGGCCGCGGCTCGGCCGAGGTCAAGGGCGTGCTGGAGAAGATCGACATCATCACTGGCACTCTGGGCAAGGCCATGGGTGGCGCACTGGGCGGCTTCACCTGCGCCAGCGCCGAGGTGATCGAACTGCTGCGCCAGCGCTCGCGCCCGTACCTGTTCTCCAACTCGCTGCCGCCGCACGTGGTGGCCGCAGGCATCAAGGCGTTCGAAATGCTGGCGGCCGCTGACGACCTGCGCAGCACCCTGGCCGAAAACACCGCCTACTTCCGCGAAAAGATGACCGCCGCCGGTTTCGACGTGAAGCCGGGCGTGCATCCGATCAGCCCGGTGATGCTGTATGACGCACCGTTGGCGCAGAAGTTCGCCGAGCGCCTGCTGGAAGAAGGCATCTACGCCATCGGCTTCTTCTTCCCGGTGGTGCCCAAGGGCCAGGCCCGCATCCGTACCCAGATCAGCGCCGCGCACAGCCGCGAGCACCTGGACCGGGCGATTGATGCGTTCACCCGCATTGGTGTCGAACTGGGCGTGGTCAAGGGCTGATCATGGCCGGGGTCGGATCCCTTTCCGCAGGAAAGGGCTCTGACCCCGCACGGTCAAAGCGTGCCGACCAAGGTCGGCACCTACCGGAGCCTGATGACGTGCCGACCAGGGTCGGCACCCACGGGCGTCACTTCTTTTTCTTCTTGCCCTTCGGCTCTTCCTTGCTGGCAACCACTACCGGCTTGGCGGCAGCGTCCTGGCCATTGCCCTTGGCAACGCGGATGCCGTTGGCCTTCATCCAGGCATCGAACTCATCGGCGGTCATCTTCTTGTCGCCGTTGCTCATCAGGAAGCGGTAACTGCCGCGACCATCCAGCTCCGGGGTTTTCACTTCCACCACCGGGGTCTCGGCAGGCGTTTCCGCCTTGGCCACCTTCTTGTGGCCGCCGCAGGCGGCCAGCAGCACCATCGGCAGCAGCAGGCCTGCACAGCGCAGGGTTTGATTGAGGGTCGGGTGGTACATGGCAGGCTCCGTTCGGGAAAGTCGACAGCCAGGCGCCCCCTACGCCTGGAACGGCGGCCGGCAACTGCCGGCCACGGGCGATGATCAGCCCGGTGCAGCGGCCCCCAGCCGCTGCTGGTCGCTGACCTGCAGAACCCGCCACTGGCCCTTGCCGAGATCGCCGAGCAGCAGCCCACCGATCGCGACCCGGACCAGGCGCAGCACCTGCAGGTCGAAGGCCGCCAACAGGCGGCGGATATGGCGGTTGCGGCCCTCGTCGAGGACCACCTCCAGCCATGCGGTCTTGTCGCCACTGCGCAGTACGCGCACGGCACAGGCGGCGAGGAGCTCGCCCGCGTCTTCGACACCGGCGCGCAGCGCGGCCAGGGTGTCCTCATCGGGCAGACGATCCACCTGCACGTGATAGGTCTTCTGCGGGCCGGTCTCCGGATCGGTCAGGTGCGCCGCCCACTGCGGATCATTGCTGAACAACAGCAAGCCTTCGCTGGCCTTGTCCAGGCGCCCGACCGGCGCGATCCACGGCAGGCCGGCACCATCGAAGCAGCGATACACGGTGTCGCGACCACGCTCGTCCTGCGCCGTGGTGACCACCCCGCGCGGCTTGTTGAGCATCAGGTACAGGCGCTGCGGCGCCCCCATCGGCTGGCCGTCGACCTCGATCGGCGGGGGCGGACTGGCAATCGGGAACTCGGGATCACGAACGATGCGGCCGGACACGCGCACGCGGCCCTCGGCGATCCAGCGCGCGGCCTCGCTGCGCGAGCACACGCCGGCCTTGGACAGTATGCGCGCCAGGCCATGGCGCACGCCACTGGTGACATTCGGAGTCGCACGCCCACGCGGTGCGCGGGAGCGGGCGGCGGGGGCGGCAGG
>NZ_LXXZ01000070.1 GCF_003244875.1 Stenotrophomonas sepilia
GCCGTTCCAACAGATCGCGGAAGACTGTCGAAGGCGGGGTGGGTCCGGTTGCGGGGGCGTGAGCCGCATGGGCCCGAGGCATGCCTCGGGCGGGTTGGGCAGGACGCCCAACCCCGGTCTTGCCGTGTGCGCAGGACAGCGCACACGAGCAAGCGGCGACCGAGCCTGCATGGACGTATTTACGGCGTCCCCCGCAACCGGACCCACCCCGCCTACCCACAGGAAACCGCTTTTGCTTTTGCTGTTGCTTCGGCTCTTGCCGTGGACGCGGTCTCTGCAGGTGCAGGGCGCAGCCCTGCCGAACACCCCCGCGACGGGGTGTCGCAAACGCCTGCGACGGTTCGTCGCACGGGCAACCCGGGACCCGGCTCTACACTAGCAGGGTGACCCGCCTGTCCCGCCCGCAGCGCCTCCTGCTGCAGCTCGCCGTCCTGGCGACGCTGCTGATGGTGCTTGCGCCACTGGTCAGCCGCGCGCTGCAGGCGCCGCCGATAGACCACGCGGCGATGGCAGGCATGGACCACGCGCACATGCACCACGACGCTGCCGCATTGGGTCCGAGCCCTTTGCACGGGCAACGGAGTCCGACCCCACCGGCCGACCCCCACGCCATGCATGGCGAAGCCTGCGAATACTGCGTGCTGGCCATGCGCCTGCTGCCGTGGCTGGCGGTATTGGTGCTGCTGTTGCCGCTGCTGTGGCGGCCGCGGCTGGTATTCCCGTGGTCACAGCAGGTACTGCCGGCACTGCGCTGGCCGGCACACGCCGCGCGTGGGCCACCGCGGTCCTCCATCGTCCGCTGATTTTCCTATCGAATCTGCCGCACGACGCCTGAGCGGGCGCCGTGTGCGCGTGCGTACCTTGGAGCTGTTCCGATGAAAATGACTTCCCGCCCCGCGGGTGCCTGCGTGCGCCTGCCGGTTGCCCTTGGCCTGGCCGTGGCTGCAACGCTGGTCCACGCCGCGCCTGCCGAAGAGGCGCGCACTCTCGACACGCTGGTGGTCACCGCCGCCGCGCCTTCGTCGCCACTGCACTGGGTGACCGATCCACGCCTGCCGCGGCAGCCGGTTCCGGCCAGTGACGGCGCCGATTACCTGAAGACCGTTCCTGGCTTCTCCGCCATCCGCAACGGCGGCACCAACGGTGACCCGGTGCTGCGCGGCATGTTGGGTTCGCGCCTGAACATCCTCAGCAATGACGGCAACCTGATCGGTGCCTGTCCCTCGCGCATGGACAACCCGCTGTCCTATATCGCACCGGAGAGCTTCGACCGCCTGACCATCATCAAGGGCCCGCAGAGCGTGCGCTGGGGGGCAGGTGCCTCGGCCGGCACCGTGCGCTTCGAACGCGATACACCGCGCTTCGAGGAACCGGGCCTGCGTGCCGATGCCAGCGCGCTGGTCGGTTCGCGCAACCGCAACGACCAGGTGCTGGACCTGACCCTGGGCAACCCGGCCGGCTATGTGCGCGCCAGCGGCAACCGTTCCGAAGCCGATGACTACAAGGACGGCAACGGCGATGTGGTGCCATCGAAGTGGCGCAAGTGGAACGGTGACGTGGCGATCGGCTGGACGCCGGATGCCGACACGCTGCTGGAAATTTCTGCCGGTGCCGGCGATGCGATCGCACGCTACGCGGGGCGCGGCATGGACGGTGCCGCGTTCGAACGCACCAGCTACGCCGCGCGCTTCGAGAAGCGCAATCTGCCGGGTGCGTGGGACACGCTGCAGGCCAACGTGTACTACAACGAGGCCGACCACGTGATGGACAACTACACGCTGCGCACGCCGAATCCCAACAGCATGATGCCGATGCCGATGGCGTCGAACTTGGACCGCCGCACCCAGGGCGGCCGGGTCAGTTCCGAGTGGCGCTGGCAGGACGTGCAACTGGTGGCGGGCATGGATGGCGAGGACAGCCGCCATCGTGGCCGCATGGGCATGGGCCGCGACACCTACCGCCAGGCCGTCTGGGAGACCGATGCCAACTTCCGCCGCTATGGCGTGTTCACCGAGTTGACCCTCGGCGCCGGCACCGACCAGCGCTGGATCAGCGGGCTGCGCATCGATCGCGCCAGCGTGCGTGATGAGCGGCAGTCCATCCGTGGAATGATGGGCAGCCGGCCCAACCCAACGGCCGGCGAGAAGCGCAAGGCGTGGCTCGGCAGTGGCTTCCTGCGCTATGAGCAGGACCTGGCCGACGGCCTGACCTGGTATGCAGGCCTCGGCCACAGCGAGCGCATGCCCGACTACTGGGAGCTGTTCTCGCCCAACCACGGCCCGGCCGGCGCAGTGAACGCGTTTGCCGGCATCCAGCCCGAGCGCACCACCCAGCTCGACATGGGCCTGCAGTACAAGGGACCGCGCGTGCAGGCCTGGGTTTCGGCCTATGCCGGGCAGATCCAGGACTACATCCTGTTCACCTACCACGGCAGCGGCATGATGGGCATGAGCCAGGCCAGCAACGTCGAGGCGCGCATTGCCGGTGCCGAGGCCGGGTTGGAAGCGAGCCTGACCGAGCAGTGGAGGCTGGGCGGCACGCTGGCCTATGCCTGGGGAGAGAACCGCGACCAGCAGCGTCCGCTGCCGCAGATGCCGCCGCTGGAAGCGCGCCTGAGTGCGAACTGGGAGGGCCAGCGCTGGAGTGTCGGCGCATTGCTGCGCGCGGTGACCCATCAGCATCGTGTCGCAGATGGACAGGGCAACGTGGTCGCGCAGGACCTCGGGCCGAGCGCCGGGTTTGCCACCTTCGCGCTCAATGCCGCGTACCGTTTCAGTTCGCAGCTGCAGCTCAGCGCCGGCGTCGACAACCTGTTCGACCGCGCCTACAGCGAGCACCTGAACCTGGCCGGCAGCGCCGACTTCGGCTTCCCGGCCGACCCGGTGCGCTTCAACGAGCCGGGGCGCAGCGCGTGGATGAAGTTGAACTACCGGTATTGATCCGCCGGGCATAAAAAAACGGGGCCGGATCCCCGCCAGGATCCGTCCCCGCCCGACGCCCTCGGTCGGGCAGGTTCGACTCTACGATGACGGCCGCGGTGGTGCACCACTGGATACACCCCGACACACGCCGACACCGCCCATGGCAGCCTTGCACGGAACGGGTTCAAGGCGCTATCGCAGCCTTGGTTCCACGCCGGTAAACGCTTGGCACATACCGCTTTTATGGGCACTTGCCTACACTCGGCGGCCGTGGATCAATCAGGACCGTTCATGTTGGCTCGTATCGCTTCGACCCTGGCCCTCGGCCTCAGCCTGGCCGTGCTGGCCGGGTGCGCAGGCAAACAGGAGGCCGCCGCACGTCGGCAGGGCGAAGCGGTGCCGGTCACTGCGCAGGTCGTGCAGCCCACGCAGTGGAACGACACCCTGCAGGCACTGGGCACGGCCAAGGCGCGCGAGTCGATCAGCGTCACTGCCAAAGTCAGCGAGATCGTCGAGAAAGTGCACTTCGAGAGCGGCCAGCACATTGCTGCCGGTGCGCCGATCGTGACGCTGCGCGGGCAGGCCCAGGAAGCCGCATTGGTGCAGGCGCAGGCCACTTTCCATGAAGCCGATCAGCTGTACAAGCGCCAGCGCGAACTGGCCGCCCAGCGGCTGGTGTCCAGCGCCACGCTGGATACGCAGAAGTCGATCCGCGACGCCGCCGAGGCGCGCGTGATGCAGATGCAGGCAGACATTGGCGACCGCCGCGTGCGTGCGCCCTTTGCCGGTGTGCTTGGCATCCGCCAGGTCAGTCCGGGATCGCTGCTGACCCCGACCACGGTCATCGCCACGCTCGACGACATCGAGCACATGCATGTCGATTTCCAGGTGCCGGAAGTGGAGCTGGCTGCGCTGGGCGTTGGTGACAAGGTCAGTGCCACCAGCGTGGCCTGGCCGGGTCGCACCTTCGAGGGCGTGGTCAGCACCATCGATGCGCGCATCGATCCGGCCACCCGTGCGGTGACCGTGCGCGCCGATTTCGCCAATGGCGACCACGCATTGCGCCCGGGCATGCTGCTGGACGTGCGCCTGTTCCGCCCCGAGCGCCCGGCGCTGGTGGTCCCGGAAATCGCCGTGGTACAGGTCGGCCGCGATACCTTCGTGTACCGCATCAAGGCCGACGACAGCGTCGAGCGGGTGGACGTGGTCACCGGCGCGCGCCGTGCCGGCGTGGTCGAGATCCGGCAGGGCCTGGAAGCAGGCCAGCGCATCGTGGTCGATGGCACCGGCAAGCTGCGCCCGGGCCTGAAGGTCGCTGCGAAGGACGCCGCACCGGCCTCCGGCGCCAAACCGGCTGACGCGCCGGCGCCGGTCGCGGCCGAGGGCCACGGCGGATGAAGCTGTCCGACATCTCCATCCAGCGGCCGGTGTTCGCCGTGGTGATGAGCCTGTTGCTGCTGGTGCTGGGCGTGATGTCCTTCACCCGCCTGACCCTGCGCGAACTGCCCGCCATCGACCCTCCGATCGTTTCGGTGTCGGTGGACTACACCGGCGCGTCGGCGGCGGTCATCGAAAGCCGCATCACCCAGGTGCTGGAAGATGCGCTGGCTGGCATCGAAGGCATCGATACGATCAACGCGCGCAGCACCAACGGCCGCTCGCAGGTCAGCATCGAGTTCACCTCCAACCGTGATATCGAAGCGGCGGCCAACGACGTGCGCGATGCGGTCAGCCGCGTCGCCGACCGCATGCCGGAAGAGGCGCGGCCACCAGAGATTGCCAAGGTCGAGAGCGATGCCGACCCGATCATCTGGTTCAACATGGTGTCCTCGACCATGGACACGCTGGAGCTGAGCGACTACGCCGACCGCTACGTGGTCGATCGTTTCTCCAGCCTCGATGGCGTGGCCCAGGTCCGCATCGGCGGCCGCCAGCGCTATGCGATGCGGATCTGGCTGGACCGTGACCAGCTGGCCGCGCGCGGGCTGACCACCGGCGACGTGGAAACCGCACTGCGCAACGAGAACGTGGAGCTGCCGGCCGGCCGCATCGAGTCGACCGACCGCGATTTCACCCTGCGCGTGGAACGCAACTACATCAAGCCCGAGGATTTCGCGACCATCCCGCTGGGCAAGGGCCGCGATGGCTACGTGGTGCGCATGGGCGACGTGGCGAAGATCGAGCTGGCCTCGGCCGAACGCCGCGCGTACTACCGCAGCAACGGCGAGCCCGGCATCGGCCTGGGCATCGTCAAGACCTCCACCGCCAACTCGCTGGACGTGGCACGCACTGCGCGCGCTGAGGCCGAGCGGGTGGCGCTGACCCTGCCCAAGGGCACGCAGATCTTCGTCGCCTTCGACAACACCACCTTCATCGAAGCTGCAGTGGACCGCGTCTACGCCACCCTGGTGGAAGCGATGATCCTGGTGCTGGCGGTGATCTGGCTCTTCCTCGGCAGCTTCCGCGCCGCGTTGATTCCGGCGGTGACGGTGCCGGTCTGCCTGGTGGCGGCGTTCATCGCGCTGTATGCGTTCGACTTCTCGATCAACCTGCTGACCCTGCTGGCGCTGGTGCTGTGCATCGGCCTGGTGGTGGACGATGCGATCGTGGTGGTGGAAAACGTGCAGCGCCGCATCGACCTGGGCGAACCACCGCTGGTGGCCTCCAAGCGCGGCACCGCGCAGGTCGCCTTCGCGGTGATCGCCACCACTGCCGTGCTGGTGGCGGTGTTCCTGCCGGTCGGCTTCCTGGAGGGCAACACCGGGCGACTGTTCCGCGAACTGGCCGTGGCGCTGGCCGCTGCCGTGGCGTTGTCCGCGTTCGTTGCGCTCACGCTGACGCCGATGATGGCTTCCAAGCTGCTCAAGCCGCATACCGGGCAGGCCCCGCGGGGCCTGCACGGCTTCATCAACCGCAACCTGGAACGCCTTGCGGGTGCCTATGGGCGAGTGCTCGATCATCACGTCGACCGCACCTGGATCTACCTGCTGGTGATGGTGGCTGCGCTGGCCGCCAGCTGGGGCCTGCTCAAGCTGCTGCCGTCGGAACTGGCGCCAGCCGAAGACCGTGGTTCGTTCCAGATCATGATCGACGGCCCGGAAGGCGCCGGCTACGACTACACCGTGCAGCAGGTGCAGCAGGTGGAAGCGCTGCTGGCACCGCATGTCGGCCCGGACAAGCCGATCGTGCGTGCCAACCCCCGCGTGCCGGGCGGCTGGGGCGCCAGCGAGGAAATGCATACCGGCCGCGTCAGCATCTTCCTGCAGCCGTGGCGCCAGCGCAGCGAGGGTACGCCCGAAGTCGCCAACGAACTGCAGAAGGAACTGGATACCATCCGCGGCGTGCGCGTACGCACGCAGGTGGGTGGTGGCCTGGTGCGCAGCGGCGGCCAACCGTTCCAGATCGTGCTGGGCGGTCCGGAATATGCCGAGATCGCGCAGTGGCGCGACCGCATCCTGCTGCGCATGGCCGACAATCCCGGCCTGGTCGGCCCCGATTCCGATTACAAGGAAACCCGGCCGCAGATGCGGGTGAACATTGACCGCCAGCGTGCGGCCGATCTCGGCGTGCCGGTCACCGCGATCGGTTCGGCGCTGGAAACCATGATGGGCTCGCGTCGCGTCACCACCTTCGTCGACAACGGCGAGGAGTACGACGTGCTGGTGCAGGCCGGTCGCGATGGTCGCGCCAGCCCGGCCGACCTGGCCGCGATCCGCGTCCGCGCCAACTCCGGCGAGCTGGTGCCGCTGTCCAACCTGGTCACGTTGAGTGAAGTGGCCGAGGCCGGCACCCTGAACCGCTTCAACCGACTGCGCTCGATCACCATCAGTGCCGGCCTGGCGCCGGGCTATCCGCTGGGCGAGGCCATCGCCTGGGCACAGAACGTAGCCCAGGAAGAGCTGCCGCAGTACGCGCAGGTGAACTGGAAGGGCGAATCGCGCGAGTACCAGAGCGCCGGCGGCGCGGTGCTGCTGACCTTCGCGATGGCGCTGCTGGTGGTGTACCTGGTGCTGGCCGCGCAGTTCGAGAGCTTCATCCATCCGCTCACCATCATGCTGACCGTGCCGCTGGGCGTGCTCGGCGCGCTGGTCGGGTTGTGGGTGAGTGGCGGCACGGTGAACCTGTTCAGCCAGATCGGCATCGTGATGCTGGTCGGCCTTGCCGCGAAGAACGGCATCCTCATCGTCGAATTCGCCAACCAGCTGCGCGACGATGGGCGCAGCGTGCGCGAGGCGATCATCGAGTCGGCGATGGTGCGCCTGCGCCCGATCCTGATGACCTCGATCGCCACCGTGGTCGGCGCGATCCCGCTGGTGGTCGCCGGGGGGCCTGGTTCGGCCAGCCGTGGCACGATCGGCATCGTGATCATTTTCGGCGTGACTCTTTCGACGTTCCTGTCGCTGTTCGTGGTGCCGGCGTTCTACGCGCGGCTGGCGCCGTACACCCGTTCGCCGGAAGCGGTGAAGCGCGAGCTGGAGAAGCAGGAAGCGGAATCGCCGTCGGTGGGTGGGCATGCCTGACCCGCGCGCCGACGGGGGCGGCCCAGGGGGCGGATCCCTTTCCGGAACGGAAAGGGCTCTGCCCCCGCCACTACAGGGTGACGGTTTCCGGCTGCGCCCCTGGCGCCCGAACGACCTGGACTCCCTGCTGCGCCACGCCAACGACGCCGAGGTATCGCGCGGTCTGCGCGACCGCTTCCCTTACCCGTACACGCGCGGGGATGGCGAGGCCTTCCTCGCCGGCCGCGTGCTGGCTCCCGACACCCTGAACCTGGCCATCGAGATCGACGGCCAGGCCTGCGGCAGCGTCGGTGCCCAACAGGGCGTGGCCGAGCGTGGGCATACCGCCGAACTGGGTTACTGGCTGGGCCGGGCCTATTGGGGGCAGGGCCTGATGACCCGCGTGGTCGGCCTGTTCGCCCCGTGGGTGATGGATGAGCTGCGCCTGTTCAGGTTGCAGGCCACCGTGGTCGACTTCAACCTCGGCTCGGCCCGGGTGCTGGAGAAGAACGGCTTCCAGGAAGAGGGCGTGGAACGTTGCGCGGTCTACAAGCGCGGCGTGTTGCACGACCTGCGCCGTTTTGCCCGGGTACGCACGCAGCTGCCCTGAACACGCGGGCTGGCCGCTGTAGAGCCGAGCCCATGCTCGGCTGCCCTCGGGAGCCCAAGCCGAGCATGGGCTCGGCTCTGCAAAACAGCGCTACCGCAGCGGCCTGCGATCAGGGAGAATCGACCGGTCCCCTCCAGCCGACGGGACGTCCTTACAACCCGCCGACTGGAGAGAGCGCGCGTGGAAGCAACCGTACACTTCATCAACAGCATCATCTGGAGCAAGGCACTGATCTTCGTGTGCCTGGGCGCCGGCCTGTTCTTCAGCCTGCGCACCCGCTTCATGCAGATCCGTGGCTTCTTGGAGATGTGCCGCCTCACCGTCAGGGGTGAGAAATCCGACGCCGGCGTGTCCTCGTTCCAGGCGCTGGCCATGTCGATGGCCGGCCGCATGGGCATCGGCAACATCGCTGGCGTGGCCACCGCCATCGCCTTCGGCGGTCCCGGTGCGATCTTCTGGATGTGGGTGATGGGCTTCCTTGGCGCATCCACCTCGTACGTCGAATGCACCCTGGCGCAGATCTACAAGACCAAGGACGCCGAAGGCCGCTACCGCGGTGGCCCGGCGTACTACATCGAAAAGGCCATGGGCCTGAAGTGGTATGCGCTGGCCTTCGCCATCGCCACGATCATCGCCGCAGGCTTCCTGATGCCGGGCGTGCAGGCCAACGCCATCGCCGACAGCATCATCAACGCCTGCCGTGGCACCGCGCTGTGCGGTCCGCTCGATGGCCAGGCCTTCGGCATGGAATCGGTGCAGGCGCTGAAGCTGGGGATCGGCATCGTGGTGGCGCTGCTGCTGGGCGTGGTGATCTTCGGTGGCGTCAAGCGCATCGCCAACTTCGCCGAAGTGGTGGTGCCGTTCATGGCCGCCGGTTTCATCCTGATGGCCATCATCATCATGATCATCAACTACGACCGCGTGCCGGAAATGTTCGGCATCATCTTCAAGAGTGCCTTCGGCACGCATGCCGCATTCGGCGCCATGATGGGCCTGGCGGTGGAGTGGGGCATCAAGCGCGGCATCTACGCCAACGAAGCCGGCCAGGGCTCTGGCCCGCACGCGGCGGCTGCCTCGGAAGTCTCGCACCCGGCCAAGCAGGGCTACGTGCAGGCCTTCGCGATCTACTTCGACACCATGATGGTGTGCACCGCCACCGCGTTCCTGATCCTGGCCAGCGGCACCTACAACGTGTACTCGCCGGTGGAGGGTGCCGCGCCGATCTTCCAGGGCCTGGCCGGTATTCCCGAAGGCGCCGGTTACGCCCAGGCCGGCGTGGAAGCGGTGCTGCCGGGCTGGGGTTCGGCGTTCGTATCGGTGGCCATCTTCTTCTTCGCCTTCACCACCATCATGGCGTACTACTACATGGCCGAGACCAACCTCAGCTATGTGAACCACAACAGGAAGCGGCCGCTGACCGTCCTGCTGCTGCGCCTGGGCATCATCGGCATGGTGGTGTTCGGCGCGTTCCACAATGCCACCCTGGCCTGGGCGCTGGGCGACATCGGCGTCGGCCTGATGGCCTGGCTGAACATCATCGCCATCCTCATCATCCAGAAGCCGGCGATGCTGGCCCTGCGTGACTACGAACGACAGAAGAAGCTGGGCCTGGATCCGGTGTTCGACCCTGATGCCCTGGGCATCAAGAACGCCGATTTCTGGCGCCAGCGCAAGCAGGAGAGTGTGTAAGTGAACAACCCTTGGAACAACCGCCGCCCGTCCGCCCGTCCGCCGCGCGCAACGCCGTTGCCGCGCCCGGAAGTGCCGGCAACGGGCGGTGGTGGGCGCGGTGGCAGCGACGAGCTGCGTCTGTACGGCCTGAATGCCGTGCTGGCTGCGTTCGAAGCGCGGCCGCAGGCGCTGCGCAAGCTGTACCTGCTGGAAGCACGCATCCCGCGCCTGCAGCCGCTGTTGAAGTGGTGCGTGGCCAACCGCGTGGGCTACCGCGTGGTTGAAGACGGCGATCTGAACAAGCTGGCCGGCACCACCCACCACGAAGGTGTGGTGGCCGACGTGCTGCGCGCCCCTTCACTGCCGCTGGCGCAGTGGCTGCAGCAGGTCGGTGACGGCCCGGCGCTGGCGCTGTGGCTGGATGGTGTGGGCAACCCGCACAACCTCGGCGCGATCCTGCGCTCGGCCGCGCACTTCGGTGCCAAGGCGCTGCTGTTGCCGGCCGGCAGCACGCTGGCCCTGTCCGGTGCCGCCGCGCGCGTGGCCGAAGGCGGTGCCGAAGCGGTGCCGCTGGTGCAGCTGCCGGAGACCGCTCAGGCAATGGCGCAACTGCGCGCAGCCGGTTTCGGCCTGGCCGCGACCCTGGTCGAGGGCGGGGATGACGTGTTCCGCGCGTCCCTGCCGGAGCGGCTGGTGTACGTGATGGGCGCCGAAGGCGAGGGCATGGACCGCAGCCTGGCGGGGGCGTGCGACCTGCAGGTCTCGATTCCCGGCAGCGGCGCCGTGGAGAGCCTGAATGTGGCCTCGGCCACGGCCGTGCTGCTGGCGCAATGGGCGAGCCGTCGCGGCTGATCCGGTATCCCGGGTCGGATCCCTCGCCGCAGGCGAGGGCTCTGACCCCTTCCAGGGGTGGTAAACGCGTCAAGCGCGCATGACGTTTTGAAAGTTTCCTTATTGGTCAGCCGCTTCCGGCAACGCAGGGTGGAACTCCATCCCACGTTGTCCAGAAGAGGCTGCCATGCATCACCCACGCCGTATCCTCATCGCATTGCTGGTACTGACCAGTGTCCTTGCCAGCGGCCGTGCCGCAGCCGGCGAACGCAGCCTGGACGGCGTCAACTTCACCGGGCCGCTGATCACCCCCAATCCGGCCGGCCTGCCGCAGGGCAACTGGTACATCGAACCCTATCTGGTGAGGGTCGACAGTCGCGATCACTATGACGATGGCGGCCATCGCCGCCGCAGTGGGCAGCGTAGCGGTGCATGGGCCACGGTGGTGCCGATCATCTACGGCTTCAGCGACCGGGTGATGGGCCAGGTCAATCTCAGTGCATCGCGCGCCGAACAGGGCAGCGCACGCAGCAGCGGTTTCCGCGCTGGCGATACCACCGCGCGCCTGCAGTACCTGCTGCAGGCGCCCAACGCCGATGGCACGCGCCCGGCCATCTCGGTCGCGCTGGTGCAGCGCTTCAGCACCGGCAGCCATGACCGCATCACCGGCAATCCACTCGATGCGCAGGGCGACGGCGTGCAGCGCACCACCGCCGCGCTGGGCATGCAGCAGGTGGTGTGGCTGGGCAACGAGCGTCCGCTGCGCTGGCGTGCCCAGCTCAGCGCCGGGCCGGCGCCGTCGCGCACGGCGATTTCCGGGGCCAGCGTCTACGGCACCGATGACAGCTTCCAGGGCCACATCTCCCGCGGCTCGGTGCTGGGCCTGTCGGTGGGTGCCGAGTACAGCTTCAACTCGCGCTGGGTAGGTGTGATGGAAGTAGCCGCCAGCCGTGAGACCGGACAGCGCCTGAGTGGATTCGCGCGCAACGCAAGCGGTGCCTTCGAGCGTATCGACGAACATCGCCCGGCCAGCCGCAGCGTCACCCTGGCGCCGGCCGTGGAGTACCACTTCAGCCCGACGCTGGGCCTGATCGCCGGCGTGGAGTTCAGCGTGGCGGGCCGCAACACCAGTCGAATCGTCAGCCCCCAGGTTGCCCTGGGCATGTTCTTCTGAGGGGCCGCCGATGAACATCGAATCCATCGTCAACACGATCCTCGGCGTCGTCTGGAGCCCCTACCTGGTGGTGCTGTGCCTGCTCGCCGGCCTGTACTTCAGCGTGCGCACACGCTTCATCCAGTTGCGTGCATTGCCGGACATGCTGCGCCTGATGTTCCGCCATGAGCGCTCCGATGCCGGCGTCTCACCGTTCCAGGCGTTGTCCATTTCGCTGTCCAGCCGCGTGGGCGTCGGCAACATCGCCGGCGTCGCCATGGCCATCGCCTTCGGCGGCCCCGGCGCGATCTTCTGGATGTGGATCGTCGCCTTCCTCGGCGCGTCCAGTGCTTTCATCGAATCCACGCTCGCGCAGATCTACAAGGATCGAGACGGCAAAGGGCAGTACCGGGGCGGCCCGGCGTACTACATCGAGAAAGGCCTCGGCCAACGCTGGTATGCAGTGCTGTTCGCACTGGTGACGGTGCTGGCGGGCGCGATGCTGGCCGGCACCCAGTCCAATGCGATCACCAGTGCGGTGAACGAAGCCTGGGACGTACCGGTGATGACCACCACCGCGGTTCTGCTGGTGGTGCTGGGCGCCATCCTCATCGGCGGTGTGCGGCGCATTGCGCGCGTGGCCGAATGGGTGGTGCCGCTGATGGCCGTGGCCTACCTGCTGGTCACGGCGCTGGTGATGGTGCTGAACGCGGAGAAGGTGCCGGAGGTGATCATGCTGGTGCTGCGCAGTGCATTCGGCGTGGATGCAGCGTTCGGCGCGATGATCGGTACTGCCATACAGTGGGGCGTGCGCCGCGGCGTGCTGTCCAACGAGGCCGGTATGGGCAGTGGCGCGCATCCGGCCGCTGCCGCGGAAGTCTCGCATCCGGTCAAGCAGGGCCTGGTGCAGTCGTTCTCGGTCTACATCGACACGATGGTGGTGTGCAGTGCCACGGCCTTCCTGATCCTCTCCACGGGCCTGTACAACGTCTACGACCCGGCAGTGAACGGTATTCCGGATGAGACGCGCCTGCTGCTGGGCAATCTGCCGGGCGTCGAGGCCGGGCCACGCTTCGTGCAGCATGCGGTGGAATCGGCATTGCCGGGCTTCGGCCGTTCATTCGTGGCGCTGGCGATCCTGCCGTTCGCGTTCACCACACTGCTGGCGTTGTACTACATGGCCGAGACCAATGTCAGCTATCTGTGCTGTAACCGTCCGGCACCCTGGGTGATCGGCGGCTTCCAGCTGCTGTTCCTGGCGGCAACAGGCTACTCGGCGGTGAACAGTGCAACGGTGGCCTGGTCGCTGGGTGACATCGGCGTCGGCCTGATGAGCTGGTTGAACATCATCGCCATCCTGCTGCTGCAGAAACCGGCCTTGGCGGCGCTGCGGGACTACGAGCAGCATCGCCATGCCGGCAAGGATCCACTGTTCAACCCGAAACTGCTGGGCGTGCGCAACGCCAGCGTGTGGGAAAGCTGACTGGATCGAGGGCGGATCCCTCGCCATGGCGAGGGGTCTGACCCACGCCATCACCCGATGGGTGCGAACCTCGGTTCGCACCGCTCGTCCCGCTGTGCTCGCCGGGCATGGTCCGGCGCAAGCGCATCATTCGTTCGGCGGTGTGGTCGCCTTGGCCTCGCTACCGAAGCTGCCATCCGCTTCCGCCGCCAGGTAGGCGAACACGGTGTACGCGGCCACGTTCTGCGCCAGTGCCTTCGGGTCGATCTTGTCCAGCGTGTCGTCGGCGGTGTGGTGCAGGTGGAAGTAGTCCGAGCCATCCTGCGCCAGCCACGCCCACGCACCGCCCTTGGCGGCCAGTGGGCCGACGTCCGGGCCCGGGCCACCCTTGTCCGCCTGGTACTCGATGCCCAGCGGCTTCATCACTTCGGCAATCTGCTTCGTCGCTTCACGCGAGCCTGCCGGATTCGGCGAACCCGTATTGAAGGCGTAGATGCGGCCCGCGCCGAAGTCGCTCTCGGCGGCCAGCTGGTGCAGGGCCACGTCCTTCGCGTGCGCTTCGGCGTAGGCCTTGCCGCCGTACAGGCCCTGTTCCTCGTTGGCGAAGGCGATCACGCGGATGGTGCGCTTCGGTGCCTGCTTGAGCTGGCCGATCAGGTGGCCTGCGGCCATGGTGATGCCCACGCCCGCGCCGTCATCCACCGCGCCGGTGCCCAGGTCCCACGAATCCAGGTGACCACCGATCACCACCACTTCCTTCGGCAGGCTGCGGCCGGTGATCTCGCCGATCACGTTGTAGGAGGTGGCGGTGCCATCCCAACCGCAATCCAGTGCCATCTTCACCGTGGTGCTGCCACGCGCCAGCAGGCGGGCCAGCTGGTCGGCATCGGGCACCGACAGCGCGGCCGACGGCACTGGGGTCAGGCCGTCATCGAAACGGGTGATACCCGTGTGCGGCACGCGGTGCGAGTCGGTACCGGCCGAGCGCATCAGGAAACCGACCGCGCCCTTGCGGATCGCTTCGGACGGCCCCTTGCTGCGGATCGCACCGCCGCGGCCGTAATCGCGGCCATCGCGGAAGGGCAGCATCTGGTAATCGACGAAGGCGATCTTGCCCTTCAGCGAGCCCGCCGGTGCGGCCTGCAGCGCGGCCAGGTCGGCGAAGCGCACCACCTCGGCTTCCACGGTGCCGCCTGGGCTGCCGCCCAGTGCAGTGATCTGCAGCGGCTGCGGGTTCCTGCCGGTCACGGCGGCGTGTTCACTGCGCCGCTCCCACTTCGGGAATGTCACCGGCTCCTTCCACACCTTGTCGAAACCGAGGGCCTTGAACTTGGCTTCGGCCCAGGCCACGGCGCGGGCGTCGGCTTCGCTGCCGGCGATGCGCGGACCGATCTCGGTGGTGAGCGACTCGACAACCTTCCAGCCGGTGTCATCGGCCAGCGCCTGGTCGCGCAGCTGTGCGGCGGTGGCCAGCGACGCCGGGGGCAGGGTAGTGGTGTGCGGCGCCGCGAAGGCCGGGGCGGCCAGCAGGGCGAGGGAGGATGCGATGGCAAGGACGCGGCGACGCATGGACAACTCCGGGAAGGGACCTAAGCCTTGGAGCTTAACAGTCGTTCAGCCCGGCGCATGGGCGGGAGGTCATGGCTGGCGCGAACGCTGTTTTCCGCCATGACCGGCAAAGCGAAAGCCCCGCCGGGGCGGGGCTTTCGCCTGCTTCTGCAGAGCCGAGCCAATGCTCGGCTGCCTTTTGCAGATCAGCCGAGCGTGGGCTCGGCTCTACAGATGGGAGGGGCGCCCATAGGCGCCCGATACCTCATTTCTTCAGGCTGTCGCGGATCTCGCGCAGCAGCACCACTTCTTCGGCCGGCGCCGCCGGGGCAGCTTCCTTCTTGCGAGACAGCCGGTTGATCGCCTTGACCACGATGAAGATCGCGAAAGCCACGATCACGAACTGGATGACGGTGTTGATGAAGTCGCCGTAGCCAACCACCACCGCCGGGATCTCCTTGCCATCCGGTCCGATCCGGGCTGGCGACAACGTCCAGGCCAGGCTGGAGAAATCCACGCGCCCGATCAGGTAGCCCAGCGGCGGCATGATGATCTTCTCGACCAGCGCCGTCACGATCTTGCCGAAGGCCGCGCCGATCACCACGCCGACGGCGAGGTCGATGACGTTGCCGCGCATGGCGAATTCCTTGAACTCGGTGAGCATTCCCATTGTTGTTTTTCTCCGGTGGGGAAGTGGACAGCGCGCAGGGTAGCGCAGGTGATGTCAGCCGGCGATCACGCCGTGGCGCTCGGCCACGTTTTCAAGGCGGGCACTGAAGCGGTCGCCGGGCTTCAACGCAGCCACCCCGGACGGGGTGCCCATGAACACCAGGTCGCCGGCACGCAGCTGCCACAGCTTGGACAGCTCATGCAGGATCTCCGGTACGTTCCAGATCATCTGGTCGAGCAGTGCCTGCTGGCGCACTTCGCCGTTGACCTCCAGCGACAGGTTCAGCGCGGCGAGGTCGCCGACTTCCTCGGCGTGGACGATTTCGCTGATCGGCGCGGAGGCGTCGAAGCCCTTGGCCGCGTCCCACGGGTGGCCCTTGTCCTTGGCCGCGGCCTGCAGGTCGCGGCGGGTCAGGTCCAGGCCGACGGCGTAGCCATAGACCAGCGCATCGGCGTCGGCCACGGCCAGCTCGCCTGCGGGCGCATCGCGGCCGATCGCCACCACCAGTTCCACTTCGTGGTGCAGGTTGGCGGTTGCTGGCGGATAGGGGATGGCATCGTCGTGGCCGACCACGATGGCGTCGGCCGGCTTGCTGAAGAACATCGGGCGGCCGCGGTCATCGGCCGCCGGCACCGCCGCGCCCATTTCGCGGGCGTGGTCGGCGAAATTGCGGCCAACGCAGTAGATGCGGTGCACGGGGAAGCTGCCGCCACCGGCTACCGGTACACGCGGCAGGGCTACGGCAGGGATCACATCGGAGACATCGGACATGCGGGCATCCAGGAAGGGCGTGCCCGCAGTCTAGAACGCATGGCGCCCGCCGTCAGCGGGCGCGGAAGGCCTGGATCAGCGCGAGGCCGGCAACACCGGCTTGCGCACCACGCGGTACTCGCCTTCAACCACGGTCGGGTCAACCGGACGCGCAACGCCCGGCTTGCGCGAGGCCAGCAGCTTCCACGCCAGGCCGACCAGGATCATCGCCGCGCCAACGAACACACCGATGAACACCATCGCCGCCAGGATCGCCAGGCCGAGCAGGCCAACGGCAACGCGCACCAGCGGGTGACGCGGCTTGCGCGGCGCGAACAGGGTGCGGAACTGGTTGAAGGCGGATGCGCGATTGAACATGGCGGCTCGATAGGCTGGGATCAGCGAAACCAAAGTATCGGGACGCGCCACTTTCATTGAGTGAAAAACTCGTTAAATATAGCCTGTGCTTATTACGGATCAATGACTTGTGTTCATGTCGCAGCCAGTCACCTGAGCAGGCATGCGACAATTCCGGTTTACCGTCCGAGCCTTCGCCATGACTATCGCTGCTGCCCTGATCGCCCTTGATGCCATTGCCGATGGCGCGTTTGCCGAGGTCGAAGCGGTGGTCGATGGCGATGCCGAATCGCTGCTGCTGTACCGCGACGGCGCGCAGGTGCGTGCGTTCCTGAACATCTGCCCGCACGCCGGCCGCCGCCTGGACTGGGCGCCGGGCCAGTTCCTGAAGAGCCGCGAGGGTCATCTGGTGTGTGCCGCGCATGGTGCCTCGTTCGCGCTGGACAGCGGCGACTGCATCGCCGGCCCCTGCAAGGGCGACCGGCTGCGCGCTGTGCCGGTGGACGTGCGCGACGGGCAGGTTTACCTGGCTTGAGGCCAGCTGGGGGTCGGATCCGTTTTCCGCAGGAAAACGGCTCTGACCCCATCAAGCCAGGAGCAGTCGAGCATGGCTCGACGCTACAAAAGGCATCCACGCATGGCGTGGATCTACGGTGTCGACCAAGGTCGACAGCTACCAGAGCGAGATCGGTGCCGACCAACGGTCGGCACCCACCACCAGCCGCGTGAAACTGTCGAAGGCGGGG
>NZ_LXXZ01000071.1 GCF_003244875.1 Stenotrophomonas sepilia
GGCGGGGTATCCGCGCCATGGATGGCGCGGCTAAACCTCCAGGGACGGATTCACGGCGTCCCCGCCAGCCCCATCCGCCCGGCCCACTCCCGGGAATCCAGGCTTTCGACGACCCAACACCCCACCACGGAGGGGCTCCGCCGTTGGCCGGCCCGGCCGAAGGCCCGCCGTCCGCGCGATACAATGCCCACCATGAACACCCCACAGGATTCCAGCCTCGGTCGCGAGGTCAGTTACCCGTCGCAGTACGACCCCGGCCTGCTGTTTCCCATCCCGCGCAGCGGCGCCCGCGCCGAGATCGGCCTCGATGACGCAGCGCTGCCGTTCGTCGGCCACGACCGCTGGCACGCCTTCGAGCTGAGCTGGCTCGATCCGCGCGGCAAGCCGCAGGCGGCCGTCGCCACCGTGCTGGTGCCGTGCACCTCGCCGCAGTTGATCGAATCGAAGTCGTTCAAGCTGTACCTCAACTCCCTCAACAGCACCCGCATCGACAGCGCCGAGGCGCTGCGCGCGCGCATCGTGGCGGATCTGTCGGCCTGCGCTGGTGCGCCGGTCCAGGTCGAGTTCGGCCTGCCGGAGCTGCGAGAGACGCCGCTCGGCGAATCCATCGACGGGCTGGACGTGGAGATCGACTGCTACGGCCCGCCGCAGGCCGACTTCCTCGCCGCCGATGCGGGCGAGGTGGTGGAGGAGACCCTGGTCTCGGCGCTGCTGAAGTCCAACTGCCCGGTCACCGGCCAGCCGGACTGGGCCACGGTCAGCTTGCGTTACCGCGGGCCGAAGATCGATCGCGCGGGCCTGCTGCGCTATCTGGTCAGCTACCGCGAGCATGCGGAGTTCCACGAGCAGTGCGTTGAGCGGATCTTCAGCGAGGTGTCCGCGCGCTGCCGGCCGCACTGGCTCGAGGTTGAGGCCCGCTACACACGCCGTGGTGGCCTGGACATCAACCCTTGGCGTGCCAGCCCCGGCATCGCCGCCCCGGCTGCGACCTACCGCGAGCTGCGGCAGTAACCGCCGCAGTCGGATACCCGTTGTGCCGGGCCATGCCCGGCGAGCGCCGGCCAGCGGCCGGCACTACCATGGTTCGCAGGCGGTTACGGGTAGTGCCGGCCGCTGGCCGGCAATCGGCCAAGGCCGGATCCCGTGGCACAGCCGGCCAGCGGACGGCACTACCGGGCGTCCATTCCCCCGATTGTTCAGCCGCCCCGGGGGCGGCTTCACATCTGCACCATCCCCATTTAACAACCGCCATGGCACCGTGCCAATCACGTAGTCATGCAGACGGGAGTTGTGGATGAGTACCGAGAAGAAAGCCGATTTCTCCGGCGTCAGCAGCAGCGTCGACAGTACCGCCGAACAGGCACCGAAGGCGGACTTCTCCGGCGTCAGCGCTTCGGTGGACAGCACCGCAGACGTTGTCAGCGGCGGCACCTATACCGTGCAGAAGGGTGACTCGCTGTCGAAGATCGCCAAGCAGCATCTGGGCGACGCCAATGCCTGGAAGAAGATCTTCGAAGCCAACCGCGATGTGCTTGATGACCCGGACAAGATCTTCCCGGGCCAGACCCTGAAACTGCCGCCGAAGTAAGCCGGCCAGAGTGCCGTCCAACAATCCCTGGGAGGAACCCCGAATGATCAAGACCACCCCGCTCCAGACCGCCCTGATCGCCGCCCTGCTGGGCAGCGTCGCCCTGGTCGGTTGCAAGAAGAAAGAAGAGTCGACCGACAACAATGCCGCTCCGGCAGCGACTGCTCCGGCCGAACCGGCAGCACCGGCCCCGATGACCGGCGCGCCGCCGCCGATGGCCGAAGCCGCTGCTGTCAGCGTCTCGTCGGTCACGGTCGGCAAGACCGCAGCCGCCGACAAGTCGGTTGCGACGACGGCTTTGTTCGCGCCGAAGGACGACATCATCGTCTCGGTCAAGACCGACGGTGCTGCCAACAACGTCGCCGTTGGCGCGAAGCTGACCTACCAGGACGGCCAGGTGGCCGGCGAACAGAATGCCACGCTGAACACCAGCGGTGCGGAAACCACCAACGTCACCTTCAAGAATGCAAAGGGCTGGCCGGCCGGCAAGTACCGCGCCGAAGTCACCGTCGATGGCAAGGCGGCCGGAACGCCGCAGGAGTTCGAGGTCAAGTAAGTCCAGCCGACTCTCTCCCGGCAGGGCTCACGATGGACGCAGCCGCGAGGCTGCGTCCTTTTTTGTTGGGCGATGGTTGGCTTCATCCAGGCGTCGATGGATCACAGCGTTGCCGGCATCCAGTACCGCCGCGTATGGCGTGGCTTTGCCCCGCGCGACTGAAAACGCGACAATGCAGGGGTTTCCCCGCCGCGCGCCCACCCTGACGGCGACGGGGGAAAGCGTGGGGCCCCGCCTCGCGCGCGACACGGTTGCACGTGGCCCGGCGCTGGCGCCGGCCTTCCCCTGAGCATTGCTACAGAGTCCAAGTCCCCCATGTCCAAGATCCTCTACACGCTGACCGACGAAGCACCGTTCCTGGCCACCCAGTCGCTGCTGCCGATCGTTGACGCCTACACCGCCACGGCCGGCATCGTGGTGGAAACCCGTGACATCTCGCTGTCCGGCCGCATCCTGTCGCAGTTCCCGGAACTGCTGTCCGACGCGCAGAAGGTCAGCGACGACCTGGCCGAGCTGGGCCAGCTGGCGACCACCCCGGACGCCAACATCATCAAGCTGCCGAACATTTCCGCCTCGGTGCCGCAGCTGAAGGCGGCCATCAAGGAACTGCAGGACCAGGGCTACCCGCTGCCGGATTACCCGGAAACCCCGGCCGACGACCAGCAGCGCGACTACAAGGCGCGCTACGACAAGGTCAAGGGCAGCGCGGTGAACCCGGTGCTGCGCGAAGGCAACTCCGACCGCCGTGCACCGCTGTCGGTGAAGAACTACGCGCGCAAGCACCCGCACCGCATGGGCGCCTGGTCGGCCGATTCGAAGTCGCACGTCGCGCACATGGCCGCCGGCGATTTCTACGGCAGCGAGAAGTCGGCCACCCTGGCCAACGCCGGTTCGCTGAAGATCACCTTCCACGGCAAGGACGGCAGCGCCGTCGTGCTGAAGGAAAAGACCGCGGTCAAGGCCGGCGAGATCGTCGACGCCGCCGTGATGAGCCGCAAGGCACTGGCCGCGTTCCTCGGTGAGCAGATCGCCGATGCCAAGGCCCAGGGCGTGCTGTTCTCGCTGCACCTGAAGGCGACCATGATGAAGGTCTCCGACCCGATCATGTTCGGCGTGGCGGTCAATGAGTTCTACAAGGACGTGCTGGCCAAGCACGCCGACGTACTCAAGCAGGCCGGTTTCGACGCCAACAACGGCATCGGTGACCTGGCTGCGCGCCTGCCGTCGCTGCCGGAAGCCACCCGTGCTGCGATCGAAGCCGACCTGGCTGCCGAGTACGCACAGCGCCCGGGCGTGGCCATGGTCAACTCGGACAAGGGCATCACCAACCTGCACGTGCCGAGCGACGTCATCGTCGACGCCTCGATGCCGGCGATGATCCGCGACTCCGGCAAGATGTGGAACGCCGAAGGCAAGCTGCAGGACACCAAGGCCGTCATTCCGGACCGCTGCTACGCCGGCGTGTACCAGGCCGTCATCGACGACTGCAAGGCGCACGGCGCCTTCGACCCGGCCACCATGGGTTCGGTGCCCAACGTCGGCCTGATGGCACAGAAGGCCGAGGAGTACGGCTCGCACGACAAGACCTTCCAGATCGCTGCCGATGGCGTGGTCAAGGTCACCGACGATGCCGGCACCGTGGTGTTCGAGCACGCCGTGGAAGCCGGTGACATCTGGCGCATGTGCCAGACCAAGGACGCGCCGATCCAGGACTGGGTCAAGCTGGCCGTCGAGCGTGCCCGCCTGAGCAGCACCCCGGCCGTGTTCTGGCTGGATGCCGCCCGCGCCCACGACGCGCAGGTCATCGCCAAGGTCGAGCAGTATCTGAAGGACCACGACACCAACGGCCTGGACATCCGCATCCTGCCGCCGGTGGAAGCGACCGCGTTCTCGCTGGACCGCATCCGCAAGGGCGAGGACACCATCTCGGTGACCGGCAACGTGCTGCGCGACTACCTGACCGACCTGTTCCCGATCATGGAGCTGGGCACCAGCGCCAAGATGCTGTCGATCGTGCCGCTGATGGCCGGTGGTGGCCTGTTCGAGACCGGCGCCGGTGGTTCGGCCCCGAAGCACGTGCAGCAGTTCGTCGAAGAGGACTACCTGCGCTGGGATTCGCTGGGTGAGTTCCTGGCCCTGGCCGCGTCGCTGGAACACCTGGGCAACCGCTATGACAACGCCGCCGCCCGCGTGCTGGCCAAGGCGCTGGACGAAGCCAACGGCCAGTTCCTGGACAACGACAAGTCGCCGTCGCGCAAGCTCGGCGGCATCGACAACCGTGGCAGCCACTTCTACATCGCGTTGTACTGGGCGCAGGCCCTGGCCGCGCAGGACGAGGATGCTGCACTGAAGGCACGCTTCGCCCCGCTGGCCAAGGCGCTGACCGACAACGAGCAGAAGATCGTCGACGAGCTGATCGCGGTGCAGGGCAAGGCCGTGGACATCGGTGGCTACTACCGCCCGGACCTGGCCAAGGCCAGCAAGGCAATGCGCCCGAGCGCGACCTTCAACGCCGCGCTGGAGCAGCTGCGCGGCTGATCCTGCGCCGTTCGCCTGCTGCAACATGGAAACCCGCGCTTCGGCGCGGGTTTTCTTTTTCCGGGGCCGTGGGGGGTCAGATCCCTTTTGCGCGCAAAAGGGATCTGACCCCAGGCGATGAAACCGTGACATCCGTCAGCTGTCGGACTGCCGTCAACGGGGCATGAAACTTGCCCGCGATGGCTGTCGCAGAACCGACAGAAGGGGGCGTGCAACCGCCTTCAATCTGAGTAGTCGATCACGACGGTCTTCGTCGGCTATATCCTAGCCTTGGCGACGCGAGACCACCGGGGAGGTGGTCGCCCGGGGACACGGATGGCACGCGTGCTGGTAGTGGGAACCGATATCCAGGGCGAGCAGGCCCTGCTGCAACGGCTGCGCCTGGCGTCGGCACTGCCGGACGGCCAGGTCCGCCGCAGCCGGGACCTGGACGATTGCGACCTGCTGGTCATCCGCGATACCCCGGCACTGCGCAACGCGGCCCAGCGCATGCGCCAGCAGCGACCGCGCCTGCAATGCTGGATCGAGGACAACGGCGGCCAACTGCGCGACGGCGACGGACACCAGGATGTTCTCGACGACGGTGCCATCGGCCGCGCGCTGCGTCGCATGCAGTTGGCACCGGAGCCCCTGGCCATGCCCGCACCCGCGCTGATACGTCTGGCCGATGGCGCACACGCCATTACCCGCCTGCTGCGCGAGCGGTTGCCGCTGCGCCATGGCCAGGCACTGTTGAGTGATGCGGGCGAGCCTTTGCTGCTGATGGATCTGGAGCACGACCAGGCCGTGCTGTTGCAGGAACCCGCGAGCGCGCTGGTGGAGCGCCTGGCCGATGCTTTCGAACGCCTGCAGCTGGATGCACTGACGCCAATGCGCCTGCAGGCGCTGGCTGGTGAGCGAACACGCCAGCCGCTGCGGCCGCTGTTGTGGCAATGGGCGCAACGCAGCCGCCACTGGCAGGCACTGGACGAACGCCTGCGCGGCGCTTCGGTGAAGCTGCTGCGCTGGCCGGATTTCCGCGTACTGGGACACGACCACGATGGATTCCGCCTTTGCTCGTTGCTGCTCAAGCGCGCGTGCACGGTTGAAGAATGCGCGATGCTGCTTGAGCTGCCGGCGGCGGCCGTTCGCGATTTCATCCACGCGGCCTACCTGTGTGGCTACGCGCAGCTGCAGGCCGCCCCGGCGACGCCGATGATGGCGACCGGTGGCACCCGCACCGACAACGGACTGCTTGCCCGCCTGTGGCGGCACTTGCGCGGGAGTGAGCGCAATGCGTGAGCACAAGGTGGTGGTGCTGGGCGGCATGGGCAGCGGCAAGTCGACGCTGGTGCGCAGCATCGCGGCCGGCGCGGTAGTCGACACCGATGTGGCCAACAGTGATCGCCTCGGTGCCGGCAAGGCCTCCACCACCGTCGCGCTGGACTATGCAGACATCGACCTGCCCAACGGAGAACGCCTGCGTCTGTACGGAACGCCCGGCCAGCAGCGTTTCGATTTCCTGTGGCCGATCCTGCTGCAGGGTGCACGGGGCGCGGTGCTGCTGCTGGACGCACGGCGCGCCGGCATTGCCAGCGAGCTGCAGGACTACCTGCAGGTGCTGCAGCCGTTCGCATCATCCCTGGCACTGGTCGTGGCCGTCAGCCACCTGGACCAGGCACCACAGGCGGCGCTGGATGACTGGGCCACGCACGCCTGCCTTGACGACCAGCCACTGCCGTTGCTGGCCGTCGATGCCCGTGACCGCGAACAGGGACTGCTGCTGATGGATGTACTGATGAGCGAAATGGAAGCGCACGCACTGGTGGCTGCGCATGGGTGACGGGCAGATGGCGGTACTGCCCGACGCGGGCCAGCGTGAGCGCCTGCAGCCGCTGCTGCAGGACCTGCAGCAGCGGGTGGAAGGCGTGCGCACGGTGGTGCTGGCCAGCGTCGATGGCTTTGCCCTGGTCAGCGCCGGTGCCGACGGGCGCGGCGAACGGCTGGCGGCGATGACCAGCGCGATGCTGGCGTTGGCCGCAGCGGTGGGGCGCGAACTGGTGCTGGGCGATCTGCAGACGCTGATGCTGGAAGCGATGGGCGGGAAGGTGCTGATGCTGGCGATCCAGGCCGAAGGGCGTGCGCCGCTGCTGCTGATGGCGGCCTGCGACCAGCGCAGCGTGATCGGGCAGGTGCTGTGGCAGAGCAGGGAATGTGGCCAGGCGATCCTGGCCGAACTCGGCGGATCGTGAGCCCGGCCGCAGGGGAACGAGGGGCTCGAACCAACATCGACAAGGGGTGCGACGTGGCTGGATTGAATGAATCGTTGAACGCACTGATGGGCATCGACGGCGCGCAGGCAGTGGCGCTGGTCGACTACGAAAGCGGCATGCTGCTGGGCGAAGCCGGTGCCGGCATGGACATGGAAGTGGCCGCCGCCGGCAACACCGAAGTGATCCGGGCCAAGATGAAGACCGCTGCCTCGTTGAACCTCAATGACAGCATCGAGGATATCCTGATCTCGCTGGGCAAGGCGTACCACATCATGCGACCGGTCGCGAAGAAGAAGGGCCTGTTCTTCTACATCGTGCTGGACCGGACCAAGTCCAACCTTGCACTGGCCCGACGCAAGGTGCAGGACGTAGAGGCCGAACTGGCGATCTGAGCCGGTAGTGCCGGCCGCTGGCCGGCGTCTGCATCGATCCATCGACGGTCCAGGTGCTGCCGGCCAGCGGCCGGCACTACCTTCGCACTCGACGCCATTGCACACGCCAGCGTATGGTGAAGCCGGTCCTCCCGGCTGAGTCCTGCATGTCCGAGCCTGATATCGATGCCGAGCTGGCGTCGCGCATCGCTGGTGCCATCCACGCTGGCTTCGAGCAGTACCACGCCCGCTTTGCGGCGATCACCGCCCGCGCGCGGCAGCGTTTCGAGCAGCGCGACTGGGCGGGCGCACGCCGGGATGCAGTCGAGCGCATCGCGTTGTACGACCTGTGCATTGCCGAACAGATGGATGCACTGCGGCGCCTTGCCGGCGAAGCGATCGGGGAGCGCGCACTGTGGCTGCAGGTGCATGCACGCTACAGCGAATTGCTGCGGGGGCTGATCGACGCCGAACTGTACAAGACGTTCTACAACACCCTGTCGCGGCGCTTGTTCTCCACCCGTGGCGTGGATCCGGCGCTGGAGTTCATCGCCTTTGACGTCGAGCCGTCCGATGCGATCACCCATCCGGTCGCGCGGCATACCTACGCGGTTTCACCGACGCGGCCGGTGGAGGCCCTGCAGCGCGTGTTGGCCGATTACCGCTTCGACATTCCGTATGCGCACCAGTTGCGCTGCGCGGCGGCCATCGCCGTGCGCCTGCAGGATGATCTGGCCCACTGGGGCGATACGCCGGTGCGCAGCATCGAGCTGCTGGACACCGTGTTCTATCGCGAGCGCCGTGCCTACCTGGTGGGCCGCGTGTTCGGCGAGCACCGCTTCTCACCCTGCGTGATCGCGCTGGTCAACGATGAGCGTGGCTTGCGTGCCGACGCGGTGCTCACCCGGCGCCGCGACGTCGCCCACCTGTTCGGCGTGTCGCGCAGTTATTTCCAGGCCGACCTCGCCACGGTGGGCGATGCGGTGGTGTTCCTGCGCAGCCTGCTGCCAAGCAAGCCCATCGATGAGATCTACACCGTTCTGGGCCGTGCCAAGCAGGGCAAGACCGAGCGCTACCGGACCTTCTTCCGCCACTTCAACGAGCATCCGCAGGAGCGGCTGGTGCCCGCCGAAGGCACACCTGGCATGGTCATGGCAGTGTTCACCCTGCCCAGCTATCCGCTGGTGTTCAAGCTGATCCGCGACCGCTTCGCGTGGCCCAAGGCGATGTCGCGGCAGCAGGTGGAAGAGAAGTACGCGCTGGTGTTCAACCTCGACCGCGTCGGCCGCCTGCTAGATGCGCAGCCGTATCGCCACCTGCGCTTCCCGCGCGACCGCTTCGCACCGGCCTTGCTGGAGGAGCTGCTGCAGCAATGCGCGCAGACCGTGCGGGTCGATGGCGACCATGTGGAAGTCGCACTTTGCTACGTACAGCGTCGCTTCCGTCCATTGAACCTGTACCTGCGCGAGCAGGGGGGCGAGGCGGTGCGCGCAGCGGTACTCGACTACGCGCAGGCGATCACCGACATGGCGCGCAACAACATCTTCCCCGGCGACATGCTGCCGAAGAACTTCGGCGTATCGCGGCATGGCCGGGCCGTGTTCTACGACTACGACGAGCTGTGCCTGGTCAGCGACTGCGTGTTCCGCGCCTGGCCGCAGCCGCGTACGCCGGAGGAAGCCATGGCCGATGAACCCTGGTTCCATGTCGGTCCACGCGACGTGTTTCCCGAGCGCTTCGGCCCGTTCATGGGCCTGCCCGCCAGCGAACTGGCGGCGGTGAGGGAGCACTACCGGCACCTGTTCGATCCGGCGTGGTGGCAGGACCTGCAGGCGCGCTTCGCCGAGGGGAACTATCCGGATACGCCGCCCTACGCGGCGGCCCATCGCCTGGCCTGAACGGCGTGGCGTGAAGCACGTGCCGGTCCGGTCAGGACTGCGGTACGCTCGGTGCTCACTTCATCACCACGGATCCGGCAATGATGCGTTCCCCCCTGTTCCTTGCCCTGGCCCTGGCGTTCTCCGCCGGTGCCCCCCTGCTGCCAGCCGAGGCCGTCGCCCAGAACGCGCGCGCCGTGCGTGCCACCGCCGAGATGAGCATGGCGCTGTCGGGCAGTATCGACGTGGCGGCCGATGGTTCGGTCAGCGCGCTGGTCCTGGACCAGCAGGCGATGCTCGCACCGGGTATCGCCTCATTCGTGGAGGGCACCATCCGTGGCTGGCAGTTCGAGCCGACGCTGCGCGATGGCAAGCCGGTGGCGGTCCACGCACCACTGCGGGTGCGCCTGCGTGGCAAGCAGCAGGAGGACGGCAGCTACCAAGTCAGCATGACCAGTGTCGACTTCAGTGAGTATGACCCGAAGGCTACCGATTCGGTGACCCGGAAGAGCATGCCGCCACCGCGCTACCCCGAGGATGTCTTCCGCAGTGGTGGGCAGGGTGATGTGCTGCTGCTGGTCAAGGTAGCCCGCGATGGGACCGTGGCCGACGTCATTGCCGAACAGGTGAACATGACCGTGGTCGCGCCGGAGCGGACCCTGGCCAAGATGCGTGACCTGCTCGCCAAGGCCAGCATCAGCGGCGCGCGCAAGTGGACCTTCATCCCGCCGACCACCGGCGAGAACAGCACGCGCGACTTCTGGACCGTGCGCGTGCCGGTGAACTTCGCCCTGAACAGCGACACCGGCAGCAACGGCAATGCCCAGCCGGAGCGCTATGGCCGCTGGCGTGCCTACATCCCCGGCCCGCGCCAGGCCGCACCGTGGCGCAGGCCGGATGCCGTCGAACAGGCGGGCAGTGATCTGCTGCCGGCCGGGGGCGTGTACATGGTCGATGGCACCCAGCGCGGCCTGCGCCTGCTGACACCGTTGGCGCAGCGCTGAGCCCGGCGCGGTGAAGCGGTCGGCCAGGCCGGCCGCTTTTCAGTCCGCGTACGGGTAGACCACCACCCGGTTGCGGCCCTGTTCCTTGGCCATGTACAGGGCCTTGTCGGCCAGCCGCAGCGCCTGCTCGGCATCGACATGGAAGCTGGGGAAGTGGGCCACGCCCAGTGACACGGTGATGGTGCCGACCGGCTCGAACGGGTGATCGGCGATGTGCTGGCGCAGGCGCTCGCCAGCTTGGCGCGCCGAGTCGGTGCTGATGCCCGGCAACAGCAGCAGGAATTCCTCGCCGCCGGCGCGGCAGAGGATGTCGCTGTCGCGCGAGTAGCGGCGCATCTGGTCGGCGATATGGACGATGGCGGCGTCACCGACGTCATGGCCGTGGCTGTCGTTGATCGATTTGAAGCGATCGATGTCCAGCGCCAGGATCGCGAACGGAATGCCCTGCACCTGCAGCGCATCCAGCGCCTGCTGCAGGCCGCGGCGATTGAGCAGGCCGGTCAGCGGATCGGTACGGTTGGCGCGGCTGAGCGTGCCGATGCGGTCCTGCAGCGCGTTGAAGCTGTGCAGCACCGCCTGCTTGAGCTGGGCCACCTCGAAGTACCAGGCGCGGATGCCGCTGACGTGGCTGATCGCGTTGCCGGTGTCCTCGCCACCCTGCACGTTTCGCGCCAGCTGCCACAGCGGCATCGAGATGCGACGGGCGAACCACCAGGTGACCAGCAGTGACAGCAGGCCGAGCGGGATCGCATTCCAGATCACCGCGGTCATCAACCGTGACAATGGCTGCAGCGTGGCCTCGGTCGGCCGCTGGGCGATGATGCCCCAGCCGGTGGCCGGCACCGGTGCATAGCCAGCCAGCATCGATACGCCCAGGTTGTTGCGGACCTGCTGCGCACCGCGTTCACCGCGCACGACTGCCTTCACCGCCGGGTTGCCGACCACGTAGTCGCCGACCCGCTTGCCATCGGCGTGGTACAGCAGGCGGCCATTGCGGTCCACCACGTACAGGTACGAGCCGTCGCGGTAGTAGTGCTTGCCCAGCAGCGTGTGCAGCGCACTGCGCTGGCGCAGGTAGAGGGTGCCGCTGACGTAGCCGCGATAGCGGCCCTGGCGATCGAAGATCGGGTGCGACAGCGAGACCAGCAGCTTGCCGGTGGTCGACTGGTAGGGATCGCTGATCATCGGCTGGCGCGCGGCCAGTGCGGCGTTGTTGCCGGCGCTGTGCAGGATCTCGCCCTGCAGCTGCAGGGTCTGCGGCGAGGTGGCGATCACCAGGCCGTCGGCGTCGACCACCAGCGAGGAGTTGAAGCTGTTGGTCTGCAGCTGCAGCCGGCTGGCTTCATCCTGGGCCTGTGCCGGATCGAGATCATTCTGGCCGAGCCGGGTGGCGGCGTAGGCCAGCTCCTGCTGCGCGGCCAGCAGGAAGTTCTGGGTGGTCTCGGCCAGCTTGGTGGCATAGACGCGGTTGGCCTCCAGCGTGTTGCCGACCAGCTGGTCGCGCTGCACGCGGTAACTGGCCAGCAGGGTATTGGCCAGGGCAATGATGGCGCTGAGCAGGGCCAGGGCGAGGATCAGCTTGCCCAGGTTGAGGCGGGGGGACAGCGTTCGCATGCGTCGACGGATCCGGCAGGAGGCTGGACCCGACCGGTTCTCCGGAAGGGGCGACAGCGGGAATCGGTGGCCACGCCCTTGGGGCCGGGCAGGGTATGGGGCGAATTATCGCCAAAAGTCAGCGGCGGCAAAGTGAAGCAGGTCGCCCTGCAGGCAAAAAAAAAACCTGCCGCAGCGGGCGGCAGGTTCTTTTCGATGCAATGGCGCGGATCAGCGCTTCATCGAACCGAAGAACTCGTCGTTGGACTTGGTGTTCTTCATCTTGTCGAGCAGGAATTCCATCGCGGCCATTTCATCCATCGGATGCAGCAGCTTGCGCAGGATCCAGATCTTCTGCAGCAGTTCCGGTTCGATCAGCAGGTCTTCGCGGCGGGTACCGGAACGGTTGATGTCGATGGCCGGGAACACGCGCTTTTCAGCGATACGACGGCTCAGGTGCACTTCGCTGTTGCCGGTGCCCTTGAACTCTTCGTAGATCACCTCGTCCATCTTCGAGCCGGTGTCGACCAGCGCGGTGGCGATGATGGTCAGGCTGCCGCCTTCTTCCACGTTGCGCGCGGCACCGAAGAAGCGCTTCGGGCGGTGCAGGGCGTTGGCGTCCACACCACCGGTCAGCACCTTGCCCGAGCTCGGCACCACGTTGTTGTAGGCGCGGGCCAGGCGGGTGATCGAGTCGAGCAGGATCACCACATCCTTCTTGTGCTCGACCAGGCGCTTGGCGCGCTCGATGACCATTTCGGCCACCTGCACGTGGCGCGCGGCCGGCTCGTCGAAGGTCGAGCTGATGACCTCGCCGCGCACGGTGCGCTGCATTTCGGTCACTTCTTCCGGGCGCTCGTCGATCAGCAGCACGATCAGGTGCACGTCCGGATGGTTGGTGGTGATGGCGGTGGCGACCTGCTGCATCATCATCGTCTTGCCGGCCTTGGGCTGCGACACGATGAGCGAGCGCTGGCCCTTGCCCTGCGGCGCCATCAGGTCGAGGATGCGGCCGGTGATGTCTTCCGACGAACCGTTGCCACGCTCAAGGGTGAAGCGGCGGCGCGGGAACAGTGCGGTCAGGTTCTCGAACAGCACCTTGTTCTTCGACGCTTCGATCGGCTCGCCGTTGATGGTGTCGACGATGTTCAGCGCGAAGTAGCGCTCGCCGTCCTTCGGGAAGCGGATGCGGCCGGAGATGTGGTCGCCGGTGCGCAGGTTGAAGCGGCGGATCTGGCTGGGCGAGATGTAGGTGTCGTCAGGGCCGGCCAGGTAGCTGGCTTCGGCCGCGCGCAGGAAACCGAAGCCATCCGGCAGGATTTCCAGCACACCATCGGCGGCGACGCCGTCACCGTGGCGGGTCAGCACCTTCAGCAGGGCGAAGATCACGTCCTGCTTGCGGGCACGGGCCACGCCTTCGGAGATCTGCAGCTGCTCGGCGATTTCCAGCAGCTTCTGTGCCGGCATGCGCTTGAGGTCGCTCAGCGAGTACACCGGGAAGCCCTCGGGCACGTTGGCGTGCGGGCGCGGCACGAACGGCTGCTGTTCGCCGCCGTCATTGGACATGCCATCGTCGCGGAAGCGGTTGTTGCGGTCACGGTCGCGGCGGTTGCGGAAGCGGTCGCGGCGGTTGCCCTGACCTTGCCCCTGGCCCTGCTGGCCGTTCTGGTTGTACGGGTTCTGGCCCTGGTTCTGGCCACCCCCCTGGTGATTCTGCTGCCGCGGCTGGCCGGATTCGCGGCCCTCGCCACCCTCGCCACCGCCACTGCTGGCAGGGGCCTCGGCGGCGGGCGCGCTCGGCGCAGGTGCTGCGGCCGGCGCCGGTGCTTCGGGCGCGGCGGCCAGCGGCAGGGTCGGCTGCGCCGGAGCGGCGCTGGTTTCTGCGGCTGCCGGGGCGGCGGCCTTGCTCACGCGGGGCTTGCGCACGCGCTTTTCGGCGGGCGCATCAGCGCTGCCGGTTTCGGAAGTGTTATCGGACAAGAGCGTTATTCCTCGCTTGACGGTGCGAGCGCCCGGCTGGGGCGGCGAACGTTGGGAATGGGTCTGGAAGAAACTGCGTCCAGAGGGTGCGGCACGCGAACGCGGCCGGATATGCCGACACTATCATCGGCCTGCGGCGCCATGCAAGGGTCGCCGGGAACAGCATTCATCATGGGCGTGGTGCGCCCGCCGGCAGCCGCGCTCGGCGGCTGCCGGAGACCGGCAGGATCAGGCCAAGGCCTTGTCCAGCAGGCCGGCCAGCTGGGCCTTGCCCACCGCACCGATCTGCTCGCCGACCTTCTCGCCATCCTTGAACACGACCAGGTACGGAATCGAACGCACGTGGTACTTCGCGGCCAGCGCACGGTTGTGGTCAACGTTGACCTTGGCGATCTTGGCGCGGCCCTGGTAGGCATCGGCCAGCTCGTCCAGCGCCGGGGCGATCATCTTGCAGGGGCCACACCACTCGGCCCAGAAATCGACCAGCACCGGTTCCTTGGAATTCAGCACTGCGCTATCAAAGTCGGCGTCGCCGACATGTACAACCTTGTCGCTCATCTTGGTTTCTCGTCTTGGATTGCACCCGGCCATGCCGGAGGTGGGTGAACTGGGCCTTGCCCGGTGGCGCGACCCTCGTCGTTGCCTCGCGGCGCACTGCCGCGGTGCGTTCGGCGGGATGCCTGGACGCTCACGGCCGGCAGTGTACCCCTATCGCGGGGCAGGGACAGGCGCCGTCTGGAACCCAGCGTATCGTGATCGCTTCGATGGCCGGTATGTGTCGGATTTCACTGTCTTCCTGAAGATGGGGCTGGCAGTGGGCGACACCAGCGCCTCCGTGCAGGCCGTTCAAGTCCGGTGTGGCTGGGTGAAGGTCACGTCTCTGGATGCCATGAGACGTCGCATTCCGGTTTGCCTGCCCGAGTGCGTTAAACTGGGACATTGTGCGGCGCACGGACCGAGGGGTCCCGGCCTGCCAACCCGCCGCAGGGGCCGCAGTTTGCGACGGTTCCCCTAGACGCTGAAGTGCCAGCCGCCCCAAGGGCCGGCGGCCATACCAAGACGGACTCATGAGCGACAAACCGCTGACCGATTTGACCTTCTCCTCCTTCGAGCTGCACCCGGCCCTGCAGGCCGGCCTTGAAGGAGCCGGATTCACCCGCTGCACCCCGATCCAGGCGCTGACCCTGCCGGTCGCGCTGCCCGGTGGTGATGTTGCCGGCCAGGCCCAGACCGGTACCGGCAAGACCCTGGCCTTCCTGGTCGCTGTCGTGAACCGCCTGCTGACCCGTCCGGCGCTGGCCGACCGCAAGCCGGAAGACCCCCGCGCCCTGATCCTCGCCCCGACCCGCGAACTGGCCATCCAGATCCACAAGGATGCGGTGAAGTTCGGTTCCGACCTGGGCCTGCGTTTCGCGCTGGTTTACGGTGGCGTGGATTACGACAAGCAGCGCGAGCTGCTGCAGCAGGGCGTGGACGTGATCATCGCCACCCCGGGCCGCCTGATCGACTACGTCAAGCAGCACAAGGTGGTTTCGCTGCATGCCTGCGAGATCTGCGTGCTGGACGAAGCCGACCGCATGTTCGACCTGGGCTTCATCAAGGACATCCGCTTCCTGCTGCGCCGCATGCCGGAACGCACCATCCGCCAGACCCTGCTGTTCAGCGCCACCCTCAGCCATCGCGTGCTGGAGCTGGCCTACGAGCACATGAACGAGCCGCAGAAGCTGGTGGTCGAAGCCGAGACCATCACCGCTGCCCGCGTGCGCCAGCGCATCTACTTCCCGGCCGACGACGAGAAGATCCCGCTGCTGCTGGGCCTGCTGTCGCGCAGCGAAGGCGCGCGGACCATGGTGTTCGTCAACACCAAGGTGTTCGTCGAGCGCGTTGCCCGCTCGCTGGAAAAGGCCGGCTATCGCGTCGGCGTGCTGTCCGGCGACGTGCCGCAGAAGAAGCGCGAGAGCCTGCTCAACCGCTTCCAGAAGGGCCAGCTGGAAATCCTGGTGGCCACCGACGTCGCCGCGCGCGGCCTGCACATCGACGGCATCAAGTACGTCTACAACTACGACCTGCCGTTCGATGCCGAAGACTACGTGCACCGCATCGGCCGTACCGCGCGCCTGGGTGAAGAAGGTGATGCGATCAGCTTCGCCTGCGAACGCTACGCGATGGGCCTGCCGGACATCGAGGCCTACATCGAGCAGAAGATTCCCTCCGAGCCGGTCACCAAGGAACTGCTGACGCCGCTGCCGCGCCCGGAACGCCCGGCCCCGGCTGCAGGCGAGGAAGGCGAGGACAACGAAAGCGTCGGCCAGATCTTCCGTGAAGCGCGCGAAGCCCGCGCCGCCGAGGAAGAGCGTCGGGGCGGCGGCCGCAGTGGCGGTCGCTCCGGCAGTGGTGGTGGTCGTGGTGGCCGTGACGGCGAGCGCAGCGGCGAACGCCGTTCGCGCGGCCCGCGCAAGCCGCGCGTGGAAGGCGAGCAGGGCGCTGCTGCCCCGGTCGCCGGTGCTGAAGGCGCCGCTGCCCAGGCCCCGCGTCCGCCGCGCCCGCCGCGCGCCGAAGGCGCACCGGAAGGTGCCGTGGATGGTGAACACAAGCCGCGCAAGCGCCGTCGTCGTCGCCATGGCCGTCCGGTAGAGGGTGCCGAGGGCGTGCAGGCCAACGCCGGCAACGGCGCGAGCCCGGTGACCCCGGTGCAGGTGGTGGCCAAGCCGGTGCGTACCGCCGCCGATACCGGCGATTCGTTCCTGACCCGCATCGGCCGCAAGATCCGGCGGATGCTGTCGGGCAACTAAGCCGCCGATGGTGCGTGCGGTCCTCAGTCCGCACTGAGCCGAGCATGGGCTCGGCTCTACAGCCCCCATGCCGCCCTGTAGAGCCGAGCCTACGCTCGGCTGCTCCTGCGGCTACCACCAATCGCCCCACCATCTCCACGACGTCGCGCAGGTCCTGCATAATCGGGGCATGAGTGTCCTGCGCTTCGACAATGTCAGCAAACAGTACGCCGGTGGCCACGAGGCACTGACCGATGTCAGCTTCGAGGTCGCGCCGGGCGAGATGCTGTTCGTCACCGGCCATTCCGGTGCGGGTAAAAGTACGCTGCTCAAGTTGATCCACCTCGACGAGCGGCCCAGCCGTGGCGCGGTGGTGTTCGACGAGCGCAACCTGCTGAAGGTGCGCGGCGGCGACGTGCCGCGCCACCGACGCGCGGTGGGGGCGGTCTACCAGGACCACCGCCTGCTGATGGACCGCTCGATTGCCGAGAACGTGGCGCTGCCGCTGATCCTGCGTGGTACCCGCCGTGGCGACATCAACAAGCGCGTGCGTTCAGTGCTCGAGCGCATGGGCCTGGGCCATCGTGAGAAGGCACTGCCCTCGCAGCTGTCGGCCGGCGAGCAGCAGCGCGTCGGCATCGCCCGCGCCATCGTCGGCGAGCCCAAGCTGCTGGTGGCCGATGAGCCGACCGGCAATCTCGACCCGACCCTGGCAGCGGAGATCATGGCCCTGTTCGCCGAGCTGCCCTCGCGCGGCACCAGCGTGCTGGTGGTCAGCCACGACCTGCCGCTGCTGCGCCGCATGCGCAAGCGCGTATTGATCCTCGACCACGGCCGGCTGGTGGATGACATCTCGCCGCAGGACCTGGCGGAGTAACCGATGGCGAAGAACGAAAACAGCGAAGCCGCCGCCCCGTCGCGCGTGGGCGTCTGGTTCCAGCACCACGTGCACAGCGTGGTGTTCAGCCTGGGCCGCGCCTGCCGCAAGCCGTGGGCGACCCTGCTGACCGTGATGGTCATGGCGCTGGCCCTGGCGTTGCCGCTGGGGCTGTCGATCGCGCTGGACAACCTCAAGCAGTTCGCCGGCAGCGTGCAGCAGTCGCGCGACATCAACGTGTTCCTGAAGGGCAACATCGATGGTCCCGGTGCGCTTCGCCTGGCCGGCCAGCTGCGCGACCGCGATGACGTGGCCGAAGTGAATGTGCGCACACCCGAGCAGGGCCTGCAGGAACTGCGTGATGCCGGCCTCGGTGAGGCGATCGATGCGCTCAACGACAATCCGTTGCCCTCGCTGCTGGTGATCACCCCGGGCCAGGGCAAGGACGACGCACGCCTGGCGCGCGCGCTGGAAAGCCTGCCCGAGGCCGATCTGGTGCAGCACGATGCGCTGTGGCGCCAGCGCCTGGACGCCTGGCTGGCGTTCGGTGCACGTCTGGTGCAGGTGCTGTCGGTGCTGCTCGGCGTGGGCGCCGCGCTGGTGGTCGGCAACACCGTGCGCCTTGACATCCAGGCCCGTCGCGAAGAGATCGGCGTGCTGCAGCTGCTCGGCGCGAGCGATGGCTTCATCCGCCGCCCGTTCCTGTACCTGGGCGCGTGGTACGGGCTGGGCGCCGGCGCGGTAGCGCTGGCCCTGATCGGCGCCGCCGGTGCCGCCCTGCGCGTGCCGCTGGCCGAACTCTCGCGCAGCTACGGCAGCCCGTTCGTGCTGCATGGCCTGGACCTGCTGCACGGCGGCCTGGTCCTGGTCGGCACGCTGCTGCTGGGCTGGCTGGGCGCCTGGCTGGTGACCGGCCACTTCCTCCGCCAGACCCGTCCGACCGACACCTGAGACCGGCATGCAACCGCAAGCGCTGAAGCACCTTGAAGGGCCCGCGACGCGGGTGATGGTGGTCGATGGTTCGAAGCTGGTCCGCAAACTGATCGCCGATGTCCTGCAGCGTGACCTGCCGGGCGTGGAGGTGATCGGCTGCGACAGCATCGAGGATGCGCAGCAGGCGCTGGCGCAGGGCCCGGTGGACCTGGTGACGACCTCGCTGACCCTGCGCGATGGCGACGGCCTGGCGCTGGCGCGGATGGTGCGCGAAGCCGCCGGCCAGGCCTATGTGCCGGTGATCGTTGTGTCCGGCGATGCCCAGCAGCACCTGGAGCAGCGACGCTTCACCGAGTACGTCACCGACTATTTCGACAAGGCGCTGGGCCATGAGGCACTGGCGACCTTCATCCGTGGCTATGTGCAGCCGCAGACCATCCCCGGCGCCACCATCCTCTATATCGAAGACAGCCGCGTGGTGGCCGAGGCCACCAAGCGCATGCTCGAGCGCCAGCAGTTGAACGTACTGCACGTGGTCAGCGCCGAAGAGGCATTCACCCTGCTCACTGCCGAGTCGCTGGGCCGCAGCCGCCACCGCATCGACCTGGTGCTGACCGATGTCACCCTGAAGGGCGAACTGAGCGGGCGCGACGTGGTGCAGCGCGTGCGCGTGGACTTCGGTTACGGCAAGCGCCGCCTGCCGGTGCTGGTGATGACCGGTGATGGCAACCCGCACAACCAGACCGGGCTGCTGCAGTCCGGTGCCAATGACCTGGTGCTCAAGCCGATCGAAGAGCGGCTGCTGGTCACCAAGGTGTTGTTCCAGCTGCGCCTGGCCCGATTGAACGATGGACCCCTGATCCGATGATGGATGAAGTAGCCGACACCCCGACGATCCAGCTGGAACCGAGCTGGAAGCAGCATGTCGGCGATTACCTGCTGCAGCCGCAGATGCGCGAGCTGTCCAGCTTCCTGCGCCAGCGCAAGGCCAGTGGCGCGGCGGTGTTCCCGCCCGGCCCGCAGATCTTCGCCGCGTTCGACGCCACGCCGTTCGAGCAGGTGAAGGTGGTGATCCTCGGGCAGGACCCGTACCACGGCCGCGGCCAGGCGCATGGCCTGAGTTTCTCGGTGCCGCCGGGCGTGCCGGTGCCGCCGTCGCTGCTGAACATCTACAAGGAGATCGAGAGCGATCTCGGCATCCCGCGCCCGGACCACGGCTGCCTGATTCCGTGGGCGCAACGTGGGGTGCTGCTGCTCAATGCCGTGCTGACGGTGGAAGAGGGCAAGGCTGGTGCCCACCAGGGGCGTGGCTGGGAGGGCTTCACCGATCACGTGGTGGACGTGCTCAACCGCGAACGCGAAGGCCTGGTGTTCCTGCTGTGGGGCGCCTATGCGCAGCAGAAGGGCAAGGTCATCGACACCCGACGCCATCGCGTGCTGAAGTCGCCGCACCCGTCGCCGCTGTCGGCCCATCGTGGCTTCCTCGGCTGCCGGCATTTCTCGATGGCCAACGAGTACCTGCAGCGTCGCGGCCAGGCCCCGATCGACTGGTCGCTGCCGCCGCGTTCGGCGCTTTGAGCACCGGCGGGCTGCCGGGCCTGAACACCGGGCAACGTCTTCGGCGCTGAATGGGCCTTCAGAACGGCCCGTTCAGCTCCGCTTGACTGAAATCGGCCGGTTTCCGCCGGGTAATTGCTTGAATTCCAAGGGATTGTGAATCCCGAAAAGCGTGCTCGCCACTGTCATCAAATCGCGCTACGGTAGGGCTCTGTTTGGGACCAGTGTTGCATCAATAGGATGCTGGAACTTTTTCCTCCTTTAGCAGTCCAAATCCCGGACTGCTAAGATGGGTGCCTATGAGCCAGAACACCTCTACTGCCCTTGTGGCAAACAATCTCCCGATTCCCAGTGCGCTCGGTTCGCTGGACGCCTATATCGGTGCCGTGCACCAGATCCCGGTGCTGTCGGTCGATGACGAACAGGACCTGGCCCGTCGCTTCCGCGACGGCAACGATCTGGACGCCGCCCGCGAGCTGGTGCATTCGCACCTGCGCTTCGTGGTGCACGTGGCCCGCGGCTACAACGGCTACGGCCTCGCGCTGGGCGACCTGATCCAGGAAGGCAACATCGGCCTGATGAAGGCGGTCAAGCGCTTCGACCCGGACATGGGCGTGCGCCTGGTCTCCTTCGCCGTGCACTGGATCCGTGCCGAAATGCACGAGTTCATCCTGAAGAACTGGCGCATCGTGAAGGTCGCCACCACCAAGGCGCAGCGCAAGCTGTTCTTCAACCTGCGCAAGTCGAAGACGCGCCTGGGCTGGATGAACGCGGCTGAAGTCAGCGCGGTGGCCAAGGACCTGAACGTGTCCGAGCGCGAGGTCATGGAAATGGAGTCGCGCCTGTCCGGTCGCGATATCGGTTTCGATGCGCCGACCGACGAGGACAACGAGCACGCCCCGCCGTCGCCGGCTGCGTTCCTGGTTGCCGATGACGAAGACCCGTCGATGGCCTACGAGCGCGAGGACAGCGAAGACAACCAGATGCAGCTGCTGCGCGAAGGCCTGGCCGAACTGGATGCGCGTTCGCGCGACATCATCCGTCGTCGCTGGCTGGATGCCGACAGCAAGGTGACGCTGCAGGAACTGGCCGACGAGTACGGTGTGTCGGCTGAGCGCATCCGCCAGGTCGAGGCGAACGCGCTGAAGAAGATGAAGGCGCTGTTCACCGCGTAAGCGGGAAGGCGTCGCAATTGTGAAAGGCCCGGCAGCAGTGCCGGGCCTTTCTTGTCTGCGCGGATGCCCCCGCTCTGCTACACACTGCGGTCGGACGTCAAAGGCGGTGGCCTGTCAGCGGCGCAGCCCGTACAAGGAGTCCACGATGAGTTACGAGTACAGACTGGTGTTCGATCACACCTCAGCAGCGAAGCGCGTCATGGACGTACTGGCTGAGGACGCCAGCTGCGTAGGGCGTCAGGGGCCGGATCTCTGGTTGAAGGATCGAGCGCTGCATAATGGCGCGGACTACGATGTGGGGCTGACGTACGAAGGTGACTGCTCGCTGTGGTTGCAGATCCAGACCGGCTCCCCGTATCTGCATGCACGCCTGCAGGACGCGCTGGACGGCGCGTCTGTGGTCTGCCTGGAAGACGGTGATATCAGTGACGCCGTAACGCTGCGCACCGCATTTCGCATCCGGTGACAACGACCCGGCTGTGCCGGGTCGTTCCGTTCGGCCAGTAGATCCACGCCACGCGTGGATGCCTGATCTGCATTCACGCTTCGCGTGTGATCGCGCGCCAGCCGATGTCGGTGCGGTGGTACTCGTTTCACCGCATAAGCAGGAAGGCGTTGGAATGAAGAAAGGCCCGGCAGTGATGCCGGGTCTTTTTGTTTTTGGAGCACATCCACGCATGGCGTGGATCAATCCTGACGCCAGGGCGGCAGCTGCGCCGACCGGAGCATGCGCTGGTTGCTGACTTTCACGCCGTACCACTCGGTGGCACGGTATGATCATGTCACGTGTCTTCCGCACTCGAAGCTTCAACCGCAGTACACGACGTTCTTCACTGACCGATAGAGCCTTGTGCCACGCGGTGGTGGAAATGCGTCAAGGACTGATTGATGCAGATATAGGGGGCGGCCTTCTCAAAAAGCGAGTTGCGCTGCCGGGCCGCGGAAAGCGCGGTAGCGCCCGCGTTATTGTCGCAACTAAGGTGGGGCGCTACTGGTTCTTTCTCTTCTGCTACGAGAAGAACGCGCGCCCGACCATCAGTAGTGCGGAACGGGATGCCCTTCAGCTGTATGCGTCTGAGTTCTTGAGAATGTGCCCTGCACAGTTGGACAGGGCAGTTATCTGCGGAGAACTGCAGGAGATTTGCCATGACAAAGACGGTTGAACATAGACGTGCAAAGAGTGCGATCCTCGATGCGGTGCATGAAGGCGCGGCGGGCCTTTACGCCAGCGGCTTCATCGACAAGCGGCGCATGAGCATGTACGAGGCGCTTTGTCTGGAGCCTGTGCCCGAATACAGCAGCGCCCAGATCCGTGCACTTCGCACGTCGTTGGAACTTAGCCAGCCGTTGTTCGCAGGTGTGCTCAACACCAGCGTTTCGACGGTCCGTAGCTGGGAGCAGGGCGAGAAGAAGCCAAGCGGGCCGTCGCTGAAGCTTTTGAACCTGATCGACCGTAAGGGCCTGGACGCCGTTCTCTAGAGCAAAGGCCCGGCATTGCCGGGCCTCCCTCGTTGGTGAGATTCATCCACGCCACGCGTGGATGCCTGATCCACATTCAGCCCTCGCGTGCGATCGCGCGCCAGCCGATGTCGGTGCGGTGGAACGCGTTGGCCCAGGTCACCTTGGCCACGCCGGCATAGGCATTGGCCTGTGCGTCGCGCACGCTGTCGCCCAGTGCGGCCACGCACAGCACGCGGCCACCGGCACTGACCACCTGGCCCTGCGCATCCAATGCCGTACCGGCATGGAACACCTTGGCGCTGGCCGGCACGTCGCCCAGGCCGGAAATCACGTCACCGGTGATCGGCGCTTCCGGGTAGGGCTTCGCGGCCAGCACCACGCCCAGTGACGGGCGCGCATCCCACTGCGCTTCTACCTGGTCCAGGCGGCCATCAATCGCCGCTTCCACCAGCTCGACCAGGTCCGACTGCAGGCGCAGCATCACCGGCTGGGTTTCCGGATCGCCGAAGCGCACGTTGAATTCAATTACCTTCGGCGCGCCGCTGGCATCGATCATCAGGCCGGCGTAGAGGAAACCGGTGAACGGGATGCCGTCGGCGATCATACCCTGCACGGTCGGGTTCACCACTTCGCGCATCACGCGTGCATGCACCTCCGGCGTCACTACCGGCGCTGGCGAGTACGCGCCCATGCCACCCGTGTTGGGGCCGGTGTCGCCGTCGCCGACGCGCTTGTGGTCCTGCGAGGTGGCCATCGGCAGCGCATGCACGCCGTCCACCATCGAAATGAAGCTGGCTTCCTCGCCATCGAGGAATTCCTCGATCACCACGCGGGCGCCGGCATCGCCGAACGCGTTGCCGGAGAGCATGTCACGCACCGCGTCTTCGGCCTCGGCCAACGTCATTGCGACGATCACGCCCTTGCCGGCGGCCAGGCCATCGGCCTTGACCACGATCGGTGCACCCTTCTCGCGGATGTAGGCCAGGGCAGCGTCCACGTCGGTGTGCACGGCATAGAACGCGGTGGGGATGTTGTGGCGGGCCAGGAAGTCCTTGGCGTAGGCCTTGCTGCCTTCCAGCTGCGCGGCGGCGGCGGTTGGCCCGAAGATGCGCAGGCCGGCGGCGCGGAAGCGGTCGACCACACCGGCCACCAGCGGTACTTCCGGGCCGACCACGGTCAACGCCACGCCTTCAGCCTGGGCCAGCGCCAGCAGGCCGTCGATATCGGTCACCTTCACCGCCACGTTGCGGCACTTGTCTTCGCTGGCGGTACCGGCGTTGCCGGGCGCCACGATCACGTCGGTGACACGGGAGGACTGGGCCAGCTTCCATGCCAGGGCGTGTTCGCGGCCGCCGGAGCCGATGACGAGGATCTTCATGGGACAGGGTTCTCGGATACGGAAAAGAAAAGCCGGGCAGGGCCCGGCTTGGTGATGCGGATCAGTGGCGGAAGTGGCGCACGCCGGTGAACACCATGGCCAGGCCATGTTCGTCGGCGGCGGCGATCACTTCGGCATCGCGCATCGAACCGCCCGGCTGGATAACCGCCTTGATGCCGGCGGCAGCGGCGGCATCGATGCCGTCGCGGAACGGGAAGAACGCATCGGAGGCCATCACCGAACCCTCGACCACCAGGTTCGCGTCGGCGGCCTTGATGCCGGCGATGCGGGCCGAGTACACGCGGCTCATCTGGCCGGCGCCGACACCGATGGTGCGGTTGTCCTTGGCGTAGACGATCGCGTTGGACTTCACGAACTTGGCCACCTTCCAGGCAAACAGCAGGTCGGTGAACTGCTTGTCGGTCGGCGCCAGCTTGCTGACCACCTTCAGCTCGTCGCGGGTCATGCCGCGGTTGTCTGACGACTGCAGCAGCAGGCCCGAGCCGACGCGCTTGCTGTCGAAGTTGTTCAGACCGTCGCCATGCGGGATGCGCAGCACGCGTACGTTGGCCTTCTTCTGCGCGTACTCCAGCGCGGCCGGCTCGTAGTCCGGGGCAATCAGCACCTCCACGAACTGGCGGTCCAGGATCACCTTGGCGGTGGCGGCGTCCAGCGGCGTGTTGAAGGCGATGATGCCGCCGAAGGCGCTGGTCGGGTCGGTGGCGTAGGCCAGCTCGTAGGCATCGCCGTTGCCGGCGCCGACGGCCACGCCGCACGGGTTGGCGTGCTTGACGATGACGCAGGCCGGCGCATCGAACTGGCGCACGCATTCCCACGCCGCATCGGCATCGGCCAGGTTGTTGTAGCTCAGCTCCTTGCCCTGCAGCTGCTGGAAGGTGGCCAGCGTGCCCGGGACCGGGTACAGGTCGCGGTAGAACGCGCCGCTCTGGTGCGGGTTCTCGCCGTAGCGCAGGTCCATCACCTTCACGAAGGTGGAGTTCATCTGCGCCGGGTATTCGGCACGGGCCGGCACGGCGGCGTCGGTGGCGGTGACCGCCGACAGGTAGTTGCTGATCGCCGCATCGTACTGGGCGACGCGGTTGAACGCGGCCACCGAGAACGCGAAGCGGGTGGCAGCCGTCAGCTGGCCGCTGTTGGCCTCCAGCGAGGCCAGCAGCTCGGGGTACTGCGACGGGTCGGTGGCCACTGCCACGCGGGCGAAGTTCTTGGCCGCCGAACGCAGCATGGCCGGGCCGCCGATGTCGATGTTCTCGACCGCGTCGGCCAGGGTGCAGTCGGCCTTGGCGGTGACCGATTCGAACGGATACAGGTTCAGCACCAGCAGGTCGATGGCGCCGATGCCGTGCTCGGCCATCACCGCGTCATCCAGGCCGGAGCGGCCCAGCAGGCCGCCGTGCACCATCGGGTGCAGGGTCTTGACCCGGCCGTCCATCATTTCCGGGAAACCGGTGACCTCGGCCACGTCCTTCACCGCCAGGCCCGCCTCGCGGATCGCCTTGGCGGTGCCGCCGGTGGACAGCAGCTCCACGCCGCGTGCCGCCAGCGCAGTGGCCAGCTCGACCAGACCGGTCTTGTCGGAAACGGAGAGGAGGGCCCGGCGGACGGGCAACAGATCAGCAGTCATGGGACGGAATCGGCAGCGGAGCGGGGCCGATATTGTAGGCGGTGGGGGCCGGTGGCGGGCGCTGGTGGTGGTAATCAACCCGCACCGATGGCCTGTGGCCGCCTTCAGCACCGTCTGGCCGGGGGGCCGCAATCAATTCGATGGGGCGCGCTGCCCCAATCGGGTAGGCTGTGCGGGAACTGCCAAGGATCAGCGGGTTCGGATCGTGTCGATCTATGCATTGAAAGGACGTTTTCAGGACCTCCTGCGTCCGGCCGTACGCGGCCTGTACCGCGTGGGGATCACCGCCAATGCGGTGACCGTGGCCGCTGCCGTGGTCTCGCTGCTGGTGGCCGGCGCCGTCTGGTGCTGCGCGCCGGCCCAGCCATGGCTGTACCTGTTGCTGCCGCTGTGGATGCTGCTGCGCATGGCGCTCAACGCCGTGGACGGCATGCTGGCCCGCGAATTCGGCCAGCAGTCGCGGCTGGGTGCCTATCTGAACGAATTATGCGATGTGATCGCCGATGCGGCGCTGTACCTGAGCCTGCTCAGCGTGCCGGGCGTGCGCCCGGAGGCGCTGTGGCTGCTGGCCTGGACCGCGGCGCTGAGCGAATACGCCGGCGTGCTGGGGCTGATGGTCGGCGCCAGCCGCCGCTATGACGGCCCGATGGGCAAGAGCGACCGCGCCTTCGTGATCGGTGCGCTGGGCCTGCTGCTGGCGTTTGAGTGGGTTGGCGCGTTGACGGTCACGGGCGTGGCCGCGGCCATGGCGGTGCTGTGCGTGCTGACGATGGTCAACCGGGTCCGTCGGGGACTGCGGGAAACCGCAGTTTCGCCAAATTAATCAAGCAGATAGAAAAAGACAATCAGGAGATTGCATGCGTCAGGCGAAGGAACGGGAATTCCACAGCTTCGACCAGGTACCGCTGTTCTACCGGTACTGGGCCGGCACCACCGCCACCCCGGCCACCCGGGCCATCGTGCTGCTGCACCGCGGGCACGAGCACTCCGGGCGTGTTACCCACCTGGTCGATGAGCTGGACCTGCCTGACACCGCCTTCTTCGCCTGGGATGCGCGCGGCAATGGCCGCTCGCCGGGCGCGCGTGGCGATGCACCGGGCTTTCCGGCGCTGGTGCGCGACCTGGACAGCTTCATCGCCCACATCGGCGCCGAGCACGGGATCGCGGTGGAAGACATCGTGGTGATCGCGCAGAGCGTGGGTGCCGTGGTCGCCGCCACCTGGGTGCACGACTACGCGCCACGCCTGCGCGCGCTGGTGATGGCCTCGCCGGCGTTCAAGGTGAAGCTGTACGTGCCGTTCGCGCGGCCGGGCCTGGCCTTGATGCAGAAGCTGCGCGGCAACTTCTTCGTCAACAGTTACGTCAAGCCGCAATGGCTGACCCACGATCCGGCGCGGGTGGAAAGCTACCGCACCGATCCACTGATCACCCGGCCAATCTCGGTGCGGGTGCTGCTGGGCCTGTACGAGGCGGCCGATCGCATCGTCGCCGATGCGCAGGCGATCAGCGTGCCGGTGCAGCTGCTGGTGTCCGGCTCGGACTTCGTCGTGCACCGTGGCCCGCAGGACCGCTTCTACGAGCGCCTGTCCAGCCCGATCAAGGAGCGCGTGCATCTGCCGGGCTTCTTCCACGACACGCTGGGCGAGCGTGATCGGGCACCGGCACTGGCGCGCATCCGCAGCTTCATCCAGGCGCGTTTCGCCGAGCCGTTGCGCGAGCTGTCGCGCCGCGATGCGCACCGCCATGGGCCGACATTTGAAGAGTCTGAAATCCTGGCCTGGCCGCCCGAGCGCAACAGCCTGGCCGATCTTCGCTGGCGCGTGGTGCGCGGTGGCCTGCGCTTTGGCGGCAGACTGTCCGAAGGCATTGCACTGGGCCTGCAGACCGGTTTCGATTCGGGCAGCACGCTGGACTACATCTATCGCGACGAAGCACGCGGCAAGGGCCCGTTGGGTCGCCTGGTCGACCGCAACTACCTGGATGCGATCGGCTGGCGCGGCATCCGCATTCGCGGTCGGCACCTGCAGGAACTGCTGCGCGATGCCGCCCAGCGCCTGCGTGGGCAGGGCATGCCGGTGCGCGTGCTGGACGTGGCCGCTGGCCACGGCCGTTATGTACTGGAAGCGCTGGGCCAGGGCGAGCAACGCGCCGAGCGCATCGTGCTGCGCGACTTCAGCGGTCTGAACGTGACCCAGGGCCAGGCGTTGATCGAGCGCCTCGGTGCGTCCGACATCGCCCGTTTCGAACAGGGCGATGCGTTCGATCCGGTGCAGCTGGCGCAGGTCGACCCGGCGCCGACGCTGGCGGTGGTATCGGGCCTGTACGAACTGTTCCCCGACAACGACGCCGTGCTGCGCTCGCTGCAGGGCATCGCCGCAACGGTGCCGATGGGTGGCTACCTGGCCTACACCGGCCAGCCCTGGCACCCGCAGCTGGAGTTCATCGCCCGCGCGCTGACCAGTCATCGTGGTGGCGCTGCTTGGGTGATGCGCCGCCGCACCCAGCAGGAAATGGATGAACTGGTGCGCCTGGCCGGGTTCGAGAAAGTGACGCAGCGCATCGATGACTTCGGCATCTTCACTGTGTCGCTGGCACGCCGGACCGCGTGATGGCGACGCTGGCTGCAACTCCGCTTGCCACGGCGGGGCGCCCCTGGCGGCGCGCGCTGCTGTGGCTGGCCCTGCTGGGCCCGTTCTTCTTTGCCAGCTACGGCTTCGCCAACTGGATGGCCGGCCGCCACGCCGAACTGCCGGTGATGGCGTTCGGCTGGGAAACGCAGATTCCGTTCGTGCCATGGACGATCGTGCCGTACTGGTCGATCGACCTGTTCTACGCGGTCTCCTTCTTCCTGTGCCGGCAGCGCCTCGAACTGGACCGGCACGCATTGCGGCTGTTCAGTGCACAGCTGATCGCCGTGAGCTGCTTCCTGCTGTGGCCGCTGCGCTTCAGTTTCGAGCGGCCGGAGATCGGCGGTGTGTTCGGCTGGCTGTTCGATGTGCTGCTGGGTTTCGACAAGCCGTTCAACCAGGCGCCATCGCTGCACATCGTGCTGCTGATCGTGCTGTGGGTGAAGTTCGCGCAGTACCTGCACGGTGCCTGGCGCTGGGTACTGCATGTGTGGGCGCTGCTGATCGGCGTCTCGGTGCTGACCACGTTCCAGCATCATTTCATCGACATCCCGACCGGCCTGCTGGCCGGCTGGCTGTGCGTGTGGTTGTGGCCGGAGCAGGGCACGCCACCGCTGCGTGCCTGGCGCATCGTGCGGCATGCCAAGCGGTGGCGATTGGCTGCGCTGTACCTGCTGGGGGCCGCTGTGCTGCTGGTGCCGGTGGTCCTGCTGCGGGGTACGGCGTTGTGGCTGCTGTGGCCGGTGGTGTCGCTGCTGCTGGTGGCGCTGGCCTATGCCGGTCTGGGTACGGCGGTGTTCCAGAAGCGCGCCGATGGTCGCCTGACCATGGCGGCACGCTGGCTGCTGGCACCGTACCTGGGCGCCGCCTGGATCAACTCGCGGCTGTGGACACGGCGTGCGCCGCAGCCGGTGCCGGTGCTGGACGGCGTGTGGCTGGGCCGGATTCCCTGCACGGTATTGCCGGCACCTTTGGTGGGCGTGATCGATGCCTGCGCCGAGCTGTCCTGCCGCGCGCCGGGCGCGGCGTATGCCAGCGTGCCGATGCTGGATCTGGTGGTGCCCACGCCGCACCAGTTGCGCGAGGCCGCCGAGGCCATCGAACGGCTGCGGGTACAGGGACCGCTGCTGGTGTGCTGCGCATTGGGTTACTCACGCAGTGCCGCCAGCGTGGCGACGTGGCTGCTGCGCACGGGCCGTGCCGTGGAAGTCGAGGCGGCGGTCGCCATCGTGCGTGCGGCACGCCCCGGCATCGTGCTGGGCCCGGAGCATCTGCAAGCCATCACCGCAGCGGCTGGAGGGCGCGCATGAGTGCCGTTCCCGATCTGGCGACCATGCAGTTGCTGCTGCGCCAGGGACGCTGGCCCGCACTGCTGTCACTGGGGCTGCTGCTGGTGGCGCTGCTGCTGCTGGGCATCGAACCGGGGCTGGCGATGATCGCCGCCGGGCTGTTGCTGCTCAGTGTGGGCGCTGGGCTCATGCAGGCCTACCATGCATGGCGGGTCGGGCTGGACGCGAGCCTGCTGCAGCTGTTGCGCGATGAAGGCCTGGATGGCGAAGCCGCTGCACGCCGTACCGACCAGCTGCTGCAGGACAGTGGCCTGCGCCGCACACCGGCCGATGCGCCGCTGCGCGGCTGGGACGTGCGTTGGGCCGGCATGCGCCGGCTGCTGCTGCGCCAGTACCTGCTGACAGCAGTGCAGGCCGCACTACTGGTGCTGGCCGTAGTGTGGCCGCAGACGTGAACGGGAGGGGCCGATGTTCGCCGAACTGATTGCACGCGCCTGCAGTGGCGCGATCCACGTGGTGACCGGCGCCCGTGCGCTGTGGATCGGCTGTGCGCCGTCCAGCGAGCGCCGCGTGTACTACGGCAACCACGCCAGCCATGGTGACTTCGTGCTGATCTGGTCGTCGATGCCGCCCGCGCTGCGGCGACAGGTACGCCCGGTGGCCGCCGCCGAATACTGGCAGCGCGACGGCCTGCGCCGCTACCTGATCGATGCGGTATTCAACGGTGTACTGGTAGAGCGTGAGGCCGGGCATCGCCAGCAGGACCCGTTGCAGGTGCTGCGCGATGCGGTCGACGAAGAGTGCTCGCTGATCCTGTTCCCGGAAGGCACGCGCAATGTGGGCGATGAGCCGCTGCTGCCGTTCAAGAGCGGCATCTACCACCTGGCGCGGCAACGACCGGAGCTTGAGTTCGTGCCGGTGTGGATCGACAACCTGAAGCGGGTGATGCCGAAGGGCCGGTTCCTGCCGCTGCCGCTGCTGTGCACGGCCACGTTCGGCACGCCGCTGCGGCTGCAGGCCGACGAGGACAAGGCCGCATTCCTGGCCCGCAGCCGGCAGGCGCTGCTGGACCTGGCGCCGAATGGAGGGCGCGCATGAGCTATCTGATGGACGTGTCCGGTGACCTGGCCGCGCGCAGCGTGGGCCAGCAGACCGGCCTGCTGTTTGCCGGCGTCGGCGCGGTGCTGGTGCTGGCCACGCTGGTGGCCGAGACCCTGCGCTGGCGGCAGCGTGGGCAGCCCAGTGCAGTGATCGCCAACCTGGTGTCGCGCATCCGCGCCTGGTGGGTGATGGCGATCGTGGTCGGGCTGGCGCTGTTCTTTGGTCGCGCGGGGGTGATCGTACTGTTTGCGATCATCTCGCTGTTCGCGCTGCGCGAGTTCATCACTCTGGCACCGACCCGCTCGGGCGACTACTACGCGCTGCTGGCCGCGTTCTACATCGTGCTGCCGTGGCAGTACTACCTGGTGTGGATCGACTGGTACGGCATGTACACGCTGCTGATTCCGGTCTACGCGTTCCTGTTCCTGCCGATCCTGTCCACCATCGGTGGTGACACCACGCACTACCTGGAGCGCACCGCGAAGGTGCAGTGGGGGCTGATGATCTGCGTGTTCTGCATCTCGCACGTGCCGCTGCTGCTCAACCTGCATGTGCCCGGGCATGATCCGGCGCGCAACGTGCTGCTGTTTGCCTTCCTGGTGATCGTGGTGCAGTCCTCGGATGTGCTGCAGTACATCTGGGGCAAGCTGCTGGGCCGGCACCTGATCGCCCCGAAGCTGTCGCCGTCGAAGACGGTGGAGGGCTTCGTGGGCGGCGTGCTGAGTGCCAGCGCGCTGGGAGCGGCGCTGTGGTGGATCACCCCGTTCACGCCGCTGCAGGCGTTCGGCCTGTCGCTGCTGATCAACCTGATGGGGTTCTGGGGCGGCCTGGTGATGTCGGCGATCAAGCGCGACCGTGGCATCAAGGACTGGGGCCACATGATCGAGGGCCATGGCGGCATGCTCGACCGGCTGGATTCGGTGTGCTTCGCCGCGCCCGTGTTCTTCCATGTGGTGAGGTACTACTGGAAGGCGGGCGGAGGCGGTTGATTCTGCCGGGCTTCGATCCACGCATGGCGTGGATCCACCGGTCCTGCCATCGTTCATGGGATTGCCGGCCAGCGGCCGGCACTACCCACGCGCGCTTACGCGCTGATGCCGTATTCCTTCAGCTTCTTGCGCAGGGTGGCGCGGTGGATGCCCAGCATCGCCGCGGCACGGCTCTGGTTGCCTTCGCAGTGGTTGAGCACTTCCACGAACAGCGGGATTTCCATCTCGCGCAGCACGATCTCGTAGACATCGTCCGCGTCGCAGCCATCAAGGTCACGCAGGTAGCGGCGCACGGACTGGGCGACGTGTTCACGCAGCGGTGGCCGGGGAGCGCCACGACTGTTGTCAGGACGAGAGAGGACAGCGTTCAAGGGGATTCCCGATTCGGTTGGCCCGTGCGCGCGGAGCGCGCGGCCGGACGAGGTGGTGGCGGCCAGTCTAGCGCGAGCGTGCCCGACCTGCCACGGCTGGTCGCCTCTATCCTGCTCAGAGGAAGTCGAAGGTGAATGCGACGGTGGATGCGGCGGGTTCCTGCACGCGGAACGCAATGCGTGCACTCTGGCCCGGTTCCAGCACGGCCGCGCCGGGGTTTTCGCCAAGGTACTGCGCCGGTGCGAACACGCCACTGCCGATCACCCGGCCATCGGCATCGGACAGCGACAGGCGCAGATCCGGCCAGGCCTGTGCCCAGCGTGCATCGTTGCGGATGCTGGCCTGCACCTGCAGTACGCCGGCCTGGCCCGGCAGGGGGCGGATCTCGCGGCTGGTCATGGTGAACGCGGTGGGTTCATGCCAGGCCGGCAGGCTGCAGCGCAATACGCCGCACAGTGCGCCCAGCCAGGCGCGGTTGCCGGCGTCGGCGGCCAGTCGCGCTCGATCGGCCAGCACGCTCTGCAGGACCAGCAGCAGTGCCAGTCCGGCGACCAGCCCCCAGTGCCAGCGTGGCGTCGGCAGTGCGCGTGGCCGCGAGGTGCCCAGGAAACTGGGTGCATCCCCAGCCACGGCCTGCGGGGCCGGAACGGCAAGGACGGGTTCGATCACGGCCGCTTCGTCGGGGTTGACGATGTCATCGCTCGGTCGCGTTTCCGCCATCGGTGGCAGCGCCGCTTCGAGGGGGGCGCGGGCTTGGGCTGGCGGGATGTCCTGCATCGCCGGGTCGGGCGTGCGTGAATCGGTCGCAGGTGCAGCCTCGCCTTCCGACGTGGGGCGCAGGAAGGTGGCCAAAGGGCGGCGCGGCGGGTTCGGCTCGGACATGCTCAGGGTGCGGGCTCGGATCCAGCGGTCATTCAATCACGATCAGGCGCGGCGTATGCCGGTGATGCGCATCCAGTCGCCATCCCGGGTCGCCTGCAGGTCGTCGAACCACGCGGCGTAGCGCTGCAGCAGTTCGCCTTCCTGGCCATGCAGGATGCCGGACAGGGCGATGCGGCCGCCGGCAGCGACGCGCGCGGCCAGCAGCTCGGCCAACGCGTCCAGTGCCGAGGCAAGGATGTTGGCGACCACGATCGGGTAGGTGGCGACCGGTTCGTCCTGCGGCAGGTACACGTGCATGCGCGCCTGCTCGCCGTTGCGCTCGGCATTGTCGGCGGTGGCGACCAGCGCCTGTGGATCGTTGTCCACGCCGACCGCTTCGGCGGCACCCAGCTTCAGCGCGGCCAGGGCGAGGATGCCCGAGCCGCAGCCGAAGTCGAGCACGCGCTGGCCCTGCAACTGGCCGTCCACGGCCAGCTGGTCCAGCCAGCGCAGGCACAGGGCGGTGGTCGGGTGGGTGCCCGAGCCGAAGGCCAGGCCCGGGTCCAGCCGCACCACGGCGGCATCGGCGGCCTGCGCGGCGTCCGGCAGTTCATGGTTCCACGGCACGATCCAGGTACGGCTGCCGAAATCCATCGGCTGGAACTGGTCCAGCCAGGCGCGTTCCCAGTCTTCATCCTCGACGGCGCGGAAGCTGCCGTTGCTCCAGTCCAGTTCCGGATCGAATGATTCCAGCGCGGCCAGCAGCAACAGCGCATTGCTGTCGGCGGGGAACAGTGCGCTCAGCACCAGGGTGTCCCACAGCGGCGTTTCACCCACGCCGGGTTCGAGGATGGCCTGTTCGTTGCTGGTGTCGGCTTCGGCATCGAGCAGGGTCACAGCCAGTGCGCCGACGTCCTCCAGCGCATTTTCATAGCGGGGCTGGGTGGCTTCGGTGCAGCGCAGGGTCAGTTCCAGGAACGGCATGGCGGTGGGGGCAATCACGGGAAAGGGGGCCATGCTAGACCATCGGAGCGTCTCCGTATCGCGTGAGATGCCATCTTGAGATGAACGGGGGCAGTTCAGACAGGCCTGCCGGGCCTTGCTAAACTCGACACTTTCCTGTGCGCCGTGAACGCTCACCGCCGCCGATGGCCTTCGCCCCGACCCTGAAAACCTGGTTGCTCGTGCTGCCGGCGGTGGCCGTGCTGGGCGTGGCCGGGTACCGGGCCAGCGGCCATGCGGCGGGCGTGGCATCACCGTCGCCGGACCTGCCGACCGTCGTGCCCAGCCGCGACAGCGGAGCGGCGTTGCCGGTGGTGCCGGAAGCCCTGGCGCGCCGGCTGGCCACCGTCGAGCGCGGCAACACGCTGCCGTCGGGCCTGCCGCTGGACCTCCGCGCCGACATCGAAGACGCCAGCGATCTGTATGCCTTCGCCCAGCGCCTGCGCGTACAGGCCGATACCGGCAACCATGAAGCGCGCTGGATGCTCAGCCGCGTGTATGACTATTGCGCGCAGTACGCGCTCGATCCGGGTGGCTACCGCTTGGACAACAACGTGTTGAGCGGGTTGGGCCTGACCGCGGCGCCGGCGATGATCGAGGCCCGCGAGCGCGTGGCGCAGCGGTGTGGCGGCTTCGTTCCGGGCGACAAGCTGGGCGCTGCGCTGGTGCTGGCCGAACGCCGCAAGGCGGCCGCGCAGGGCAATCTGGCCGCAGAAGCATCGCTGTTCGCCGAGGGTGAGCCGTTGCATGACAGTGCCGAGTACCGCCGCGACCTGGTCGAGCGCGTGCGCACTTCGCGTGATCCGGAGGCCTATATGGCGATCGCGCCGGGCATGGGCGTGCGTGCCGCCGGTGACAGCGCACTCGACGGCCTGGTGGCGGGCGAACAGCTCAGTGAGCTTGCATGGCGGCTTGCGGCCTGCGAACTCGGTCTACCGTGTGGAGCGGACAGCGTGCTGGTCAACAGTTTTTGTGCGAACGGAGGGATCTGTTCGCAGGATGGAGCGCAGGATTTCCGGGATTTCGTGTATGACGCTGCGGTATCGCGGCAAGGTGCTGGGAAAATGAAGGAATGGATCAAGCGATTGATTGGAAAGAGGGACGGGCGATGAATTACCGTCGATTCCTGCATGGGGCCAAGTTCTGGTTCTGGGTGGCGCTGTTCGTGGCCTACTCTGCCGGTGCGGTCGGCCTGCTGATGATCGATACCTACGAGGATCGGTACCGGCATCTGTCGAAGGTGGAACTGACCACGGTGAAGGCGCAGGAAGACGTGCGCCGCGCCGGCGCCAGCCAGGTCGCTGCGGTCTATCGCGCGCAGACGGGCATGCCGTTCGCTTCACTGCCGGCTGGCAGCACCTTCCAGGTAGTGTGGCCGGATGGCTCGACCGAGACCATGGTGATCGTCGATCCAGCCTCGCCCAATGGCGTGCGGCCGCTGGCCAATTCGCAGATTCCGGCGACGGCGGCGGACGCGCGCTGAAGCAGCATCAGTAGAGCCGAGCCATGCTCGGCTGCACTCGCCCGCAAGCCGGGAACGGCTCGGCGCTGCCGGAAGGAAAACAGAAAAGGGCGGGGATATCCCCGCCCTTTCCTTGTCCAGCATCGGCTGACGATCAGGTCAGCGCGATCGGCTTGTTCTTGCGCTCGGCAAGGCGCTTTTCCAGGTAGTGGATGTTCTGTCCACCGGCCTGGAAGCCCTTGTCGCGCATGATCCGCTGCTGCAGGGCGATGTTGGTCTTGATGCCATCGACCACCATCTCGCTCAGCGCCACCCGCATGCGGGCGATGGCGGTTTCGCGGTCCGGGCCGTGCACGATCAGCTTGCCGATCATCGAGTCGTAGTTGGACGGCACGCGATAGCCACTGTAGATATGGGTATCCACGCGCACGCCGGGCCCCCCCGGCGGATGGAAGCCGGTGATGGTGCCCGGGCTCGGCACGAAGGTCTCAGCGTCTTCGGCGTTGATGCGGCATTCGATGGCATGGCCGGTCAGCACCACGTCGCTCTGCTTGATCGACAGCTTCTGGCCAGCGGCGATCTTCAGCTGCTCGGCCACCAGGTCGATGCCGGTGACCATTTCGGTGACCGGATGCTCTACCTGGATGCGGGTGTTCATTTCGATGAAGTAGAAGCGGCCGTCCTCGTACAGGAACTCGAAGGTGCCGGCGCCGCGATAACCGATGCGGATGCAGGCTTCCACGCACACCTTGCCGATCTGCTCGCGCTGTTCGGCGGTGATGCCCGGTGCCGGTGCTTCTTCCACCACCTTCTGGTGGCGGCGCTGCATCGAGCAGTCGCGTTCGCCGAGGTGGATGGCGTTGCCCTGGCCGTCGGCCAGCACCTGGATCTCCACGTGGCGCGGGTTCTCCAGGAACTTCTCCATGTAGACCTCGCCATTGCCGAACGCGGCCTTGGCCTCGCTCTTGGTGGTTTCGATCGAGGTCTTCAGCGAAGCTTCGGCGTGCACGACGCGCATGCCACGGCCACCACCGCCGCCGGCCGCCTTGATGATGACCGGATAACCGATCTCACGGGCGATCTTGGTGTTGGCGACGATGTCGTCGCCCAGCGGGCCGCCCGAGCCGGGCACGCACGGCACGCCAGCGGCCTTCATCGCGCGGATGGCTTCGACCTTGTCACCCATCATGCGGATGGTGTCAGCCTTGGGGCCGATGAAGATGAAGCCCGACTCTTCCACGCGCTCGGCGAAGTCGGCGTTCTCCGACAGGAAGCCGTAGCCCGGGTGGATGGCCTGGGCGTCGGTGACTTCAGCGGCGGCGATCAGTGCCGGGATGTTGAGGTAGCTCTGCGGCGACGGCGCCGGACCGATGCAGACCGACTCGTCGGCCATGGCCACGTGCTTGAGGTTGCGGTCGACCGTGGAATGCACGGCCACCGTGCGGATGCCGAGGGTGTGGCACGCGCGCAGGATGCGCAGCGCGATCTCCCCTCGGTTGGCGATGACGACTTTGTCGAGCATGGCGCGCCCCTCAGCCGATCACGAACAGCGGCTGGTCGAACTCCACCGGCTGGCCGTTCTCGCCGAGGATGGCGACGATGGTGCCGGAGGTGTCGGCTTCGATCGGGTTGAACATCTTCATCGCTTCGATGATGGCCAGGGTTTCGCCTTCCTTGACCTGCTGGCCCACGGTGACGAAGGCCGGCTTGTCCGGGGCGGACGAGGCATAGAACGTGCCGACCATCGGCGAGCGCAGCACATGGCCTTCCGGCAGCGCCGGGCCCGGCTTGGCGGTGCCGCCGGTGGACGCTTCGGTCGGCGACTGCATCGGCATCGCCTGCGCCGCCGGCGCCGCCGGGGCGGCGTACACCGGAGCTGCGACCGGCGCGGCATAACCAGCGACCGGAGCGCGCGACAGGCGCACCGACTCTTCGCCTTCCTTGATTTCGATTTCAGCCAGGTTCGACTCTTCCAGCAGGTCGATCAGCTTCTTGATTTTGCGCAGATCCATGAGGGCCTCTTTGGTTTCTATCTAGGTGAGGAGAGCGCCGTGGGCGCCCGGGTCGACAATCAGGTGGCGGATACGCGCAGCAGCGCCGCGTCCATCGCGTAGCGGTAGCTGTCGGCACCGAAGCCGCACACCACGCCCACCGCCTTGTCACTGAAGTAGCTGTGCTGGCGGAAGGGTTCGCGGGTATGCGGGTTGGACAGATGGATCTCGATGAACGGCACCGCCACCGCTGCCAGCGCATCGCGCAGGGCCACCGAGGTGTGGGTGAAGGCGGCGGGGTTGATCAGGATGAAAGCGGTTCCGTCGTTGCGCACAGCCTGCACGCGGTCGACCAGCACATGCTCGGCATTGGACTGCAGGCTCTCCACGGCGTGCCCGGCAGCGGATGCCTGCGCGGCCAGGGCTTGGTCGATGTCGGCCAGCGTGGTGTGGCCGTACACCTCCGGCTCGCGGGTGCCGAGCAGGTTGAGGTTGGGGCCGTGCAGGACCAGCAGCTTCGCCATGGGATCCGGAAGACGGGAAAGGGCGGCAGTCTGGCGGAACCGGCGGATGCTGTCCAGTTCGGCGAAGTTTGCAGCGTTTCAATCGTCCGTTTGAAATTCGCTGCAGGGCTTGTCGCCGTACGGCGGGCGCTGGATCAAGGCGCGCTGAACGGCGTGCTTGCGGTGGTTGCGAGCACGTAGGCCGACGATCACGCCCGGGCCGCTCATCGGCAGAGCCGCACCTGCGTGGATGAGGAGGCGTAGGGCGCAGCCGCTGTGCCCTTACCAGGGAGTTGCCTGTCAGCTGATCGCTCAGGTCTCCAACGGTACCGTCGGCACCACGTTCGGGAATACCTCCTCCAACGGCTCCTGTTCCCCCGGCTGCGGCGCCGGCCAGTTGTAGGCGTTCACCGGCTGAGCGCGGTTCACCCACAACGCGTAGTACAGGTGATCGGCGCGACCGTCGCCGGTATTGGGGTGGATCAGGATGGTCAGCCCCAGGCTGTTGAGCTGCAGCCAGGGCACCAGCACCGGCAGCAGGTCGTTGGTGAAGCCGAAGTAGAAAGAGGGGGTGACGTGCGGGCCACGCGGCTCCAGGTTCCAGTTGCCCAGCTCCACCGGGAAGCGCTCGGCGGCCCAGCGCCGCAGCAGGGCTGCCTTCTCGAAGCTGTCCTCATCGAAATAGATATGGGCGTGGTAGCTCTTGATGTCGGTGTAGGCGCGCGGGGCGGTGGGCAACGTGGCCTCGCCGGGGCGCACGCTGGCCGGGCGCGGGGTCGGTTCGCTGGCCGTGGCCTGGCCCCAGGGGCTGCGGCCCTTGGACGCTGGCGGAACCATGGCGCGGAAGCCGGGTCGTCCGGGCTCGGTGGTGTTCACGGCGCTGCCGACGCGCGCGGCGGCGGTGGCGGTGGACGCGCTGGCCAGGCCGCCGGCGGCCAGGCCGGCCGACGCGATCAGGCGCCGGCGGGCGGGCGAAAGCACGTCGGCCCAGTGGGCGTCATCGTCGCCCGGGTCGATGAGGGGCTGCGGGTCCGGGTGCATGAGGTGCTCCGTGGCGGCATTGGGGGGGCAGGCGTCCACGCTCGGGCACGGCTGCCGGTGGCGTCCAATAAGCAGCCGGCATCACTTCATGCACGGCTGCCTTCGTCGCCTTGAGCGCGACCGAACGGCGGGCTAGGGTGCAGGTTTGCCGCCCCGGAGCCCGCCATGGCCTCGCCTGATGCCGACACCCTGCGCAAGCGCGCCAGCTTCCGCCAGTTGCATGCAGCAGGATGCTTCGTGCTGCCCAATCCGTGGGACGTCGGCAGTGCGCGCTATCTGCAACGGCAGGGCTTCCAGGCCTTGGCCACGACCAGTGCCGGCTGCGCCTGGAGTGAGGGGCGGCCGGACGGCGCGGTATCGCTGCAGGCCACGCTGGAGCACCTGCGACTGATGGCGGCGGCGACCCCGTTGCCATTGAATGCCGACTTCGGTGATGGTTTCGGCGCTACGCCACAGGCGGTGGAGGAGGCGGTGACCGCGGCGCTCGATACCGGCATCGCGGCGTTGTCGATCGAGGACGCCAGCGGCCTGGCCGATGCACCACTGAGGCCCATCGAGCAGGCGGTCGAGCGATTGCGCGCGGCGCGTGCGGCCATCGACCGCGCGGGCGGCGACGTGCTGCTGGTCGGGCGAGCGGAGAACTTCTTCGTGGGCGTACCGGATCTGCAGGACACCCTGCGGCGCCTGCGTGCCTATGCCGAGGCCGGAGCCGATGTGCTGTATGCACCGGGCATCAGTACGCGCGAGCAGATCAGTGCGGTGGTCGCCGCCGCGGGCTCCAAGCCGGTGAACCTGCTGGTCGCTGGCCCCACAGCACTGAGCCTGCAGGACATCGCCGCACTTGGCGTTCGCCGGGTCAGCCTGGGCGGTGCGCTGGCGCGTGCCGCGTGGGCTGGACTGATGCAGGCGACCCAGCCGATCGTGCAGGACGGACGCTTCGATGGCCTGCAGCAGGCGGCGTCCGGGGCGGCCTTGAACGCGTTGTTCCAGTAGCCCCGCGCCCTGCATGGCGGGAAGGGCCGGCGACTACAACGCCTCGATCTCCCGCTTGGGCAGGATCACGCCGGGTTCCAACGCTGGCAGCAGTTGGCGAAGCAGGCGTGGATTGTCCTGCAGCCCCGTGCCGTCCAGATATGTCCACCCGGAACCGCCAATGCGGCGCACGGCCACCATGAACGTGGTGCTGCGCATCGGGGTTTCACGCACCCGTACCAGGGATTGGCGTGGCACGAAGCAGACTTCTTCCTCCCCAGCCGCATAGGTCCGGGTCGGCACACCGACGTCTTCGCTGATGACCACCACGCCGCCGCTGTGCTGCTTCTTCAACGCATCGCGGGTGATCGCCTGGAAGGCCTCATCGCCGCCGGCCAGCCGCTTGAGGCTGGGATGCGTACGCTCGATGAGGAAGTCCGCGTCGCCGCGGGCGTAGGCAGTCATCAGGGCGCGCACATCTTCGCGCAGGGCCTTCGCGTCACTGGGACTGAGTTCACCCGCGAAGGCGGATGGCAGCAACAGCGACAGCAGCAGCGTCAGTATCGTCAGGGGCAGGCGTCGATCCATCTCCGGGTGTCCCACAGGGCATCGCTGCACTATACGTTGGACGCGAAAACAGCGTCCCACCGGTGGCGCTGGTTTCCCCGGAATCGCTACTTACCATTAGTAAGTATAGATTCCTGGAGATCTCCATGCACAGCCTCATTGTCATCGCCCACCCTGAGCCCGGTTCGCTGACCCACGCGATGGCGCGTCGCATCGGTGATGCCATTGCCGCGGCCGACACCGGCAACACCGTGGCCTATGCCGACCTGATGGCCGAAGGCTTCGATCCGCGCTTCAACCCGCAGGACCAGGCGTTGTTCCGCAGCACCGGCGCGGTACCGGCCGATGTCGCTGCCGAGCACGCGCGGCTGGATGCCACCGATACGCTGGTGCTGGTGTTCCCGTTGTACTGGTGGTCGTTCCCGGCGCTGCTGAAAGGCTGGATCGACCGTGTGTTCACCAACGACTGGGCCTACGCACAGGATGCGCAGGGCAGGCTGGTGAAGAAGCTGCAGCGCCTGAATGTGCATCTGGTCGGCTTGGGCGGCGCCGACGCAGCCATGGTCGAACGTCGTGGCTACGACGCGGCAATGAGGACCCAGATCGACATGGGCATCTTCGACTATTGCGGCGCGCGCGTGCTGTCGTCCCACCTGCTGTTGGACGCCGATACCGGTGCCGCTGAAGCGCATCTGCAGACCGCGCTGGCGATCGGCCGTAAAATTGGTGTTCCGATGCGCTGATCGCCGTGCTCCGCCGATGCCCGCCAACGCCACCCCCACGCGCCGCCGAATGACCCGGGAGCAACGCACCCGCCAGTTGCTGGATGTGGCCTGGGCACTGGTCCGCGAAGAAGGTACCGGAGCGTTGACGCTGGGGCGGCTGGCCGAAGCGGCGGGCGTGACCAAGCCTGTGGCCTATGATCACTTCGTGACCCGCAATGGCTTGCTGGCGGCGCTCTACGATGACTATGACGGACGCCAGACCGTGGTCTTCCACGAGCGTATCGGTCGCGCCCGGGCGCAACTGGTCGATCGGGCGGCGGCTATCGCCTCCGGCTACATCGACTGCGTCCTCAGCCAGGGCAGTGAAGTGCAAGGCATCCTCGCCGCGCTGGTGGGGGCGCCGGAACTGCATGAGGTGCGGCGGCGCTACCAGCAGGATTTCATCGACAACTGCCAGGTCTGGCTGGGCCCGTTCGCGGCCGACGGCACGGTGTCGCTGGCCGGGCGCTGGGCCATCCTCGGTGCGGCTGAAGCCCTTTCAGAGGGTGTGGCTGCCGGCGCGCTGGACAAGGCCGGTGCCGTGGCCGAGCTGCAGCGGCTGATCGTGGCGACGGTCAAGCGGCGCTGAGCCGCACGAGCGGTCAGCCGCCGGCCAGGGCGGCGAATCCCGCGGCCAACTGGTCGCGCACCAGTGCGTCGCGCGCGTCGCGGCTTGCAGAGCCCAACACCACGGTGATCAGCCGTACCGGCTGGTCCCGCCCGGGTACTGGCCGGCACGCGGTGGCGGCCAGGCAGAAGCCTGCGGCCTGGGTGTAGCCGGTCTTCAAGCCGTCCACGCCGTCTTCGCCGAGCAGGGCGTTCTGGTTGCTGCGGTTGAAGCTGCCATGGGCGAACGCGCGCTGCGCGGTGATCGCCAGGATCTGCGGATGATCGTTCAACAGGCGGGCGGCCAGCACCGCCATGTCGCGCGCGCTGGAGACATGGTGCGGTGTGGTGATGCCGGACACGCTGGCAAACCAGGTGCTGCGCAGCCCGAGCTGGCGTGCGTGCCGGTTCATGCGTTCCAGGAATGCGGCCTGCGATCCGTCCAGGTGGCGCGCGATCGCCAATGCAGCGTCATTGCCGGACACCACCATCAACCCTTCCAGCAGGCGCGCCAGGGTGATTGTCTCGCCGGGCGCCAGGCCCATGCGCGTTTCATCATCGGCCACGGCATGCACATCGTCGGCGGCGATGGTGACCGGGTCGTCCCACGAGCGTCCGTTCTCTTCGACGCACGCATAGGCGGCGTAGGCGGTCATCAGCTTGGTCAGCGATGCCGGTTGCCGCGCGGTTTCAGCGTTGTGCTGGTGAATCACCGCAGAGGTTGCCGCTTCCAGGGTGATGGACGAAATCGGTAGGGGGGCGGGCGCAGCAGACGGCATGGCGGGCGGAGATGGCAGCGACAGTCAGCAAGAATAGTTCGTGCCGGCTGCACGAAGCCGCACTGCCGGAGCGCTGCAGCGTGCACGGTAGCGCCCGGTTGCGCCCGGGCTGAGGTGGAGGCAGCCTGCGCACATGCAATCGGATATCCGCATCGACGGTCGTGTCTTTACCTACGTCTTCCCGTGTGCGTGGGAGGACTACGCGAAGATCGGCTTTTCACGTGATCCGCTCGGACGCATCAGCGCATTGCATCGGCGCTGGTTCGAGTTCTTCGACCTCGATGCCGGTGCGCTGGTGGAAGCGGAGGGCGAGCGTGATGCACGTGATCTGGAGCTGCAGCTGCGTTCGCCGTTCAAGGCGCACCGCGCACCGGCACCGATGACGATCCAGCACAAGGCTGGGGGTCGTACTGAATGGGTACGTGGTGCCAACCAGGCCTTGTCGCTCGCAATTGCTGCGTTGGGTGAACAAGGCTATCGCTGTTACCCGCTGAAGGCGTGGCTGCAGGTGGCGATGCGCCTGCGCATGGACCGGCTGCACGACTGGGCTGTGGTGCAGCTTCCGGAAGAGGAAGGACTGCGGATTTCCGGTGGCCCCGGCGAGGGCGTGCTGCGTGACACGCTCGACGGTTGCCGGGCACTGGATATCGATCCAATGCCCTGGCTGCCTGAATACGTCCAACGCTGGTACACAGGTTGAGCCGCGTTCAACGGGTCCCCGGCTGCTGAACCGGCGCGGCCGGTTGCGCCGCGCACGCAGGGGAGTCGGTGGACGGACTGGCCAGCTGGCGTGCCAGCTCGGCGTTGGCCACATGGCCGTGCAGGAACAACAGGCTGCCGAAGATGTTCATGAGCGTGCCTCCACTTGAGTGGATTGCACGATACGGGCAGCATGGGCGGGCAAAAAGCGACATTTCCGCAAGCATGCCTTGAGAGGAATTCAAGCCTGATGTCCCGTCCGCCCCTTCATGCCCTGCAGGGTTTCGTGGCCGCCGCGCGGCTGGGCAACCTGTCACGGGCAGCGGCATCGATGAACCTGACCGTCAGTGCGCTCAGCCATCAGATGCGCCAGCTGGAAGAGCGGCTCGGGCAGCCACTGCTGGTCCGCCAACCGCGTGGCGTCGCCCTCACCCTGGAGGGGCAGCGCCTGCTCGACCAGGTCGGCCCGCATCTGGATGCGATCAACGAAGCCTTCCAGCCCTATGCGGCCCGCGCCGAGCACGTGCTGACGATCAGTGCGGTGCCGTCGATGGCGTCGGCGTGGCTGGTGCCGCGCCTGGGGCATTTCGTGGCTGAGCACCCACAGATCGAGATCAACCTGCAGTCGAGTGAGCGCCTGATTGATTTCGAGCGGCAGCGCCAGTTCGACGCCGCGCTGCGGCTGGGCAGCGGGCAGTGGCCGGGCCTGGTGGTTGAGCCGCTGTTCGACGAGTGGCTGCTGCCAATGGCGAGCCCGGCGCTGATCGAACGCATGGGAGGGATCGACCGGGTGCCACTGAACCAGTGGCCACTGCTGGGGGACCCCGATGGCGCGTGGGGGGCCTGGTTCGCGTTGAGCGGGCAGACCCCGCCGTCGCGCTTCGTAGCGGTGCTGGATGATTCGGAGGCACACCACCGTGCGGCGCTGGACGGGGTGGGCGTGGCGCTGGGGCGGGTGACGCGGGCGCGCTTGTTGCTGGATTCCGGCCAACTGGTTGCGCTGTCCAACCTGCGCCTGAAAACCGCCTGGCCGCATTGGCTGGTCTACCCGCAGCGTTCGGCCCGCCACCGCGGCTTTCTTGCCTTCCGCGACTGGCTGCACGCGCAGGCTGCCGAACACGTGCGGCACATGGCGGACGCTACACTCATCGCACCAGCGTGACCGCCTGCCCGGCGCGCGCGAATGCCTCCTCCAGCAGCGAGCCGGCCTTGATCGCCTCCACTTCTTCGAACAGCGCCTGCAGCGCGTCGGCGGGGCGGGATGCCGGCGCCGCCACCGCCTGCTGGATCGCGGTGAAACGGTCAGCCAGCACGCGGTGGCCGGGATGCGCCCGCGCCCATGCTTGCAGCGGCTGGCGCACGCCGGCGGCGGCATCCAGGCGCTGCAGATCGAACAGGGTGATCGCAGCCGCCGACGTCTCGGCCCGTTCGATCGTGGCGTGGCGCAGTTCGCGGCTGAGAAACAGATCGTAGGCTGCACCGCGGCCCACCGCGATGCGCAGCCCCTCGCGGTCGAGGTCGGTCACCTGCTGCGCGGGACTGTCCTCGCGCACCAGATAGGTGCCTTCGATCTCCACGTACGGAGCACTGAAGGCGATGCGGTCGGCACGTGCCGGATCGATGGCCAAGAAGGCCAGATCCCAGCCGTCTTCGCCTGCCGCAGCGACCACCGAGGCTGCGGCATCGTGACAGGTGAAGCGTGCCTGCACACCCAGGCGCTGCGCCAATATCGCGGCCAGCTCCACCGACGGTCCGCGCGGCGAGTGCGCATCGCCCTGCGCCAGCACCGGGTTGCCCAGGTTGATCGCCACGCGCAGGAAGCCCTGCGGTGACAGCGCACTTTGGTGATCGGCCAGGGACATGCAGGACTCCGCGAGGAAAGGGGCACCCAGCATGCCAGCGCTGCCCTGCAAGGAGTGTCATGCTGCACGACTGCAGGATGGCCTACCTTCCGTTTGCCGACGAGGCCGCAGGTGTGGGCATGGACTTGGAGGTGAGCCTGGAGCGTGGCCGAGATCTGCGAAAGTGAAGGCAACCGGATTGCGTTGCAGGCGCGCACGGTTCCGTAGAGCCGAGCCCATGCTCGGCTGCTGTTGACCCAGCCGCCCAAGCTCAGCCGGGCATGGGCTCGGCTCTACAAGGTCGCGGCGCGTGAGCGCTGCAGCCAGTCGTTGATCGCCGGATCGAGCCGCGGGTCTTCGGGCAACTGCATGCCGAAGCGTTGCTGCAGCACGTCGCGCACGTCGGCAACATCGTGCAGCGGACGCTTGTCCGGTGCCTGGCCGGGGCGGTACTCGGTGTAGTTGCCGCTGCCGATGGTGCGTCGCCAGTCCGGCCCGGTCAGCGACGCGCGCAGTTGGCCAGGGAAGCTGGAGTCGGGATGGGTGCACACGTACCAGTTGCCCACCACGTTGTCGATCGGTGCGGGCACGTGCAGGTCGAAACGGTACATCGCCCGCCAGCCGTCACCGGATTCGGCGTACAGCACGAAATCCCCCTCGCCGGGCAGGCGCTGCAGCAGGTACCGCTCGTGAGGCGTGGCCTGCGGCTGCGGATCATGCAGCCGCAGCGGCACGGTCGGGGTCAGGCTGCCGAAACCGGCATCCACCAGCCAGTCATCGCCGTCCACCTGCACGCGCAGCAGCAGGTGGGTCCGTGCGGTCAGGTCGCCGTCCTGGGCAGCCAGCAGCACGCGCGCGCTCAATGGCTGCGCATCGAAGCCCAGCGCCTGCAGCAGCGCCAGCAGGCCGCCATTGAGTTCGAAGCAGTACCCGCCACGGCGCTCGTCCAGCAGCTTGCGCTGCACGCTGTCCAGGTCGATCGGTACCGCATCGCGCAGCAGGCAGCTGAGGGTCTCGAACGGCAGCACTGCGTTGTGGCGCTGCTGCAGCAGGGTCAGGCCGGCCAGCGTCAGCGGTGGCGGTGCATCCAGCTGCAGGCGCTGCAGGTAGCGGGGGACATCGAGCGTCGTCATGGCGGCACCGGGCGGGAGGGGAGGTCCACTGTGCCCCCCCAACCGGGGTTGAGGTCAAGGGTGCTGGTCGTGTCACGCCAGCGTCGCCTGCACCCGGTACAAAGGCCGCGTCCGCCCGTCACCGCTGGGCCAGGACGACGAAAGTTCTAAAGTTGGCTTGAATCCGGCCGATACAGGTGCGTCCCTTTACCTGGAGCCTGTCATGTCGGCCGTTGTCCCCCACCTCCGGTCCCTGCGCACGCGGCTTGCGGCGCTGCGCCCGGCGTCCTCCGGCCTGCTGCTGTGGCTGCAACCGCATCGGCTGAGCGTAGCCAACAAGCTCAAGGCGACCTTGTGGGTCTGTGGCCTGGGACTGGTCGCAATCGCAGCCGTCTACGCCTGGACCGGGCATGCCAGCACGCAGGCTGCGCGCAGCCAGGCCAGCTACCAGCGCGGCAGTGACCTCGCCGCGCGCCTGGCCACGCGGGTGGCCGAAGCGCGCCGCCTGCAGATCCAGTATGCACGCAGTTTCGATGATGCCGACCGCGCGCAGCTGCTTGCCACGCAAAAGGCGCTGCAGGACGATCTGCGGGCGCTGCGCACGATGCCGATGGATGCAGGCCGGCGCAAGGCCCTGCAGGCGCTGACCGAAGCTGCAGGCGCGTTCTCGCAGGGTGTTGCCGCCCTGTTCGAACGGGTCGACGAGATGGGCCGTGGTGAGGCCGGCCTCGCCGCGCAGCTGCAACAGGCTGCAGACACGCTGCAGGGGCAGGTGGATGCGCAGCAGCGGGATGCGCTGGCGTTGTCCCTGCAGAAGATGCGGCGGCAGGAGGCACTGCTGCTGCTCGACGGTGATTCCACCCACGCCGACCGCGCCAGCGAAGAAAAGCTGCCGTTCGATCTCGCGCTGGCGGGCCTGCCCGCGGATGCGCAGGACACCCTGCGCACCGGAATGGAGGCGTATCAGACCGCATTGCTGGGGTATACCGCTGCCCGTGTCGGCCTGGATGTGGAAGCGCAGTCGCTGCTGGATACCGCTGCGGGCGTAGCGCCTGCGCTGGCCGCATTCCAGCAGGCACAAGCCGCGGCACTGGCCCGTGCCCAGACCCGCCAGCAGGCTGGTGCGCGCACGATGAGCGTGCTGTTTGCATTGACCGTGCTGCTGGTCGCCGGTGTGCTGATCACCAGCCTCGTGCTGGTGCTGCGTGCAGTGCGCCAGCCGATCCAGGACACCCTGCACTTCGCCAGCGACATCGCCGACGACCGCCTGGACACCACCCTGCGCGTCTACAACGCCAACGACGAGATCGGCCAGCTGGCGCAGCGCCTGGTCGACATGCAGCAGCGCCTGCGCGCGCGTATCGAGACCGAGCGTGCCGTGGCGCGCGGCAACACCCGGGTGCGCCAGGCATTGGACAGTGCGCAGACCGGTTTGATGGTGATCGATGCGGAAGGGCAGGTCGCCTACGCCAACCCGGCACTGCTGCAGCTGCTTGACCTGCGGAACGAAGCGCTGGTGGGCAGCGACGCGGTACGCCTGCATCCGGCGTTGGCCAGCCTGGCCGGCGTGCGCCAGCGCGAAGAGCGCGAGATCGGCCATGCTGGCACGCGTTACCAGCTGATTGCCAACCCCGTCATCGATGAAGGGCAATTCCTCGGCGTAGCGGTGGAATGGCGCAGTCGTGCGCTGGAGACCCTGCTGGAAACCGAGGTCGCTGCGCTGGTCGATGCTGCAGCACACGGCGACCTGCACGGTCGCATCGCGCTGGAGGGCAAGCAGGGCTTCGTGCGCACGTTGTCGACCAGCATCAACCGCCTGCTGGCGACGTTTGAAACCAACCTCGGCGACCTGCAGGCATTGCTGGCCGCGCTGGCCCGTGGTGACCTCAGTGTGCGCATGGAGGGTGAGCTGCAGGGCGTGTTCGCGCGCATGCGCGATGATGCCAACGCGACGGTCGCTCAGCTGGGCCGCATCGTCACCCGCATCCAGCACGCCACCTCCAGTATCGATACCGGCGTTGGCGAGATCGTTGCCGGTCATCAAGATCTGTCACAGCGCACCGAGCAGCAGGCCGCGAACCTGGAAGAGACCGCCGCTTCCATGCACGAACTGACCGATACGGTCGGTCGCAATGCTGATGCCGCAGGCCGTGCCGACGCGCTGGTCAAGGGTGCGGCTGCGGTGGCGCAGCGCGGCGGCGAGGCTGTCGGTCAGGTGGTGGCGACCATGCAGGGCATCAGCGAGGCATCACGCCGCATCGGCGACATCACCCAGCTGATCGACGGCATCGCCTTCCAGACCAACATCCTGGCGCTGAATGCTGCGGTGGAAGCGGCGCGTGCCGGTGAGCAGGGCCGCAGTTTCGCCGTGGTGGCCGCGGAAGTGCGCCTGCTTGCACAACGCAGCGCAGAGGCGGCCAAGCAGATCAAGGGCCTGATCGAGGATTCGGTGGCGCGTGTGGGACAGGGCAACCAGCAGGCCGAACAGGCCGGCATCACGATGGGCGAGATCGTCGGCAGCGTGCAGCAGCTGGCCGAGCTGCTGGCGGGTATCCGCAGTGCGTCGCAGGACCAGCATGCCGGCATCGCACAGGTGAACCAGACCATCGTGCAGATGGAAGCCAGTACCCAACGCAACGCCAGCCTGGTGGAAGAGGCCGGTGCCTCCACGGCGCAGATGCAGGTCCAGGTGCGTGCCCTGGCCGACGCGGTGGGCGCGTTCCGGTTGCAGTCGATGCCGCAGGCGCGCGCCGCGGCGGCCTGGTCAGCCGAGCGTAGGCTCGGCGCTACATCGGCTGCAGGAACACTGTAGAGCCGAGCCCATGCTCGGCTCACACCAGCGTTCGGCGGCAGGAATCAATACACGTCGCGGCGGTAGCGCCCGTTTTCCAGCAGCGTTTCCACCGCTTCATCACCCAGCGCGGTTCGCAGCACCTGGTCCACGCCCTCGGCCATGCCCTGCAACGACCCACAGACATGGATCACCGCACCGCGCTGTATCCAGTCGCGCAGCGTTCCGGTGGCCGCCTGCAGGCGATCCTGCACATAACCGCCGTCGCCATCGCGCGAGAACGCCAGGTCCACCCGGGCGAGATGGCCATCGGCCTGCCACGCTTCGATCTCGTCGGCGAACAGGAAATCGTGTGCACGCTGGCGTTCGCCGAACAACAGCCAGTGCCCGTGTTCGCCTGCACGGGCGGCTTCGCGCAACAGGCTGCGCAGCCCGGCGATGCCGGTGCCGTTGCCGATCAGCACCATCGGCGCGCCAATGACGCGATGGAAACCGGGGTTGCGATGCACGCGGGCGACGATGCCGGCATCGATCGGCGCATGCAACGACAGCCAGCCCGAGCCCAACCCGGCTCGACCGGAGGCGTCATGCACCAGCCGCACCACCAGCTCCACCATGCCATCATCCGTGCAGGAGGCGATCGAATACTCGCGACTGGGCAGCAGCGGCAGCTCGGCCAGCCACAGGCAGGCATCCTGCACCGCCAGCGCAGCATCGGCCTCGGGCAGCTCGCGTTCACTGGCCAGCGCCAGCAGCGTGCGCGGATGGCCATCGACCAGCAGGGGCTGCAGCGGATCCAGCCCATGCGCCTTCAACACGGCACCGGCGTGCTGGGCATTGTGGCGGGGCGCGATGTGCAGGATGTCACCCGCCTGCCACTGCACGTCGGCCGGTGCGGCAAGACGGATACGCCAGATGGCTCCGCCGACGCTGCCAGGGTTGAGGCGGTCGCGGCCGAGCAGGCGCCACTCATGCATCTGCGTAGCCGCAGGCAGCACGCTGTCATCGGTGACGATGCCGGTGAGCGCACCCAGCTCCTGCTGCCACCGGCGCAGCGCCGGGACCGAGGCGGCATCGACGTCGACGCGCTCGAACAGTGCACGCGCGCCGTTTCCGATCAACCAGCCATCGACCCGGCGGCCGAAGCCGCAGTAGTGCGGGTACTGGCGGTCACCCAGCGCGAGCAGGCCGAACTGCAGGCCCGAAAGGTCCAGCGCTTGTGCAAGCAACTGCCGCGCTGCGCGCCGGGCGGCATCGGGCGGCTCGCCGTCGCCGAAGGTGCTCAGCACGAACAGCGCGCTCGATGCACGCAGCAGGAGCGCGGCATCGATGCGCGCCAGCGGCAGCACCTGCACCGCATGGCCGGCCGCCTGCAGCTGGGCCGCCGCGCGCCACGCCAGCTGTTCGCCCAGTCCGCTCTGGCTGGCATGCACCACCAGCCACGCTGCGTTGCCGGCGTCGCTGGCCGGCATCGGTAGCGCCTGGCGCAGCCCGCGCGCGGCACGCTGGCTGCGGCGGCGGTCCAGGTACAGCATCCAGCCGGTGATGAAGAACAGGCTCATGCCCAGGCTGCTGAGCATCACCACCACGCGCCCGGGTACACCGAAGTAGCTGCCCGAATGCAGCGCGAACACGCTGGTGGCCAGCTGTCCGCCCGCGCCCTGGCGTGCGTACGGGCGGGCATCGAGAACCGCACCGCTGGCCGGATCGAGCTGCAGCAGGTCATGCGCACGATCGTGGTGGCCGCCGCGCTGCGACGGATCACCGGCCATCACCCGCACGTTCAGCGCCTGCCCGGGCTTCTCCGGCAGGCGCAGGTCAATGAAGCCGGCGCGCACGCCCGGCAGCGCGTACAGCGTGGCTTCAATGCGGTGCAGGTCCAGCGACGCATCGGTGGCAACCTGGTGCTTGGCCGCCGGTGGGACGCCCAGCAGCGTGCTGGCCGCACTGCGATACCCGTCGAACGACCACCACAGGCCGGTCAGCGCACTCATCAGGTAGATCAGCAGCACCCAGGTGCCGACTACCGAGTGCAGGCTCCACAGGAAGCCGCGCCCGCTGCGTTTCCACTCCACTGCCAGCCAGCTGCGCCAGTGCCACCAGCGTCGTGGCCAGCGCAGGTAGAGGCCGGACAGGGTGAAGAACAGCAGGGCGATGGCACAGCTGCCGGTGATCCACTTGCCGCGTTCGCCCGCGGCAAGGTGGCGATGCAGGTCCTCGACGAAGTCGAAGAACGCCTGGCCGCGCAGGGCGCTGAAGCGCTCACCGCTGTACGGGTCGAAGTACACCCAGTGGTCCTTGCCGCCGGCAAAGCGCGCGACCGACGGCCGCTGTCCGGTGGCATCGATACGCAGGCGTTGCAGGGGGCGTTCGCTGCCGGCCTGGAGCAGCGGCACCAGTTCACTGAGTGCAAGGGGATGCTGTCCGTCGGCATGGTGCTCGGCGATCTCGGCAAAGCCGGGATTGGCGGCGCGCAGCAGCTCGTCCTCGAAGGACAGCACGGCGCCGCTGAGGCCCATCACGGCCAGGACGGCACCGGCGGTAATGCCCAGCAGCCAATGCAGTTGGAACAGGACGTTCTTGAACATCGAAGGAGAGGGGCCCGGGAGGCTGCCGCCCGCATCCTGCGCAACAGCAAATGAGAATTAGTCGCGTAATTCTCCGTGGCGCCCCGGCTGCGGTCAAGCTGGAGGTACCGGCCGGGCGGCACCCGGCACCCGCGGTAGTGCCGGCCGCTGGCCGGCAACCTCAGAAGCAACAGCCGAAGCAACAGCGGGTTTCCTGTGAGGAGGCGGGGGGGGCGGTTGCGGGGGACGGCGCAAGTACGTCCCTGTAGCCTTGGTCACGGCATCCATGCCGCGGACACCCCCTCAACCGGAGCCACCCCGCCTTCGACAGTTTCCTGCGATCTGTCGGAACGGCGTTCTGCTTTGGTGGGTGCCGACCGTTGGTCGGCACGGGGTCTGATTCCGTTCTGAATATCGATATCTGACAGATGTGTCGACCAAGGTCGACACCTACCAACAGCCGCGAAGATCTGTCAGAGGTGGGGCGGTGTCGGAGTGCGGGGTGTCAGCCGCATGGATGCGGCTGCCAAGCTTACAGGGACGTACTTG
>NZ_LXXZ01000072.1 GCF_003244875.1 Stenotrophomonas sepilia
CCCCACTATTGTGGCCGAGCCGGCGCCGGGGCGCAAAGAAGTCTGTACAAAACGCCAGACCCGGCCAGATTTCCGCCGTCATTCAGGCAGTTGCGCCCGGGGGCCGGCTGGCCAGCGGTATCCATCCCAGGCCAAATGCGCGATCCGGGCCGCACCGGCGGGCGCCCGCCGGCGGCCCTATACTGGTCAGCCAGGGTGTGTAGCGTCGGGGGTGCTCGACGGCTTCCACCGCAAGCCACATCGAAGCGACGTACCGCCCGGCCTCAGGGGACGCCGGGCAGGCCCGCCGCAGATTCCAGACCCAGGCAGCCAGAAGGGGAGTTCCGGCGTGTCACCCAGTGCTTCATTGATCGACCGCATCGAATCGATTCCGCGGCGTGAGCTGTATTTCTTCGCGCTGTACCGGGTGCTGATCGCCTCGGTCATCGCCGCCCTGCTCTACAGCCCCCTGTCGGCCCTGGTCGGCGAAGCCCATCACCCGCGGCTGGCCGACACCGTCGCCGCCATCTACCTGGTGCTGTCGCTGCTGGCGCTGGTGATCGGCCGCAACGAACGCTGGCTGCGCCCGATCGTGGTCAGCGGCGTGCTGGTGGACATCGTCGCCGCCACCCTGTTGTCGCATGCCCTGCCCGGTGCCAGCGCCGGCATTTCGATGTCGCTGCTGTTCAACATCGCCGCTGCCGCCACCCTGCTGCCGCTCAGCCTGGGCCTAGGCCTGGCCCTGGCCGCCAGCCTCGCCACCGGCGTGGAATACACTTGGAAGCTGCTGGAAGGTGGCGACCCCACCCGTACCCTGGCCGAACTGGCGATGTTCGCCACCAGCTACCTGGCGCTGGCCTTCATCAGTTACCAGGTCGGCAGCCGCGCGCGCCGCAACCAGCAGCTGGCCAACCAGCGCGGCGATGAAGTGGCCAACCTGTTCCAGATCAACGAGCTGATCATCCGCCGCATGCGTACCGGCGTGCTGGTGGTCGACGCCGACAACCGCGTCACCCTGGCCAACGAGGCCGCCTCGATGCTGCTCGGTGACAGCGACGGCAGCGGCGAAAGCGGCCGCCTGGACCTGGCCAGCGCCGCCCCGGAACTCGCCCGTCGCCTGCAGCGCTGGCGCAACGGCTGGGCCCAGGACGAACTGCCGCTGCAGCTCAACCCCGACCAGCCCGAAGTGCAGCCCCGCTTTGCGCGCCTGCTGGCCGGCAGCGAGCTGGCCCTGGTGTTCCTGGACGACTCCAGCGTGGTCTCGCGCCGTGCCGAATCGCTCACCCTGTCAGCAATGGGGCGCTTCTCGGCCAGCCTCGCCCACGAGATCCGCAACCCGCTGGCCGCGATCAACTACGCGGTGCAGCTGCTGGAGGAAGGCACCGGCTTCAACGAAAGCGATCGCCGCCTGCTGCAGATCATCCGCCAGCAGTGCCAGCGCACCAACGGCATCGTCGAAAGCGTGCTGGGCCTGGCCCGGCGCGAGCGCGCCACGCCCGAAAACGTCGACCTGGCCGCCTTCGTGCGCCGCTTCGTGCTGGAGTACAAGCAGGGGCAGACGCTGGAAACCGACAGCATCGAGCCGATCATCAACGACACCTCGGTGCTGGCCCAGGTCGACAGCAAGCACCTCTACCAGGTGCTGACCGTGCTGGTGCACAACGCGCTCAAGTATGGCCGCATCGGCCAGCAACCGGCGCGGGTGCGCCTGCGCGTGGCGCAGCACGAGCGCAGTGCGGTCATCGACGTGATGGATCGTGGCCCCGGCATTCCCGAGAGCGTGGCCGCGCAGTTGTTCCGGCCGTTCTTCACCACGTCCGAGCACGGCACCGGGCTGGGTCTGTACATCGCCCGCGAGCTGTGCCGGGCCAACCAGGCACGGCTGGACTACATCCCGGTACCCGCCGGCGGCTCCTGCTTCCGCCTGGTGTTGCCCGGCCCGCATACGCTGTTGCCCACCTGATCTCGATTCTGTGCGTCAAACATTTGTCGCTTCCAGCCCCCTCGTTTATCTTTCACGCCCATGAACGAAACCCGCAGCGCCCTCGTCGTCGACGACGAACGCGACATCCGCGAACTGCTGGTACTGACGCTCGGCCGCATGGGGCTGCGCATCAGTACCGCAGCCAACCTTGCCGAAGCGCGCGAACTGCTGGCCAGCAATCCGTACGACCTGTGCATCACCGACATGCGCCTGCCGGACGGCAACGGCATCGAGCTGGTCAGCGAGATCGCCCAGCACTACCCGCGCACGCCGGTGGCGATGATCACTGCCTTTGGCAGCATGGACCTGGCGGTGGAAGCGCTGAAGGCCGGCGCCTTCGATTTCGTCAGCAAGCCGGTGGACATCGCCGTGCTGCGTGGCCTGGTCAAGCACGCGCTGGAACTCAACAACACCGAGCGGCCCGTGCCCGGCCCTGCCGCCGAACAAGGGGCGCGACTGCTCGGCGACTCGCCGGCCATGGACGTGCTGCGCACCACCATCGGCAAGGTCGCGCGCAGCCAGGCGCCGGTGTACATCCTCGGTGAATCCGGCGTGGGCAAGGAACTGGTCGCACGCACCATCCACGCCCAGGGCGCCCGCGCGGCCGGCCCGTTCGTACCGGTCAACTGCGGTGCCATTCCCGGCGAGCTGATGGAGAGCGAATTCTTCGGCCACCGCAAGGGCAGCTTCAGCGGCGCCCACGCCGACAAGCCCGGGCTGTTCCAGGCCGCGCATGGCGGCACCCTGTTCCTGGACGAAGTGGCCGAGCTGCCCCTGCAGATGCAGGTGAAGCTGCTGCGCGCGATCCAGGAAAAGTCGGTGCGCGCGGTCGGCGCCGCCAACGAAGAGCCGGTGGACGTGCGCATCCTCTCGGCCACCCACAAGGACCTGGCCGAGCTGGTCGAGGACGGGCGCTTCCGCCACGACCTCTACTACCGCATCAACGTGATTGAGCTGAGGGTGCCGCCGCTGCGCGAGCGTCGCCAGGACCTGCCGGAACTGGCCGCGTCGGTGCTGGCACGGCTGGCCCGCAGCCACGGCCGCCCGACGCCGTTGCTGGCGCCGTCGGCATTGGATGCACTGGCCCAGTACGCCTTCCCCGGCAACGTGCGCGAACTGGAGAACATCCTGGAACGCGCGCTGGCCCTGGCCGAAGAAGACCGCATCGGCGCCGACGACCTGCGCCTGCCGCAGCATGCCCCGCGCACGCCCGGCAGCGCAGCGCACGCCGAGGCCGTGGTGGACCTGCAGCCCGGCAGCGCCGCCCTGCCCTCGTACATCGAACAGCTCGAGCGCAGCGCCATCCAGCGCGCGCTGGAAGAAAACCGCTGGAACAAGACCCGCACCGCCGCGCAGCTCGGCATTACCTTCCGCGCGCTGCGTTACAAGCTGAAGAAGCTGGGGATGGAGTAAGCACAGGGCCCGACGCGGGCCCACCAACCTGGTAGTGCCGGCCGCTGGCCGGCAACCTCATGCATCGCGGCATCCACGCATGGCGTGGATCGACCTCAATCCTTGGTAACGCGGTTGATCTCGGCCAGGCTGGTGATGCCCGCAGCAGCCTTCTTCAACGCCGACTGGCGCAGATCGTTCACCCCGATCTGCTGTGCGGCCTCGGCAATCTGCAACGCATTGCCGCCAGCCAGCACGATCGTGGCGATCTCGTCGGTCATCGGCATCACCTGGTAGATACCGGTACGGCCCTTGTAGCCCTCGGTGCACTCATCACAGCCGACCGCTTCGTACAGTTCGATACCCGCGTCCAGCTGCGCCTGGGTGAAGCCTTCGGCCAGCAGCGCATGCTCGGGCAGATTGGCCGGGCGCTTGCAGTTGTTGCACAGCCGGCGCGCCAGGCGCTGGGCGATCACCAGCGTCACCGAGCTGGTGATGTTGTACGGCGCGATGCCCATGTTCATCAGGCGCGCGATGGTCTGCGGCGCATCGTTGGTGTGCAGCGTGGACAGCACCATGTGGCCGGTCTGCGCCGCCTTGATCGCGATCTCGGCCGTTTCCAGGTCGCGGATTTCGCCGACCATGATGATGTCCGGATCCTGTCGCAGGAACGAGCGCAGGGCCGCGGCGAAGGTCATGCCGCGCTTGTTGTTCTGCTGCACCTGGTTGACGCCGGGCAGGCGGATTTCCACCGGGTCTTCGGCGGTGGAGATGTTGCGCGTCTCGTCGTTGAGGATACCCAGCGCGGTGTACAGCGACACCGTCTTGCCCGAACCGGTTGGGCCGGTCACCAGCACCATGCCGTACGGCTTGTGGATGGCTTCCAGGAACAGCTTCTGCTGGTCCGGCTCGTAACCCAGCTTGTCGATGCCCAGCTTGGCAGCGCTGCCGTCCAGGATACGCAGCACCACCTTCTCGCCGAACAGGGTCGGCAGCGTACTCACGCGGAAGTCGATCTGCTTGGTCTTGGACAGATTGAGCTTGATGCGTCCGTCCTGCGGTACGCGCTTCTCGGCGATGTCCAGCTGCGCCATCACCTTCAGGCGTGCGGCGATGCGCTGGTTCAGCTTCACCGGCGCGCGCGCGACCATCTTCAGCAGGCCATCGATGCGCAAGCGCACGCGGTAGTCGTCTTCATAGGGCTCGAAGTGGATGTCCGAGGCGCCCTTGCGGATCGCGTCCACCAGCACCTTGTTGACGAACTTCACCACCGGGGTGTCATCGCCCTTGGCATCGATGCCGGCGTCGCCGCCCCCGGAAATGTCCTCGTCACCGCCGGACACATCCAGGTTACCAATGCCATCGTCGTCACCGCCCAGCGCGTCGCCCAGCGTGTCATGGCTGGCATGCCACTGCTCGAGCGTGCGGCGGATCTGGTCCTCATCCACCAGGATCGGTTCCACCACCAGGTTGGTGTGGAACTTGATCTCGTCCAGCGAATGGGTCGGGTTGCTGGTACCCACGAACAGCTTGCCGCCGCGCTTGAACAGCGGCAGCACGTTGTGCTTGCGCAGCAGCTCTTCGCTGACCAGGCTCATCGCGTTCTGGCTGGCGTCGAACGTGGACACGTCGAACAGCGGCATGCCGAACTCGACCGAATTCGCGGCGGCAAGCTGCGCAGCGCTAACCAGCTTGTTCTGAGCGAACCAGGTCGGCAGCGGCTGGCGAGCGGCTGCGGCCTTGGCCATGGCGTCGCGGGCGGCGGCCTCATCCAGGGCGCTGTCCTGGACGAGGCGGCGGGCCAGGCCGGTGATGCCGACGAGGTTGGCGGTGGTTACGGCATTCATGTATGTAGCTCCTACTCCCCCGCGCAGGTTACCGAAGGCGCGTTGCGCGGGGAAGCGCCAGCGCGGTCAACCGTATTCAGCGGACATCTGTCCGCTTGTGCGCCCATGCCAACAGCGCCCCCCCCCCGATCGCACACCGTCAACCAATTCACTACGTGCGGCAAACCGCTGGCACGTGCCGGCGGCTGCCCGCCTTGACCCTGCAGATCCAGACCAGCAATCCGTCTCCGTTGACGGACGGCACCAGATCGAGGGAAACGCCGCCTGCTGCTTCTGTCGTCCGAATACTCAGAACGCCGTCCCCCTCGCACTGAAGAGCAGCGACATTCCCGGTAGCCACATCCAAGGGCCGGACGTCTGCGCAAGCACGTGCGTCGAGTCTTCCATGGTCCACAATATTCTCCTCGACCGCGATCTTGAAGGGTGCCGTTAACAGGATGCCTTCAGATACCCGTGCCCTCACGGTGTAGTCGCGATAGGAGACCAGTGCAACAGCCGCCAGGATGGCAATGATCGATATCACAACCATGAGCTCGATCAACGAAAATCCGGTTTCCCGTTTCATCACTCCTCCTAGGCCCCCATTTCCTGAGAAGTAGTCCGAATCACACGCCTGCATAAAAAAGGCCCCGCGCAAGCGGGGCCTCATCAGCACTGCTCAGCCGGTGAAATTACGGCTTCTTAGCGGCCGTACGGCAGCTGGCCGGCACGTGCTTGGCTTCACCAGCCGACAGGTTGCAGGTCCAGGTGATCGGCGAATCCAGATCGGCCTGCGCCGGGGTCAGGGTCAAGATCGGCTGGACCTTCGCACCCGTAGCCTGGGTGGTCACAGTGATGACGCCATTGGCGATGCCAATGCTGGCAACATTCGTGGTCGCCTTGCTCACGTAACCGGCTGCAGCAGCATCGGCAACGGCCGTGGCGAGGATACCCTGGGACTGGGCGGTCTCAGCGACAGCCAGCTTGGCTGCGTCAGCCTGGACCAGGCCTTCCGACACCTTGGCGCGAATGGTGTAGTCCTGGTAGGCAGGCAGAGCGATGGCAGCCAGGATGGCAATGATCGCGACGACGATCATCAGTTCGATAAGGGTGAAGCCCTTCTGGTTCTTCATTTTGGTACATCCCCAAGATAGTGATGGTTGATTCAGCGGACAGGTTCGGTCCGGCCAGCGGTCGGTTGAGCGGTCCCTGTCCCCTGCGGGTGGATCAACGCAGGTTGCGTGCCAACCCCGGCACGCCTCCCCCTGGATTTCCCCGCGCCCATGATGGCAGCTATTTCACGGATGGGAACCCCCTGAATGCGAATCTGCGATGGACGCGGCAATGTGACGCAGTGCGTCACCTTTGGCCGGCGTCCGGCACGAAATCGCACATCCGGCCGCGCGCCAACTGCCCAGATGGCCCTGAACCGGCTACCATCGACGACTAGTTGCCCGCCTGGGGATGGCGGGTCTTGGGGAGCCAACATGTCCGTCAGTCGCAGTGCGATCAAGAAAGAACCCGTGGCGCGTAGCACCATGGAACTGCAGCCGTTTGTCTGGGAGGGGACCGACAAGCGGGGAGTGAAGATGAAAGGTGAGCAGTTGGCGAAGAACGCCAATCTCCTCAGGGCGGAACTACGCCGTCAAGGTATCAATCCCAGCCAGGTCAAGACCAAGCCCAAACCCTTGTTTGGTGCCGCAGGCAGCGCAGTAAAGCCCAAGGACATTGCCTTCTTCAGCCGTCAGATGGCCACCATGATGAAGTCCGGTGTGCCGATCGTCTCGGCGCTGGAAATCATCGGCAGCGGCCACAAGAATCCGCGCATGAAAAAGATGGTGGACACCATCCGGACGGACATCGAGGGAGGCTCTTCGCTGTACGAGTCCATCGGCAAGCATCCTGTGCAGTTCGACGAGCTGTACCGCAATCTGGTCCGCGCCGGCGAAGGCGCCGGCGTACTGGAAACAGTCCTTGATACGGTAGCGACGTACAAGGAGAACATGGAAGCCTTGAAGGGCAAGATCAAGAAGGCGATGTTCTACCCTGCCATGATCATCCTGGTGGCGTTTGTCGTTTCGGCCATTCTGCTGATGTTCGTGGTCCCCCAGTTCGAGGAGGTCTTCAAGAGCTTTGGCGCGGACCTGCCTGCATTCACGCAAATGATCGTCGCCGCATCGCGCTTCATGCTGTCTTGGTGGTGGGCGATCCTGATCATCCTCGTCGGCGGTGGAGTCGGCCTGTTCATGGCCTACAAGCGCTCGCCCGGCATGCAGCACACGTTTGACAGGCTGATCCTGAAAGTGCCGGTGATCGGGCAGATCATCAACAATAGCGCCATCGCACGTTTCGCTCGCACCACTGCGGTTACCTTCAGGGCGGGCGTGCCGCTGGTGGAGGCCCTGGGTATCGTGGCTGGCGCTACTGGCAACAAGGTCTACGAAGAGGCCGTACTGCGCATGCGCGACGACGTCTCGGTGGGCTACCCGGTCAATATGGCCATGAAGCAACGCAATCTGTTCCCGCACATGGTCATCCAGATGACCGGCATCGGCGAAGAGGCCGGCGCTCTCGACACCATGCTGTTCAAGGTTGCCGAGTATTATGAGCAGGAGGTCAACAATGCCGTGGATGCCTTGAGCAGCCTGCTCGAACCGATGATCATGGTCTTCATCGGTACCATCGTTGGCGGCATCGTCATCGGCATGTACCTTCCCATCTTCAAACTCGGCGCCGTCGTCGGATAACACATACATGGCATTTCTCGACCAGCATCCCGGCCTCGGCTACCCCGCCGCGGCCGCCCTGGGGCTGCTGCTGGGCAGTTTCCTCAACGTCGTCATCCTGCGCCTGCCCAAGCGGCTGGAGTGGCAGTGGAAGCGCGATGCGCGCGAGGTCCTGGAAGAACCGGACTTCTACGAGCCCCCGCCACCGGGGATCGTGGTCGAGCCCTCGCACTGCCCGCACTGCAAGCACAAGCTGAGCTGGTACGAGAACATCCCGCTGTTCAGCTGGATCATCCAGGGCGGCAAGTGCCGCCACTGCAAGGCGCCAATCTCGCTGCAGTACCCGCTGGTCGAGGCCCTGACTTCAGTGCTGGTTCTGGCCTGCGTCTGGCAGTTCGGCTTCGGCTGGCAGGGCTTCGGCGCCATCGTGCTGACCTGCTTCCTGATCGCCCTGTCCGGCATCGACCTGCGCACCCAGCTGCTGCCCGACCAGTTGACCCTGCCACTGATGTGGCTGGGCCTGATAGGCAACATCGACAACCTGTATATGCCGGCCAAGCCTGCCTTGGTCGGCGCGGCGGTGGGCTATCTGTCGCTGTGGATGGTCTGGTGGCTATTCAAGCAGCTGACCGGCAAGGAAGGCATGGGCCACGGCGATTTCAAGCTGCTGGCCGCCCTCGGCGCCTGGTGCGGGCTGAAGGGCATCCTGCCGATCATCCTGCTGTCGTCGGTGCTGGGCGCCATCATCGGTTCGATCTGGCTGTACACCCGGGGCCGTGACCGCGCCACGCCCATTCCGTTCGGCCCCTACCTGGCCATCGCAGGCTGGCTGTACTTCATGTGGGGCGCGCCCGTGGTCGAGCAGTACCTGGTGTTGAGCGGACTGCGCTGAGGGGAATCCCCATGAGCCGGTACGTGGTGGGCCTGACCGGCGGCATTGCCGCCGGCAAGAGCGAGGTGACCCGGCGCTTCGAGGCGCTGGGCATCGTGGTGGCCGACGCCGATCTGGCCGCCCGCGCGGTGGTTGCTGCCGGCAGCCCTGCCCTGGGCCGCATCGCCGAGCGCTTCGGCGCCCACATGCTGCAGGCGGATGGCAGCCTTGACCGGGCGCGCTTGCGTGCCCACGTATTCGCCGATCCGGCCGAACGGGCCGCACTGGAAGCGATCACCCACCCGGCCATCCGCCTGCTGATGCAACAGCAGTGCGCGCAGGCCGCCAGCCCCTATGCGATTGCCGCCATTCCGCTGCTGACCGAGGTCGGCGGGCGGCAGGCCTACCCGTGGCTGGACCGGGTATTGCTCGTGGATGCACCCGAAGCGGTGCAGCACGCCCGGCTGATGCAGCGCGACGGCATCGACGCCGCGCTGGCCGACAAGATGATCGCCGCCCAGGCCAGCCGCGCGCAGCGGTTGGCACTGGCCGATGATGTGGTGGTCAACGATGGCCACCCGGAAGACCTGCAGGCGCAGGTGGAAGCGCTGCATGAGCGGTATCTGGGGTTGGCTGGGAGTTGAGGCCGGGTTGCCGGCCAGCGGCCGGCACTACCAAAGCGAATCCACGCGTGGCGTGGATCTACTGGACGGCTCGATTGCCGGCCAGCGGCCGGCACTACCGAAGCGACTCCACGCACGGCGGTGATCTACCGGGCGCCAGCGTGGAACTGCTGTGGAGCCGAGCCCATGCTCGGCTGCGATCATCAAGCCGAGCATGGGCTCGGCTCTACAAAGTGTTCTGCATCCACGCATGGCGTGGGCCTACTCCAGCTGCAGGCGGGCATAACGGGCCAGTTCTCGTGCGCCAAGCAGCAATCCATCTACGACATCCGGGCTGAGCTGCTGATGGGCACCGCCCTGCTCGCGGGCGGCTTCGGCGGCGTGCAGCACCTGCATGAGTGCATTCAAGCCGGCCAGGGTGCGGCTGAGGCCGGCCATGGTGGCCGCCTGTGCCGGGCTCAGTCCCTCCGCTTCCAGCCGTCGACCGTCGGCTGCATCGCGCCCGTCCATGCGGGCCAGCAGCGCGGGCAGCAGATCCTTGGGATCATCGAGCAGGGTTTCGATGCGCTCGGCGACGTCGGCGGGCAGCAGGTCAGCGGCTTCGCCGATCAGGGCGTGCAGCTGGGGGAACAAGGGGCGTGCGGACATGGTGAATCTCCTCGCAGACGACGAGCCACCTGCGGATGCAAGGTGGCGGACGGTGCGGGTTGGCGTACCGGAGGTCCGACATTCAGCAAAAAGACTCCAGCGGATTCTGATGAATCCCCACGCACCGCCCGCCGAAGCAAGGCACGCGGTGCATTTTCGACGACTGACCGAGAGTCAGTTGAAGATTGCTGAATGTTGGATTTTTTTCAGGACGCCAATCCCGGCCAGGGCACCTGCCCCGGCCGACCCATCTGGCCATCACGCAGCGCTGTGATCTGTAAGGAAATTCTCAAGCCGCAGTTGAGGGTACGAATGCGTGCATGCGGACACGCACGCGGCGTGGCGGCGATCACGGTGATGTCGTGTTGGGCTTCTGGCGCATCACGACTGCGAAGTTAATTTGATGGCACAAGCGACACAGGGCGCAACACGAACCCGGTGTAGAGCCGAGCCAATGCTCGGCTCCGGGAAGCCACCGCAGCCGAGCGCGGGCTCGGCTCAGTGGAGCACCCACCAAAGTAAAGCTCCTTACAACGGCTTCGGCGAGAATGTCAGGGTGGCGATCACGCCGCGCTCGCCACCGGGGCGCACGCTCACCTGCCAGCCATACAGATCGCACAGGCGGCTGACGATCGACAGGCCGATGCCACCGCCCTGCGAATGGCCGGCATGCGTGCCGCGATAGCCCCGCTGGAACAGCTTGGCGGCATCCTCTTCGCTCAGCCCCGGTCCGCTGTCGGTCACCGACACCGAATTGCTGCCGACAAAGACGCGCACTTCGCCATCCTGCGAGTACTTCACCGCGTTGCCGATCAGGTTGCCCAGCGCCACCGACAACGCGGCTTCCGGCGCATCGATCACCAGGTTGCGCTCGCCTTCCAGTGCCAGTTCCAATGGCTTGCCGCCCAGCTGTGCACGGTGGGCGTCCAGCAGCTGTTCGGCTACGCGGGCGACGTTACTGGTGCCCTGCCCGCGTTCGTTGCGCGACAGCAGCAGCAGTGCGCCGATCAGGTCGCTGCACTGCTGTTCGGCGCGCTGGATGCGCTGCAGACGCTGCAGCACCTTCTCATCCAGGCCGGGCCGGGTCAGCAGCAGCTCGGTGGCGCCACGTATCACCGCCAGCGGCGTGCGCAGCTCGTGGCTGACGTCGGCATTGAACTCACGGTCGCGCTGCACCACTTCGGTCAGCCGCGACGAATAATCATCCAGCGCCTGCGCCAGCTGCCCCACTTCGTCATCGGGGAAACGTGGCGCCAGCGGCTCGGGCTCGCTCGTGCCGCCGCGATAGGCACGCAGCCGCGCGGCCAGGTCCGAGACCGGCTTCATCACCTTCGAGGCCGACCACCAGCCCAGCACCAGCGACAGCAGGCTGAACACCAGCACCGACAGTACCAGCGCGCGGTTGAGCTGCTGCCCACCGCGCACGCTGTCGGTCATGTCGTAGGCCAGGAACGCCCAGGCGTCGGGTGTTTTGCGCACGGCCAGCTTGTACGCATACGGTTGCCCGCGCTCGTCCACGCCAGAGATGTTGTGATTGCCATCGGGCAGCGCAGCCCAGTCCGGCTCTTCCTCGCGCAACGCCTCGAACTTGTCGGGTTTGACGAGGCGCGCACGCATCTGCTGCACGGGCAAGTCGGGGTTGCGATCCGGGCTCTCGTAGAACCGCCGCACGTACTCGTTGATGTTGCGGTTCATCACGTCTTCCACCAGCTGGTTTTCCACGCGCATGCGGGCCCAGTTGGTGGCGAACGCGAACAGTGTCGTCAGGCAGAAGCCCAACAACACGAACGAGACGATGATGCGGCTGCGCAGGCGCCGCCGATACGGCGAACGCCGGCGCTCCCCCTTGGTTGCCACGGAATCAGGCTTCCGGGGTGGCGATGCGGTATCCGATGCCATGGCGGGTCTGGATCAGCGGCACTTCAAACGGCTTGTCGACCACCGCACGCAGGCCGTGGATGTGGACACGCAGCGAATCCGAATCGGGCAGCTCTTCGCCCCAGACGCGGGTTTCCAGTTCCTGGCGGGTAACCACGGCCGGCGCGGCCTCCATCAGGGCCTGCAGGATCTTCAGCGCGGTCGGGTTGAGCTGCAGCAGCTTGCCCTGGCGGCGCACTTCCAGCGTGTCCAGGTTGTATTCCAGATCGCCGGTTTCCAGCACGCGGGTCTGCACGCCCTTGCCGCGGCGCGACAGCGCGTTCAAGCGCACTTCCACTTCCTGCAGCGCGAACGGCTTGATCAGGTAGTCGTCGGCGCCGGAATCGAAACCGGCCAGCTTGTTGTCCAGCGAGTCGCGGGCGGTCAGCATCAGTACGGGGGTCTGCTTGCGCGCTTCGTTGCGCAGCTTGCGGCAGACTTCAATGCCGTCCATGCCCGGCAGGTTCAGGTCCAGAACGATGGCGTCGAACTCGTGGACCACCGCCAGGTGCAAGCCGGTCACGCCGTCGGCGGCGAAGTCCACGGTGTGGCCACGATCCTCAAGGTAGTCGCCAAGGTTGGCGGCGATGTCGCTGTTGTCTTCGATTACGAGAATGCGCACTGGGACCTCTGGTTCTTGAAGGGTCGTCGGGGGGCCAGGCCCACCTGCTCAGGATGCCCCTGCGCGGGTGGACGCGACGTCTACCTGCTGAACGATACAGGTTCCATTCTTAACATTTCGTACCGACGGGGCGACACCGGGCAAGGCCCCTGCGGCGGCGGGTCAGCGGCTGATGCGCTGCTGGTCGGTCAACGCCTGGCGGCTGTCTTCCTGGGCCTTGCGACGCTGGGCCACGGTCAGGCAGACGCTGGTCGGCATGTTGCTGCCGGTCAGGCGCTCGCGGCGGCAGATCATGCGGCTGTCGGCCTGGGCGCGGGTCATGATGGTGTTGACGATCTCCTGCTCGTTGAACAGGTCGTTGCGCTCCTGCGGGACCAGCTCTTCCACCTTCTCGCGGCCATTCATCTTGATCCGGATCCGGTTCAGCGCCTGCTGCACGCGGCTCTTGTCCTCCAGCCCGATCACGCTGTAGTCCTCGCTGCCCATGGCCGTTTCAACGCGGCGGATCTGTTCGGATACCGGGGTGAAGGAATCCATCTGCACGGTGTCCTTCTGCGCCTTGGCCTGCACGGTGGCCACCAGGCCGAGCGACAGCATCAGGGCGAGCGTAGTGGCGCGGTACATGACGAGCTCCATGTTCGTCCATGAATAGGGTCTCGACTTTACGGTTGCGCCGATGCGTCCACAAGGGACGCACGGCAGGGTGACCGATGGCGGCCTGCGACCGGCCCAACCACGGTTACGGCTTGTAGTTGTTGAAGCGCTGGTTGTCGTTGAGCGTCTTGCGGCTGTCTTCCTGCGCCTTGCGGCGCTGGGCCACGGTCAGGCAGACGCTCTGCGGCATGTTGCTGCCGGTGGTGCGCTCGCGGCGGCAGACCATGCGACTGTCGGCGTGGGCGCGGGTCATGATCGTGTTGATCACTTCCTGGTCGTTGAAGATCTCGGTGCGGTCCTGTGGGCTCAACTGCTCCACCCGTTCGTGGTCGCCCATCTTGATCTTGATGCGGCCCAGCGCCTGCTGCACGCGGCTTTTGTCTTCCAGACCGATCTCGCTGTAGTCCTCGGTGTTGATCGCCGTTTCAACGTTGCGGATCTGTTCGGCCACCGGTGCGTTGGCGTCGAACCTCACCTGCCCTTTCTCGGGCTTGGCGTGCGCGGTGGTGGCCAGTGCCAGGCCCAGCATCAGGGCGAAGGGGGTCATGCGCTGCATTGTTACCTCCAGGTTCTTCCATGAGTGGAAAATCGGCCCTGCGGTGCCACCGATACGCCGTTACGGCACCCCGGTGGACCGAAAGGCGGTGCGGTCAACGCCCGGCGGGCGGTGGGCTGAGCGTGTTGTAGCTGCGCTGGTCGTTGATCAGCGCCTTGCCTTTCTCTTCGATCCGGCGCCGTTCGGCCACGGTCAGGCAGCGGCTCTTGGGCATGTTGCTGCCGGTGGTGCGTTGGTACCTGCAGATCTGCCGGCTGTCGTCATGGCCACGCGCCATCAGGGTGTTGATGCGTTCCTGCTCGTTGAAGACCTCGGCCTGCAACTGCGGCGGCAGCTCCTGCACGGTCTGGCGTTCGCCCATGTGCTGGCGGATACGCGACAGCGCCTGCTGCACCTGGCCGCGATCCTCGGCAGACAGTTCGGCATAGTCGGGGGCAGCCAGCGCGGTTTCCACCCGGCGCATCTGCTCGGCGACCGACCCCTGCCGGTCCATCTGTACAGCGACTTTCTCCGGCTTGGCGGCAACAGCGCCAGACAGGCCCAGCAGCAACGCGATCGTCATGATGCGGTACATCGCCAACCTCCCGATCCATCCCGGAACGAAGGGCCAACTCTACGACCGTCACGCGGCCTCCACAAGAGACCTTGGGCACAGAGCCGACATGCATAAAAAAGGCCCAGACGGTGCACCCGCCTGGGCCTGAAGTCGTATCCCGATACCGATCCTGCTGAGAGGCAGAGCTGCGGTTCGCTGAAGCCTACGCCGGGGCCGATTAAAGCCTCGTTAAAGCCCCGGATCATTTACCCATGAGAATCACAACCCCATGAATAATCAGGGTTTTTTGATCTTCTCTACGTGTTCGATGATGCGTGTGGCCACGTCGACCCCGCAGGCCGCTTCGATGCCTTCCAACCCGGGCGTGGAGTTGACCTCCAGCACCAGCGGGCCGCGCGCGGAGCGGATCAGGTCCACGCCGCACACCGACAGGCCCAGCGCCTTGGCCGAACGCACCGCCACCTGCTGCTCGGCGCGACTGGCCTTGGCCGCCACGGCGGTGCCGCCGGCGTGCAGGTTGGAGCGGAAGTCACCCTCCGGTGCCTGCCGCTGCATCGACGCCACCACCTGGTCGCCCACCACGAAGCAGCGCAGGTCGGCGCCCTTGGCCTCGCCGATGAATTCCTGCATCAGGAAGTTGGCGTACAGGCCGCGCAGCGCTTCGACGATGCCGCGCGAGGCACTGGCCTTTTCGGTCAGGATCACGCCGCGACCCTGGGTGCCTTCATTGAGCTTCACCACATGCGGCGGCGGGCCGAGCATGGACAGCAGATCGACGGTGTCATCGGGGTTGTCGCCGAACACGGTGACCGGCATGTCGATGCCCTTGGCCGCCAGCAGCTGGTGCGCGCGCAGCTTGTCGCGCGAACGCAGGATGGCATCGGACGGATTGGGCGTGCGCGCGCCCATCAGCTCGAACTGGCGCAGCACGGCGGTGCCGTAGCGGGTGATCGAGGCACCGATGCGCGGAATGACCATGTCCACGCCGGTCATCGGCCGGCCCTTGTAGTGCATGGAAAAGCCATCGGCGGCGATGCGCATGTAGCAGCGCAACGGGTCGAGGATGCGCACGGTATGGCCGCGCGCGCGCGCCGCCTCGACCAGCCGACGGGTGGAATACAGGGAGCTGTTGCGGGACAGGATGGCGAGCTTCATCGCGGAGGGATCGGTCGGCAGGCGCGCAGCATAGCGCGGGCGTGTGGCGGGCGGATGATGCCCGTCGCCGACGATCTCGAACGTTGTGGATGAAGCTTCAGCTGTCCCGTTCAGCACTGACCTGGAAGCCACGGGCCGCTTCGCCCAGCGCCGCCACGCAGGCCATCTGCAGGGCAGAATTGCTGAACGCCTGCTGGTAGATCTGCTCGAGCAGTTTCGCGGCCTTGGGACCACCGGCACGCCCGAGCGCGCGCACGGCCTCAAGCTGCTTGTTCGAGCCGACGCCGGCTGAAAGAAAGATCCGATGGATGCGCTCGACGACGTCGTTCCGGCAGTTCATGGAAGGCAGCTCCTGATCAGTATCCGCTCACGCTAGCTGCTCAGTGCCGGCCTGCCCATGGGAAAAGTTTGAAGCGTTACGCGCCCCTCCGCAGCGCCTCTAGGAGTTCTACGAAAATGTCGCTTTCGGCTGGAAGCAGGCGAGCGTGCCGATCACCATGGAAGCTCCTCCCAAAGCGGAAATCCCGATGTCGAAAATGGAGCGACTTGCACAGAAGCTGCAGCAATCCGCACACGCGGAGCAGGCCAGGGCCGCCGCCATCGAAAAGCAGTACCAGGACTGGATCCAATCGCTGCATGTGCTGTTCGACACCATCGAACTGTGGCTGCAACCGTTGGTGCAGGCGAAGGTGGCCACGCTACGTCGGGACACGGTCACCATCACCGAGAATCCGTCATCCGGGGAACTGAAAACCTACGCGGCCCCCGCACTGACCCTGAACGTCAATGGCAAGGCCGCCGCGATCAAGCCTCTGGCCCGCTTCTGCTTCGGCTGCCAGGGACGGGTGGATATTCTGGCCCGGGAAAACCAGTGGCACCTGACACGGCACTTGGAGCCGGACGAGGTCTGGTACCTGCACACGCATGATCGCGCCCAGGGACGCGTGCTGGACGCGGACGCGTTGGCCGCGGTGTTCGCGGCGTACTGAGGCGGTCTGAAGGAACCTGCGCGGCGGAAACGCGACGCGGTCTTGAAGGATGGAGCGGGCGATGGGAATCGAACCCACGTCAGTAGCTTGGGAAGCTCGTCATTAAAACATGTGTTTCAATGACTTATCACGGATTTCCGCTCCGCAATGTGCCTAGTTGCAGGTTCGTTTTTACCGAGAGAAGCGCAGTATTCGCAGCAATTGCGGAGCGCGCTCGGGCCTCTCAGACGCCGCGCCGCATCTGCTGCAGCCCTGCCCTCACCCACGCCTTAGTGCGGGCGTCCCTCGCTCGGGGTTTCGTCTCTGCCGGCGGCTTGCGCGGTTCGAGCGCTGCCTTGATCCGCTCGATTTCCCTCGCGCCGGCCTCGGCCAGACGCCGGGCCTGTTGCTGCTGCTCACGGGTCGGCGGCAGGCCGGGCGGTGGTGGTGCCGGCTGGATCGGCGTGGTGTCAGTCAGCCGGGCAACGGCCTCGCGCAGAGGCAGGTCGGGATACAGCCTGGCGGCGCACCAGCGCTCGGCATAGCGCCTGCCCTGAGACACGCTGGCGGCGAAAACCCTCTTGGTCTCGAAGATCTTTCGCGCATCCAGGTAAAGGCGGACGCCACGGCCGGGTGCCGGAGTGATGTTGGCGACTGAGCGCCCGTTCCACCAAAGATCCCACCGCTCCCCTGTCTGGAGCCAGCCAGATGGAATTGGCGCGGTGCGGAAGCCTTGGTAGGTCGAGGAGATCATGGCCGGCAGCATACGGCCGGCGGTCGCAGATCCTGCGAACGCGGCGGCGACCTGGATGAATCGTTCGGGGAAGGAGTTGTTAAGCGCTGCACCGGCGATTTGACGAAATCGTCAATTTGCACGAATTGCGGGTAGAGCCCGGCTCGACCCTGAGCCGGCGCGGCGCTGCTCACGCGCTTCCGGGTTGAGCTGCCTGCGGCCCCGGATCCGGCAGGGTCAGCATGCCCCTCCTTCCTATCCCGCGCCATCAGGCAACCGGTCGCCGCTGGATCGGAGGTTCCCTACGCCGCCAGGCGGTGCTCGTAGAACGGGGGCCGCTTGTCGTCGAAGATCCGATGGAACGCGACCAAACTGAAAAGACCTAGAAGGTGCAGCCCAGACCAGGCCCTGCATTATGAATGCCTCATGAATAATTCACCCGTATCACGTAGGGAAGTTGGGCCCTGACGACGTTTTAGATATCAATAGGCACGTCTCACAACCTAAGAAATCGATCATGAATCGGAAGAATGTGTCCATCACCGCCTTGGCCTTGCTAATAGCAACAACCGCAGCCATTGCCATCATGCTTGGCAATGACTCAAGTAGCGCGAAAAATGCAGCCACCGAAATCGCCAATGCAAATATAGACAGCGACGCGGGCGTGAAACCGACACCGTATGTACAACTCGCCGCCCAAAGAAAGATTGATTCGCGATACGTCACTGCAGCAAACGGAAGAGCTTTCACCTTACAACGACCGCCAATATTTCGCCCCCCGGGCGATGCCCTTGCGTTCGCCAATGGGCTCCTCGCGGCATCAAGGCGCGGCGACGCGACCTCTACGTATGAAATTTTTCTAACGGTTTCAGACTGCCAGAATGCAATGGAGGGCGCCCCTCCCATCGCCAGCAATGAGCCGGAGATGCGAGAATTTTCTCGCCAAGAGATTGATTACTTCAAAACAAAGCTAACTGAATGTGAGAGCCTGCTTGGCGACCCGTCATTCACCTCAAAAAACTGGCTAGATCTTGCCGCAGAGCAAGGATCAATCGAGGCCAAGATAATGTACTCGATCAATCCAGATCACATCCTAGGGAATGTAGACGATTATTCAATGAAGCCAGAAAAGGTTTCAGAATGGAAAGAGAAATCCATCCAGTACCTTGAAGAAGCATCAAAGCAAGGCAGCACCAACGCACTCTTTCAACTATCAAACATCTATGAAAACGGGATCGTGGCATCTGCCGACCCGATCAAGAGCCTGGCATATCAAATTGCCTATGACAACGCCAAATTGGGAAACCCCAACAACCAGAGGCAACTAGATCTAAGAAGATCACTGACACGAGAGCAACAGAACCGCGCCGAGCAATTAAGCAAGGAAATATTCAAAAGCTGCTGCACAAACTAATGGAAATTCCAAATGATTAAATCAGGAAGGGCAAAGGTAGCGTCCCTGTTAATAATTGCAGCAACAATCCCCCTCATGTACTGGGCATTCAATAGAGCGGAAGCCAGAGAGCCCCGCAGAATTGGTCCATATACTTGCGTATCCTGCAACAAGGATTATCCCGTTGCGACGGAGAACGACCTCAGGGAGATAAATTATCAGAATCACTTCCTAAAGACCGACTTCTTTGACGATTCCAAGGGCCCCGCTGATTCCCCTGGTGACGTCATAATTATCTGCAGCTCAATCTGTGTTGACTGGAAGATGACGACGTCCAGATCGTGGGAAGGAACCAATGCGCGCGCGCGGGGGAAATTACCTGGCGGCGCCGGCGGCGGCGGCAGTCGCGGTGGTGGCGGCACTGGTGGAGCTAATCCTGGTAGCGGTTGCTACGGAAACTGCGGCGGTGGCGGCAGCGGAGTCGTAACGATCAAGCCAATTATCCCTGTTCGTCCGAAGTAGCATTCGAAGCACGGACAAGTTCAGGCAAGCGGGAACAACACCTTCCGCTTGCAGTAACGTCAACGCTTAACGGAATGAAAGGAACGATGGCGAAGACGACTTGACCACTTTTGGTTCGCGTTGTCACCTCAAGATTGGCGTGCACAGCGAATTCCATAGGCTAGTGATCCTAGGTCATCCGTTCGAGCATGCTTCTCAAGCCTTCTCTCACTTTACGGCGATCATGTATGGAATTTGCGATCTTCTGTGTCGCTATCGCGTTCGCAACCGGCATCCTCGGCGCTTCGCCTGGAAAGGCGTTTCTGATGGGATTCAGCGTAGGGTTCGTTTCCGCACTAGTTGCGATCGCCATTGAGCGGAGGCTCAACGATTGGGCTGACCTCTACCCAATCTCCATCTTGGCCCTGCTGTTTGGTGTTGCTACTGCGACCATGGCCTTATCGGTGTCCAAGCTGAAGCGCTGAAGCTCCCTTCCACGCTTTTGGGTTTCTAAAAATTTTGCCCCCGCGATCAGGGGGCTTTTTTTTTGTCACCAAATCATGACGTCATCTGGGTGCGCCCATTGCGGCCGCGTGAGGGCTCCCCTCACCCAAACCCCAGCGGCACCTCCGTCAGGTCCACGATGAAGATCGTGGCGTTCTGAAACGCGGCGAGTTGGAAGAGTGGTGAACTCGCCGAGTGACAACGGAAAGGGCCCCCTGCAGCAGGTCTCTCAGAGAACAACGAACGGGCTCGCCGTCTCCAGCGGCAGCTCCGCCCTCTCCGGCCAGGCGAACGTCTCCGGCTGCGGCAACAGCGCGCGCACCTCGTCCCAGGTGTCGATCCCTTCCGGCGGATTCAGCACCAGCTGCTCCAGCGCCTGGTTCACAGCATCGCGCCAGGCCACCATCGCCCGCGCCTCCGCGTGGTATCGGGCCACGCCGCTGTTGTAGTAGCTGGCGCACGACTCGATGCTGTCGTAACCACGCTCTACCGCCTCGGCGCGCATCCATGCAAACGCCTGATCCCGGATGTAGCGGTAATGCGCGGGCGTGTGCAGCTCGAAGCCTGGGCCTGGCGATACCGCCGGTAGAGGCGTATTGGCCTCCAACCACTCGGTCGGCCACAGGTAGTGACCGCGCGGAATGAATGCGCCGGTTTCGACGCAGCGAATGACGTCTGGATCATCGGTAAGCTGATACATGATTAAAGCCCCGCGTCTGCTGTCCATTGAAACCAACCGCCCCATTGTCCGTTGGTGTTGTTCCAGCCGACATTGAAGGATGCGTCACCAATAGCCTCAACAACCGCTGTGATGTTCGAACCGTCGGCCTGCGATACAACTCCTGGAGTGCCAGACGGTGCGCCGTAGATGACAACCGAAGGTGGCGCACGCATCGGGTCGCCCATCAACACGCAGAACCGATTGATCTGATTGGTGTTTGCACCATTACCTGCTGTGAACCGTCCAGCATTGGTGTAAGTGCCGGGCGCGTCGCTTTGCAGGTAGCTTTTGCGGTAGTAGCGCCGACAAAGAACGAATTCCGTTGCATCTGGCCGGTGTTCGAAAGTGGTGGCCACAGTGCCCGCTTCCAGCTGCAACTGACTGAACCAGTATGTTCCAGACTTCTGCCCGATACCCCCGGCGTCGGGTGCTGCATCACTACCAGCACCTGCGTCAAGCCAGATGTTCAACCAAAGCGTATTGTTGGCCGCGATGGTCTTCCCAGCAACACTGGGAAGGTCAAAGGTCAACGTCGCATACGTCCACACCTGCGACGGCAAGTTAATTTTCTGCGCATTTACTTTGACAGTCGCCGACGCACCCGTGGATCCGAAAAGCTGATAGAAATTGACGGAAATTGTTCTCGCGGAGTCCGCCCACATCCATCCGCTGAACGTAACTTTGCCACCAGACAAAGTACGAACGTCTTCGATCCGTTGTTGCAAAAGCGCAAAATTGTTGGCGCCAGCCACACTCGCTACTGTCACTTGGAACGCGTTACGCGGCCTATTTTGCAGTGTGCCGGGAAGCGCAGTTCCGTCCGCCTTCTGTTGATTACCACCGATCTGAGAACCAGCACCCCATAAAAACCAACAGTCAAGCGAGTACCTTGCGGTAGCCGCAAGAGGAAAGCTGGTTCCGCGCTGAGGGATACGAAAATCGCCATTGATAAGTACGTTCCTCCCAATGAAGCGCGCACCAAGTGCAGTATCTGCGTTCTGGCGTGTAGTCACTTCTGCTTCGATTGCCTCCGATAGTGCGGTATCAGCATCAGTGCGCAGCTGCGTCTCCTGCTGCAAGCCCGTTTTCAGATCGGCCACGTCCTGGCCGATGTTCGATGACCCACCTTCCAACGCCGAGAGGCGCCCCTCGGCATCTTGGAAGTTGTCATTGCAGGTTGCGAACGCGGTGAACGCGTCGTCGCCTGGTCTGCCGTCCGGCTGGATGGTCGTTTGGTCAATGAGTTTCTGCGGCATGTGTGTTCTCTGCTTTTGATCGCCCACGGCAAAGCGGGCCGGACATGCCGGCCCGCGCCTTGTGCGGTTTCAGTTCTCGACCGAGATGATCGACAGGCTCTGCGTGATGGACTGCTGCTGGAAGGAACCGGAGGTGTGCGTCACGGTCTGCTCGGTGAAGCTGGTGATCACCGCGCGGTAGGTCATCGTCTGCGCACTGGTGCTGGTGTCGTTCACGGTGAATGATCCACCCCAGGTGGACGTGGCGTTGTCCGGGCCGTCCTGCTCGTTGAGGATCATCACCGAACCGCTGACGTTCAGTACATGCCAAAGCGATTCAGCCCCCTCCCCCACCCGCCGATAGATCTCAACGCGTGCCGTGTTCTGGCCCGCGCCCGCGACAAAGCCGTCGCTGCCATAGGTGGTCTTGGTCCGGATGTGCCGGCGGGAGAAGCTGACAGTGACGCTCCGCACGCGGCCATTGGTGGCGAACGGGCCGTTGACCAGCTCCACGCCGACTGTCTGCGTGGTCGTCGTCTGGACCGCGTTACGCAGGATGCCCGCCGACAGCTGGCCACCGAAGTAGGCACTGCCGTTGGCATCCATCCACATCACGGCGTTGGCCTTCGACGCAGCACCCGCACCGACGTTCGGCCCGAAGTAGTCGACCAGGTTGTCGCCGGCGGCACCGAAGTTGGTTCCGATGATGCGCTGAGCAGATCCTTTCCAGACGCGAAGGAAGCCTCCGCGCCACTCCATCCCCTCACTGGCTCCGGGCGAGATGACCTCAAACGTGTTGCTGGAAAAGCGGGTGTTGATGACCTGGCCGTTGTTCTCGATGACCATGCCGCCGATCAGCGGGCCGCTGCCGCTGTTGGCGATGACGTTCAGGAACGCCCGCGCCAACACCTGGGTCAGCCCGTTCTCGTTCTGCACGACGCGAGCCTCCATGCCCTGGACCACTTCGGCGCTGGCCTTGCTGTCCACCTCAGCCTTCACCGATTGCAGTTGGCCAGTGAATGCCTCGATGCCCTGCTCGGTCACGTCGACCCGGGCGCTGATCTCCTCGACGTAGTCCGCTGAGGCTTTCCCGTCCAGTTCGACGCCCAGGTGCTGGATCTGCACCGCCTGGGCGCTCTGCTCCGTGGCGATGACCTCGATGGACCGCGTGGCCGTGGCCTCGAACTCGCCCAGCTCTGCCCGGACCGATTCCACCTGCTTGGCGACGGCGCGGTCGCCTTGGGCGATCACGGACTGCCAGGTCTTCACGCCCGCGCGCACGTCACGGTCCCCGGCGTTCCAGTCCCGGTCACCCGCGTGCTTGTACGTCACCTGCGCTTCCAGCGACGACGTTCTGTCGCCGACTGCCCGGATGCCCTCCTCCGTTTCTTCCACACGGGTCGAGACGGCATCCAGTGCTTCCGCAGAGGCCATCTTGCCGTCGCCGGCGGGCATCCTCGCGGACACCCGCTCGATCGCCTCAGCGTTGGCGCTGTCGCCGTCTGCGCGCGCCTGGCGTTCCTCGGTGACGCTGGCCTCCGTAGCCACCGTCCCGTCGCCCGTCGGCATCCGCGCCTGGATCACATCGATGGCGCTGGCGTTGGCCTCATCAGCCGAGACTCGCGCATCGCGCTCAGCAGCAAAAAGGCCGCTTGGAACTTGGGACAGGTCGCTGCCCTCGTAGTCGCCCCGCAGCTGCACGGCCAGCGTCTCGCGCTTGCTGGCCTCGGCCACGTCCGCCGCTACACGGGCGCGGGCTTCCTCCTGGACCAGCGCAACGCCGGCACCGGGCGTCGGACGCCCGATGGCCACCCAGTCGGTCATGAAGTAGCTGGAGACGGTCTGGGTCGCCCCGAACTGCAGCCGGATGGCGTCGACCTCACCCGGCCACCTGGCGATATCGGCCACGTCGACCGTGCCGACGCCATTGTCGTCCCACCGCGGCTCCGGGATCGCCGCCCGCTTGTCCACGTCCCATGCCTGGTCGGCCAGCGTGATCCACTGCAGGAAGCCGTCCCACGTTGCATCGCCAACGCGCTTCACCCTCAGCTTGACGAAGCGGTAGGCGCTGCCGTCGATGCCCAGGGCTGCCGGCGATTGAATATACGGGTTCTCGGTGCCGTTGGCCGGCCGCAGCCAGCCATCGACCACCGTCGGTGGCGCACCGTTGCCGGTCCACTCCTCCACGGTGGTGTCGAAGTACCAGATGCGCAGGCTGTCGAACTGAGTCCCGCTGCCAGCCGCAACCTCGGACAGCGCGCGCGACAGCGATTCCACGTCGCTCTGCCGGGTTTGCGTCTCCAGCGTGATGGCAGCCTCGCGCTCGAGGCGTTCATTCAGCAGGCCGTCGACCCGGGTCTGCGCCTCCTGTGCGATCGCCTCCATTGCGTCGGACACCCCACGCTGCCGCAGATCCGCCTCAGCCAGAAGATCCCGCGCAGCGGCAGCCAGGCCATCGGCCCGCGCGGCCGCTTCTGCGGCATCTGCCTCCATTCGGTCTGCGATCTCCTTCGTGATCCGCTCCGTCTGCTTGATCAGCTCGGCCGTGGTAGGCGGTGGCGTAGCCTCCACGACTGAGCCCGAGCCCGGCCGGCCGCGCACGGTCGGCGTGATCTTGAACCACCACTTGGTGCCGGTGTTGTCGCTGTAGAAGTAGCGCGTGTCGGTGGTCCGATAGATCTCGGTCCATGGCCCCTCCGGAGAGGGGCCACGCTCGACCACGTACACGACGCCGGCCAGATCGACCGCCGGCCATTCCAGCAGCACACCGTCGGCCACCGGGTTGGGGGTCACCCCATCCACCGGTGGCACCTCGGGTGGCCGGTGCACGACCGGGAACCAGTTCGAGTAGCGCGACGCCGCCGGAGACGGCGACGGCAGCGCGCCCACGCCGATCTCCACCAGCGTGAGTTTCCTTGCTTGCATTGCGGATTACCTCGCGTTGAGTGCCTGACGCAGCGCGTTGCTGCTGGAGGCGCGGACGCCCTGGGTGGTGGTGGACAGCAGCTCGCGAAGCAACTGGTTCTGCTCGGTGAGCAGAGCATTGCTCTGCTGCACGGCCGCCGTGGTTTGGGACTGCGACTCGTTGTTCACCACCAGGTCGAACACCGCACGGCTGAAGTTGTCCGGCAGGGCCTCGATCGCGTCCGCCAGCTGTCCCATGCTGGTGCCGTCCTCGGTGTTCAGGTCGCCGACCTTCATACCGTCGATGAGAGCAGTCACCTGGTCGTACAGCCCGTTGTAGTCCTTGCCGCTGGCGTACAGGTTCCGGCCAAAGCCAAGGGCGGCCTGTGCCGCCGCTTGGGCTGCGCTGGTGTCTCCACCGGCCACGGCCCGCTCCAGCTCCTTCATGGCCTCGCCGAGCTTCTGCTGGTCCGTCAGCGGGGACAGATCGCTGATCGACAGGCCGTACTGCATGGCCTTCTTGTCCTTGTCGATCTGCGCCTGCAGCTTGCCCATGTTCATCGCGCGCAGCGCTTCGATCTTGGCCAGATCCTCGGCACGTGCGCCGGACAGGCCCAGGGCCTTGGCGTAGTCCTTGGCCGACTTCACCTGCTGCCGGTACGTCCGCTCGATGCTCAGGGCCTGCTGCTGGTAGCTGGACAGGTCGCCGGTCATAAGCTGCGTGGAAACGTCCGCCATCAGCGAGGCGTAGTTCCCAAGCAATCCGGTCACCTTCTCGACCTGGGTGGCCAGGTCCGTGCCGGCGACGCTGGCCAGGTCCTGGAAGTAATCCACCGCCTTGTTGACCTTGTCGACCTCCATCCCATTGAGGGCGCGGCCCAGCTCGTCGGCATTGCCCACCGCCAGTGCGATCGACGCACTCAGCGCGTTGAACACATCCGACGCCTCGAAGTAGCCGTCCAGCTGGCCTCCGAAGCCGGCAGCCTTCACCGCCTCGGTGAACAGCCGGTTGGTCATGTCACCGAGGTACGCCTCCAGCTGCGACTTGGCCTCGGCGGAGTCCGCCGACAGCTGCAGCTTGCCCAGGCTCACCCGCACGCCACCCAGCTGCTGGGTCAGGTCGACGCCCAACTGCTTGGCCAGGCCGGTTGCCGCCCCGCGAACCTGACGCGCGGCCATGTCGAACGTGCGATCAATCCCTGGATCAACCGCGCCGTACTGCGTCCACTTCTTGTCGGACCGGAAGAAGCCACCCTTCTGCTTGATATCGGCGTAGGTCTGGCCGTCGAAGCCTCCGAAGCCATACGAGCCGGTCAGGCCCTGGCCGGTGATCTTCGGCGCGCCGCGGCCGAACAGCTTGGCGTGGATGCTCGACCCGGACAGGATCGATGCGACCTTGTCGTTGAAACCCAGCCCACGGAACGTCTTGTCGGCGAGGCCCACCGCGCCGGCGGTGGCAATCTTGCCGGCCCAGCTCTCGCCGTTGGCGATGTTCCAGCCCTGATCGAACAGCTCGGCGTTCTTCATCATGCCGGCCACGATCCAGCCGATGATCGGGACCGCAGCAGCAGCAGATCCAGCCGCACCGGCACCAGCAGCAGCGGAAGAACCACCCGCTGCGGCTGCGCCGCCACCGGTAAGGGCGGCAACGTTGTTGCCGAAGCCGAGCAGACTGCCGGCGCTGGCGCCGCTGCTCGCCGCACCGGCGCCCGCACTGAACAGCCCCTGGCCCTTGGACAGCAGCCCGGCAATGGTCCCCAGGTTCTGACCGCCGCCGGCGGCGCCATTGCCACCGAACAGCCCCATGATGCTCTGCAGGCTCAGGCCACCGCCCTGGCCGTTCATTCCGTTGAGGATCTGCGTCTGGATCGGGATCACGATCTTCTGCTGCAGGAACTCGCGGGCCAGGTCACGCAGCCCGCGCTTGGCGGCATCCTTCAGGTCGTCCCACAGGTTGTCGAAGTCGCGCATGCCGCCGGCAACGAAGTCGGCCATGGCGTCGGCGGCATCGCCCACGCCGTTGACGACCACGCCGGCCCACGCTTCAACGTTGGCAGCGGCCTCCTCCACGCGCAGCGACAGATCGGCAGATGCTCGGGCGGCGTCCAGCATGGACTGCTCGTACTGCTCGTAGCTCGCTGCCCCCTTGGACAGCGCCAGCGCTTCCTTGCCGCCAGCTGCCTCCACCGCCTTCTGCAGCTCCTGCCGCATGTCCCGCTCGTTCATCATCTCGCGCCGCGAAAGCTCGCGCGCGCGGCCCACCTTGCCGAGCATGGCGACCTCGGCATCCATGGTCGCAAGCAGCGCCTCGGGACTGGCCAGGGCCTTCTTGATCTCCGCGCTGGACTGCTCCAACGCCTTCTGCGACTCCAGGACCAGCGTGTTGTACGCGGCCCGCTCGATGCGCCCTTCCTTCAGCGCTTCCTTCAGCTTGTCCTCGAGCTGCTTCTGTCGCTCGGTGGCCTCGGCCAGCGGCCCGGCCATCGTTGCCGCGGCCATTGCAGCCTGCTCGTTGTAGCGCTTGATCGCTTCCGCATCTGCCTTGCGATCCTTGGCGCCGGCGCGCTCAGCAGCTGCCGACGCCTTGCGCGACTCCGTGAAGTTTTTCTGCGCAGCGGCCAGCTCCGTCTGGAGCCGGATGTACTGTGCGCCCTGCTCGATGTACTGCTTGACCTTCGGGTCGTCGCGCTTGGAAAAGTCGACGCCGCTGGCCTGGGCCTCCTTGAACCAGTCATTTACGTCCAGCTTTGCGACCTCGGCTGCACTCTTGCCGACGCGGGCGAGCTGGCCCGGCAGCGACTGCATTGCCGACGCGATGCGCTTGCCCGCGGCGCCTGCCGAGTCGCCCAGAACGTTGAACGATCCCGACAGGGCGTCGGTTGCGCTCTTCGCCTGGCTACTGCTGCCCGTGAAGGCGTCGAGGATCGCCCGCTTACGATCGACCTCCCTGCCAGCAGTCGCCGCGGCAGCGGTCTCTTCCGTGAGGCTCTTCGCCACGGTGGCCGCCGCTGGCGAGCCAGCGATCATCGCCCGCCATGCTGCCTCCAAGCCACTGGAGAACTCATCGGCGCCAATCTTGCCGGCCTTGAAGGCAGCATCAAGCCGTTGGGTCTCCTGGATGAACTCGGACGCCTGGCTAGCGGTGGCGAAGTTCGTCGCCGCTGCGACCATCTCTGTGATCGAACCGGTGATGGTCCGGTAGTTCTCGTCGATCTCCTTCTGCAGTCGAAGGATCTCGCCGGCCTGCATCTGGGCGTTGAGGGTCTTGAACTTCTCGATGGCAGTGTCAGCCGCACCACCGAAATCGATCAGCGCAGCCGACGCAATCTTCGTGTTGTCGCGGAAGATCAACCAGCCCGCAGCGGCAGTGGCCAGCATGGTCACAATGCCCGCCGGACCTCCCAGCATGGCAAGCGTCGCTGATCCAGCACGCGCAAGCCAACCGGCGTTGGCCGCTGTTGCCTGGGTTTGCGCCTGAGCCAGCAGCAGCGTGGCCTGTCGATGCTCAAGGGTCGCTGCAGCGGCTTTGCTGCTCACCGAAACGCTACCGCCGATCGCAGCCGTGCGGCGCACCTCCGCTTCCGCATCGAGCATCGCTGCACGGGTCCGCAGCTCGAGCTGCTGCGCAGCGGCCAGGTTCTGAGCCGCTGCGGCCCGGTCTGCCGCCATACCAGCGTTGGCCGCAGCGACCCGCGCCAGTAGTCCTTTCAGCAGCGGTCCCGATGCTACTGCCGCTCCGGCGACAGCTACCATTTCGAGATTGCTGCCGAGGGCACCGATGCCGGCTGCAAGCGCCTTGGATGCGCCGGTTGCCTCGTCGGCACGGCCAATCATGACCTGCAAGTTGTTGTTGAACAGCGTCATTGCCTGCCCAACGGTGGAATCCATCTTGCCGAACGCCTCGTCCACAGCGCCGGCCTGGCTCTGCAACGCGCTGATCACTTGCTGTGACGACAACTTGCCCGCGGCGCCCAGTTCACGCAGTTTCCCGATCGGTACGTTCAGGCCCTTGGCGATGGCCTGGGCCAGGGCTGGCGCCTGCTCGAGTACCGAGTTCAGCTCTTCACCTCGAAGGGTGCCAGAGGCGAACGCCTGACCCAACTGCACGAGAGCGGCATCGGCACCCGCCGCGGAAGTGCCGCTGATCACCATCGTTTTGCTGATGGTCTCAACAACGCGTGCCAAGTCTCTCCCAGACAGACCGAGGGCCTCCTGGTTCATCGCGATTCGCTGGTACAGCTCCGCAGTCGCACCCAGCGGCTGTCGCGCTGCGCCGGCAATCCGGATCACGTCAGCCTGCGCTGCAGCGAACTGCGCCTGGCCCTGCGTGACCAGTCGCAGCCTGTTGTTGAGGTTCGTCCATTCGTCGGCCTTGCCAATTGCGGCTTTTACGGCCACCAAGGCTGATGTAAGACCCACCGCCTCAGTCGCTACCCGACGAAATCCGGCCGCGACCTCATCGGCGCCGCGACGCGCGGCGTCTGACATAGACGATTGGATCGTAGCCATGTCGCGCTGCACGACGCGCGCGGCCTTCCCGCTGTCACGCTCGAACGATCCCGACTTCAGCAGCAGGTCGACGGTAAGGGTGTAGAGGCTCATCGCGCTTCCAAAAAAAAAGCCCGCACATGGCGGGCTTGGGTCTGATGGGGAAAAGTTCTACGGAATCGGGATTTCCGACCCGTTGATGGTCATCTGTGTCACGGTTCCCTCAGCGTTCGTGACACACGACGCGGATGCAGGCTTCGTGGAACCGCCTGTTTCAGAAATGACCAGCCCGGCCCCGGCGGGCCAGGCGAAGTAGTGTTCGTTGGCGGATCCCATGTCCTTCACGTACGGCACCTTGGTGCGGTTCGGGTCCGCTGACGCCGCTTGAATCGCGCTCATGCAGTTCAGCAACCCGCGCTTGGCTCCATCGTCCTGTGCCGTCGAACAGCCAGCTGCCAGCGAGAGCAGCAGCACCGGCGCCAACTTGATTAGATGCTTCATAGAACCTCCCGATATCTGCGGGGATCATGCCAGCTACGTCGGGATTTCCTCAAATTCCATGTACCCGGTGAAGTACTGCCGGCTGATGTTCTCCGCCGATGGCAGCTGTGTCGGGTAGCCGTAGAGCGCCGACCGCGCCGCCAGCAGCGGGTCGAACGCCTTGCTGGCCATGTCCCGGTACTGCGGCACAACGCAGGAGCGCCGGCGTCCCGCGATCGCTGCCGCCACCGTCTCCCAATCGGTCCCGCCCAGTCCACCGCCGCGCACGGCAGCTGTCGCCCGGCCGGACAAGGTGCAGGTCAGCCGGCGGTACAGAGGCCCAGGAACCGTGTTGACCTGCCCACCCTTGGTGCGGGTGTGCACGCTGGTGTCGATCGTGGCCACCGCCCAGCCGTCGCTGATGCCCACCTCGACTGCGCGGAAGATCGCGATCTCGCCCACGTCCACGTTCGTGGCAGTTGTGGCGATCTCGACGGACACTGTCGAGACGAGGGCGCCGGCCTGCGGAAACAGCCACGCGCAGACACTACCGTCGGGCAGCCGCACCGTGGCGGTGCTGGCGCCGGCCACGCTCACCTGCACGCCGGGCGGGATGTTGAGGCCGAGAACCGCGATGATCCCCGGCACAACAGCCTCGGCCAGGGTGATCGTGATCGCCAACGAGCCGGTGCGCCGGATCCGCGACGAGCGCCCAGGCTTGCCATCGAAGAGCGCCGAGCCTTGGTCGGCCGACAGCCACGTTCCACCGGTGAGGGTGGCCGTCTCCACCGCCGGCATGCCATATCCAATCAACACGTCATCATCCCCACAGGGTAAGCACCACGTCCCCCGTGGCAGGGTTGCGCTCTACGCGCCGCACCAGCACCGGCTTGCCATCGGCCAGGCCGTAGCGGCTGTAGGTCAGCCGGCCGATCTGACCAGGGAGCGGGGCCATGTCCTGATCACCGCGAATGGCGACCTGGTAGAAGAACCGCTGCCGCTGATACATCGCCACGACGCGGTTGATCTCGGCCTGCGCGTCGGCCGCATGCCAGAACAGCGAAATGACCGGATCGGCGGCGTCGGCGCGGCGGTAGTGTGCGTCCAGTGCGCCCGCAGCGAACACCTGACCTCGGTAGAGGCCCGTCAGCTCGTCGCGGCGGCTCTGCGGAACATCCACCACGTCCGTGACCAGGTCGGAGGCGCCGAGGGCCTGCGCGTTCGGCCGGTAGGCCATGCGCCGGGTCAGGTTGGGCGCGTCGTCCGGGACGCCGACCAGGTCGCTGGCCATGTCGGCTTCCGAGATCTCAAACGCCGGCTGCCCTTGATAGGTCTCCGGCGCGACCACCTGGACGAAGCGCAGCACACCGGTAGGATCCTGGTAGCACCCGACACCGTAGCTGGGCAGCATCGCGTTCAAGGCATCCCTGCCCGTGATCGCCGCCCCGGCGTAGTAGCCGATACCGGCGTAGCCGGTTGCAGCGTCCACCGCTGCACAATCCGCCGCCGACCACGCCCCCGCCCCGAGACGAGCCATCACGTCGCCCACGGCCTGCTCCAGGCTCGCCGGGGCCATACCGGGGCCGATGCTCGAACCATCGACCACCACTGGAGTGACGGGCGGAGACTTCAGCAGCAGCTGCTGGCCGTCCGGCGCCATGCTGAAGGTGCCGTCTTCCATCAGGTCGCCGCGGTCCATCACAGCGTTTACGTGCACAGGGCTGTCGGCCAGGAACATCGCTGTCGCATCCGAATTGGCGCCGGCTGCCGGCACGCTGGCCACCGCCCCGATCACTACCGGCTGCGGCTTCCAGGCCAGTGAGGTGATGTTGGGCAGGAACACGCCCCGGTTGATGGTCTGGCCCAGGTAGTCGTGCGCATCGCGCAGATGCAGGGTCTTGCTGCCGTCGTCGCTCACCTCGATCTGATCGATGACGCAGCGAAACACCGGAGCGGCGTCGGCCAGCATACCGCCGTCGTCCACCTGCAGGATGCGCACCGCAGCGCCCGAGGCACCGGACAATGCCAGGCCATCCAGCAGCCCCTCGGCGTCGGCGACCACGCATTCCGCCGCTGCCGTCTGCGACACCGGATCTCCGCCCCACGGCCAGAAGCTCAGTTCCTGAACGAGGTTGACGCCCTCGGCGACCAGCCCTTCGTACCGGACATTGGCCGGGCTATCGCCTGGCGCGGAAAGCCAGTCATCGTCGGCCAGCCGCGTGGTCGGCGCTTGGGCCTGGTCCAGCTTCCAACCGGCAACAGCGGCATCGCTGCGGGCGCCCCACTGCCCAGCGTTCACGGCCAGGCACAGTCCACCGGCCTTCGTCGCAGCCAGTGCGGCGGCGAAGTGGAGCGGCCCGGCCAGCAGCAGGTCGCGCTGGTGGACCAGCGCGCCGTTTAGATACAGGTGGAGCCGGGAGGGACTGCCGAAGGAGACCCGCATCCCGACGATATCGCCCAACGCGACCACGGGCAGACCGGTTGCGATCGCGCCAACGCCCTGGATCAGGCGACCGGTGGCCAGTTCCCAGCCGATACCCTCCCCGTTCGCGCCCGGCGCTTGGCTGAGGGGCGCTGCTGCCGTGACAAAGCCCACGACCGCCGAGAGGTCGTCATCGCCCCACAACGCGAATTCGACGCCGACAACGCCGGCGCTGAGGGCAAAGTCGGACCGGGCGCAGCGGTTGAGGTCGGCTGCTGCGGTCGTGGCAAGAGTGAGCCCACCGTCGCGCGCAGCGAGCAGCGGGCCGATCGGGAGCGCGGCAAAGCGCCCATAGGTGTCGGTCATGGCTATCCCAGTCGATCGAACCAGTCCTGTGCCTCGTCCTCCTCGGAACGTGGTACGAGGGTTTCCAGGTACTCCTGAAAGGAGCGCTTGGTGCCGCCCTGGCTGTGTGAGGCGGTGATGTATGCGGCGAAGGCAGCGGGCTTGATGTGCAGGCTTACGGGGTCGATGGGGTTCCGCTTATGGAACTCCCACCATTCGAGGAACTCCCGACGCGACATGCTCGCCTGCAGCTCGGACACCGTGCGATGCAGGTGGCCGGCGAGGACCTTCCAGAACCAGTCCTCGCCGCGCTGCCTTAGCCGTTTCCCGCGTCGGCCTGGGCTTGGGCAGCATCCTCGCCGAAGCCGGAATGCTTCATGGCCACGCGCTGCAGCTCGGCGGCAACCAGCGGCTTGAGCTGGGCGGCCTGCTCCACGTTCATGACGGGCTTGCCGTCCTCGTCGCAGATGGTCGCTGCGATCAGCTTGGCGCGGTCGCCTTCGCCCCACAGCTTGCGGAACTCCGCATCCGGCAGCTCGCGAACATGGAACTGCGCCTTGGCACCGTTGGGCAAGGTGATCGTGTCGGCGCGAACGTCCTTGGAGGCGAACATGCCCAGGTTGGTGAACGATTGCAGGACGCTCAGAGGCTGCTGCGGCTGGGTTTGGGTGATGTCGCTGGTCTTGCTCATTGGCCGTTTCCTTGAATGGCGACAGGGCGCGCGGGCCGCGCACGGCTAACACGCGGAGGATCCGCGCGCCCTGTCAGAGAGATGGCCCGCCGGAGCGGGCCTGGGTGTGCGCCGTTGCCGCAGCCTTACGGCGTCGGGCGGTGCGTGGTGACGGCGCCGGAGCCGCGGATGGTGATCGTCGCCTTCCACACATCGTTGTCCTGGCTGGTCACGGCGAAGTTCTGCACGAAGCCGTCGAACTGCTTGGACAGCACGGTGTCCGGCGGGGTGATCTTTCCCGCAACGGCGGTCGGCTTGGCCACACCTTCGGTTTCCGACAGCGGCGCGGTCACCAGCCAATTCACGACGGCACCGGTCTCGTGCAGCTCTTCCAGCTTCTCGTGGTCGACGCTGTCGTAGATGATCTCGATGCTGGTGCTGCCGGTCTGCTTGCGGCCGGCGACGAACTGATCCCAGTCGTCGTCGTAGTCGGAGATATCGATCTCCGACGCCTGGCCATCGGGGAAGCCGACCGTACGCAGGCGGGTCACCTTGATGACCTCGGCCGCGGCGATGGCGACGAACAGCTGCGTGTGCTTCGACTTGATTACCTGTCCCATAGGGGTTTCCTTGTGTTGCGCCCGTCGCCGGGCATGAAAAAGGCCCCTTGCGGGGCCAGTGGGTTGCCGTTGTGTGGTTCAGCGCAGTTGCAGGAGCCTGGCGTCGAAGGAGATGCCAAAGGCGTCCGTGCCGTCGCTGCCAGGCGTCGGGTTGTAAGACTCGATGCTGCCCACGCGCTCGATCGCGTCGCGGATGGCGACGGCCGCGCCGTTGGCCTGCGTCATGGCTTTGCCCCACACGGTTAATCGGACTCGCCAGCCGTCGGCCGGCGGCGCATCGGACAGCATCGCGGTGGGCGATCCGCCGACCACCTCCCACGTCGCGTAGGGCAGTGCTGCATCCTGTGGCGCGGTTCCCGGCCACAACCGGATCGGGTCGCCCAGCACGTGCCGAACCGCTGCATCACCCTGCAGCAGGGACTGGATCAGGGGAACCATCATCGCCAGCCATCCTTCTTGAGCTGCTTGTCGAGCGCCGCCCAGGTTTCATTGATGATCACCTGCGCCGCCTCCGGCCCCTTGGCCTCGCCTGCCGGCGTGAGGAACGGCTCGGCCCTCATCTTCCTGGTGCCGAATTCCTTGAAGCGCCAGTAATAGGCCCAGCCCGCCTCCTCATAAACCTTCCCGACGCGGCCGCGGCGCCGGTTGCGCTTGGTGTTGGCGTACTTGCGCCGGCGACCGGTCTTAACCCCGACCGTGTAGTACTCGCCGCCCTGGCCTACACCTGCGCGCTGCCGGCTCTTGGTGTTGGCCCGGCGGGTGACGATCTGCGAGGCCATGAACCCCGATGCTCTCGGGGCGCGGCGGCGGGCGTCGTCACGGATGACGTTGCCACCTTTGCGCATACCGGCTTGCACGGCTCGCCCTTGAATCGCCTTGGGCGCCTCCCGCAGTGAGCGCAGGAGGCCGTCCAGGCCGTCGATCTTCACTTGCTCAGCCATCGGACACCCCGGCATCGACCATCAGCGTGATATGCCCGCGTGCTGTCGCATCTGGCAGCACCGCACGAATCGCGTACACCTGCCCGTCGAACACCACGCGCATGGTCGGCACTACCCCGGGCAGGTAAGGGATCTCGATGCGCGCAGTCACCTCTCCATGCTCGGCTGCGGCCGCGGTGAACTCCCGACCCGAGAGCGGAACCACCTCTGCCGGCACGTCAGCCCGCCATCTACGCCATTGCTTCACGTCCCCGCCGAGCGGATCACGCACCGGGCCGTAGTCCTGCAGCTCGATGCGATGCCGGTACTTGCCCGCCCGCCTCATGGCAGCACCCGCCGGTAGGGAAACATCAGCCGGTCCAGGGTTGGGTTCTCGGCCAACTGCGAGCCAGCCACCACCGCCTCGCGGTTGGCATACAGGTCACCCAGCAACAGCAGTACGGCCGCGCGCAACGGCCCCGGAAGCGGGCCAGGTGTCGTCGTGAACTTGACCGGATAGGCGCCTGGCTCGCTGTCGAGCGCCGCCGGCTCAATAGGCAGCGGAGAGCGGCCCTCGCCGACCGGGGTCCACTCATAGGTCGCTGCTGCCAACGCATACCCCGTGGTGCGCTCCACCGACTCACGCGCGGCGGTGATGAAGGCGCCGATCAGCGCGTCGTCGGCATCGTGGATAACTACCAGGTGCGCCTTCGCTTCGCTCAGCGACACGGGTTCCTCTGCCGCCGGGGTCAACGTGCGCAGCATGGGTCATTCCTCCGGCGTTGCCGACTTGATGGCATTGGGGTGGGGGTCGATCAGTCCGCCAAGGCGCAGCGCCTCAACGTGTGCCGCGTTGACCTGGATCACCTGGCCAACCTTCCCGAGGTGGTTGTTACTGAGCACCAGCGCCGGCACGGTTTCGCCCTCCGGCGGAGCCGGTTCTTTATCCGGTGGCGGCAGGTCGTTGTCCGCCTTCACGGTTTCGGGCCTCTGGCTGTCTCCGCCCTCGTCCGTCTCCGGCTCAACGGCGGCAGCCGCCGCGTCAGCCTCGGGGCTTTCGGCGTCCGCCTGCTCGCCCTGGCCAGCCGCTGCGTCCACTACCCCAGCGGGCCCTTCCTGCGCGTCGGCCGGACCGCTGGCCGCCTGCGCGGAGGTGTTCTTCTGCTTTGCCATGATCGTCTCCGAGGGACGCCCACGCTGGGGCGTCCCTCCGTTCTTGGGCCGAGGCGGTTAAGCCGCAGCGCCGTGCTTGAAGGTCTTCACCGCGCCGCCCACGTCGACCAGGTTGCCGCCGGAGCGCATCCAGGCCATGAAGCCCACCTGGCCCTTCTTCACGTAGGCCGAGTCGTTGAAGCGGAACAGGGTCACGGCCATCACGTCGCGGATCTTGTAGTAGCTGAAGTCGCCGAACGCGATCGAGGTGGCGCCCGCGGCCGGAGCCGGAGCGTGCTGGTTGATCTGGATATCGCGGTTCAGCAGACGATCCGGCGCACCGCCCGGATTGCCCTGCTCGTAACCCGGCACGAAGATCGGCCGGCCCTGGTCGTCCTTCACCTTGCGGATCAGCTTCAGCATGTCGTCGTGGAACATCCACTTGGCCAGCTGGCGATACGCCGGATCGACGCTGTGCTCCAGGTCGACCAGGTCGTCGTAGGTGACGATCGGCAGCGCCGAGACAGCGCCGATCTTGCCCACCGTCGCGGCAGTAAAGGCGCCCATCGGCTGCCCAACGCCGGTGCCGACGGAGTAGTGGCGGTTGGTGACGCGGCCCAGGCGGGTCTGCAAGCGCTTCTCGATGAAGCCGGCGATATCGGCCGTGCTGTCCTGCAGCAGCTCCCACGGCACGGTCACCACCTTGGAGCTGTACTTGTACACCTGCAGGCCCTTGGTGCCGAAGGCCACGTCCTGGTCGTTCGCCGACTGGTTTTCAGCGACCAGTTCGCCCTCTTCGGAGGTGCCATCGCTGGTCGGGTACTGCATCGGCTCGCCGCCGGCAGTGCTGAACACATCAGCCACCTGGCGCATGCCGCCGAATGCCTTCAGGGCATCCAGGATCTGCTCGGCCAGCGTAGTCGGAACGGTGTAGCCACCCTGCTCCGGGTTGACGGCCGGATTGCCCGACATGGCCGCGTTGACCTGCTTCCAGTCCTCGGCGCTCAGGGCGCTGTCACCGCCACGCGCCCAGCGGTCGAACAGGCGCTCCTCGTTGGAGAGGTCACGACCGCCGCGGTTGGCAGTGTCGTGCTCACGCACGCCCTGTTCGCGCAGCGCCTCGTCGGCCGTCAGGTCCATGACCTTCTGATGACGCTCGATCGCCGCGTCGATGCGCTCGATCTCGGCGATGTTGTTGTCGTACTTAGCCTGGTTCTCCGGCGTCCACTTGTTGCCGTCACCGGTGCTGGTGTCCAGCAGGTTGCGGGTTTCCTTTGCCAGCGCGGTGCGGCGCTCCCGCTCGGCCTGAATGTTGAAGGGCATTGGTGATTTCCTCGTGTCGAAAAAAAACCGCCTTTCGGCGGTCGGGATGAACTGCGGGCGGGAGTCGCTTACGCAGCGGAGCGTTCCAGCAGCGCCAGACGGCGCGACAGGTTGGCCTTGTGGGCGGCGGCGGCGCCGTCGTCGGGTTCGGGGGTACGGTTGGCCAGTGCGGCAGGTGCGTTGTCGTAGGCGGACAGATCCCAGGTGTTGGATGCCTTCTTCTTGCCGACGACCTCCACCACGCGATCAGCGAAACCGTGTTCCTTGGCTTCGTCGGCCGTGAACCAGGTCTCTTCATCCATCCACTGGACGATCTGCGCTTCATCCTTGCCAGTGCGGCGCGTGTAGTCGCCGGCCAGGCCGGTATCGATCTTCGCCAGCAGTTCACCGGTCTTGGTCATGTCTGCCTTGTTGCCGATAGCGACCGTCCAGGCGTTGTGGATCATGAAACCGGCGCCCTGGCTGATCTCAACCTCATCGCAGGCCATGCAGATGCCGGTGGCAGCCGAGGCCGCCAGTCCATCCACGTGGGCGATCACGGTCGCCTTGTGCTGTGCGATGGCCGTCATCATCGATCGGGCCGCAAACACGTCACCGCCGGGCGAATCGATGCGCAGATGGATCACGTCCGCGTCGATGCCGGCCATAGCCTGGGCAAACATCGTCTCGTCAATGTCGCCCCACCACCCGCCGATGACCCCGTGCAGGTAGATCGTGGCCTCCTTGCCTTCGGTCTCCGCCCGGATGGGCTTGGACTGGCCGGCGTTGTTCTTGGCCAGCTGCAGCAGCTTAGGAATTGGCATCTTCGGGGTTCCTTTCAGGGTCGTCGCCGTCCGGCTTCGCCGGTCGCGCTGGGTCTGTCGGTTGGTAAAGCTCGTCGCCGCCCTCGATGGGAGGCAGATTCTTGAGGCGGCGGACCTCGTTCGGAACCATCCATCCCCTTGTGCCAGGCCCACCGAGCGCCTTGCTGAAGTACTCAGCTTGTGTCTTGGAGTCGCCGGCCATGAACATGTCCACGTTGTGCTCAACGAAGTAGCGCGGCGTGCGGAACAGCTTGCGGTTCAACTCGTCCTTGATCCGCTTCAGGTGCGGGCCCAGCGTGTACTTCACGAAGCCGATGCCCATGCTCTCGATGCCGGTTCCCCAGCTGGTGGCCTTGCTGGTCTCGCCGATCATGTGCGGCGGGACGCCGAACGCGCGGGCCACATCGATCACCTGCCACTGCCGGGACTCCAGCAGCTGCTGGTCGACCGCCGACATGGTCAGCTCGTGCACCTCCAACCCTTCGGTCAGAACCAGCGGAATGCGACGGTTTCCCTGTACCCCGCCGTACTTCTTGACCCAGGCATCGCGGAAATCGTCCTGCTGCTCCTTGGTCATTTTGTTGGGCGTTCGGATGGCCACTTCGGGCTTGCCGCCTTCACTGAAGAACTTGCCCGCGTGCTCGTCACCTTGGATGGCGATGCCGATGCCGTTCCGCGCGCCCCACTGGATCACCGACATGCCGTGCACGCCGTTGAAGCCGAAGCCGGGGAAATGGAGCACATCGTCCTGGTCGACGGTGAAGTACCCGTCCGCGTCGTGGAACGTGTACTGCAGGCGGGTCGGTTCCCGCGGGCTGGTCTTCTCCTGCTTGAGGATCATCACTCTGTCGCGAGGCCAGGGAATCAGCCCGGTCGCCACGCCGGCGCGGTTGCGTGTCACGTACACCACGCCATCACCGCGCAGCAGCATCTGGCCGACGATGAACTCCCAGCCGGTGGCGCTCGACCAGCCAGAGGAGAACTGCTCGTTCAGCAGCCACCAGTAGTCATGCTCCGCCCGCTTGCGATGGCCGTCCACCCGCTCGAACACAGGCAGCGGCAGCTGGGCGATCGCGCCGGCCAGCAACGAAACGGCAGCGAACACCGCCGAAACCCGCATCGCCGATTCCGGGCTGACCACGGCTCCGGAGGCCGTCGTAGGGTTCCCGAACACCTCGAACATGCGCATGTCGGAGGACTGGATCACCTCGCCGTCGACCAGGTTGCTGATCGTCGGCTCGATACGGTCGCGGGCGTCGGCCCGCCGGTTCTTCTCGAATAGTCCGAACATCAGTCGATCACCACGAAGCCTTGTTGGGTTGTGCCGGTGTCCCGCGCCTGCATGGCGCGGCCCATGGCCATGATTAGCGCCACCGCGCCGTCGATCTTGCTTTCCATCTTTTCCTTGCGGGGATAGACGTGTTCCTTGGCATCCACGCGCGCCACGACGTTGCCCATCATCCAGGTCATGGCCGCGTTGCCGTCGTGCCACAGGCGCCGCGACAGGACCAGCGCCTCCACTTCTTTCATGGGCTCGGAGAGATTGCGCACTGACTGCGCCATCTCCACGGTCGGCAGTCCTTCCTGTTCAAGGCGTGTCATCAGGTACGCCGCTTGCGCCGGGTCAAAGGCTATGTCCCGCACGTCGACGCCCTGTGCCGCAAGCTCTTTCAGCTCCTCTTCGATGAACGCGTAGTCCGTCATGTTCCCGGGCGTGGACACGATCAGCTCGTCCAGCAGGAACTGCTGGTACTTCTCGTTTTCCTCCACGGCCGACTCCGGCACGTAGAACCTGGGAATGACGTAGTAGCTATCGCCTTTCTCGAACAGCAGCACCACGGCAGCCACGTCCAGCTTGGATGCCAGATCGACGCCCACCCAGCACGGACAGCCCGCAAAGTCCGACACCTCAAACCGCCGTTTCTGCCGCTGCCAGGCCAGCATGTTCATCCATGCCAGCTTGGCGCCGACCCAGTCATTCAGGTGCTTGGTACGGAACGCACTTTGCTTGCTGGCCGACCGCTTTGCCTTGGCGAGCTGGTCGAGCAGGAACTGCTCGAACACGGAAACGCCGTAGTTCGGGTTGGCCTTGCGCAGGCTCGCCGGATCGTCCCAGCGGTCGCCCTCGTCAATGCAGTAGATTGCCGCGAACACAGTTTCGTCGGTCACCTCGCCGCGCAGGATGCGGATGGCATCGCCCCGCATCTCGAAGCACGGGCCGGACAGGTTCGTGCCTGCCGTGGTGATGATCGACAGCAGGGGTTGCTCGCGCGCGCCCATGCCGGTTTCCATGGCGTCGACCATGTGGTCATCGTCATGTTCGTGGTACTCGTCCACCAGCGCCGCGTGCGGGCTAGAGCCGTCGCCGGGCTTGCCGATCATCGTCTCGAACTTGGACATGTCCTCCATGACGAACAGCGGCCCCGGGTTCTTCGGGTTGCCCGCCTGTTCGATACCGAAGCGGGCGCGCAGCGCCGGCAGCTTCTGGACCATCTGCCAGGCCGGGCGGAACACCTCGTACGCCTGTTTCTCGCTGGTAGCGCCCGAGTAGACCTCCGCGCCCGCCTCGCCGTCAGCGCAGAACAGGTACAAGCCACGGGCAGCCAGTCGCAACGACTTGCCGTTCTTGCGCGGGATCTCCTCGTATGCGCGGCGGAAGCGCCGGTGGCCGGTCTTCTTGTGGACCCAGCCGAACAGGTTGCACTCGATGAAGTGCTGCCAGGGCTCCAGCACCAGCAGGCGCTTCTGCGCCGCCCACTTACCTTTCGTGTGCGGCATCTTCTCCATGAAGCGCACCGCGCGGTCCGCCTTCTCGGCGTCGTACTTGTAGGGCCAGTCGGCCCCCTTGCGCTTCAGGTCATCCAGGAACCGTTGGCACGCCAGACGGATGAACTCGCCGGCCGCGATCTTTCCTGACGTGACGCCCTTGGCGTATGCCTTGGCTGATTCGCTCGGCGTCATGGATCAGAACTCGTCGAATGGGTTGCCCTCCGGGGTCTTTTCGGTCCCCAGCTTCTGACGATCAGCCGGGGTCAGGCCCAGGCGCGCCAGGCAGCCGATCAGGTGGGAGTACTTGGCCGCAACGAACTCGCCGCGGTTGGCACGGAACTCGGAAAGCAGCGATGACGCCACCTCCATGATGAAACGGTCGGCGCTGGTCAGGACGCCAGGTAGGGCGCACTTCTCCAGCTCTTTCCAGACCACCGCGACCTCGGTCGGAAGGTGTGCCGGCGCCTTGCCCAATGGCGAATTCGTCTTGGGCGCTTCGTTCTTGTAGCGCTGCGGATCCTTCTTGGTCGCGCCCTTCAGCTCGGCCAGTTCCCTCGGCTGTCGATGGCGAGCCATCGGACCTCCCATTTCTGAAATTCAAATTCTGCGGACGCGAGAAGAAAGGGGGGCGCGCGTATCGGGCGAGGAAGGCCCTCAACTTTGACCCTCCCCCCTCCCATTTTGTTCAGCTTTCGGTGGATAACTCGCCGCTCGTCCAGCTCCGCCGTGTGGGCGGGCATCCCTGCCGAACCCGCCGTTCTCCCGCGCCGTCTTGGCGCTATGGCACGGTCGGCACAGCGGCTGCAGGTTGCTGTCGGCGTTGTTGCTGTCGTCTCCGTCGATGTGGTCGACCTCGGTGGCCGGCCGCACCCTGCCCTGCCCAGCGCAGCATCTGCACAGCGGTTCACGAGCCAGCACCACCGCACGGAGCCGGCGCCACAGCGAGCAGTTGGTGGGCAGCGCGCGGCGCGCCTGCCTCTTGCGGACCTGGGCGGTGGTCTCTTTGTAGGGGCGCCAGCCGGCCGCACGGTGCTGGGGTGGCCGGGTTGGCATCAGTAAGGCTTCCCGTCCAGGTCGACTCGCTCCGGCTCGGCACCTTCGTCATGCACCGGCGTTCCGGCCTCCTCGCCCAGCAGCTGCGCCACGGCCTGCACCAGCAGGCCAACGTGCATCGCCAGCTCGGCGATCTGCTTGCCCTGCTGCTCGATGATCCCGACCAGTCGGTCGATACGGCTGTCGGCGCTGCTCTCAATCAGCCCCGCCAGGGCCGTGACAGCCGCAGCGCGCGCCACCTCTTCAATCCGTGCAGCGTCCATCACCAACCCTCGTCGTTCGCAGCACCAGGCCGCGGCGTATCCACCACTCGACCCGATCCCAGTCCGGTTCCATGCCCGTGGCCCGGGCAAACCACACCACGGCAGCCAGATACCACCGCAGCCACCAGCGCAAGCGGACCGATGCAGTCACTGTCGCGAGCATCAGAACTCCTCCACTTCCCAGCCACCGCCGTCGCGCTTGGGCCTGACCTTCACCGCAATGAAGCGGAACGGGTACATGGCCGCGGCAATCTTGATCTTGGCCCTGGCATCGTCCTGCCAGTGCCCCTTCACCTCGTGGCACTCCATGACGCCATCGGCAGCCATGACCGCAAAGTCCGGGGTGTAGAACGTGTTGTCGGCCAGGCGCAGCTTCATGCCCTCGAACCGGTGCCACTGGACCTCGCCCGCAGCCTGCAGCGCACGCAGCCGCGCGGCATACGCAGCCTCGGTCTTGTTCATCTCGCCGGTCTTCAGCCGGCCAAGCGCCAGCATGCGGCGCTCCACCCCGTTAATTCGTCCCATCGACGAAGCACCTCGGAATCTGTCACCTGCATTGCTGAGGCGCTTGGACACGCCAAGAAGTAGATGCCCGGCCAGCGCTTTCGCTGGCCGGGCCTGGCCTTAGTTCGTCAGCACGATCAGCTGGAACTTGGCATTCACGCCCCACGAGCCGCCACCGCCCCCCGAAGCGCCCAGGCTCAGGCTGAAGCTGCTGCCACCACCAAAGGACGAGCCGCCGGAGAACTGGATTCCCATGCCACCGCCGAACTCCTGTCGGACGCTTCCGGACCAACCACCGCCGAAGTCATACGTGATGCCGGCACTTGCAGGGGAGATGTCGATCGCGGTGTTCTTGAACTGGACCTTGGCGGAGCCAGACAGCTTGCCGTTGCTGTCGAAGGTGCCGGTCAGTCGGGCCTCTTCGTTACCCACGCCGTAGCCGACCGTACCAGTGACGCGTTCGTTCTGGTACTTCAGATTCAGGAACGAGTCGTTCTCGCCCACCTTGACCTGCGCATTGCCCGTCTTTACCTCACCGCTGACGGCGGTGCCGTCGATGTTGCCGGTGAAGCTCGCACCCACGGGGCGCCCATTTTCGTTCACGACGCTGCCGCTGACCTGCCAGCCACTATCGTCCATCGGCTGATCGATCGTGCCACCGCCTGCGCGCTGCATCATGTAGTCGTCCTTGTGTTCGTTCTTGCTCATTGAATTGCTCCTTAGTTGTTGCCTTTGCGGCGGTAGTCGGTGCAACGGCCTATCCGAGGCACCAAAACGGCAGAGGGCCGCTCAAGGCGGCCCTCAGATAAAAGTTGACTCCAGATTTCGGTCAGTGCTGATCGCGATCCACCCGGATCACTGCTTGGCATGCTCGGAGCTGGTCGTCGGCGTCGGTGACGATCTGAACAGCAGCTCCGACAACCTCTGGACGTAATTCGGCTCGCGCATCACGTTCGGCGGCGCCGGCGGCAGCTTCGGACAGGCGAGCGGTGTGGCAGGTGGCGAGGTCGTCGCGCAACTGGAGACGCCCAGCGCGCAGGTCAGCCACAACAGCAGCGGGGACGGTCGCGGCCGCAGTACGGTCTTCTTCATGCTTAGCTCCAATGTCGGCCAGCTGCAGAGCCTTGCTCTGCTCAGTGGCACGGGTCTGGTTCACCTGGTCGGCGACTGCCGATGCGCCGGCGGCGCGCAGGGTGGCGTCGCTGGCATCGGCCCGGTCGCCACGCCACGCCCAGCCAGCACCGAACATTGCGCCTGACCACAGGACGAAGGCAGCAACCGCGATGGTGATCCGGTTCATTCGGACTCTCCTGCCCTGATGGTGTCGCTGTCCGGGTCAAACGGCGGCGGCTCCAAGCCGGCCGCGCGCATCAACCCTTCCAGCCGGTAGATGTGGCGGATCAGGCGCAGTTCCCTGGCCTCCATGCGGCCAACCCTTTCGCCCAGCCGGGTCACTTCCTCGCGCATCAGCTGGATCACGTTGACCTCGGCCCCGTCTCTGGCTGTCTCTACGAACTGCTTGCGCCACCACAGCGCCACACCGCCCGCCCCAACCATCAGGCCGCCGACGGCGGTGCCGATTGCCTGCCAATCCACGTCGACCCCGATCATGGCGCCACCGTCCCGCCGGCCTTGCGGTACACGGCCAACAGGTCGGCAAGCTTGTGTTCGTGCTGGCCGTAGCCCGCGCCGGGCAAGCTCGCCCAGATCTTGCGGACGGCCTTGATGGCTTCCTCGATCTTGCCCGCCTGGATCAGCGGCAGCGCGCGGCGCTCCCGGATCTGCTGCAGCGCAATCAGGTCCTGGCTCAGAGGCGAGAAGTCCGTCAGGCCGAGCGTCTTCCTGTAGGCGTCGTAGTAGCGGCGCAGCAGCTGGTAGCGGCCGGCTGCAGTGGACTGGATACCCAGCTTAGGCAGTGCCACCAGGACTCGCGGATGATCGGCGTAGCCCTTGAACAGCTGACCGCTGACGATCACGTCGTAGCCACGGTCTTTAGTCGGCTGCTTGCCGTTGTCGGTCCCTTCGGACCACGCCAGCATGTCGAGGAAGGCCACGACGTTCACGCCGCCAGCCTGTTGGGGAGTGATTTGCGCCATAGCTTCTCCGGAAAGAAAAAGCCCCGGCTGGACCGGGGCTACAAGTTGGGTCTAGCTCCAGATCTGAACAGCAAGTCTGGATGCCGATTTCAATCAGCCGCTTTATGCTTGGGGGAGCAACCCGAGGAGCCATGGAAATGAGTAACAGGTACGTTGCGCCAGACTTTACTGCTACCGCATTCAACTGCCCCCACTGCAATGCCTACGCAAAGCAGAATAGATATCAGCTCTATTATTCGGAAAATATCGGATACAAGGCTTCATCCGCTTTCATAGTTCGGTGTGATCACTGTGATCGTGTTTCCTACTGGCTGAATACCGACGGTCGACCAAGGATCGTTCACCCCCAAGCTTCAACGGCGGCACCACCGCATGCGGATATGCCGCAAGAGGTGGCGGCTATCTACCGAGAGGCTGCAGAGATTGCTAGCAGCTCATACCGAGCTGCCGCTGCTCTCTTACGCTTAGCGCTACAGAAGCTAATGCCCTTCTTGGGAGAGAGAGGTTCGAACATTAACGCTGACATCGCCAGCCTTGTGTCGAAAGGACTCCCGGTGCGAATCCAGCAAGCGCTCGATCTCTGCCGAGTGGTGGGCAACGAATCCGTGCATCCTGGTGAGATCTCAGATGAGGATGGACCTGAACTGGTGAACTCGCTGTTCTCCATGCTCAATCTGATCGTTGAGGATCGGATCACTCGCCCCAAGGAGATTGAGGCTCTTTACCTCAAACTCCCTGAGAATAAACGCAAGGGCGTCGAAGTCAGGGATAGCGCCAAGGGCGCGCATCCATCGACAGAAGCCTGAGACTCCCGTGACCCGTCCTAACGGCGACTACCTAGCAAGAAAGTGATCAGGCGGGAGCAGTGTCGGTAGAAAGCTGCCAGCAAGGAAAGCCCCGGCTGGGCCGGGGCTTGCGATTGGATGATGGCAAGAATGCCGCCTTTTTCGATGACCTAGGAAGTCATCGTTAGGCCGTCATCGTGAGTGCCTTGCTGAACTGTCTTGCAGCGCGCGCCTCGGCCGCGCGGAAGTTGGCAAGCATCCACTCATAGACCGGCCGCCAGAACCGGCTATATGCCGACCAATCCGCACCGATGGCGCCAGCTCGCTTTCGGCCACTGAGAGGTTCGCAGCCACTTCCGCCGCAATCTCCGCAGTTCACTACACCTGCGCCTGCCGGATCTGGAACAACCCTCCTGCCGCCGCATCGATCGCACTCGCATGCACCGACCATCTCCGCGATCACCGCCCCAGCTAGAACCCCAAGCTGCTCCATCGTGTTGTTCGGCCATGCCGCAGCGCGCGCGTCATCCAGCGCAGCCTCCGCGCGGCGCAGCTCGCGTCGCTGTGCATCGGTGACCATCCCGCCGCACCAGCCTATGCTGGCCTTGGCGATGCCGAACTCGGTGCGGGCGTCGGCCAGGGCATGCATCTGGCGGGTGAACTCCGGTGCCACCAAAGCGATTACGGCCTGGCGCAGCTGCTCGCGCCTCCGCTGACCACTCTCCGGCCACCACAGGGCCTCCAGTAGTTCGCGACCAAGGCCGGCCGGCACGTACGCCAAGGCGGCCAAGATTTCCTCAGTGCTCGGTCCACCGATGCTTCCGTCGAAGCTCAATGCCCTCGGCCCCGTCCGGCTCGACAGCAGTTCGCGTGCCTCGTTCATTCCCATGCGCCTTCCCCTTGGTGGTTTGCTCGTACAGCGCGCGATCGCGCTTGGTTGTCTTCCATTGCGGCACCTGTCACGCCGCACGGTCCCAGCTGGCCGTCAGGCGCTGCACCTGCCCGCCGCGTGCCTCGAACTGCTCCACCGTCTCGGCCGGGCCATCGGCGAGCACACGTGCCTTGGCTCGCTTGGGCCGGGACACCGTGTTGTGGTCCATCCGCCGCTCGCGGGCCGCACGCTGGGGGTTGATCCTCGGCGCGACGGCCTTCGTCTTCTTCATGCTGCCGCCCTCAGTTCGTTGATGTAGGTCTGGTTTGCAATCAGCTCGTCGTCGGAGCCGTACGTCTCGTGGAAGGTCCGCGAGCCATCCATCAGGCTCGGGCCGTAGATCTGGCGCATCGTCGCGAATGTGTTCCCCTCCATCGGGTAGCGCTGGTGGTGCCATTTGCAGAGCGCGTAGCCGAACATGTGACCGCGCCGCAGGTTTCCGCTCTTGGCGTGGTTGTAGTCGCAGCCGTAAACCACCAGCTCCGGCTCCAGTAGCTGCTGCATCTGCAGCGCCAGGCAGGCCATGCACGGTCCCGTCTTGGCCAGCTTGATCCGGGCCGCTTCTTCCCTGGTCGGCGGCGGTGCGTTCGACCACATCAGCGCAGCTCCGGGATCGGGCCCGCATAGCGGGTGATCGGGATCCGCCGCACGCCGTCGCGCCAGACAGTCATCCCGCGCGTCGCGTAGACCACCAGCGGCTTGATCCCGTAGCCGTAGGCCAGATACCAGCCCGCCTCGGCCACCGGCTCGCTCACAGGGCGCACTTCGACGTTGAAGTGGTCGGGGCTCATGCGGCTTTGCCCTCCAGCAGCGCCACGATCTCGGCCAGGTGCGCACGGGTTCGGTCGTCCGCTGTCGGCGATGCCTCAACCGTTCCGGTCAGCAGCGCCACCGGGTCGAAGGCCGGGGTGGCGGGCGGAAGGGCCAGGTACTCCTCCACCTGTTCCTTCGACAGCTGGCCAGCGGCCACCGCTTCCCGCAGTACGCTGTCCCGACCGGACACGTCGCCGCCGAGGGACAGCTGGTAGGTGGCCGTGCGGTGTGCAGCGCGCGCTTCCTTCACCAACCGGGTGTAGACCTCCAGGAATGCCGGCCGGGCAGCGATCTTGTCGCCCGCCTGCACCAGCGGCAGCGCCGCCGCCCACGCATCGCGGGTCTGCTCAGTCCACACAACGGTCGCACCTTCGTCTGCGGCGCGGATCGCGTTGGCCCATGCTTCATTCGGTGCCGGGTGGCCGTCCTCGATGCGTTCAAGGATCGCCGCCAGCGAAAGCCGCGCCTTCAGCTCCCGGCGGCACGACGCCAGCGCGCGCTCCAGCATCGGCAGCGGGTACTGCGCCAGATCCGAAACCATGTAGGCGGCGGCGTTCGGGCTGAGCTGGTCGCCAATCACCTCGGCGGTCGCCACCAGCAGATCGACCAGCCGATCCTGCTCCTGATTACCCAGCATGTGCCGCCCTCCGCTGTGCCAGCAGAGCCTTGGCCGCGTCGGCGGCGCTCAGATTGGTCTGCGTCTTGTCGGTCTGCCGCGCGGCCTCCTCGGTCACCTGCCGACCGGTGGCCCACTGCGTGCGGTATGCCTCGCACTTCGCCAGCAGCGCGCCCAGGTCGTGCATGTTCTGCACCACGTAGCGCTCGTTGACGGTCAGGAACCACGCGGCCACCAGCGGGGCCTCGCTGTGGCCGAGGCGCTGCACGATTTGCCGGACGTTGCTGTTCACCTTGGCGTTGCGCACCGGTGCCACACCGTGGCGGTCACGGTAGGCGCTGGCGTAAGCCGCCCAGGTGGCACGGCACGCTGCCTGCAGGTCGGCTTCGGAATCCACCGCCAGCGGCGCGGCCGGCAGGCCCGCCGGAAATGACGGTTCTCCTGACGGTTCATTGAGGGTTATATGACGGTTAGGCGGCACGGGGCGCACCCCTAGACCTGCGCCCGGTGCATCCCCCCCTGCATGGGGCGCATCCCCTCCTGCAGCGGGCGCACCCCCTGCATGGGGCGCAGCCCCTGCGCCCGGTGCAGTACCGGCTTTTCCTGACTTGCGGCCAGCCTTCGACGGCGCAGCGGCCTTGTCGAAGTTGGCCGGGGTGACCTTGTAGACCGTGCTGCTGTTGAACCGGCGGTCACGGGTCAGCAGGCCGACGGCCTCCAGATGATCCATTGCCGTACGCACAGCGCGCGCCGACATGCAGCAGCGCGCGGCGATGGTGCCCACCGCCGGCCAGCACACGCCGTCGTCGTTCGCCTGATCAGCCAGCGAGATCAACACAGCCTTCTGCGTGACGCTCAGGCCCTGCAGCGGCCAGCACTGCGACATGATGATGGTCGACATGTCAGAGCCCCAGCGTCAGGTTCTCGCCCGGCGCAACCGGCCACCAGGTGCATGCGGGCTTGCCGGTGGTGGCGCACGGCGCGGTCGGGCCGCGCCAAATGCGGCCCTCGCGGGCCAACTCAGGCAGTCGGCGACCCAACATGTGGCGGTCAAGGCCAGTCAGCGTCGACAGGTGCAGGCTGCTCTGGCCAGGGTGGCGGATCACCGCAGCCTCGGTCTTGGCGTGCTGGAAACGCAGCGCGCCGCTTTCAGCGAGCGCGGCGGCGGCGATGTGACTGGACTGTGGATCGGTGGAGCGGGCCGGGTGGTTCATCGACGCGCCCTCCCCTTTGCTGCAGCGCGCGACACGTTGCGGATCAGCCGGTGCGCCATGGTGATCAGCGAGTTGGCCTCTTCCACCATCAGCTTGGCTTCGTCGCTGTCGATATGTCGGTCGGCCATCGCATCCACCGCAGTGCCCGACAGGCGTCCCACCCGCGTGGTGATCTCCAGCAGCTTCGTCTGAATGGCGCCGATCTCGTCCGACCAACCACCCTCCGGTGGCGGCGGAACCGTGGCGACGGCCATGCCGAACTGCCCGGCCAGCGCCTGCATCCAGTCCAGGGCGTAATCGCTGCCGCCTGCCTTCTCCTGCATCCACTCGGTCAGCAGTTCGGCAATCTCCATCGTCACCGACTCACCCTCCAACCCGCGCAACTTCGCGCGCAGAGTCTCCGGGTGCATGGATTTGCCGCGGCGGTCGGCCAGGAAAGCGGCCGCGTCCACGACACCACCCGGCGTCTTGCGCACGGAGTTGTAGAGAACGTCGAGCCAGTTGAGAGCGGATGTGCGGCAGGTCATGGGTCACCTTGGGGAAGGCTGTGTTTCAAGGTTTCGGGCTGGGCCCGGGTGGCGCACGATGGGCGCCATGGAGATCAACAAGTCAGGGACGACGGCCAGGGACGGCCTTTCAAGCGGTGTCGACCGGGGCGATGCGATTCGCGTCGGGATCCTCGTTCGCGGGCTCAGCAGCGGCCTGTGTCTCAACACCGAGCAGACGCTGGATCTGCGGCAGCGCGGGCAGGACGCCCTCTTCCGGCCACGCCTCTACCTCTTCCACGGGAAGCTGCAGCAGGGTGGCCAGGTGCTTGTCGCTATCCATACCGAGCTTGGCGCGCAGCGCGCGCTTGCTCATGCGGCTATCGATTTCTGCGCGCAGCTGCGCGACTGCTTCGGTCTGGGATTCCGCAGGATCTGGCCCAAAGACGTCAGGGCGGAGCTGGTGGCGGGAGACGCCAGTGGCCAGCTCGATTGCGATGCAACGTTCTGCGGGAACGCGACAGCGGTCGTACCAGCCGGATACCGACGGCGGTTTGATGCCGAGAAGCTGAGCAAGAGCCTGCTGGCTCCCTGCCGACTGAACTGCTCTATCGAGGGCTGACATGTCCATGGCATCTATTAGTCCACAGCTAACGGCTTATTGCAAGCTGGCAGCTGCACGAATTCGATTAGTTACCAGCTAACCTGCCGCGATGGACATTCGAGAGATCCGCAGCCGCAACTTTCGCCACCTGATCGAGGCCCTTGAAATGAAGGGGATCAAGGGACGCCGGGACCAAGGCGCGCAGTTGGGCGGGTTCTTGTCTGCGTCCTACGTCTCCCAGCTGCTCGGCGGGAAGTACATCGGCGACGATGTGGCCAAGAAGATCAGCACCGCATTAGGGAAGGACCACGGCTGGATGGACCGGCCCCAGTGGAGTGAGGACGGAGAGGTTTCTGTCTCACCAATCCCGGAGAATGAGACGCCCCCCGGCTATGTTCGCTTCGACTTGTTTGAAGGGGGTGCGGGAATGGGCGCAGGGATGGTCAACCAGGACTACCCAGAGGTGGTGAAGACCATCGAGGTCGCAGAATGGGAAGTCCGTAGGAAGCTCGGTTACCTACCCAAGCCAGGCCGGATCCAGATCATCACCGGCCGTGGGCCGTCGATGAAACCCAAGCTCGAAGACGGCGACATTGTCTGGATCGACACGAGCTGCGACTACTTCGACGGCGATGACTACTACCTGATCAACATCGGTGGCGAGACGCAGATCAAGATGCTGCAGAAGCGCGGCGACGGTCTCTACGTCGTAAGCGTCAACACCGACTTCCCGGCCTATAGGCCGGATCCTGGCGATGTGAGCATCCTGGGGAAGGCGCTGATCCACGCAGGGCTGCGGAAGTTCTAAGCAGCGGGAGCGTTCTCACTACCGTCCCAATTTGGGACACAACGAAAAAAGCCCCGCTATAGCGGGGCTTTTTTCTAGAACAACTATCAACCAACTGCCAAGTGAGAGATATATCCAGATCTCGACTCGCCGGCTTCTTTAGCCTTGGCATCGATTCTCATCAGAACTCTCTTCGGAATGCTGATGTTGACCCTCTCAATGGTGTCGTCTAAAAGTGCAGGATCGATCGTTACACAGCTAACCATCCAGCCACTGAAATCTCCTTTGTCCAAAGCATCTTGAACAGATGAGGGACGAGGTATGACTCTACCTGCATCTAAAGCCGCATCTATCCATGCTGCTGCAGCTTCTTCTGCAGCAGCCATTGCTTCGTCCAACGTATCACCAGCCGAATAGCAGCCAGGAAGATCCGGAACAACAACGCTCCAAGCGGTGTTCTCGTTTCCAGCTTCAATCATGATGGGATAACGCATATACCTTCTCCTACCTTCTCATCCATACAACGCGAAACATCCAGTCCTACTATTTCAATCCAGCAAGCTTCTTCAGGTTGTTCACCAAACCAACTCCAAGATCTTTCTTGGGATGGGGAACAGTGATGATGTTCGGATTGAGTCCATGCACATAAACATGATGCGAGCCACGGCTTCGACTTTTCGTCCATCCGTTGGCTTCAAGTAGTTTGATTAGGTCCGCGCTCTTCATGTGGTGAACTATACACACGATACACACTACGGTCAAGCATTCGATAGGCTCCGTCAGCTGACAGTTACGTAGCCATTACGAACAAGTGCCTAGAACACTAGTGTCCTAGCCTTGCTCAGCCGTATCAGGGGTGGTCGCACGCGAACCAGCCCCGTTCATAAAATTGTTAGCTGATAGCTGTTGACTAACGATTAGTGCGCAGCTAACGTTGCCTCCAGTCGCCCAACACCACCCCATCCCGGGGCCGGGCGCAGGAGATCACGCATGGCCACCCTTTCCTTGGGCTGCCGATCGGCAGAGATAAAAGTCACCGCTGACCACGTCAGCGAACGCGTCATCGCAGACATGGGCGCTGCCCGCCTGCACCTCACCGCCGACGAAGCGGAACAGCACGCTCATCAGCTGCAGGCGGCAGCCAAGCAGCTCCGCGCTGCGCTCCAGGGCGAAGCCGCATGAGCGCCGCCCTCGCCCACCACTCCAACGCTCAGCGCGCCGCTGCAGCCGCCGGCATCGTCGCCCGCGCCGGGCGCCGCTGGGGCCTCCTCCCCTACCAGGTCGTCATCGCCTCCAGCATCGCCGCCAATGCCGTCCTGCGGCAGGGCAAGAGCGCAGCCGGGGCTGTCGCTGCGGCTCGCCGCGCAGCGCGCGCACAAAGCGGAGCAGCCTAATGCGCCACCTGGCCCTGCCCTTCTACTGCGCCGTCGTCGTCGGCCTGCTGCTGGCGCTGCTCGCGCGCGCCATCTACACCGGTGCCGGCTCCCTCCTCCCACCCTTTGGTGCTGGCGTTGTCTTCTTCACCTGGTGCGGCGTGCGCGACCTGCGGCGCAACTGGCCCGCGTTCCGCGACGAGATGCGCCAGCGCGCGGCAGAGAGAGCGCCCACACCGCTGCCCGCCGACGACACCCACTGACCCCCTGCCCTGCGCTCTCCCCCTGTAGCGCAGGGAACCCGCGCCGGCCGGGTTCCAGCAGCCGGCAACCCATTCCAGGAGTCCAGCGTGCGTAACCAGCTCGACATCTTCGATCACGACCCAGCCCGCATGGCAGCGGCCAACCGCGCCGCAGCAGAGCGTGCACTGCACGACGTGCAGTTCACCGCCACCGTCAGGCAGGAACGCCACGCGTACTACGTGGGCGAAGCGGAACGCTGGGAACACCTCGCCGCGCACAGCTCAGCCCCTGCGCGCGCCCAGGAGACGCGACTGTGAGCGGCCGATCGCCGTGCGGTGTGGCCAGTTCGGATGTAGCCGCGCCGAACAAAGCGCTGGCCGGGACTTGCGCCTCCGGGACCGCTCGCGACGCACTTCTACGATTTGACTTGCAAATCCACGAAAGTGCGGGCGGCGGCCGCCCACGCGTCTACCAGGTTCGAGACTCGATCTGGGTGGTCTTTGGGCGGTTGGCCAATGATGTGACCTGCTGCGCGCCGAAAATCGTCAAGCGAGTCCATGACCTTTTTGAGACTTTTGGCCATGGTGAGGGTCTCACTTCCCAGCGTTGCCGTAGCAGCGGACTCGGGCGTTGCCGATATGAGACGTGTGTTTCGTTGAATGGTGACAATTGCAATCGTAATCAGTTCGACGATTTCAGGTGGCAGCGCATCGAAGTACGGGAGCGCTTCCTTAAATGGCTCTGCGTCCATTCGCTCAGCGAACTTCCTCGCATGGTTAAAGCCTGCACCGATGACGTCACTCCTGCTCAGATATGCGACGGAGCAGCTGACGTAGAACGACTGTTCCGTCGCCTCCGCAACCAAGAGCTTCAAGACACTATCTGCGATTTTCTGACGTGCTTTTGCCGACTGCCGAGACGGAAGCAAGCCGACATAGAGCGCAACGAAAGCGGCTCCGGTTGTCGCAACTGCGGACGCCCAGCCAGCTGCCTCCGCCGTCCAGAGCCTTGGCACCCCGAGCACAAGCATTACCAAACCTGCACCAATGCCTGCCGAAACGATGCTCACTAGAACGCGGCTTCTCAGAAGGTCCATTTGGATTCCTGGTCCACAAATTTCGCGCATTGTGACACGTACCTACTACGAGGTATCCATTGAAGTATCTGTCCCTTTTCTCCGGCATGGAAGCGGCTCACCTTGCGTGGGCTCCGCTGGGGTGGACGTGCGTTGGCGTCGCCGAGATCGAACCGGCTGCATGCGCACTGCTGCGCCACCGCTTGTCCCATGTGCCGAACCTCGGAAGCGTCACAGAGATCACCGAGGAACAAGTCGCAGCTCTTGGCGCGTTCGACGTTCTGATCGGCGGCAGTCCCTGCCAGGACTTGTCCATCGCGGGCCGTCGCGCCGGCCTCGCTGGGGCTCGCTCCAGCCTTTTCCACCATCAGATGAGGATCTTCAATGCAGCTCGACATTTTTGCGGAGCACGCTGGCTCGTGTGGGAGAACGTCCCAGGGGCCTTCAGCAGCAACCAGGGGCGAGACTTTGCTGTCGTGGTTGGTGCAATGGCAGGATCCGAGCTCCCTGTCCCCGCAGGTGGCTGGGGATCCGAAGGCGTTGCGCTGGGTGACAACGGCCTGGTCGAATGGTCCGTGCTTGACGCGCAGTGGTTCGGAGTGGCGCAGCGGCGCCGTCGCGTGTTCGCTGTCCTCGATACTGGAAACTGGTCCGATAGACCCCCGGTACTTCTTGAGCGCGACGGCCTGCGCGGGAATTCTGCGCCGCGCCGCGACACGGGGGAAAGCGTTACCGGCACCCTTAGCGCGCGCACTCAAGGAGGCGGCGGTCTCGGAACCGACTTCGAGTGCCAAGGCGGCTTAGTCGCTGGGACGTTGAGCGCCCATCCGAAGGGCGCTGGCAGCGCGACCCAACAGGACGCGCACGCTGGCCTGTTGATCCCGGCAGTGGCGCATACCCTGCGTGCTGAGGGCTTTGACGCAAGTGAGGACGGGACTGGGCGTGGTACGCCATTGGTGCCAGTTGCCTTTACGCAGAACCAACGCGACGAAGTTCGCGAGGTAGCCGTGGCGGGAGCTCTCGCCGCGCAGCCAGGAATGAAGCAAACAACCTATCTGGCGTTCGGATGCAAGGATAGTGACCCCGCTAGAAGCGTGAGCGAACATGTGGCTCACACTTTGCGCACGATGGGACATCAGGGCAGCCACGCAAACGCAGGCGGACAGGTGGCCGTTGCTTACGCGATCCAGGCAGGCGCTACGCGTTTAAACCCGGCCAGCGGCCCGGACGGTGTCGGCGTGCAATCCGAGCACGCATACACGATTGAGGCGCGCGCCGAGGTCCAGGCTGTTGGATACATGCCCAACCAGGTGCGCCGTCTCACCCCACGCGAGTGCGAACGCCTACAGGGCGCGCCGGATGACTGGACCCTGGTGCCGAAGCTTGGCAAGCCCCGCAAGCAACGGAAGAACGAGCCTGATTCGCACTATGCCGACTACCTGCAGCGCCACTCAGGCGGAATGGATGGCGGTCCCCTGATGGCCGACGGACCACGCTACCGGTTGCTCGGCAATAGCTTCGCCATTCCCGTAATCCAGTGGATCGGACAGCAGATCCACGCCGCACAGGAGGCAACGGCATGACCGCAGACCTTCCCGTTTCCCCGGCAACCGTTGTCGAGGCCACCAAGGCATCGTCGCCTGTCGCAGCGGTCGTCACCACCATGCGCCGCCTGGGCGCCGCCGGCGCGCCAATCTCTGCCGACCAGGTTCGCGAGTGGAGCGACACCCTCCTGCAGGAGCTGTACTCGCAACCGCCCGTGCGCTGGGAGTACCGCAACAAAAACGACGTGGGGCCCGGGTGCTGGGTGACTGCCACCCCTGAGCACTTCTATCACGCCGCGAAGCGCGGCTGGGTCGTGCGCGCTCTGTGGGAAACCCCGCGCGTCATCCAGCCGGAGCGCGACCACGCGTTCAAGGCAGGCGTGTGCACCAGGTGCGGCGATCCCGAGGACTGGGCCGGCCCCGATTGTTCCCCGCTGGTCAAGAAGGTCGATCCGCGAACCCTGCTCCCGTTCGATCCGAAATGGTTGGTCGAGCCACTGGAGTGGCTCAGGGACGCGCCGCCCAACCTCAACGCCTACGACCGCCGCCACCGTGCAGCCCAAGCCGCCTTCCTCCTGGAAAAGCTCCAGGCCCACATCGAGGAGTGCAAGAAGCCATGACCCAGGAACATATCAGCCACCCGGAAGGGTTGCCGAATTGCGCCGCCGGCCACCGCGCGCGCCACATCCACGACAAGCGCTGCGCCTCCGCCGGCGGTGGCCACCTGGTCGAGTGCGCCTGCAGATCGACCAGCAAGCATGCCGACCCCGACAAGGCCATCGCAGCATGGCGCCGGCTCAACCGTCCGGCGCGCAGCGTGCGGGCACCGTCGCCGGCAGCTGTTGCCGACAACGTCGTACAGATGCGCCTGGTGATGGCAGGCGGAGGGAAGGTGGCCAGTGCCATCTGACATGTACTTGTCGCGGGACGAGATCACCGGCCTGTGCCGCACGCCACAGCGCGCGCGCCAGGCGGCATTTCTCCGCAAGAACGGGATCAAGCACTACCTGGACGCGCACGACTGGCCGGTCGTGCTGCGCTCCAGCGTTGAGGGAACGGCGCATGCACCAAAGGCGCCGCCGACATGGACTTCCAGCAAGGTCGCTTGAAATGGGACGGAAACCGAGTAAGCCGGGGGCAATCCCCCGGTTCAGGCCACGCAAGCAGAAATCGGGCGTGACCCATTACTACTATGACCACGGCGGTAAGCCGAGGCGCGAAACACCCCTCGGCAGCGACTACGGCGTGGCCATCAAGCGATGGGCCGAGATCGAACACGCGAGCACGATCCCCGCAGCGGCCGTCGTGACCTTCCGGCACGTTGCCGATCGCTACCGCGCCGAGGTGGTTCCTACCAAGGCCGTCACCACCCAGCGCCTCAACAATCGCTGCATCACCGCGCTGCTGAGCTACTTCGACGCGCCGCCGGCGCCGTTTGAAGCCATCCGCCCGATCAACATCCGGCAGTATCTGGATTGGCGGAAGGCGAAAGTGATCGCGAACCGAGAGGTGTCGCTGTTCTCGCATATCTGGAACTGGGCGCGCGGCAAAGGTATTACCGATCTACCCAACCCATGCGAGGGTATTCGGCGCAACAAGGAAGCCGGTCGGGACGTGTACGTGGACGATGACTCTTTCCGGGCCGTCTATGCACACGCCGACGCAGCTCTGCGCGACGCCATGGACCTGGCCTATCTGACCGGCCAGCGCGTCGGCGACGTGTGGTCCATGGACGTGCGCCAGGTCACAGCGCGCGGCCTCATCATCCAGCAGTCGAAGACCAGCAACCGCGTCACCATGGAGATCACGGGCGAGCTGGCTGCACTGCTCGAGCGCATTGCAAAGCGTAAGGGGGAGAAGTGCCCGAACGGGCGAGAGAAGGTCTACAGCACGCGGCTGATCGTGGACGATGACGGCCTGGCCCTCGGTCGGGCGGCGCTCCGCTACCGGTTCGACAAGGCCAGGGAGGCGGCGGGTATTGCAAAAGGGGAATTCCAGTTCCGGGATCTCCGCGCCAAGGCGGGTACGGACAAGGCCGATTCGGCAAAGGACATTCGCGAGGCGCAAGCCCAGCTGGGGCATTCATCGGTCACCACGACCGAAATCTATGTGCGGAAGAAGAGAGGCTCGAAGGCCACTCCCACGCGCTGAATTGCGGAGCGGTCCGGAGATTGCGGAGCGCCTAAATGTGCCGCAAACCCTTGTGAGACATGGAGCGGGCGATGGGAATCGAACCCACGTCAGTAGCTTGGGAAGCTACAGCTCTACCATTGAGCTACGCCCGCAGTGCGCGGTGAAAGTCTATGCGGTTGGCCCGGTGTTGCGCAATGGCGGCTACCGCATCCGCGAGGGGTCAGAGCCCTTTCCTTGCGGAAAGGGATCCGACCCCGGCGGTTGCTGCTTAGAACGTGCCGCTGAAGTTGGCGAACAGGGTGGCGTCCTGCGCGCGCTTCTGGCCGGTCGACGCGCTCAGGCCGAAGTTGCTCTGCAGGCCGAACAGTTCGGTGCGGGCACCCAGCACGACGGTGGCGTAGTTCTTGTCGAACTTCAGGCCCGGCACGCGGTAGCTGCCCAGTTCCGGCAGGGTCTGCAGCCAGGCGCTGGCCTGCTTGGTGTCCTCGAACTCGTGGTCGTAGGTCACCTGCGCATACGGCTTGAGGGTGCCGCCATCGAAGCGGGCCTGCCAGCCGATGCGGCCGACGGTCGAATCGACGTTCTGGCGGTCATAGCCCAGTGCAGTGGCCAGGGTGCCGGCCGCGGCGCTTTCGGTGTAACCGTCGATCTTCACCTTCTGCCAGATCACCGAAGCGATCGGGCCGTGGCGGAAGCCGCCTTCGGTGCCGAACTCGTAACCGGCGTTCAGGGCGGCGGTCAGGTTGCTGCCGTCCGGCGAACCACCATGCTCACGGGTGGCCGGGCCCAGCTGGACCTTGCGGTTCACGTCATAGGACAGCCAGGTGTAGCTGACCTGACCGTTCACCCAGATGCGGTCGCCGTACCAGCCAGCGAACAGACCGGCCGAGGTGTCCTTCTGGGTGAAGTCGCCGCGGTTGTTGCCGAAGTCGGCGTTGAGGCGACCGAAACCGGCGAAGCCGCCGAACACCATGCCGTCGCGTGCCCAGTCGATACCGAACAGGCCGGCCGGGGCCAGCCCGTCGTACAGGTCGGCGTGGTCGTAGCGCTGCAGGTCGCCCCGCACGCCACCCCACCAGGACAGGCCGTCAGCCGGACGACCGCCCAGGTGCATGCTGACCTGATCGGCGCGCGAGCGGCCGATGGTCTGCGCCGAGTGGCTCAGCACCTGCTGCAGGCGCGGCGCTTCCAGCACCGAGACTGCGTACTGGCCCAGCAGCTGATGGCCGGCGGTGGTCGGGTGCACGCCATCGGCGAACAGGTAGGTGTTGGCCGCATCCGGGCTGACGTAGCTGGTCGGGTTGCAGGTCAGGATGCTCTGCGTCGAGTTGGCCGGATCGATCTTGCAGGCGGTGCTGGTGACGTTGGTGAAACCGTACATGCCCGGGTTGGCGGTCACTTCACGCAGGATGCTGAAGGTATCGAGCGGAATGAACTCGATGCCCGCCTGCTTCAGGCCACCGTACAGGGCCTTGTTGTAGCCGGCCGACAGTGCGGTGGCGGCGGCGGCATTGGGGCCGCGGAACTGTGGGGTGATGCCCACATCCGGCAGGTTTGGTACCAGCACGTACTGGGCGCCGGCCTGCTTCAGCGCACCCACCAGCGCGATCTGGTCGGTGACCGCTGCGCCGATGATGCCCTGCACCTGGGCCTGCGACGCGCCACCTGCCGCCGCACGGGTGGCCGCGAACAGATCATTGGCGCCTCCCCATACGGTGTACAGGGCGTTGCCGTCAGCCTTGCCACCGTTCGCGGCAAGGTAGCGGGTTGCTTGCGACTTCAGCGACGGAATCACGCCCAGGCCACCGGCCTCGTCCACCGACACGCGGGCACCGCCGACTGCATAGTTGTCACCGCTCTGGCCGTTGCCGTTGGCGGCGCCATTGAGGCCATAGTAGTTGGCGACCTGCTGCGCCCACACCCAACCCGGGTTGGTGGTGAACTGGCCGGTGACCGGACGCACATCGGCCGGCAGCAGCGGGCGGAAATAGCCGGCATCGGTCAGGCTGTCGCCGAAGAACACGGCCTTGGAATACGGGGATTCGCCTGCCATGGCCGGAACCGCGGCCAGCGCGATCGCGGCCGCCATCAGGGAGCGGATCGGGCGTTTGCTGAGCAGCATGTAAGAAACTCCTGTGGGGATATCGTTGAGGACCCGGCGGACGTACGCCGGCGCACGGTGAATGGTTTCACTGCGCCGCCTTTTGCTCACGCTGCGCCGCCGCATGGATTGTCGCCCGGCAGCGTCGGACAACGCTGTGCCGGGGCTGGCGGCCGAGGCAATTTGCAAGGGTTCCGATCCGCGAAGGCCATAGGCGACAATGCGGCGATGAACATCCAGCTCAACGGCGAACCCCGTACCCTGCCCGCCTCGGCGACCCTCCACGATCTGCTGCAGGCAGAGCAGCTGCTGCAACGCCGGGTCGCGGTCGAGGTCAACGGCGAAATCGTCAGCCGCAGCCGCCACGGCGAGCACGTCCTGGCCGAGGGCGACGTGGTGGAGATCGTGCACGCGCTGGGTGGGGGCTGAGACCTATCCGCGCAGTGCTGGCCGCTGGCCGGCAATCCGACGCTGTCAGGCACCCTGCATTTGCCGGCCAGCGGCCGGCACTACCCATACCGATCCGCGGCCGGCACGCCATTGCGTGACCCCATCTTCAGGCGGATAAGCGATAATCGCGCCATGAACGTTCATGTCTACCCCGATTCGCTGGTGATCGCCGGCAAGACCTATGGCTCGCGGCTGCTGACCGGCACCGGCAAGTTCAAGGACCTGGAAGAAACCCGCCTGGCCACCGAGGCCGCTGGCGCCCAGATCGTCACCGTGGCCATCCGCCGCACCAACATCGGGCAGAACCCGGGCGAGCCGAACCTGCTGGACGTGCTGCCGCCGGAGCGCTTCACCATCCTGCCCAACACCGCCGGCTGCTACACCGCCGAGGACGCGGTGCGTACGTGCCGCCTGGCCCGTGAGCTGCTGGACGGCCACAACCTGACCAAGCTGGAAGTGCTGGGCGACCAGAAGACCCTCTACCCGGACGTGATGCAGACCCTGAAGGCTGCCGAGCAGCTGGTCAAGGACGGTTTCGAGGTGATGGTCTATACCTCCGACGACCCGATCCTGGCCAAGCGCCTGGAAGAGATCGGCTGCGCTGCGGTGATGCCGCTGGCCGCGCCGATCGGTTCGGGCCTGGGCATCCAGAACAAGTACAACCTGCTGCAGATCATCGAAGACGCCAAGGTGCCGATCATCGTTGATGCCGGCGTGGGTACCGCGTCGGACGCGGCGATCGCGATGGAGCTGGGCTGCGACGGCGTGCTGATGAACACCGCCATTGCCGGTGCGCGCAGCCCGGTGCTGATGGCCAGCGCGATGCGCAAGGCGGTCGAGGCCGGCCGCGAGGCCTTCCTGGCCGGGCGCATCCCGCGCAAGCGCTACGCCAGCGCCTCCTCGCCGGTGGACGGGCTGATCGGCTGATGACCAATCCTTTTGACAGCGCCGGTTCCAAGGCCCCGCCCAAGCCCTTCACCGTGAGCGAGGGCCGCCGCGAGGTGCGCAGCTTCGTGTTGCGCCAGGGCCGTTTCACTCCCGCCCAGCAGCGCGCATTCGACGAACGCTGGCCGCGCTTCGGCATCGATTACAACGGCCAGCCGCGTGACCTGGACGCCACCTTCGGCCGCCCGGCACACAAGGTGCTGGAGATCGGCTTCGGCAATGGTGCCGCGCTGCGGTTCGCCGCCCAGCACGACCCATCGCGCGACTACATCGGCATCGAGGTGCACGCCCCGGGCGTGGGCCGGCTGCTGAACGCGCTGGCCGAGGACAATGCCGACCACGTGCGCCTGTACCACCACGACGCGGTGGAAGTGCTGCAGAACGAGATCGCCGACGGCGCGCTCGATGAAGTGCGCATCTACTTCCCGGACCCGTGGCACAAGAAGCGCCACAACAAGCGCCGCCTGCTGCAGCCGGCATTCGCCGAACTGCTGGTGCGCAAGCTGCGCCCGGGGGGCCGCCTGCACTGCGCGACCGACTGGGAAGACTACGCCGAGCAGATGTGGGACGTGCTCGACGCCACCGCCGGCCTGGTCAACCGCGCCGGCCCGCGGGGCAGCGTGCCGCGCCCGGACTGGCGCCCGCAGACGCACTTCGAGACCCGCGGCCAGAAGCTCGGCCACGGCGTCTGGGACCTGTTGTACGACCGCACCTGACGATCGCCTGAGGACGCCGCGCCCCACATGGATACCGCGCTGACGCTGACCAACGACATGAAGCTCGTGCTCGGGCTGGTCGGCTTCACGATGGCGATGTTCCTGTTCGAGCGCATCCGCGCTGACGTGGTGGCGCTGGTGGTGCTGGTGGTGCTCGGTGTCACCGGCCTGATCGCGCCGGAGGAGATCTTCGGCGGTTTCTCCGGTAACGCGGTGATGAGCATCATCGCTACCACCATCCTCGGTGCGGGCCTGGACCGCACCGGGGCCCTGAACCGGCTGGCGGCCTGGCTGCTGCGGCGCGGCCACGGCGTCGAGCAACGGCTGCTGATGATGACCACCGCCATCGCCGGCCTGAACTCGTCCTTCATGCAGAACCCGTCGGTGATGGCGTTGTATCTGCCGGTCGCCTCGCGACTGGCGGCGCGCACCGGGCTGACGATGCAGCGCCTGCTGCTGCCGATCTCGGCGGCGATCGTGATGGGCGGCGCGCTGACCATGGTCGGCAATTCGCCGCTGATCCTGCTGAACGATCTGCTGGCCTCGGCCAACAACAACCTGCCTTCCGGCCTGGCCACCATCGAGCCGCTGCGCATGTTCGCGCCGCTGCCGATCGGCGTGGCGTTGCTGATCGCTTCGTTGCTGTACTTCCGCTACTACGGCGACCGCAAGCTGATCGAAGAGGAAAGCCTGGTCAATGACGGGGTCACCCCGGCGCGCACCGAGAGCTACTTCGCCAAGACCTATGGCATCGAAGGCGATGTGTTCGAGCTGGTGGTGACCGCCGAGAGCCCGCTGGTGGGCATGACCCTGGGCGAGGCCGAGACCCTGCACGATGCGCCACTGCTGCTGGCCCTGAAGACCGGCAACGACACCCGCCTGGCGCCGCCGGCGGAGATGCGCATCTGGGTCGGCAGCGTGCTCGGTGCGATGGGACCGCGCCAGCAGATCAGCGACTTCGCGCAGAACCAGTTCCTGCGCATGTCCTCGCGCCTGAAGCACCTGGGTGACCTGTTCAACCCCAGCCGTGCCGGCATTTCCGAGGCAGTGGTGCCACCGACCTCGAACGTGATCGGCAAGAGTGCGGCCGATCTGCGCCTGCGCAAGGAGCGCGGCATCAGCCTGCTGGCGATCAACCGCGACAAGCAGGTGATCCGCGAGGACGTGCGCGACGTGCAGCTGCGCGCCGGCGACATGCTGGTGTTCCACAGCATCTGGACCGACCTGGCGCAGGCCGCGCGCAGCCGTGACTTCGTGGTAGTGACCGACTACCCGACCGGCGAGCAGCGCCCGCACAAGTTCAAGATTGCGATGGCGATCTTCGCGCTGACCATCCTGATCGCGCTGACCAGCAAGCTGCCGGTGGCGCTGACGCTGATGACCGGCGTGGCCGGCATGCTGCTGACCGGCGTGCTGCGCATGGACGAGGCGTATGCCTCGATCAACTGGAAGACGGTGTTCATGATGGCCGGGCTGATTCCGCTTGGCTGGGCGATGGACTCCAGCGGCGCGGCCGCATGGGTGGCCGGCCATACCATCGACAAGCTGCCGACCGGCATTCCGGTGTGGGTGCTGGAGGTGGCGCTGGCGCTGCTGACCACGGCGTTCTCGCTGGTGATCAGCCATGTGGGTGCGACCATCGTGATGGTGCCGATCGCGGTGAACCTGGCACTGGCAGCGGGGGGCAACCCGACCGCGTTCGCGCTGATCGTGGCGCTGTCAGCGTCCAACAACCTGATGACGGCCTCCAACCCGGTGATCTCGATGATCACTGGCCCGGCCAACTACACCCCGCGCGAGATGTGGCGGGTCGGCGGCCCACTGTCGCTGATCTACACCTGCGTGGTGGTGCTGATGATCAACCTGATGTTCTGAGGGTTGGGGTTTGTTGGCAGGGCTGCGCCCTGCACCCGCAGAAGCCGAAGCAACAGCAACAGCAACAGCAACAGCGTGCATTCCGTGGGATGGCGGGGGTGGGTCCGGTTGCGGGGGACGCTGCAAGTACGTCCCTGTAAGCTCGGTCGCCGCATCCATGCGGCTCACGCCCCCGCAACCGGACCCACCCCGCCTTCGACAGTTTCACGCGGCTGGTGGTGGGTGCCGACCGTTGGTCGGCACCGATCTCGCTCTGGTAGCTGTCGACCTTGGTCGACACCGTAGATCCACGCCATGCGTGGATGCCTTTTGTAGCGTCGAGCCATGCTCGACTGCTCCTGGCT
>NZ_LXXZ01000073.1 GCF_003244875.1 Stenotrophomonas sepilia
GCATGGATGCGGCGACCGAGCCTACAGGGACGTATTTACGGCGCCCCCCGCAACCGGGCCCACCCCGCCAACCCACGGAATGCCAGCTTTTGACGTTGCTCTGGCTCTGGCTCCGGCTCCTGCGGGTGCAGGGCTGCAAGCCCTGCAGACACCCCCTCGTGCACAATGGGGCCGACCCCGCCTGGACACCGTCCTGATGTCGAGCAAGCCGTATTCAGAAGCCTGCGAGCGCAACCGCGAACCCATCGCCACCGCACTCGACCCGTGGATGGGCGACCGCCATCGGATGCTGGAGATCGGCAGTGGTACCGGCCAGCACGCAGCCTTCTTCGCCGAGCGCTGGCCGTGGCTGCGCTGGCAGCCCAGCGACCATCCGGACCATCTGCCCGGCATCGAAGCCTGGCGTGCGGAGGCCGCGCTGCTGAACCTGCTGCCGCCGGTGGCGCTGCAGGTGGAGCTGCCCCCGGCGACGGGCCTGGACCTTCCAGAAAGCAGCACGTTCGACGCCGCATTCAGCGCCAACACGCTGCACATCATGGGCTGGGAGTACGTGCAGGTGCTGTTCGGCGCGCTGCCGCCACTGTTGCGTCACGGTGCGCTGCTGGCGATCTACGGTCCGTTCAACTATGGCGGCCGCTATACCAGTGACAGCAATGCGCAGTTCGATGCCTGGCTGAAGGCGCGCGACCCGCGCAGCGGTATCCGCGACAGCGAAGCGGTGCAGGCGCTGGCGGCCGACAACGGGTTTACCCGGTTGGGTGACGTGGCGATGCCGGCCAATAACCGGTTGCTGCTGTGGCGGTTGGGGTGATCAGGCCTCCGGTGCCATGCTGGAAAGGCGTGCCGCAGCAGCACGCAGTCCCTGGAAAATAGGTCCGGACACGTTGGAAGGGAAATCATCCGGGAGCTGACGCGTGACCTGTGCGATGGCAGGTTCCACGGATTCCAGCAGTGTCTCGATCCATGGTTCTGCGCCATCGCTTACACCGCAGACGCGAGCTGTTTCGTTCCAATGCCGTCGTCGAATATCCAGCAGACTTCGGTGTCGATTCCGTCCGTTGATACTCATGGCGAGCTTCGCATCACGAGGCTCCAGCTGGCCGGGTCCGCGGCCGAGAATGGGGTAGACCGAAAGCACGTCATAGATGGGCGTTAATCTGAAGCGGCCGCCAGCTTCAATGTGAACGCTGAAGTTCTTGGCATGGCCATCGATTGCAGCCAACATCCAGAAAAGAATCTGCGTCTTGAAGAAGGTCGCGCGGTCCTCGGAATGCTCGGATTGTCGAAGCAGATCCATGATGGCCACGATGCCTGGGCCACCATCCGATTCATATTTCCTGGCGGCGGGCAGACCAAAGACCTGGCACATGTCTTCCTGTGGCAACCTCAGCCACCATCGGCGGTCCGCAGACAGACGGCGGTCGAATCGCTCAACAATGAGCGCGCGTTGGTCCTGGAAACGTCCCATTTGCGTCTCTGCAACGGGAATTCCGAAGGCGGAAAGCAGATGCATGCACAGCCACTCGTTCTCGACTGACTGGTGCATGTCTGCCCTCATGTTGCCGACCAGGCCTAGGGGCAACTTGAAGATATGAGTAGAAGGCGTGCTGCCGATGGGAATACACCACTGATCCTCGTGCAGAAGTAGCCCTGTCTTCTCCTGTGCACCGGCGATAGAGATTCGAAACTCGTCACTCGGATGGTGCCTTGATCCTGGCAGTGCGGGTGCAGTAACTCCTCGCAGGATGTCCGCAACTTCGCCCTCATTCAATGGCCGGAATTGGATGCTCTGCAGATCGTTGGGTGTGGCTGCAACGGGTAGCAGCTGCACAGCGCCAACGCAATCCCGACCGATGGCCTCGAGAAGGTCAAAGGTTCCCGCTGAGCGGGTTGAAAAGCGATCGCGTAGCCTGCTTCTGATCTCGCTGTTGTCAGGAAGAAGGTTGTCGAAGTAGTCGACAACCTTCTGTCCACGGTGACTTTCACCAAGTGGCAGCAATGGGAGTGAGAGGGAAATAGGGCGTGGCGAACCAGACTCAAGCCAGTTTTGGGTGTAGGTAAGGCGCGGAGAGCTGTTCGAGTTCTGCTGCCATTTCGCTACCTCTACACCGTTCATCCAGATCGCTAGCTCACTCATCGCTACCATTCCATATCTTGATTGCTTGAGCGCTCCGTCCCCTGCTGTAGAGTCACCTCGATTCCTAGTACCGCCCACACCTTCATCAGGCGCCCAAACGAAGCTGTTTCTGGTTCGTGCTCCAGAGCTGTCACCGCTTGGCGGCTGATACCCAGTTGTTTGCCAAGATCTGTCTGTGTCAGGCCCGCCTGCTTGCGAAACGCTTTCATGAGCGAGCCCAACTGTTGGGGAGTTCGGACAACAAACTTGACTGCCACAGAGCTTTCTCCTTCATCGGCGATGCGCTGGTCAGGCGAGCGCGGGTGGTAGGCGCGCCGATACAAGCCCTTCCGCTGCAAACGAGTCAGTACCCTGCGCTCGACGATAGCAATCCATAGGTTGCTTCGTTGTAAGGCAACCTATAGCTTTCTTATTTGAAATGCAACCTATAGCTTTCTTATTTGGAATGCAACTTATAGCTTGCCCCGCTTCTTGCGTCCTTTCTCAAGCCACCTGCACGATATGCAGCGCCTTCGGGTTGCGCCACTGCGCCAGCAGGGCCGCTTCCCGCGCCTTGGCCTGCGCGAAGTGGGCTTCCTTGACATGGCCGAAGCCGCGGATGTGCTCGGGAATGCTGGCGATCTCCACCGCCAGCGACAGACGGTCGTCCTCCAGCCCGTCCAGCAGCACCTGCACCGTCGCCTCGTAATCAGCAATCAGCTTGCGCTCCATGCGGCGCTCCTCGGTGCGTCCGAACACATCGAAGCGGCCGCCACGCAGGAACTTCAGCTTCGCCAACAGACCGAAGGCCTTGAACATCCACGGGCCGTATTCCTTCTTCAGCAGCCGTCCCTGCTCGTCCTTCTTCGCGAACAGCGGCGGTGCCAGATGGAAGCGCAGCTGGTAGTCGCCCTCGAACTGCTGCTGCAGGCGGCGCTGGAAGTCGCCGCTGGTGTACAGGCGCGCCACTTCGTACTCGTCCTTGTAGGCCATCAGCTTGAACAGGTAGCGCGCCACGGTCTCGGTCAGCGCAGTGGAACCGCCGATGCGGTCGGCTTCGGTGGCGCGTACGCGCGCTACCAGGTCACGGTAGCGCCTGGCGTAGGCGGCATCCTGGTACTCGACCAGGAACGCGGCGCGGCGCTCGATCATTTCATCCAGCGAGCGCGACAGGCGGGCGTCGTCCAGCGGCAGGAACGCCACGTCGCCACCGTGCGAGGGCAGGCCACGCAGTTCGCGTTCGTCGCCGGTGTTGCGCGGTGCCGCAGTGGCACCCCATTCATTGCCCTCCCACTCGCCTGGCGGCAGCGGATGCAGCGGGCCCGGGGTGGATTCGGTATCGGTATGGCGGTTGCGCACCAGGCCGGCGGCCTGCTGCACCGCCTGCGGATCGACCACGGCCAGTCGGCCCCAGGCGAACGCCTGCTGGTTCATCGCCACGGCGGCGCCATTGAGCTCGATGGCGCGCATCAGTGACTCGAACGAGAGCGGCACCAGGCCCTGCTGCCAGGCGTAGCCGAGGATGAACAGGTTGGCGGCAATGGCATCGCCCAGCAGCGCGGTGGCCAGTTGGGTGGCATCGAGCAGCAACGGCTCCTGGCCGCCCAGTGCCACGCGCACGCCGGCGATGATGTCGGCGGCGGGGAACTGCATGTCTGGGCGAGTGGTGAAGGTGCCTGGCATCGCTTCGTAAGTGTTCAGCACCACCTGCGAACGGCCGGCACGGACCTTCGACAGCGCCCAGTAATCGTTGACCACCACCATGTCGCAGCCCAGCACCAGGTCGGCCTCGCCAGCGGCGATGCGCACGGCATGGATGTCTTCAGGGCGACGGGCAATGCGGATGTGCGTGGTCACCGCGCCGCCCTTCTGCGCCAGGCCGGTCTGGTCGAGCACGGTTGCACCCTTGCCTTCCAGGTGACCGGCCATGCCCAGCAGCGCACCGATGGTCACCACGCCGGTACCGCCGACGCCGGTGATCAGGATGTTCCAGGGCTGTTCCAGGCTGTCGCGGAGGGTCGGCGCCGGCAGGTTGTCCAGCAGCGTGGACGCATCGCGCTTGCTGCCCTTGCGCGGCTGGCCACCGTGCACGGTGACGAAGCTGGGGCAGAAGCCGTTCACGCAGGAATAGTCCTTGTTGCAGTTGGACTGGTCGATCTCGCGCTTGCGCCCGAACTCGGTTTCCTTCGGCAGCACCGACACGCAGAAGCTCTTCTTCCCGCAGTCACCGCAGCCTTCGCAGACCAGCGAGTTGATCATCACCCGCTTCTGCGGGTCTTCCAGCTTGCCTCGCTTGCGGCGGCGACGCTTCTCGGTGGCGCAGGTCTGTTCGTAGATCAGGATCGACACACCCTTTACTTCGCGCAGGCGCTTCTGCACTTCGTCCAGTTCGCTGCGGTCATGGAACTCGACGTCGCTGGGGAAGTGCTCGCGCTGGCCGGTCCACTTGCCGATGTTGTCCGACAGCACCACGATGGTGTGGATGCCTTCGGCGCGCATCTGCTTTGCAATGTCCGGCACGCTCAGCGGACCGTCCACCGGCTGGCCGCCGGTCATCGCCACCGCATCGTTGTAGAGGATCTTGTAGGTGATGTTGACGCCAGCGGCGACCGCCTGGCGGATCGCCAGCGAGCCGCTGTGGAAGTAGGTGCCGTCGCCGAGGTTCTGGAACACGTGCGGGGTATCGGTGAACGGCGCCTGCCCGGCCCAGGTCACGCCTTCGCCGCCCATGTGGGTGAAGGTGTCGGTGCTGCGGTCCATCCAGGTCACCATGTAATGGCAACCAATGCCGGCCAGCGCACGCGAGCCTTCCGGCACGTTGGTGGAGGTGTTGTGCGGGCAGCCCGAGCAGTAATGCGGTACGCGCGGGAAGCTGGCGCGCGGCAACGCAAGCTCGGCTTCCTTCTCCTGCATCCACTGCAGCCGCTGCTCGATCGATGCGTTGTTGAAGAACTTCTGGATGCGGCGGCCGATCACGCCGGCGATGGTGGCCGGGGTCAGCTCGCCGGTGGACGGCAGGATCCATTCGCCAGTCTCGTCATACTTGCCGACGATGGACGGGCGCTGGCCCCAGCTGGCCGGCCAGTTGAAGAACTGTTCCTTCATCTGACGCTCGATGAAGGCACGCTTTTCCTCCACCACGATGATGTCTTCCAGGCCCTGCGCGAAGCGCGCGATGCCCTGCGGCTCCAGCGGCCAGGTCATGCCGACCTTGTACACGCGGATGCCGATGTCGGCGCAGGCGGCTTCGTCCAGGCCCAGGTATTCCAGCGCCTGCAGCACGTCCAGGTAGCTCTTGCCGGTGGTGACGATGCCCAGCCGCGCGCGCGGCGCGTCCATCACCACCTTGTCGATGCCGTTGGCGCGGGCGAACGCCTGTGCGGCCTTCACCGCATAGCGGTGCAGGCGCATTTCCTGGTCCAGCGGCGGGTCCGGCCAGCGGATGTTGAGACCGCCCGAAGGCATCTCGAAGTCTTCCGGCAGCACGATGCGGCGCGCCATCGGGTCGACCTCGACCGAGGCCGACGATTCGACTGTCTCGGCGATCGTCTTGAAGCCGACCCAGCGCCCGGTATAGCGGCTCATCGCCCACCCCAGCAGGCCCATGTCGAGGATGTCCTGCACACCGGCCGGATTCAGTACCGGCATCATCGCGCTGACGAACTCGTCCTCGCTGCCATGCGGCAGGGTTGAACTGCGGCAGGCATGGTCATCGGCGGCCAGTGCCAGCACCCCGCCGTAGCGCGAGGTGCCGGCGGCATTGGCGTGCTTGAACACGTCGCCGCAGCGGTCCACGCCCGGGCCCTTGCCGTACCACATGCCGAACACGCCCTGCACGTTGGCGCCGGGGAACAGGTTGGTCTGCTGGGTGCCCCACACCATGGTGGCGCCCAGGTCCTCGTTCAGGCCGGGGGTGAACTTCACCTTGGCCGCGTCGAGGTGTTTGCGTGCGCGCCACAGCTCCAGGTCGAAGCCGCCCAGCGGGCTGCCGCGGTAGCCGCTGACGAAGCCGGCGCTGTCGATGCCTTCGTGTGCGTCGCGCAGCCGCTGCATCAGTGGCAGCTTCACCAGCGCCTGCACGCCACTCAGGTAGATCCGCCCCTCGTCGCGGGTGTACTTGTGGTCGAGCGTGTAGTCACGGTCGATCAGGTCGGTGGAGGAGGGCGACGTGAGTTGCGCGGTACTGGTCATGGCTGGCCCGGTCAGGATCGGCTGGCACCGGCCGCGTGCAGGCACGCGGCGGGAAAGGCGCGAATTGTAGCAGCGAGGCCCGGCCGCCCCGGCACTCGCGCCGGCGGCCATGCTGGGGTTAGGATCGGGGAGAGAGAGAGGGGGCTGCGGTTGCGGCCTGGGGAGAAGGGATGTCAGTTGCAGGAAAGATCCTGGGCAGCATGTTGCTGGTCTCGGGAACGGCCCCGGTGTGGGCCGCGCCGGCGGTGCCGGCACCACAGGAGTTCTACTTCGACAGCGATGCGGCCGCCGTGCCCATGATCGTGGTCCAGTCCGACGGGGATGAGCTGGTGGCGCAGCTGCTCAAGCAGCGCGAGCGCGGCCGGCGGACCGTGGAGGCCACCGTGCAGCTGGCGTCGGTGGCCATTGCCCAGGGCCGTACCGAACTGGGTGAACAGCTGTATCGCGAAGCGCTGAAGGATGCGCCGGTGCAGGGCAGCCTGGGCCGTGGCGTGCGCTGGAACTACGGCTGGGACCTGCTGCGTCAGGGCCAGCCCGAAGCCGCCCTGGAGCAATGGCAGGCCGCTGCCGGTGGTTCGCTGAGCAAGCCGGGCTGGTTGCCACCGACCTATGCGCTGGCGCTGTGGCGGGCCGGGCGGAAGCAGGAGGCGGTGCAGTGGTATGCCGCCGCAGTGCGTACCGAGCCGACGCAATGGAGCGACAGCAGCCGCTATGCGCAGTTGTTGCCGTTGTGGCGAGACGACGAGCGTGCCTCGCTGGCGGAAGTGCAGCAGGCGTGGGCGGCCGCGCCGCCGGCCTGGCCCTGAGGGTAGGGGGCGGCCGGGTTGCACCCGGCACCCGCAGAAGCAACAGCCGAAGCAACAGCCGAAGCAACAGCAACAGCGGGCAATCCGCGGGCGGGATGGCGGGGTGGTGTGGGTTGGCAGGACACGCCGTAAACCCCGCTCCGCGGCCCGGCCCAGCCGCTGGAGGCTGGGCGTTCGGGCGCTTGCGAAGCAGTGCTTCGCAAGCAAAGCGCCCTCACCCATGGGGGCTCGATGGCGCCTTGCTCGTGTGCGCAGTCCTGCGCACACGGCAAGACCGGGGTTGGGCGTCCTGACCAACCCGCCCGACGCATGCCTCGGGCCCATGGCGCCAACGGTCCTGCCAACCCACACCGCCCCACCTCTGACGGTTCGACGCTGCTGTTGGTAGGTGTCGACCTTGGGCGACACGGTAGATCCACGCCATGCGTGGATGAATCTGCATCGGAATCGAGTATCCGATATCTGATCGAAAGGCAGCCGAGCGTGGGCTCGGCTCGACAAAAAGCAGCCAGCCAAGCGCGGCTTTTGATGTTCACAGCCAACCAGCCGCCACGAGGGGCTGCGCCGTTCGCGGGAACCTCAATCGTCCGCGGAAACCGTCCGCCCCGACGCCCATGCCCGCAGTGCCTCTACCTGCTCGGCCATCAGCACCGACAGCGGCCGCGTCGTGCGGATCTCATTCATCAGCAGCTCGGTGTCCAGCGGCCGGCCTTCGGCGTGCGCTGCGTACAGTCCGGCCACGATCGCCTGCTCGATCTCCGCGCCGGAGAAACCATTCGCCGCGGCCGCCAGCGCCGGCAGCGCGAAGTCGTCGCCATTGAGCTGGCGTCGCCCGAGGTGCAGCCGCAGCAGTTCCACGCGCACTTCGGGGGGGGGGCAGGTCGACGAAGAAGATCTCGTCGAAACGGCCCTTGCGCAGCAGCTCGGCCGGCAGTTCGTGCACCTGGTTGGCGGTGGCGACGATGAAGACCGGCGCCTTGCGTTCGGCCATCCACGTCAGCAGGTAGCCGAGCACGCGGCGCGATACGCCACCGTCCTCGCCACCACTGGCCAAGCCTTTCTCGATCTCATCCATCCACAACACGCAGGGCGCCAGCTGCTCGGCCGAGGCCAGCGCCTGGCGCAGGTTGGCCTCGGTCTCGCCGTGGTACTTGTTGTACAGCGCACCCACGTCCAGGCGCAGCAGCGGTACACCGAAGCCGGCGGCGGTGGCCTTGGCCAGCATCGATTTGCCGCAGCCCTGCACGCCCAGCAGCAGCATGCCGCGCGGCGGGTCCAGGCCGGCCGGTGCCGAGCCGGCGATGAAGGCCACCCGGCGCTGGCTGATCCAGCGCTTGAGCCGGTTGGCGCCGGCCACGTCGCCGAAGCGTGCGCTGTCGTGCTCGAAGAACAGGTGGCCGCTGCGGTTGAGCAGCTCGAACTTCAGCCGTGCCAGCTGCGGCAGGTCGTCGTCGCGCAGCGCGCCATCGGCGTAGATCAGCTGGCGGGCAATGCGGCGGGCATCGACCAGGCTCAGGCCCTGCAGGTTCTTCAGGATCTTCTTCACCGCCTCGCTGTCGACCTCGACACGGCGGCCGCCGTGCTCGCGTGCGTAGGCGTCGGCCTCCTCGCGCAGCATCTTCAGCAGGGCGTTGGCATCGGGCAGGCGCGGGTTGAAGCGCACCGCCAGTGCTTCCAGCTCGGCCGGCAGCTCGACCTTGGCGCCGATCAGCACCAGCACGTGCGGCTCGCTGTGGCGGCGCTGGATCAGGTCGCGCAGTGCGCGCTGGTGGCTGGCATAGCCCAGGTAGGGGTGGAAATCGAGCAGCAGGTAGACACCGCGCTGATCAGCCTGGCGGATCATCTGCAGCGCGGCGCTGGCATCGGGCGGGCCGACCGGCGGATCCTCGCGGTCCAGGTCGATGCGGCGCAGGCCCTCGGTGATGGACCAGCGGTGCAGGGCCCGCCACACGTGCATCAGCGTCTGCCGGAACAGTTCAACGATGCGCCCCTCGTCCTGGGTCTCGATGACGATCAGGGGGGTATTGGCGCGGATCAGTGCGCTCAGGTCCTGCAGTTCGCTCATGCCGGTTCGATCCTTCGGGGGCGCCACGATAGCAAAGGCGATGGCCACGGGTTCAGCACGGCGCTACCTCCCGTCACCACCGCCGGTGTACGCTCGGGGCACGTACCCGGAAGCGAGGCTGGCATGAAGACGATCCTGGTGGCCGGTTCCAAGGGCGGGGTGGGCAAGACCACCGTCGCCACCCACCTGGCCGCGTACGCGGCATTGCAGGGCAAGGCCACGGTGATCGCCGATGCCGACCCGCAGGGCTCCAGCACCCGCTGGGCACAACGGCGTGCCGGGCTGGAAAGCGCGGTGCTCCCCATCGATGTGTATCGGAAGAAGCAGTGGGCGCAGAAGCTGCCCGACGGTACCGATACCGTCATCATCGATGCACCCGCCGGCGCGCTGGCCGACGATATCCCCCATTTCCTGGACGCGGCCGACGCCGTGGTGGTGCCGGTGCTGCCCTCGGCGCTGGATATCGAAGCCATCGTCGGCTTCCTCAACAGCCTGGCCCAGAACCCGCGCGTGCACAGCCGCAAGCTGCCGGTAGGGCTGGTCCTCAACCGCACCAAACCCTGGACCCAGACCTCGCAGCAGGCATTGCAGATGCTGGCCGAATGGCCGTACCCGGTGGTCGCGCAGCTGCGTGACAGCCAGAGCTACGTGGTCATGACCGGCCTGGGCCGCAGCCTGTTCGACTATCGCTCCGCCCAGGTGCGCGAACACCAGGCCGACTGGGAGCCGCTGCTGTCCTGGCTCAAGCTTTGATGCCTGCCTCACTTCTCCTGCTGCATCCTCCTCTCCATGGAAACCCGCGATGCGTGAACTGATCCTGCTGCGCCATGCCCATGCCGAACCCGCCGTTTCCGGCCAGGCCGACCTCGACCGGCCGCTGTCGCCGGTGGGGCTGGCCGAAGCTGAAGCTGCCGGCAAGTGGTTGAAGGAAAACAAGCTGCTGCCGGACTGCGTGCTGTGCTCGCCGTCGCGACGTACCCGTGAGACCCTGGAAGCGGTGATGACGGCCATCGGCTATGTCGAGAAGCGCCTGGAAGACCGGATCTACGAAGCCACCCCGGGCACCCTGGCGGCGCTGGTGGACGAGCGTCGCGACCTGGACCGGGTGCTGATCGTGGGCCACAACCCGGGCCTGGAGCAGCTGGTGGCCCTGATGACCGACGGCACCAGCAGCGACTACCGCGGCATGCCGCCGGGCGGCGTGGCCGTCCTCGGCTTCCCGCGCGAGGTCTCGATCGAGCCGGGCGTGGCCAGCCTGAACGCGTTCTGGTGGCCGTGATCCGATGAGCCAGGCGCGGCGCAGCCGCTTCCTGCTGCCCGCGTTGCTGGCGCTTGGCCCGGCCTGGGCCGCCGTGCCCCCACCAACGCCGTTGCCGCCGGTGTCCGCCGAAGCACCGCGGGTAATGCGCCTGGATACCCAGCGCTCGCGGATCGGTTTCGAGGTGCGGACCCGTTTCGGCCAGCGCATCGAAGGCGTATTCCCGCACTTCGAGGGGCGCATCGAGATCCTGTCCGACGGGCGCCACCAGGTGCACCTGAAGATGTTCACCCGTTCGGTGGAGATCCCTGGCAAGGCGCGCTACACCGGCTGGATGCGCGGCGAAGAGTTCTTCGATGCAGGGCGCCATCCGGTGGTCGAGTTCGACTCGCTGCCATACTGGCCGGAGACGGTGGAACAGGGTGGCGACATCAACGGCCGGCTGACCCTGCGCGGCGTCAGCCATCCCGAGTCGCTGCGGGTCGAGAAGGCGGAGTGCGCCCGACCCGGCTATGATTGCGATGTCGTCAGCCGCGGTACCGTGCAGCGAGGCCGGTATGGAATGGACAGCTGGCAGCTAGCCCTGAGTGACCGAGTGACCTTCGTATTACGTGCGCGCCTGAGCGAGGCGCCGAAACCGTGAACCTCCTGCTGCGTTTACTGGCGCTGGCAACGGTGTTGCTGGGCAGCGGTTGTGCATCGCTTTCGCATGCCGAGCGCGACCGTGCCGAAGCGATCGCCGTGCAGGCGCGCTCGACCGTGGTCGGCTGCCAGCGCGCCGACCGCTGCGCGCAGGACTCACCGCTGCGTGCGCTGGCCGGCCGGGCGTTCACCGAATCCACCCCCGAACAGCCGCGCCACTACGCCACCCTGCTCGACGAGGGCGAAGGTGCGCTGGTGGCGCGCCTGAACCTGCTGCGCAGCGCTACCCGCAGCATCGACCTGCAGACCTACATCTTCGACAAGGACGACAGCGCCCGGCTGGTCATCGACGAGCTGCTGGCTGCATCGCGGCGCGGGGTGAAGGTGCGCGTGCTGATCGACCAGCTCTCGGCGATCTCCGACCTGCAGATCCTCGGCGCGCTGTCCGGCGCGCACCAGAACTTCCAGCTGCGGGTCTACAACCCGACCTTCGGCAAGGCCCGGCTGAACTACTTCGACTATGCCGGCAGCGTGCTGTGCTGCTTCCGCCGCTTCAACCAGCGCATGCACAACAAGCTGCTGGTGATCGACGATGCGATCGGCGTGGTCGGCGGCCGCAACTACCAGGACGACTATTACGACTGGGACCGCGAGTACAACTTCCGCGACCGCGACGTGCTGATCGCCGGCCCGGAGGCGCGGGCGATGGCCGCCAACTTCGATGCCTTCTGGCATGCCAGGCGCAGCGTGCCGGCCGAGCGCCTGAACGATGTCGGCCGCACCCTGCTGCGCGAGGGCGTGCCGACCCTGCCGCCGGCCAGCTTCCGCCGCCCCGAGCGGGTGCAGCGGGTCAGTGCCGAAGCCAATGACATGGACTTCGTCAGCCGTTCCTTCGTCGATACCGCCTTGCCGGTGGCCTCGGTGCGCTATGTCGCCGACCTGCCACGCAAGCACCGGCGCGAGAAGGCCGATGCGCCACTGGCGGGCCAGCACGTGACCGAGCCGCAGCTGGATGCGCTGATCGCCGGCGCGCAGGAGGAAGTGATCCTGCAGACGCCATACCTGGTGTTGTCCAAGCCGGCGCAGAAGCTGTTCCGCGAGCTGCGCAAGCGCCCGCAGCCGCCGCGGGTGGTGGTGTCCAGCAACAGCCTGGCCGCCACCGACAACCCGATCGTGTATGCGCTGTCGTACAAGTACAAGCGGCGCAACATGCGCGAACTGGGCTTCAACATCTTCGAGTACAAGCCGTTCCCGCTGGATGCACCGGTCGACTACCGCAACCTGCTGCCTGATCCGATCGCCGCGCCCGGGGGTGACGACGACGGCGGGCGCAATCCGCTGATCGGCGGCAGCGCCGCGGGCAGCAATGCCGGCGACAGCCGCGATCGCGATGAGCATCCGGCACCCACCGGCAAGCAGCTGGCGGTGAACCCGCGCACCGGCAGTGCCTACCAGAACGCGCGCGAGCGCCGCCGCGCGGCCGGCAGCGAGGTCGAGACCCGCCTGCTGCGCACCGAGACCCGGCCCTCCTTCCTGGGCAGCAAGGCGGTCAACAAGCCGTTGCCGGTCACCCGCAAGGGCGCGCGCATGGGCCTGCATGCCAAGTCGCTGGTGGTCGACCGCCGCATCGGCGTGGTCGGCACCCACAACTTCGATCCGCGCAGCGAGAACTACAACACCGAAGGTGCGGTGATCATCGATGACCCGGCCTTCGCCGAGCAGCTGGCCGAGAGCATCCTGCGCGATATCCACCCGCAGAACTCGTGGACGGTGGCGCCGCGGGCCAAGCCGCCGGTGCTGTCCGGGCTCAACTACAGCGTCGGCAAGGCCTCCGAGGCACTGCCGATCCTCGACTTCTGGCCGTGGCGCTATGCCACCGACTACGAGTTCAAGCCCGGCCCGGACTGTCCGCGGCCGCTGCCCCGGCAGGACCCGGACTTCCACCGCTGCTATGTCGCCGTGGGCGATTTCCCCGAGGTCAATGTCGGCCCGAAATGGCTGCTGGTCCGCATGCTCACTGCATTCGGCGCCGGCCTCGTTCCCATCCTCTGAAGGTGCCCGCATGACCCTGGTGTTCCGCGAAGTCGTTTCCCTCGAGCAGCTCAACACGCTCAGCCGCAACACCGCGATCGAGTCGCTGGGCATCGTCTTCAGCGGGGCCGGCGACGATTGGCTGCAGGCCACCATGCCGGTGGACGAGCGCACCCGCCAGCCCTACGGCATCCTGCATGGCGGCGCGTCGGTGGTGCTGGCCGAGACCCTGGGCAGCAGCGCCGGCAACCTGTGCGTGGATACGGCCAAACAGATCTGCGTAGGGCTGGAGATCAACGCCAACCATGTACGCGCCGTTCGCTCGGGCACCGTGACCGGCACCGCACGTGCACTGCACGTCGGCCGCAGCACCCAGCTGTGGGAGATCCGCATCGAGGACGAGCAGGGCCGCCTGGTGTGCATCTCGCGGCTGACCCTGGCGGTGGTGGCGGCCGGCCACGGCTGAGCCCCGGACGGCCGGTGACGGCAGCGGAACCCAGCGTTCCCCGCCGATTGCCCCGGTCGATGGGTGTTATGGCCTAAATCGGCTGGCAGCGATGACGGCCCTCCGGTATCGTGCGCGGATGACTTCCCCCACTCCGGCCCCCCGCGGCGGCGTGGCGCGTGTGTGCCGTTACCTGTACCGCGTACCGCTGCTGTTGGTCCACATCGTTGTGTTCCTGCCGCTCATCCTGATCGGCATGCTTCGGCCGTGGGGCGAACTGCGCGTGGGCGAGGCGACCCTGGGGGCCAAAGTGGTCAACTGGTGGCAGGGCGGGCTGATGTGGATCTTCGGCTTCCGCCTGGTGCAGATCGGTACGCCGTTGCCCGGCGCCGTGCTGTTCGTCGCCAACCACGTCAGCTGGGTCGACATCTGCATCCTGCACAGCCAGCGCATGATGGGCTTCGTCGCCAAGCGCGAGATCGCCAGCTGGCCGTTGGTCGGTTGGCTGGCCGCGCGTGGCCAGACCATCTTCCACCAGCGCGGCAACACCGAATCGCTCGGTGGCGTGATGCAGGTGATGGCCGATCGCCTGCGCGAAGGCAAGGCGGTGGGCGTGTTCCCGGAAGGGCGCACCCGCGGCGGCCACGAAGTAGGCCCGTTCCATGCCCGCATCTTCCAGGCCGCGGTTGAAACCGGCGTGCCGGTGCAGCCGGTGGCACTGGTGTACGGGCTCAAGGGCGATGCGCAGACCATTGTCGCGTTCGGCCCCGGCGAGAGTTTCTTCGCCAATTTCCTGCGCCTGCTCGGTGAGCCGGCGCGGCGTGCAGAAGTGCACTTCCTGGCACCGATCGGTGCGCAGGACCTGGAAGGCCGTCGGCGCATCGCGGAGACGTCGCGCGCGCGCATCGTGGCGGCCATGAGCTCCGAGTGAGGGTGCGGTGGCCCTGATCCCGCCACCCGTCCTGGACGCCGGCACGCCGACGCTGCACGCGGCTGACTACCAGCCGCCGCGCTGGCTGCGCAATCCGCATCTGCAGTCGATGCTCAGCTCCAGCCGCATGCGCCTGCAGCGCGGCCTGCTGCTGCTGGCCGCGACCGGCGCGATCAGCGAAGAACTGATCCTCGACGGCGGTGATGGCGTGCGCCTGCAGGGCTGGCACAGCCACATCGAAGGCCGCGAACCCAAGGGCATGGCCCTGCTGCTGCACGGCTGGGAAGGCAGCGCCGAATCCAGCTACATGCGCATGGCGGCCGCGCGCATGCTCGAACAGGGCTTTGACGTGGTGCGGCTGAATTTCCGCGACCACGGCAATACCCATCATCTCAACCCCGGCATCTTCCACTCCAACCTGATCGACGAAGTGGTGCATGCCGCGGGCGATATCGCCCAGCGCTGGCCGCAGTTGCCGCTGGTGGCCGCCGGTTACTCGCTGGGCGGCAATTTCGTGCTGCGCCTGGCCCAGCGCGCGCCAGCGGCCGGCGTGCCGCTGCTGCGCGTGGCCTCGGTATGCCCGGTGCTGGATCCGGCGCTGACCATGGAGAGCATCGAGAACGGCCCGGCGATGTACGACTGGTACTTCCGCCGCAAGTGGGCCGGTTCGCTGCGGCGCAAGCGCGACCTGTTCCCCGAACTGAGCGACTGCGACGACCGCGTACTGAAACTGGACATCCGCGCGCTGACTGCCTGGCTGGTCGAGCGCCACACCAGTTTCGGTTCGTTGCAGGCCTATTTCGATGGCTACTCGATTGCCGGCGATCGGCTGTCCACGTTGCAGGTGCCTGCCGACATCCTGATGGCGCAGGACGACCCGGTGATCCCCTACGCGACCTTCAGCGACTGGCAGCTGCCGCACCAGGCGCATCTGGAAACCGCCAGCTGGGGCGGACACTGTGGCTTCCTGGAAAACTGGCGCGGTGACGGCTTCTCCGAGCGCTGGGTGGCGCAGCGCCTGCAGCGCGTGCTGCAAGGCTGAACCGGCACGGGCGCGCAGGCCGCTACAATGCGGGTTTGCCCTTGAACCGGACCGCCATGCAAGACCAGATCATCCAAGCGTTGCGCCAGAACGAGGCCGACCAGGCCGTGCAGCTGGCCCAGGCGTGGACCCGTGATGAACCCGGCCAGGCCGAGGCCCACCGCTGGCTGGCGCTTGCGCTGCAGCAGCAGGGCAAGGCCGAGGACGCGATGGAAGCCCTGCAGCAGGCGCTGCAGCTGGCCCCGGACAACGCCCAGCTGCACCTGCAGCACGCCGGCCTGCTGCTGGCCCTGCGCCAGTTCGACGGCGCCGGCGAAGCACTGACGCGCACCACCGGGCTGGACCCGAACGCATTCGCCGCGTACCTGATGCAGGCCCACCTGGCGATCGGTCGCAACGATTTCGATGAAGCGCAGCGCCTGTCCACGCTGGCCTCGCGTGTCGAGCCGGACCACCCGGAGCTGCTGACCATCGATGGCATGATCGCGCTGCGCCGCGATGATGCCGATCGCGCGCTGACGCTGCTGTCGGCCGCCAACCAGGCCCTGCCCAACGACATCCGCGTGCTTTACGCACTGGGCTTCGCCTACCTGGGCAAGAACATGCTGGCCTTCGCCGAGCAGGCGTTCCGCCGCGTGCTGGAACTGAACCCGACCATCGCCTCGTTGCATGGCCTGGTGGTGCAGCTGGCCATGCGCCAGGGCAACCTGGAAGCTGCGGCAGAAGCGATGCAGATCGCGCTGCAGCAGGAAGGCCTGGATACGCCTTCGATGCGCCGCCTGGCTGGTGAACTGGCACTGCGCAGCGGCCAGCCGCTGCAGGCGCTGGAACACCTGCTGCCGTTGCTGGAATCGCTGCCTGATGACCGCGACGTGCTGCAGCTGCTGCTGATGTCCTGGCAGCGCCTGGGTCGCGAAGACGAGGCCCGCGCACGCCTGGATGCCGCCTTGGAGCAGCACCCGCAGCTGCACGACCTGTGGCTGGCACGCCTGGCGGTGGAGGAGGTCGGCAGTGCCACCGCCGCCGCCACGGTCGAGCGCTGGATGGACGCGATGCCGGGCCACCTGCCGGCGCTGGAAGCGCGCCTGCGGCTGCACGACATGGTGGGCGAACACGCGCAGGCCGAAGCGATCGCCGAGCGTATCGTCAGCCTCGAACCGGGCCGTGTCAGTGGCGAAACCCGCCTGGTCGAAGGCCTGCTCCAGCGCGATCCGGCCGCTGCCGTCGCCCGCGTGCAGGCGCTGATCGGCATGGCGCCGGAAGGCCACCGTGCCGACCTGCGCACCTGGCTGGGCGAGATCCAGGATCGCGCCGGGCAGCACGAAGACGCGCTGCAGACCTGGCTTGCCCTGCAGGCCGACCAGGCCCCGCAGCGCCTGCCGCTGCCGCCGCAGGCCAAGGCACCGCCGAGCTGGCCGGACAAGGGCGAGATCGACGGTGATGCCACTTCCGCACCGATCTTCCTGTGGGGTGCGCCGGGGTCGGGCGTGGAGCGCGTGGCGACCGGCCTGGCTGCGGCCAGCCCGGTACTGCGCAGCGACCGCTATACCTCCAACGCACCCGACGACGCGTTCCAGAACTACCACACGCTGCAGGACCTCGCTTCGGGCGTGCTGACGCCGGAGCGGCTGGTGCAGCGCTGGCGCGAACAGCTGCCGTCGCGCGGCGTGCAGGACGACGCGATCATCGACTGGCTGCTGTGGTGGGACAACGCGCTGCTGTGGGCGCTGCGCCCGCAGTTGCCGCAGGGCCGCCTGCTGGTGGTGCTGCGCGATCCGCGCGACATGCTGCTGGACTGGGTGGCCTACGGTGCGGCCGCGCCGCTGGCGATGACCTCGCTGGCCGAAGCCAGCGAATGGCTGGCGCGCGCGCTGGCCCAGGTCGCCGCCCTGCACGAGGACGATCTGTACCCGCAGGTGTTGCTGCGCATCGACCAGATCGGCAACGATCCGCAGGCGATGGCCGAACTGCTGGGCCGACTGTTCGAGCGGCCGATGCCGCCGGCCGCGCAGCTGGGCGCGCCGCGTTTCCCGCCGGGCCACTGGCGCAACTACCGCGACGTGATGAGCGCCGCCTTCGCCAAGCTCACCCCGATCGCGGTGCGCCTGGGTTACCCGGAAGAGTGAGGACACGCCGATGCAACTGAGCAGCCACAGCCTGACCAACGGTGCACCGATCGACCGCGAATTCGCCGCAGGCGATGCCGCGGGCTTCGCACCGGACCGCAATCCGCACCTGGCCTGGAGCGATGTGCCGGATGGCACCCGTTCGTTCCTGCTGGTATGCGTCGATCCGGACGTGCCGACCGTGCCGGAGACGGTCGGCCGCACCGACATGAGCGTGCCACGCGACCAGCCCCGCTGTGATTTCGTGCACTGGGTGATGGCCGATATTCCGGCTTCGGTGCGCGAGATTGCCGCAGGCAGCTGCAGCGACGGCTTCGTGGTGAAGGGCAAGACCACGCCGGCCGGGCCGGCCGGCAGCCGCCAGGGCCTGAACGACTTCACCGGCTGGTTCGCCGGCAACCCGGACATGGCCGGTGACTACCTGGGCTACGACGGCCCCTATCCGCCGTTCAATGACGAGCGCGTGCACCGCTACTTCTTCCGCGTGTTCGCGCTGGACGTGGCATCGCTGCAGCTGCCGGCACGCTTCACCGCCGCCGACGCGTACCGGGCCATGCACGGCCACGTGCTGGCCGAAGCGGCACTGCACGGCACCTACACGTTGAATCCGGCGCTGGGCTGAGGCTGCATAACGGGTCGTGCCGGCCGCTGGCCGGCCACGTCCGTGTGTTGCTGCATCCGCCCGTGGCAGCCGGCCAGCGGCCGGCTCTACCGCTGGCGAAGACGGGCGACCCTGCGGCCGCCCTTTTCATTCGTCCGTACCGGCTACCGGCGCGAACACCAGCACATCGCCATGCGCATTGCGCAGCAGCAGGCGGCCACGCTCATCCAGCGCAAGCGTCATCTCTGCGCGTGCATTCACCAGCGTGCCGGCGACACGTTCCTGTTCGGCCACCTCGGCCCGCATGCAAGCGGCTGTGGTGATGATGCCGCCCTCAAGAAGCAGCCGGTCACCTTGCAGGTGATAGGTGCTGCTTGACTGGTTGCACAGGTTCAACTCGCTCATGTAGCCGGGTTGGAAGCGCAGCGTGTAGGGCGGTCGACCGCGCACGAACAACGCATCAATGCGCCGGCCCTGCGCGTCGGTGGCGCGCGCGAGTTGCCACGGATGTGCCTCGAGCTGCCCGGTGGTGGGCGTGCTGGCAGCGGCCACATCCGTAGACATGGCCAGCAGCGCGGCAATGATGAGGGCGGGGACGTGCTTCATGCCGATCTCCCTGATGCATGCGGGTAGTGCCGGCCGTTGGCCGGCAACATCCGCGTGTTGGCGGTGCTCCGCAAGGCAGCCGGCCAGCGGCCGGCTCTACCCACCACGAAGAAGGGCGACCTCGCGGCCGCCCTTCAAGAGCCAGCCGACTAACAGTCGGCTCTACATCACTTCTCGATGGCCGACTCGACCACCATGTCCAGCACGTAGGCCTGCGACGGCGCATCGGCCGGTGGGTTCTTCACTTCGTAGCGCTTCACGCGCACTACGTTGCGCACGCCGTCTTCGTGGGTGTAGCCCTCGATGTTGCCGTAGAAGTTCTCGAACTTGCCCGGCTCACCCTGCTTCAGGCCCTTGTCGTCGAACTTCACTTCGCGCACCTGCAGGCACTGGTAGTCCGGAATCAGCGGGTGCGAGCACTTCTCGGTCTTCGCGGCCACTTCCAGGAACACGGTTTCGCCGGCGCCGCCGTAGCGGGTTTCAGCGGTCGGTTCCGGGTTGAACACCAGCACGTCGCCCTTGGCGTTGGTCAGGGTCAGCTTGCCATCGGCATCCTGCTCGGCCTTCAGTTCGCCCTGCAGGCGGCTCGACACGGCTTCGTCCAGCGCCATCAGCGCCTTGTCGGTGCAGGCCATCATGGTCGAGGCCATCGCACTGACCGTCAGCTTGCCGTCGGCCAGGGTGTAGCCGCCGCCCATGCGGTTGCAGGTGTTGCTGACCGACAGGCGGCCATCAGCGAAGTCCAGGGTGACCGGCTTGTCTTCGCGGGCGAACAGCGCGTCGATGCGCTTGCCGTCGGCGCCGGTGGCCTGCTGCAGCAGCCAGTGCTGGCTCTGCAGGCGCTGCGCATCCAGGTGCGCCAGCGTCTGCTGGTCCGCTGCCTTGGTCGCGGCCGGGGCCACGTCGTCGCCGCCATTGCCGGCCGGGGCCGGGGTCTGGCTGCAGGCGGCCATCAGGGCCAGCGGGAGGAGCAGGGTGAGCTTGCGGTTCATGGTGATTCTCCTTGGGGAACCGTGGGGGAAACGGGGTGGGGCCGGCCATGGGGTTACCGTGCCCCAGTGCTGTTCAGCTGCCGGAGGGCAACCACAGCAGCAGCGCCGCGCCCAGCGCGATGCGGTAGAGGGCGAAGGCCGTGAACCGGTGCGACTTGATGTAGCCCATCAGCCACTTCACTACGACGAAGCCGGTGATGGCCGCGGCAAGGAAGGCCACGCCCACCTCGGTCCAGTTCTCGCTGCCCAGCTGCCCGTCCCTGGCCAGTTCCAGGAAGGTGTAGGCGCTGGCGGCGAACATGGTGGGAATGCCGACCAGGAACACGAACTCGGCGGCAGCGGCGCGGCGGCTCAGGCCCAGCAGCATGGCCAGGAAGATCGCCGAGGCCGAGCGCGAGGTACCGGGGAACACGCCCGCCACCACCTGCGCCAGGCCGACGCCGATCGCCACGGTCCAGGTCACCTGGTCGCGGTCGGGCAGGCGCGCGGTGTAGGCCTCCACCAGCAGCATCCAGACGCCACCGATGATCAGTGCCCAGGCCACGGGGCTGACCGTCTCCGGCAGCGACCAGCCGGCCTTGCGCACCACCAGGCCGACCACGGCGGTGACCAGGAAGGCGGCGCCCAGCTTGAACACGTACTCACGGTTCTCGCGTTGGTTCAAGCCGGTGGCCAGCTGCAGCAGGCGCTGGCGGAACACCAGCACCACGGCCACGATCGCGCCAGCCTGGATGACGATGTTGAAGAAGTCCGAGCGGGCACCCAGCCAGTGCTGGGCGATGAGCAGGTGGCCGGTGCTGGAGATCGGCAGGAATTCGGTCAAGCCTTCGAGGATGCCCAGCAGCAGGGCGGAGAGCAGGTCGGACATGGACGGTGCGGGCACGGGCGGCGGAAGGAAGGAGGTCGAGAGGATAGACGATCCCTGCTGCACCAAACGGGTGCGTCTGATGGCGGGTGCACCGGTTTGGTGCGCACCGTTCTGCACCGGCGCGGAGCAGCCATATTGAAATCAACAACTTGCGGGAATCAAAAAGTTGGCACGGTCATTGCTGTACCTCAGCAGGCATTCATCCCCATCCGAGGTCGTACCGATGTCCGTGGAAAACGTTGAGAAGCTGATCAAGGACAACCAGATCGAGTTCGTCGATCTGCGTTTCGTGGACATGCGTGGCGTCGAGCAGCACGTCACCTTCCCGGTCAGCATCGTCGAACCGTCGCTGTTCGAAGAAGGCAAGATGTTCGACGGCAGCTCGATCGCCGGCTGGAAGGGCATCAACGAATCGGACATGGTGCTGCTGCCGGACCCGTCCAGCGCGTACGTCGATCCGTTCTACGCCGATCCGACCATCGTGATCAGCTGCGACATCCTCGATCCGGCCACCATGCAGGCCTATGGCCGCTGCCCGCGCGGCATCGCCAAGCGTGCCGAGGCCTACCTGAAGTCCTCCGGCATCGCCGAAACCGCGTTTTTCGGCCCGGAGCCGGAGTTCTTCATCTTCGACTCGGTCCGTTTCGCCAACGAAATGGGCAACACCTTCTTCAAGGTCGACTCGGAAGAAGCGGCGTGGAACAGCGGCGCCAAGTATGACGGCGCCAACAGCGGCTACCGTCCGGGCGTGAAGGGCGGCTACTTCCCCGTCCCGCCGACCGACACCCTGCATGACCTGCGCGCGGAAATGTGCAAGACCCTGGAACAGGTTGGCATCGAAGTGGAAGTGCAGCACCACGAAGTGGCCACCGCCGGCCAGTGCGAGATCGGCACCAAGTTCAGCACCCTGGTGCAGAAGGCCGACGAGCTGCTGCGCATGAAGTACGTCATCAAGAACGTCGCGCACCGCAACGGCAAGACCGTTACCTTCATGCCCAAGCCGATCGTCGGCGACAACGGCAGCGGCATGCATGTGCACCAGTCGCTGTCCAAGGGCGGCACCAACCTGTTCTCCGGTGACGGCTACGGTGGCCTGAGCCAGCTGGCGCTGTGGTACATCGGCGGCATCTTCAAGCACGCCAAGGCCATCAATGCCTTCGCCAACTCGGGCACCAACAGCTACAAGCGCCTGGTGCCGGGCTTCGAGGCGCCGGTGATGCTGGCCTATTCGGCCCGCAACCGTTCGGCGTCGTGCCGCATTCCGTGGGTCTCCAACCCGAAGGCGCGCCGCATCGAAATGCGCTTCCCGGATCCGATCCAGTCCGGCTACCTGACCTTCACCGCGCTGATGATGGCCGGTCTGGACGGCATCAAGAACCAGATCGACCCGGGTGCACCGAGCGACAAGGACCTGTACGACCTGCCGCCGGAAGAAGAGAAGCTGATCCCGCAGGTCTGCTCCTCGCTGGACCAGGCGCTGGAAGCACTGGACAAGGATCGCGAGTTCCTGAAGGCCGGCGGCGTGATGAGCGATGACTTCATCGACGGCTACATCGCGCTGAAGATGCAGGAAGTGACCAAGTTCCGCGCGGCCACCCACCCGCTGGAATACCAGCTGTACTACGCCAGCTGACCGGGCGCGATGGCGGTGGGTTCCCCCTCCCACCCGCCGCCATCGCCTCCGTTCTCGCGGCTGGGGAGCCGCAAGGCGGGCGCAGGCCCGCCGTTGTAGAGCGGGTCGCTGGCCCGCTGCAGTACAGCGGACTGCCGGTCCGCTGAAACAGGGGCAAGAGAGACCGGATACGCGACCAGGGCTGCCCTCCCTCCCGCGTCGGTCGTGCAAGGAGAGAGGCACGGCCGTCCCGGCCCTGTACGTGTCCGGTGCAACAGCCACGGTCATCACCCTGATGACCCGTGGTTGCCTGATGCCAACGCGCGCTGGCGCGCTGGCCCCATCCACCCTCGGGACATGCGCATGAAACTGATCTCCGCCATCATCCGACCGTTCAAGCTCGACGAGGTCCGCGAGGCCCTGTCCGATGCAGGCGTGTCGGGCATCACCGTGACCGAAGTGAAAGGTTTCGGTCGCCAGAAGGGCCACACCGAGCTGTATCGCGGCGCCGAGTACGTCGTCGATTTCCTGCCCAAGATCAAGATCGAAACGGTGGTCACCGACGAGCGTGCCGACGCGGTGATCGAAGCGATCCAGTCGTCGGCAGGCACCGGCAAGATCGGTGACGGCAAGATCTTCGTCACCGCCGTTGAACAGGTCATCCGCATCCGCACCGGCGAAATCGGTGCCGACGCGCTGTAACCCCCTTCCGGAGATTCCCCCCATGAAGATGCGCCTTCTCACCGGGTGGCAAGCCCGGTTCCACCTGGTGTGCCTGCTGATGCTGCTCAGCGCGCTGGCCGCCGGTGCCTGGCCGGGCAGCGCCCACGCCCAGGCCCAGGTCTCGCCGTTGCCGAGCGAAAGCGTGGCGGTCGAGCCGTTGCACGATCCGGCCGCCAGCGCCGCTGCGCCGGCCGTGGCCGAAGCGGCCGCCGCGTATGATCGTGGCGACGTCGCCTGGATGCTTACCTCCACGTTGCTGGTGCTGCTGATGGTGGTGCCGGGCCTGGCCCTGTTCTACGGCGGACTGGTGCGTTCGAAGAATGTGCTGTCGGTGCTCAGCCAGATCCTGGTGGTGTTCTCGCTGGTGCTGCTGCTGTGGGTGGCCTATGGCTACAGCGCGGTGTTCAGCGCCGGCAATCCATTCTTCGGTTCGTTCACCGAGTTCGCCTTCCTCAAGGGCTTCACGCCCGACTCGGTGGGCAACACGCCGATCAAGGGCCTGCCGGATTACCTGTTCGTCGCCTTCCAGTCGACCTTCGCCGGCATCACCACTGCGCTGATCGTCGGTGCCTTCGCCGAGCGCATCAAGTTCCGTGCGGTACTGCTGTTCTCGGCACTGTGGTTCACCCTCAGCTACATCCCGATGGCACACATCGTCTGGGGCGGCGGCTACCTGGGTGAGCTGGGCGCGATCGACTTCGCCGGTGGCACCGTGGTGCACATCAATGCGGGCGTGGCCGGCCTGGTCGGCGCCTGGTTCGTCGGCAAGCGCCTGGGCTACGGCCAGACCGCGCTGAAGCCGCACAACGTGCCGTTTACCTACATCGGCGCGATGCTGCTGTGGGTGGGCTGGTTCGGCTTCAATGCTGGTTCCGCCGCCGCCGCCGATACGGTGGCCTCGCTGGCTTTCCTCAACACCGTGCTGGCCACCGCTGCTGCCGTGCTTGGCTGGACCCTGGTGGAGGCGATCGGCAAGGGCAAGCCGTCGGCGCTGGGCGCGGCCTCGGGTGCGGTGGCCGGGCTGGTCGGCATCACACCGGCCTGCGGCACGGTTGGCCCGCTCGGTGCGATCGTGATCGGCTTCGTCGCCGGCGTGGTCTGCGTGTGGGGCGTGACCGGCCTCAAGCGCCTGCTCAAAGTGGACGACACGGCCGACGTGTTCGGTGTGCATGGTGTCGGCGGCATCGTCGGCGCGATCCTCACCGGCGTGTTCAGTGCACAGTCGCTGGGCGGCACCAAGGCCGATCTGGATATCGCCCATCAGCTGTGGGTGCAGGTGGTCAGCGTCGGCTTGACCGTACTGTGGTCGGCGGTGGTGACCGCGGTCATCCTGCTGGTGGTCAAGGTCGTGGTCGGTCTGCGCGTGACCGAAGAGGCTGAACGCACCGGCCTGGATGTGACTTCGCACGGCGAGTCTGCCTACGAGGCCTGAGGCATGACGGGCGGCCCTGCGGGGCCGCCTGCCACCGCCATGGTGGATGCCGACCGTTGGTCGGCACTTCTACTGTTCTGCTGGGTGCCAAGCTTGCTTGGCACTGCCGGCGACTCAGCCACGCATGGCGTGGCTCTACCGTTCCTGCTTCAATGGCTGTCTGCAGGCGTGCGTGTTCGCCTCCAACGACTTCGATGGACTACAGAACGGAGCAGGTGTGATCCAGGCGACATCCGCAGCAGTGATGGAAGACATCGAATGGTATGTCTACCTGCTGACCCTGGACGACTACAGTCCGCATGCATTCGTGGGCGGCGTGGCTGGCGCAGCAGATCCAGAGCGCTGGAGCTTCGCCGTGGAGCTCACCTATCGCTGCCTTTCCGCCGGTCTGTGGCGGCTAACTTACGGCCTGCCTGCGGAGCTCGGGCTTCCCAGCATCGATGCCTTCTGCCACAAGCTCTCGGTTGTCCGCCCAGATCAGCTTTCCGACGAGGGGCAGTTGCTGTGGCTGGATACCTACATGGAAGCGACGGAGCTGTGCCTGGATCTGGTCTCGCGTTACCTCCGTTCGCAGTCGAGCGGTGAGACGACATTTCATCCAGGATTCCAGGATGAGATCGAACGGATGTTCTCCGATGCCGGAGTGCCCTGGAGTCGTGGGCCGCTGTTCCCCATCGCCTGAAGCGCCTTTTGTGGAACGGCTTCTCGTAGAAGATGCCTTTTTCCTTCAAGCTATGCTCTGGATCACGATGACCTGTCCCGTTGCCGGGGCGGGTGTCGCTCCAGATTCCGAACGGCGACCAGTGCGCAAGGGGCAGGCGCGAACTATTTCAGTCTCCGTCCATGCATCGGCATTGGCAGCAAATGGGTGCTGGGTGATGTGGATCATGTGGACAACTTCGGTGCTGCACTGATCGCCAGTGAGGAAGTGAAGTCACGCCTTGAGCGGGCAGGCGTGACTGACGTGACCTTTGATCAGGTCGGGTAGACCGGAAGTGGGACAGGGGTTTCCGTTGCGGTACCAGGGAATGGGTTTCGAATGACTATCCATGCAGTTCTTTTCCCCTACTGGACCGGCGATTGCCACGTTCCTTCCGGAGAAGAGAAGATCGGTGACGCGCCGGTCATCCACCACGGGCAGGGGCGGGGTGTCGGTGAAATCGCAGCGTGGCTGGATGGAGACTTCGGCCATCTCGGCCGCGGCAGCGAACTGCGGACCCGCAGTGCCTTTGCTGCGCCCACAAAGGGTGACGAGGGCAGCGCATGCGTCCACTATGGAGAGGGGCATGCCGTCCTGCGGGCAGCCGATCTCTTCCTGGTGTATTCGCGATGGAACTCCCAGGACGTCGTTTTGTTGACGCGACCCCAGATATTGGCTGTGCTTGAGGGCTATGCAGTGTTTCGAAGCATGAATCCGCAGAAGAAGCATCGTCCGCCCATGCCGTTTGCCATCGAGTACGAGGCCGAGGGTGAAGAGGCGATCCGATGGTTCACACAGGCCGGGGGCTGCTTCGACCCGGAGATGGATGCTGGGCCGGAGTACTGAATGACAGCTATGCGGCTCCAGCACCCTGATACGCCCGCGCATGTGCGCTGCGCGAAGGAACGGCATGGAGGGCATGAGGCGTGGATCGCGGAAATCTGTCCGGGCAGCGTATGCATCGGTCATTGATCGGTACGGGTTCAGTCAACTCGAACGGAGACGGGAATGTAGCGCAGGTAGGTGGACCTTGCTTCTATCAAGCGTCAGCGCACTGGCCCGGCTTTTCCTGCTCGCCCTTTGGGGTGTGGTCACTTTCAATCGGAACACCGACAACTCCCTCGGAATCTACGAGTTGTCCACTCCGGGTGTAGAAGCGCTCTTCTGGGGCTGCTTCTTCGGGCAGCCCATGCTGACCGTGGTGATGTTCATCCGGATGGCATTGCGGGACCGTTCCGCGTTCTACGAGATCCCACTCGCGATCGCGATCGCGGTCTGGGGCCTTTTTTCTGTACAACCTGTCGTTCTTCAGAAGCTGAGCGGCATGCCGGCCGGCCGAGCGCCGGCCTGACCAGGTCGCGCAGTCCATGGTTACAATCTGCCCATGATCAGCTCCCGCCCTCTGATTACCGCACTGCTGGCGCTGACGGCCTGCACCGCCACCGCGCAGCACAACCCGCTCGCCACCTCGGTGCCATCGCCCAACCACAACGCGCGCACGCCGATCATCAAGGTTGCGGCCGAAGCTCACTACTTCATCCGACAAAGTGGTATGGACGATGTGATTTCTGTAAGGATCAGGAATCAGTGAGTACTGAGCGCATTGCAATCCATCTCCAGGCACGGCCTGACAGATCCATCTCGATTGCCGAGAGGCATCTCCATGTCATGGATAGGATGTCGGCAATCGAGTGCCCATTGGGATTCCGTGGTCTCGAGCTGCCCCCTGTACCCGACGTGGAGAAGAACTGCTGGCAAGCTATGAGATCAAGACTGGACTGAAAGGTCTGTCGATCATCGGTACAGGTGGCCCGGGCGCGAGTACGCGGATGTGGCTGCGTTGGACGAGATCATTCTGTATGGGTTCGGAAGCAGCAACAAGGCACTGGACTATCCGGGCGTTCTGAGGAACGGCGTCGCTTCTGTTGCCGAGGCGTTCGGTGCGTACAGAGTGAAGGTCACGTGCGGTATGTATTCGATGGACTATCAGGACGGTGTGGGCCGAGAAGGGCCAACACTTGAGGATCTGAAAGCTGCTGGAGTCAAGATGTCGATGGGAGGAAGAACATCCTGACGATGTACCCTGCCCAGTTCTGGGATGCCGGTTTTGCAGCGACGCGCTTGGGTTCGGACCGGAGGAGGTTTTCTCCAGGCTTGAAGGCAAGGTTGATAAGGTGGAACTGACAGCGAGTGGTGTCCACATTCTCCTGAGTTACAGGGTTGATCTTTCCTATGGGGCAATCGCCGCACAAAAGCGCTTCAGGGTTTGCAATAGTCCGGAGCGTGACGGGATGACCCTACTGGCTACGTAACGCGCCTCGTCGATCCGAGCACCAGCAGTCTGATCAACATCACGGTGCCTGGAGCACATGCATTGGATCCGGGCTTTGTGTTCCGACAGGTGCTTCCGGATGGATTCGGTGGATTCTCAGTCTCAACCAGAGGCTGGGGTACGGGCTCGCGCCCAATGTGCAACTCGAATTCGTGGGCCGATAGAGAAGTGTGGAGTCCCAATACGCGCGATATTGGTAGCGAAGTTGGCAAGTTGCAGTGGCCTTGGAGTACTTTTCCCTCAAGGCAGAAATGCATGAGCTACCGGGGCCCTGATGGAAAGATGGTGGAGGTTTGCCAGTGAGTGAGCGTGAGTTGGGGGCAAAGATTGTGTCTGTGATTGCCAGTTCCGTGCTTGGAGCGGCTCTATTCATAGGCATTCCGCTGAGTTCTCGGATAGGCAGCTTTTCGCAGGCTGCAATTTTCACATCGCTGGTTTGCGCCATAGCCGCCGTGTTGGGCCTCATCTTCGGTGTGCCCGGGGTTATGCTTGTGGATAAATTTCTTCCGCGGTTCAAAGCTCGTCATGTTGTAGCTGCACCAATCTGTGCCTTGTTGGCGTGGCTCGCGTTCGAGGGTGCCTTCTCTCCTGGCGCTTGGATAAAGGTCTGGACCAGTCCTTCCTTTTGGTTTGGGTGGGCTCCCAGGCGCGCTGGCATCATGCTTTTCATCGGGTTGGCCGTGGGTGCCTTCTACATGTTGATCTGGCCGCGGATTGGACGAATGTTGAAGGTCAACACGGCCTTGTGACTGAGGGCGATGGAATCGGGTGCCTGTGCGCAGCAAGGTGGCGGCGGCAAACAGCCAGGCAAACAGCGGCGCGGGGAAGTGGGGCGCCTCGATGAGTACAACCGTGCACTGAACGCAGTGACGACGGCGCTGGTGGGTGGTGTGGCGGGACAGGGCGCTGGTCAGGTCGCGTCCAATGCACTGGCGGCCTATGCCGCTTACTTCATCGGCAGCAAGCTGGACCCGAACCACGGCAGCGATCCCAATGCGACTCTGCAATTGCTGTCGCATGCGATCTTGGGTGCGCTGCTGGCGGAAGCCAATGGTGGCAATGCGGGAACCGGGGCGGTGTCCGCGGCCGGTGGCGAGTTGGCCGCGAAGGTGCTGACCAATACGTTGACCGGCGGAGACCCCTCCAAGCTGAGCCCGGAACAGAAGGAGGTGGTGCTGGCGCTGTCGCAGGTGGTGGGTGCGCTGGCGGGTGGGCTGTTGGGTTGGTGCCTTGGCTGGCGGAATACCAGCGGGCATGCGTCTTGCAGGCAGGAATCGTTTGGAAATGGCGGTGTTGGGTCCTGTCTCTGCAATGCCCAGCATGCTTCTACGCTCGGGGGGCAAGTCCGGAAACAATTCCCGCAACCAATCAAATTGGATCCCTTGCATGGGATGTGGTGGAGCTGCGGTCGCCTTGGCCCGAAATCAACACGCTCTCGAAGTGGGGTGACAAAGGACCCGGCAGCAGTGGGGCGAGGCGTTCCTCAGCCCAAGCTTGTGACATTGTGGGAAAATCTACTTCTGACCGATGTCAAGTTCTCAAAGGATCAGTCCAGATACAGTGCGGATCAGACGCAAACAGACGTTTCCGTTGGTGATGCGATCGGAGCTCTTTATGGTAATGAATATTCCACGGCCGTTTCCAAGGATGGGGCAGTGGTCGTTTTGCAGAAAGGTAACAATATCTACAGGACCTATCCGAGTTCCTCTTCCGATGCTGTCCCATCTGCATCGCTCACCATTTCTGACCGGAAACAGCCTGTTCTGAAGATTGGTTTCGTCGGGAATGAAAATGGAAAATGATTATCTTCTTGAAATAAAAGAAAAGGTGGCGGGATTCGTTCCTCGTCTGGTTGATCTTGAAATGGGTCTTCCGCAAATGGTTTTTAGGGGGGCTGGCTGGCGCTTCAGGTTCTTTGAGAGGCCAGTTCTGTTGGATGATGACGTTATGTCAAATTTAATTGAAAGTTCATCAAGAACTTTTGGTTCAGGTATTTTTGTAAAATTCTCTCGATCGTCTGATTTGAATTCAGTTTTGGTGATTGATAATTCTTGCGTCGGGCGGGCATTTGATTCGGCCGCTGATGCTTATGAAGATAATTTGATGGACCTAGGATATCCTGTCATCTTTGGTGATCTGGAGGGGCGTTGGATCGGCTTTGAAAGTGTTTGCGAGGAGCTGGGTGTCCTTGCAGTTAGAGATTCGATCCAAGCACATGAGTTTATATCGAATCTTGGTGAGGGATTGATTTCGGTTCGTGATTTGCAGGCGTGGGCCGTGGATGGAGGCGACCTTGAGAAGGCCGCAAGAGCTTTCCTGGCAGCCTACAATGATTGAATTTTAATGGTTGATGGCGGTGTTATCTTCGGCGCCTTCGCACGGGTCAAGTCGCCCTTGACCGATCTGCTCAACAGCGTCGACGCCGCGCAAGTCTGACGGTCGCCTGCAGAAGATGCAGGGGCTTGCCGCCGAACGAGAAGTGGAATCTGGCAGATGTGTCTACGTTGCAACTCGGCCTGACGGTTCAAAGTTTACTCTGCGAAGCTTCTCTTCATCAGCCCAGCAGACAGGCGCAATGTGGACTACTGAAGTCAGGCATCCTCTGATTAGCAACAATAGAATCGTGGAGATCAAGTTCAAATGATGACTGGCGCGATCAGGAATGTTCTTCATTACTCCTATGGATACTCCATGGGAGTCCTATGGAGAAATATGAATATGGAGTTTGAGGGGGGCGGTATGAATTTTGAGCAGCAGACGGAAGAGTTCTTCTCGATGCTTAGGATGTTGATGGAGGAAGGGAAGCTGAAGCTTGCCTCGGATGGTGTCTTCGCCGATGGCGAAATCGATGCGCAATTGGGTGTTATGCGTCACGCTTGGCCTGCTACAAGAGATCAGGAAGATCTCGATGAGGATGGATTCTGGTTTCTTACGGATGCTCCGTTTGGATTGGTTTGGATCACGCCTGAGGGAGACGCCTGGACCTGATTTGAGCGTGGACTTCATCGGGTACAGCCCTTGAATCAACTCGCTTGGCGTGAACAAAAGCGGGGTAGTGTTTTGAAGCCAAAGTCCACTCTTGCGAGTGACTTTTCAGGATTCCGGATCGCGATGGCGCGGTGATCTAAGTGCCGGGTGGTGTATGTATCTACTGTCGAAGGATGATTGCTACCCACATGCGCTGTTGGGCGACCTCGCAAAGGAGGGGGCACAAACAGCAGTTGATGCCGAAGCGGGGGAATGAAGCAATCTACAACGAGGCAATCATCAAGTCGGGCTGCAGATCTATGGATGAAAGAATTAGAAAGCTCTGCGCTGAGATGTCTGCAATGGACGCTACGGCCGCATCAGAGTGGTTGATGAGTTACGCGCCATTGAAGTCGGACAATTATCGGGATGCATTTGTTCTGATGAAGTGCCGCTCTTGGCCAAGGGCAGAGCAAAAGAAGCTGGCAAACTACTATTTGCAGGGTGTTCCTTTTGCGAGCTCATATCCCTACGAGGTGTTTCTTTCGTTTATGTCGGTGAGATCGTTCTTGAGTTGTCTTGATGCTTTCATTCCAGAGGCCGGTGCCTATCGTGACCTTCTTGCCTACCATATTGGTCCAGTTCTGGATCGGGCTGGAAAGAATGATTCGGATCGGGCGTTGATTGCGGAATTCATGGGTAAGATCAGCGGATAAGAGGATCATTGCGTCCGATTGCCCGATAGGCGGATGAGACCGCTCTGCCGCAGCACAAGATCTTTGATGATGGCGCCGCTATAAAGGTTCGACGATGAGCATTTCGCTCGAAGTCGAGGTCGGTTCCAGCCTCGAGGTCGTGCTACAAGCCTTGGATTCTATCCAGTTCGCATATTCCGATGATCTGGACAAGCTACAGCGGTATCTCCCAGCGTCCAACACGGGATTCGGTTTCCGTATCGTTGAACCGCCGGAGGCTGTCGTCGCGGAAGGGCAGGAGGCCGAGTGGCGTGTGGGGCTGATGGGTTCGTTCCATTTCCGCGCAGGCGGATTTGAATGCGCTTGGGAGGAAATTTGCCGTTTCATCAAGCGCTATGCTGCGGCATGTGAATCGCGGTTCGTGCTTTCCTTCCAGTTCGAGAGCATCTATGCCGCAAGATTTGGGCAGGATCTGATCTTTCCGGGTCCTGCTGCCTCGTAGTGCCGCTTCGCTCTTTCCATGTGATTCGCTACATCTTCATGATCAGGCACAGCCATCAGCACGCGGACTGCGGAGCCACCGGCGATGTCGATCGGTACGCTGCGTCGAACCACGGCCGCAGTCCATGGTTACAATCTGCCCATGATCAGCCCCCGCCTTCTGGTTTCCGCACTGCTGGCGCTGGCCCTTTCGGCCTGCACGGCTACCGCGCCCGTACAGCACAACCCGCTCGCCACCTGGGTGCCGTCACCCAACCAGAACGCGCGTACCCCGCTCATCATCGTCATCCATCACACCGAGCAGAAGTCGGTGCAGCAGAGCCTGCATACGCTGCGTACCGCCAACAGCGGTGGGCCGGTCAGTGCGCACTACCTGATCGGCGCCGATGGCCATCGCTACCAGCTGGTCGCTGATGAGCGCCGCGCCTGGCACGCCGGCGCCGGGCGCTGGGGCACCATCACCGATCTCAACTCGGCTTCGATCGGTATCGAGCTCGACAACGATGGCCGCAGCCCGTTCAGTGCAGCGCAGATCGAATCGCTGATCGTGCTGCTGCGCGATCTCACCACGCGCCTGAACATCCCGCCGCGCCAGGTGATCGGCCATGCCGACCTGGCGCCGACGCGCAAGCAGGATCCGAGCCGCTTCTTCCCATGGCAGCAGCTGGCCGAGGCCGGATTCGGCGTCTGGCCGCGCGCGGCCGATGGTGCCGCACCGGAAGGCTTCGATGGGTGGAATGCGCTGGCCCGCTTCGGTTATCCGCTCGACAACCGCGACGCCACCGTCGCCGCCTTCCACCGCCGGTTCCGTGGCCGCGACGACCTGCCGAAGACGCTGGATGCCGAGGACGCCCGTATCCTGCATTCGTTGCTGCTGCAGATGCCGTGACACCGCGCATGAACGCTTGACCCCGCGCTGGGTTGCCGCACAGCGGCCGGCACTCCACCATGGCGGCATGATCGATTCCGCTACCTTCTTCAAGCGCAAGCACTGGACCCTGTTGGCAGCGGCGGTGCTCGCCGGTTGCGCCACCACCGCTCCCCGCACGGGCTCCGAAGCGCCCACGCCGACCCCGCCGCCGGCGGCCACCTACGCCAAGGTCGACTGGAAAGCCCTGCCCGCAGTCTCCGACGCTGATCTGCAGGCGGGCTTCGTGGCTTGGCGCAGCAGCTGCGCCCGCCTGAAAAACGACGCGGTCTGGGCCAAACCCTGCGCCACCGCCGCAGCGGTGTCAGACAAGGACCCGGCCGCGATCCGCCAGTTCCTGCAGCGCGACCTCGATGCCTACGCGCTGCGTGCCGGTGGCCATCAGGCCGACGGGTTGATCACCGGCTACTACGAGCCGATCTACCCCGGCAGCCTCACCCGCACCGACAAGGCGACGGTACCGGTCTACGGCACGCCCGATGATCTGGTGGTGGTGCAGCTGGACAGCCTCTACCCGGAACTGAAGGGCAAGCGCCTGCGCGGTCGCGTCGAAGGCAAGGTGCTCAAGCCCTATGACGACGCCGGCACCATCGCGGCCAAGGGCGCCAAGGCCCCGGTGCTGGCGTGGCTGACCGACCCGATGGACCTGCAGCGTCCGGCCGCGTGCGCCTGGCCGATGGCAAGCAGGTGCGGCTGGCCTACGCGGAACAGAACGGCCATCCCTACCGCCCCATAGGTCGCTGGCTGGTGGACCAGGGCCAGCTGAAGAAGGAAGACGTCACCATGGACGCGATCCGCGCCTGGGCACGGGCCAACCCCGCGCGCGTGCCGGAACTGCTGCGCAGCAACCCCAGCTACGTGTTCTTCGTGCGCAACCCGGACAGCCCGGAGGGCCCGCGGGGTTCACTGAACGTGCCGCTCACCGCCGGCTACAGCGTGGCAGTGGATCGCACCGTGGTGCCACTGGGCAGCCTGCTGTGGCTGTCCACCACGCGCCCTGACGGCACCCCGGTGGTGCGCCCGGTGGCTGCGCATGACACCGGCGGCGCCATCGCCGGCGAAGTGCGCGCCGACCTGTACTGGGGCAGCGGCGATGCCGCCGGCAAGCTGGCTGGCGACATGAAGCAGAAGGGCAACATCTGGATGCTGTGGCCGAAGGGCGTGCCCCTGCCGAACTGAACCGGCAAGGGTCGGATCCCTTCCAAAGGAAAGGGCTCTGACCCCGGATGCCTGATAATGGCGCCATTCCGTACTTTCCGGCCGCGCCTGCGGCCAGGGCTCCTGCAATGACCTACGCAAAGCACAACGCAAAATCCGGCGCGAAATCCGCCGCAAAGAAGTACTACAAGCACTGGGCCGAATCGGGCCTGGGCAAGGGCAACGTGCTGATGGAAGCGCGCGGCGAGAAGATCGTGCGGCAGGTGGAAATCTACGGCACCAAGATGGTCTGGGCCGACGAGCATGCCCACAGCGACGACCGCTTCCTGCTGGCCGACCAGCCAGTGTCGTTCTTGGATTTCGACGAGGACGACGAAATCTCCGCGCGTGAATTCGAAGCCGCCTGGAAGAAGGCACGGGAAGCCACCGGTTACCCGGTGTAATCCCCCCGGCACCCGCCCTTGTAGTGCCGAGCCTTGCTCGACGCTGCAAAAGTGGGCATGTGAAATGTTATATGATTACATTTCACTGTAACCGCCCCTTCCCATGAAGACTCCCACCCTGGTGGCCGCCCTCGCGGCCGCACCGTTCGCCCCTGAAGCCTTCGCGCAGTCGGCCGACGCCGCGCTCACCCTCGGCAAGGTGCAGGTACACCAGCACGGCGAAGGCCAGCTCAGTGCGCACCAGGTGCTGACCTCGGTGGACGTCCTGGGTGCAGACCAGATCGAAAACCGCAACGTCTCGCACAGCTGGGAACTGCTCGGGCAGATGCCCGGCATCCAGCTCACCGAAACCCGGCAGGGCGCCGAATCGGGCAAGGTCAGCTTCCGCGCCTTCAACGGCGAGGGCTACCTCAACGCCATCAAGACCCTCATCGACGGCATTCCCAGCAACGTCAACAGCGGCAACCAGCGCTTCATCGACATGCTGTTCCCGCTGGACATCAGCTACATCGAAGTAGTGCGCGGGACCAACGATCCGCGCTATGGCCTGCACAACATCGGCGGCAACGTGAACTTCGGTACGCGCCAGGGTGGCAGCTACACCGATGCGCGCCTGGCCTACGGCAGCTACAACACCCGTGATGCGCAGCTGGCGATTGGCCGCGAAGCCAATGGCTTCGCGCAGAACTACTTTGTCGGCACCCAGGCAAGCGATGGCTACCGCGACCACGACACCTCGAAGAAGTACTCACTGGGCGGCAAGTGGTTCTTCGGCTCGCTGGACGACGGCCTGCGCGTGGGTCTGACCGCCCGTGCGTACCACCACGAAGCCGACGAACCCGGCTTCATGACCGCCGACGAGCTGCGCACGCACCGCCGTGGCAGCGAGCTGCGCAACGGCAACGATGGCGATGACCGCGACATGCGCCAGCTTGCTGCGCACCTGGACATGAAACTGTCCGACGCAATCACCTTCGGCACCCGGCTGTACTACAACCGCTACGAAGACGACCGCCGCGTGACCTTCAGCGACCTGCCCACCGGCAACCTGCCGCGCCAGCGCCGCGTATGGGACGAGCGGCAGCATGGCCTGCTCAGCACGCTCACCTGGCAGGCCAGCCCCACGCTCACCGTCGAAGGTGGCCTGAACTACGAGCAGCAGGACAACGGCTACCTCCGCGAGCGCTACGCCTACGCCGAACCCACTGATTTCAGCCAGCCCCCAGCGCGGGTGCAGAACAATGATCGCCACAGCTTCGACAACTGGGGCGCCTACGTGCAGGCCGTCTACCAGCCCGTCGAGGCCTGGAAGATCGTGCCGGCCTATCGTATCGATCGCTTCAGTGGCAGCACGCACCTGATTAACGGCGTCAGCGGCCGCCTGCAGGACTACGGCAGCATCGGCCAGCCCAAGCTGAGCGTCATCCACAGCCTGGGCCAGACCACCCATGTCTACGCGAACTGGGGTCGCACCTTCCAGGTACTGACCGGCTCCACCGCACCGGCCTACCTCACCCCAGGGCAGGCACCGATGCAGCCGTCCACCAACACCGGCATGGAGCTGGGCCTGAAATTCCAGCCGCTTGCCGGCAGCCAGGCACGCCTGGCGGTGTGGCAGCAGGACGCGGAAAACGAGGTGTCCAACATGCCGGCCCCCGGCACCACGGTCACCCTGGGCAAGACCCGCCGGCGCGGCGTGGATGCGCAGTTGAGCCTGCAGCTGGGCGACGACTGGACGGTATGGGCGTCGCACGCCTACCAGGAAGCGAAGATCACCCGCGACGACCGCGATGCCAGCATTTCCCTGCAGGGCCGGGAAGTGGCCGCCACCCCGCGCCACATCAGCAACCTGGGCGTGGACTACCGCGCCACGGATGCGCTGCGGCTGGGCCTGCAGGCGCGTGCACAGGGCGATTACTACCTGGAAGAGCGCAACGTGGCCGGCAAGTTCGGAGGCTTCGCCGTGCTCGACCTCAGCGCGGCCTACCAGCTCACCCCGCGTTTCAGCGTGGACCTGCAGCTGAAGAACGTTACCGGCCGCGAGTACGCCTACGCCTGGTACGACAGCTTCTTCTGGGACAGCGCCCGCCCGATGTTCTCGCCGGCCCCGGGTCGCAGCGTGTTCGTCGGCCTCAACATGAAGCTGTAACCGGCCACGCATCTGGTAGTGGTCGAGCTTGCTCGACCTGCAGCAGGGGGTCAGAGCCCTTTCCAGGCGGAAAGGGATCCGACCCCGAACCCCGCGTTTTGCACTACATTGGTGCAATGTCCGACCCCGCACCGCCGCCGACCCTCGATGCCCTGGGCACGCCGCTGGCCTGGGCCGGGGCCGATGGCTGCATTGCCGGCTGCAATCCGGCCTTCGCCCGCTGGCTGGGCGTCAGCGTCCGGCGCCTGCTGGGTCGGCCATTGGCCGCCTTGGAAGTGCAGGGCGAGGCGTTGGCCCATTTCCTGGCCCGCGACGAGCGCGACAGCCTGCGCCTGAACCGGCTGGCGCTGGCGGTGCCCGGCGAGGCGCCGCGCTTCGCCGAGGGTTGGATGAGCCGCCGCGACGATGGCGGCTGGTTGCTGGAGGCGCATCCGGTCGACGAATTCCCCGGGCTGGACCCGACCCAGGCCCTGCCCAGCGCGCTCAGCGCGGCGCTGAAGGGCTTGGCCCACGAGCTGCGCAACCCGCTGGCCGGGTTGAAGGGTGCGGCCCAGCTGCTGGCCCGCCGCGCGGCCCAGCGCGATGCCAGCGAACGTGAGCTGATCGAACTGATCGGCTCGGAGATCGAGCGCCTCAACGGCCTGCTCGACCAGCTGCTGTCGCCGGCCCCGGCCGCGCCGCATGCCGAACTGAACATCCATGCCGCGCTGGAACGCGTGCTGCGCCTGGCCGAGAGCGAAGCCGGCTGGGCGGTGCGCCTGCAGCGTGACTACGACCCCAGCATCCCCGAATTCCATGGTGACGCCGACCGCCTCACCCAGGCGGTCTGGAACCTGGTGCGCAACGCGATCCAGGCCGGCGCCGGCAACATCACCCTGCGTACCCGCGTGGAGCATGGCGTGCGCATTGCCGAGCAGCTGCACACGCTGGCGTTGCGCCTGGAAATCGCCGACGACGGCCGTGGCGTTCCCGAGGAACTGGCTGAACACCTGTTCCTGCCCTTGGTCAGTGGCCGCGCCGAAGGCACTGGCCTGGGCCTGGCGCTGGCCCAGCAGGTGGCGCGCGAGCATCGCGGCACGCTGACCTACCGCTCGCGCCCGGGCCATACCGTGTTCACCCTGCTGTTGCCGATCGGCAACGGCGCCGCCCCGGCCGAGGAGGCCCCGCGCGATGTCTGAGTCTTCTTCGTCCCCGCAGCGCATCTGGGTGGTCGATGACGATCGGGCCGTGCGCTTCGTGCTGTGCACCGCGCTACGCGAGGCGGGCTACCAGGTCCTCGATTTCGACAGCGCCGCACCCGCCCTGCAGGCGTTGAGCGAAGGCCCGCCACCGGCGCTGCTGTTCACCGATGTGCGCATGCCCGGCGACGATGGCCTTGTGCTGCTGGACAAGCTCAAGGCCGCGCTGCCGCAGCTGCCGGTGGTGGTGATGTCGGCCTATACCGATGTAGCCAGCACGGCCGGCGCGTTCCGCGGTGGTGCGCATGAATTCCTGTCCAAGCCGTTCGATCTGGACGATGCGGTGGCACTGGCGCAACGGGTGCTGCCGGCCGTCGCACCGGCATTGGCGGCGGCCACACCTGCGGCCGAAGCGCATAGCGACCAACCGCCGCAACTGGTGGGCGATACCCCGCCGATGCGCGCGCTGTTCCGCGCCATTGGTCGCCTGGCGCAGGCACCGCTGGCGGTGCTGATCACCGGCGAGACCGGCACCGGCAAGGAGCTGGTGGCCAATGCGTTGCATCGCGAATCGCCGCGCGCGCAGGGTCCGTTCGTCGCGCTCAATACCGCTGCAATCCCATCCGAGCTGCTGGAAAGCGAGTTGTTCGGCCACGAGGCCGGTGCCTTCACCGGTGCGCAGCGCCGCCATATCGGCCGCTTCGAGCAGGCCAACGGTGGCACGCTGTTCCTTGACGAGATCGGCGACATGCCGCTGCCGTTGCAGACCCGGTTGCTGCGCGTGCTGGCGCAGGGCGAGTTCTTCCGCGTCGGTGGCCGCGAACTGATCCGCGTCGATGTGCGCGTGGTCGCCGCCACCCACCAGGACCTGGAAGGGCTGGTTGCACAAGGAAAGTTCCGCGCCGACCTGCTGCACCGCCTCGACGTGGTGCGCCTGCAGCTGCCACCGCTGCGCGAGCGCCGCGAGGACATCGCACAGCTGGCCAGTACGTTCCTGGCCGCCGCCGCGCGCAAGCTGGATACGCCGCCGAAGCGCCTGACCGCGGCCGCACTGCAGGCGCTGCGCGAACACGACTGGCCGGGCAACGTGCGCGAACTGGAAAACGTGTGCTGGCGGATGGCGGCGTTGGCGGCCGCCGACACCATCGGCGTGGCCGACGTCGATACCGCGCTCAACCGTACGCGCGGTCGTCGCAGCAGCACCACCATCGCCGATCCGGGGCAGTGGGAAGCGCTGCTGGCCGAATGGGCACGCCGTCAGCTGGCCGAAGGCGTGGAAGGGCTGCACGCGCAGGTGCGCGAGCGGGTCGACCATGCCCTGCTGGAGGCCGCGCTGCAGATCACCCACGGCCGCCGTGCCGAAGCCGCGGCCCGCCTGGGCCTTGGCCGCAATACCCTTACCCGCAAGCTGGGCGCCGGACGCCGCCGCGGGGGCCATTGAACGGCCCATGCACGCGATCCTCGCGCCCGCTTGCCGAACCGTTGATCGTTCATGGACGATGCAACGCTTAGTGTCATCTGCAAGGAGTCTTTGATGCGTCTGTCCTTTGCCATCCTGCCGTTGTCCGCCGCCGTGCTGCTGTCTGCCTGCGGCAGCGCGCCGAAAAAGACCGAACCTACTCCGCCGCCGCCGACCGTGGTCAGCGCAGCGAAGCAGGGCGAGGCCAATCTTGCACCGGCCTCGGCCAGCATCGTCAGTGGCCGCATCGCGCTGATGGTGGAGCCCGGTGGCATCCACATCACCGGCCTGGTCGGTGGCCTGCAGCCGATGCAGCAGGCCGGCTTCCACATCCATGAGCGCGGCGACTGCAGTGCGGTGGATGCCAGCAGTGCCGGCAATCACTTCAATCCCGGTGGTGCTGCGCATGGCCGCGCCGGCACCGGCAAGCACCACCTGGGCGACATGGACAATCTGCGTGCCGATGCCCAGGGCCGCGCCAACGTCGATATCCACCTCAAGGGGGTTACCCTTGGCGGAGGCGCCGCCACCGATATCGCCGGACGCGCACTGGTCGTGCATGCCAACGCCGACGACTATCGCAGCCAGCCCGCCGGCAATGCCGGCGTCCGCATCGCCTGTGGCGTGATCCGGGTCGTCCGCTGATCACTGCAGGCATCATCGAGGGAGAGATTCCAATGCGTCTGATCCACACTTCGCTGTTTGCGGCCATCGCCGCGCTGGGCCTGGCGGCCTGCAACCAGCAGCCCGCCGCGCCGCAGACTGAAACCCCGCCGGCCGCGCCGGCTGACGGCGCCACCACCGAGCCGGCTGCAGCCCCGGCACCGGCGGCGGCACCGACGGGCGATGCTTCGGCAACGGCCGAACTGGCACCGACCCAGGGCAACGAGACCAAGGGCAGCGTCACCTTCAAGGTGGTTGATGGCAAGGTCCACGTGACCGGCCAGATCACCGGCCTGAAGCCGGGCAGCGAACATGGCTTCCACATCCACGAGAAGGGCGACTGCAGCGCGCCGGACGGCATGAGCGCCGGCGGCCACTTCAACCCGGGCAAGCAGGATCACGGCAACGTCGCCACCGATCCGCACCACGGCGGCGACATGCCCAACATCAAGGCCGACGACAAGGGCGTGGCCACCATCGACGGCCCGGTGTCGAGCAACGTCAACATCGGCAAGGGTGATGACTTCGACATCATCGGCCGCGGCCTGATCGTCCACGCCGACGCGGACGACTACAAGACCCAGCCGACCGGCAACGCCGGCGCGCGCCTGGCCTGTGCGGTGATCCAGAAGGCCCCGTAAGAAACAAAGAACGCCGGCACAAGCCGGCGTTTTTCCTGATGGGTAGTGCCGGCCGCTGGCCGGCAATCACAGATCCGGAGGGTGCCGGCCAGCGGCCGGCACTACCCACATATCACCCGGATCAGCGCGCCAGCAGTTCGCGCGCGTCCTGCCCGGCCTCGCAGTGCACGAACAGTACCGGCACGCCATGTGCTTCCAGCACCGCGGCCATCTGTCGCTGGCGCATCAGGAACTGCTCGTAGATGCCCTTCAGGCGATCGCAGTCGTTCTTGCTGTGGCTGTAGTGCGCGCACCAACCGGCCGGGTCGAACAGCGCCATGCGTGCTTCGCCATGCGTATAGCGCAGCAGCGGCTCGGGCGCGGCATTGAGCCACTCGTCCTCGCCCGGCGCCATGATCGCGGTCTCGATCAGCGGCCACAGTGCGGCCAGGCCCTGGTTGTCGTACTGCATCGACATCATCGCGGCCAGGTCGTTCACGGTGAAATAGCGCGCGTGCTCGATGCGGGCACCGAAGGTGTTCTGCGCCATCAGCGCGGTGTCGGCGTGCGCCATGCCGTTGGCCAGCAAGGTTTCTTCCAGCGCATCGGCGACCGCGCTGGTGGTGGCCACGTCGCTGCCGGTCAGCAGGAACGGCACCACGCGCAGGCCACCGCCCACCAGCGTGGCATCGGCCTGGAACGGCAGTGGCACGTCACCCTCGGCATCGGTACCGAAGGCCAGCAGGCGCGGGCCCTGGTTGCGGCCCGGGGCACGCATCTGCAGTTCTTCCAGGCGGCGATGGATCGGCCAGCCCGGGCGCAGCACTTCAGCCGGGTCGAAATGCGCGGCGGCGAACACCAGGTCCAGCTCGGCGACCTGCGGCACCAGCTTGGCCAGGTCGCGGCCGACGCGTTCGGCCAGTTCACCGGCCTGTTCAGCGCTGAGCACCGCCTGGCGGGGGATTTCGCCGCCGGCCAGTTCCAGGGCCAGCACGCCAAGGGCATTCATCGCGGGGTCGGGTTTGCTCATGGTTCCACGGTTGGCCCATCACAGGGCGGCAGCTACACTTGGCTCCATTATGCCTGCTCCGTCGTGCAGGCCATGTTGCAGACACCCTCATCCATGCCAGGTATCTCCATGCCCAACGCTCGTCCCGTCGCCATCCTCGGTGGCGTCCGCATTCCGTTCTGCCGCCAGAACACCGCGTATTCGGATGTCGGCAACCTCGGCATGTCGGTCCGTACGCTGGGTGCGCTGGTCGAACGGTTCGGCCTGCATGGCCAGCAGCTGGGTGAAGTGGCGATGGGCGCGGTGATCAAGCATTCCAGCGACTGGAACCTGGGCCGCGAAGCCACGCTGTCGTCCGGCCTGTCGCCGCTGACCCCGGGCATCACCCTGCAGCGTGCCTGCGGTACCTCGCTGGACAGCATCATCACCGTGGCCAACAAGATCGCGCTGGGCCAGATCGAATCGGGCATCGGCGGTGGTTCGGACACCACCTCCGACGTGCCGATCGTTTACGGCAAGAAGCTGCGTGCACGCCTGCTGGCGGCCAACCGCGCCAAGAGCACCGGCGAGAAGATCCGTGCGCTCACCGCCGGCTTCAAGTTCTCCGAGCTCAAGCCCGAGTTCCCGGGCGTGGCCGAGCCGCGCACCGGCAAGAGCATGGGCGACCACTGCGAGGACATGGCCAAGGAATGGAACATCTCGCGCGACTCGCAGGATGAGTGGGCGGTGTCGTCGCACAAGAAGCTGGCTGCCGCCTACGAGCGTGGCTTCTTCAACGACCTGATCGCACCGTTCCGTGGCGTCGAGCGCGACAACATCCTGCGCCCGGATACCTCGCTGGAAAAGCTGGCGACGCTGAAGCCGGCGTTCGACAAGGTTTCCGGGCGTGGCACGCTCACCGCCGCCAATTCCACCCCGCTGACCGACGGTGCCGCTGCGGTACTGCTGGCCAGCGAAGAGTGGGCGCGCGCGCATGGCCATGAGCCGCAGGCCTACCTGCGTGACGCACACGTGGCGGCAGTGGACTTCGTGCATGGCGAAGGCCTGCTGATGGCACCGACCATCGCGGTGCCGGAGATGCTCAAGCGCAACGGCCTGACCCTGCAGGACTTCGACATCTACGAGATCCACGAAGCCTTTGCCGCGCAGGTGTTGTGCACCCTGCGTGCGTGGGAGAGCGAGGATTACTGCCGCAACCGTCTGGGCCTGGACGCGCCGCTGGGCCGCATCGACCCGGACAAGATCAACCTGCTGGGCTCGTCGCTGGCCACCGGCCACCCGTTCGCCGCTACCGGCGCACGCGTGATCGCCACGGCAGCCAAGCAACTGGCCGAACGCGGCGGTGGCCGCGCACTGGTGTCGATCTGCACCGCCGGCGGCATGGGCGTGGTGGCGATCGTCGAACGCTGATCGCATCCATCGGTGGGTGCCGACCGTTGGTCGGCACGATCCGGCCGGCACTCCTGGAACTGAAAACGCCGCCCATCGGGCGGCGTTTTTTTTGTTCGGATTGTTGCTCTGGTGGGTGCCAAATTCACCGGTGGATGCCGGCCAGCGGCCGGCACTACCCATCAGGGTAACCGCGGGTTGCCGAACTCGTCGCGCTCTTCGTTGGCGTCATACACCGGCGGCTGTGCAACGATGGGCTGCTCCTCCACCGTGGCGCGCAGCGGCGTCTCGGTGCCACGCACCAGTTCCACGCTGTCCTCGCCGCGCTGCAGGCGCAGCGCATTGGCCAGGCACTGCGCGGCCAGCGCGTGTTCGCCACGCTGGGCGAACACTTCACCCAGCGCTTCCCACGCCGGTGCACCGGCGCCCGCGGCGATGGCCTCGTGCAGGAACGCATCGGCGGCATCCCATTGCTGCTGGCCCAGGGCCACGCGGCCCTGTGCCAGGCGCAGGGCGGCCGAGTCATCGTGCACGTTGCGCCAGCGCGCCAGATTGGCCTGGCGGGTGGCCAGGCGCTCGGCGGGCAGGCGGCCATACAGCGCCACCAGATCGTCATTCCAACGCTGGTCCAGTGCCTGTTCCAGCGCCAGCAGCGCCGGCTCATCCCAGTCCAGCGCCACCGCACGGCTGGCATAGGCGCCCACTACGTCCGGGGTGGGGCGCAGTGCCTTCGGGGTGGCCTCCCACTGTGCGGCCAGCGCGTTGACGTCGGCCGCTTCCAGTAGCGCCTGTGCGGCCAGGCGTGCTTCCAGTTCGCTGTTCGCGTCGGCCGGCAGCACCTTGCTCTGGCGCAGCGCACCCAGCTGGCCATACGCTTCGTGGGCGCGGCCGGCCTGTGCCAGCGCTTCGGTACGCAGCCACAGGCCGCGCGGCGGCAGCGGCTGGATCGCCGCTACGTCCAGCGCATTGATCGCATCGACCGGCAGATCGCGCGCCAGCAGCTGTTCGGCGCGCAGCAGCGCCTGCAGGGTGGCGTCGCTTTCACCCAGGCGCTGCAGCAGCGCCTCTCCGGCGGGGCCGTCGGCCCGTGCCTGCGCGCTGCGCACGGCGGTGGCCAGTGCCACCGCGCTCACTTCCGGGTCCTTGGCGGCGCCGTCCAGCAGCTTCTCCGCACGCTGCCACTGGCCATGCTCGTAGGCCTGCAGGCCGTCGATCAGGCGCACCCGGCCCTGCTTGCGGCGGTAGCGGCCCCAGGCACGGAACGGTGCAGCGATCAGGCTCCACAGCAGCCACAGCACCAGCACCGTGATCACCGCCAGCAGCGCTACCTTCGGCAGGTTGCTGTGATAGTCGTAGCCGCCGTAGCGCAGGGTCACTTCGCCGAAGCGGTTCAGGTCATCGGCGCCGAGCCATTGCGCGGCGACCACGCCGATGGCCACGGCCAGCAACAGCACGACCAGGGATTGCAGGGGTTTCATGCGGGCTTACCTCCGGTCGGTCTGGGTGCGCAGTTGTTGCAGGGTGCTGCCAAGGACAGCGTCGTTGGCCTGCAGCGGCAGTTCGCGCAAGGCCTTCAGTTCAGCACGTTGCGCGCGCAGGGCCGGTGAATCCGGCCAGCGCCGCTGTGCCCACTGCTCCACGCGGTCCAGAGCGGTGTTGCGGCCCGCGCGGTCGCCGCGCTCGATCGCGGCGCGCGCCAACGTCAATTCCAGCTGCAGTGCATCGTCGGCGTTGCGCTTTTCGGCGGCCGTCAGCGGGCCGTTCTGGCGGCTCGGGGTGATGTCCACGAACGGTGCCAGCGTGGCCTGCCACCAGGGCTTGGCGGTGCTGCTGCCGGTCGTGCCGGTGATCTGCGAGGGCAGGCCCTGCAGCGCCCGGGCCACAGCATCCAGGCGCTGCAGCGACTGCACGCGCGGGCCGCTGCCCAGCGCATCCAGTGCCTCGCGCTCCTGCACCAGCGCCTGGCGCAGGTTCAGGCCGTCGGCGTCGGGCAGATCGGCCAGCGCGATGGCGGCCTGTGCATACAGGCGGCGTGCGCCGTCCACGTCGTCGGCGTAGTTCAGGCGCTGCGCAGCCTGGGTCAGCAGCAGCTCGGCCTCATCGCGCTGCACCGCCTGGCGGCCCTGGTTGGCACTGTCGGCCAGCTTGGCCACGTTCTCTTCCAGCAGCGCGCTGCGCTGTGAGAGTCCCAGCATCTCGTCGCGCAGCACGCGGTTGGTGGTCGCCGCATCCTGCAGGCGCTGGCTGGTCGCGCGCTGGTCACGGCGCAGCGCATCCAGCGTGGCCTCCAGGCCCTTCAGCTGTACGGCCGTGGTCTGTGCCTGCGCTTCCTGTTCGCGCTGTTGCTGCTGCCAGACGTACCAGCCGGCATAGCCGCCCGCGCCGAGCACGACCACGGCGGCCAGCGGCAGCAGCCAGCGCACGGGTCGATGGGGTGGGGATGGCGGAGTATCGTTCATCGGGCTTCCTTGTCGGCAACGTCGCCGGTCGGGGGCCGGCAGGCCGCGTTGTGCACAGCATCACCGTTGCCGACGACAGCGGCAAGCGTGACCCACGTCCCTGTTCAGGTCGCTGCCGGGACGGTGAGCGTGGCGTGTGCAGCGGCCACCAGCTGCGCAGCGGTGGGGCCGGCGCTGCGTGTGATGCGCTGCAGGCCGAGCGCCTGCGCCTGTTCGCCGAGGCGGTCACTGGCAACCACCACGCGGGCAGACGCCCGCAGGCGCTGCTGCCCGGCCGGCGGAAGCTGTTGCCAGAAATGCTGCAGCGCTTCGCCACTGCTCACGGCCAGTACCCACGGCTGTGCTGAATGCGCCAACCGCGCCAGCGTTCGCGGGGGCAGTCGCAGCAGGCGACGCTTGTAGACGTCGGCACGTTCGATCGTGGCGCCCGCCGCCTGCAGCTGCGCGGCAATCAGGCCACGCCCGCCGGGCGCGGTCACCAGTCCGACGCGCAGGCCCTGTACGTCGGCCAGCACCGGCAGCGCCAGCAGGCCTTCACTGTCCATCCGCTGCGGCGCGTGCACCTCGGTGATGCCATGTGCCTGCAATGCGCGCGCAGTGCCTTCGCCCACGGTCAGCCACGGGCTGCGCTGCACGCCGGCCAGCGGCAGCAGGGACGCGGCTGCGGCAACGGCGGCCGGGCTGGTGAACACCACCCGGTCGCAGTTCAGCGCGCGTTGCAGCTGGCGCACCACAGCCGTGCCATGCAGGCGCTGCAGGCGCCAGGGCGCCAGGGCCAGGACATTCCCGCCCAGCCCGGCAACGGCGCGGCGCAGCGCCACGTTCTGGCCCCGCGGGCGCAGCGAGATCAGGGTCCAGCGTGGGCCGGAACGGCTGGCGCCAGTGGGTATCGTATGGTCGACCATTGCCTGCATTATGCGGGCCCTTCGTTGTCGTGGTCGCTGCTCCGATGTCCGTTGATGCCCTGACTTCCTCGTTGGCCGCCCTGCAGGACGTGCTGGACTGCATGCCGGCGGTGCGCGCCATGCAGATCCAGCTCGACGGCTATGCCGATGGCGTGCTGCGCATCACCGCGCCGCTGGCGGCCAACGTCAATGACAAGGGCAACGCCTTCGGCGGCAGCCTGGCCTCGGTGCTGACCCTGTCCGGCTGGGCGCTGGTCAGCCTGCGCCTGCGCCTGGCCGGCCACGATGCCGAGGTCTATGTGGCCGACAGCAACCTGCGCTATCTGGCGCCGGTCTATGAGGACCTGCACGCCCACGCCGAAGCGGCCGAAGCCACCGGCTGGGACGCCTTCCTGAATACCTTCCGGCAGCGCCGCAAGGCCCGCATCAGCATCATCGCCACCCAGCCCGGTGCCGATGGCAAGCCCGCCGCCGAATTCAGCGGTCGCTTTGTTGCCTTCGCCAAAGGGTAGGATGGCAGGCTGACGTCCTGGGGAAACCACCGATGCGCCGCCTCATCCAGTTCCTGATGTATTCCCTGCTGCTGGCCAGTGCCGTGGCCTCGGCCGACGACCTCAGCCGCAAGCAGCGCAAGCTGCTGGAAGAGACCCAGATCGCCTACGGGGCGACCATCCGCTGGGGCAGCATGGACGATGCCATCGGCTACCTCGACCCCAAGCTGCGCAAGGAAAAGCCGCCGACCGAGTTCGAGCTCAACCGTTACGCGCAGCTGCGCGTGTCGTCCTATCGCGAGCGCAGCAGCGCCTCGCTGGACGGTGGCCTGGTCGAGCGCCGGGTCGAAATCGGGGTGATAAACCAGAACACCCAGGCCGAGCGCACCGTGGTCGTGGTCGAGCGCTGGCGCTGGGACCCGGAGGCCAAGCGCTGGTGGCAGACCGCCGGCCTGCCGGACCTGTGGAAGGGGCAGTGACGGGCCGCGTCCGGCTTGTGCGACAATCGGCGCCCGCTTAATCGACCCGTGACCTGAGTGAATTACGAAGAGTTGCTGGCCTTTGCAGGCCGAAACCCGATGCTGTCCGCGGCCCTGGTCGGCCTGACCGTGGCCATCATCGTCACCGAGATCCGCCGCCTGTTCCGGGGCTTCAAGGGCATCAAGCCCGCCGAACTGACCCAGCTGATCAACGCGGGCGGCACGGTGGTGGTCGACCTGTCGGCCAGCGGTGACTTCGAGAAGGGCCACATTGCCGGCAGCCGCAATGCCCAGGCCAGTGCCTTCGGCCCGGAAAACAAGCTGGTGGCCAACGCCAAGCAGTCGCCGGTGGTGCTGGTGTGCCGCAGCGGCAACGCCTCGGAAACCGCCGCCAAGGCGCTGAAGAAGGCCGGCTTCGAAAAGGTCTACGTGCTCAACGGCGGCATTCCCGCCTGGCAGCAGGCCGAACTGCCGCTGGTCAAGGGCCGCAACTGATTGTCGCAGGTGGCGGATCCCGCCTTGTCTGGGCCGGGTCCCGCCCCCATCGCAGTAGTTAGACCATCGTTTTCATTGCATTCACCTGGAGTTACTGGAAATGTCCGAAGAGATCACCAACGGCGCCGCTGCGCCGGTCGATGCCGCTACCGGCCCCGCTTTCACCGTCGAGAAGATCTACGTCAAGGACGTCTCCTTCGAGTCGCCGAACGCGCCGACCATCTTCAATGACCAGGTGCAGCCGGAGCTGCAGCTGAACCTGAACCAGCAGGTGCAGCGCCTGGGTGAGAACGCCTTCGAAGTCGTGCTGGCCGTGACCCTGACCTGCCAGGCCGGTGAGCGCACCGCCTACGTGGCCGAAGTGAAGCAGGCCGGCGTGTTCGGCCTGGTCGGCCTGGACCCGCAGTCGATCGACGTGCTGCTCGGCACCCAGTGCCCGAACATCCTGTTCCCGTACGTGCGCCAGCTGATCAGCGACCTGATCCAGGCCGGCGGCTTCCCGCCGTTCTTCCTGCAGCCGATCAACTTCGAAGGCCTGTACGCAGAAACCCTGCGCCAGCGCCAGGAGCAGGGCGACGCACCGTCGCTGGCTGACTCCGAGCCGGCCGGCAACGCCTGATTCCTGCCGCGACGTCACGGATGAGCACTCCCGCTGACAAGATCGCCGTGCTCGGCGCCGGTTCCTGGGGAACCGCCCTGGCCAGCCTGCTCGCACGGCACGGTCACCCGACCGTGCTGTGGGGGCGCGACGCGGCCGTGGTCGACGCCATCGACCAGCGCCACGAGAACCCGCGCTACCTGCCGGGCATCCCGCTGCCGGACAGCCTGCGTGCCACCACCGATCTGGCGTCGGCGGTGCAGGGCGCGGCCTGGATCCTGGTGGTGACGCCGTCGCACGCGTTCGGCGAGACCGTGCGTGCGCTGGCGCCGCTGCGACCGGCCGGTGCCGGCGTGGCCTGGGCCACCAAGGGCTTCGAACCCGGTTCGGGCCGTTTCCTGCATGAAGTGGCGCGCGAAGTGCTGGGTGAGGATGTGCCGCTGGCCGTCGTCACCGGGCCGTCGTTCGCCAAGGAAGTCACCCAGGGCTTGCCGACCGCGATCACCGTGCACGGCGACGTGCCCGAGTTCGCGCAGACGGTGGCCGAGGCGATGCATGGCCCGGCGTTCCGCGCCTACACCGGCGACGACATGGTCGGTGCCGAGCTGGGCGGCGCGATGAAGAACGTGCTGGCCGTGGCCACCGGCGTGGCCGATGGCATGCAGCTGGGCCTCAACGCCCGTGCCGGCCTGATCACCCGTGGTCTGAACGAGATGCTGCGCCTGGCCGCTGCGATCGGCGCCAAGCCGGAAACGCTGATGGGCCTGGCCGGCCTGGGCGATCTGGTGCTGACCTGCACCGGCGACCTGTCGCGCAACCGCCGCCTGGGCCTGGCCCTGGGCCGCGGCCAGACGCTGCAGGATGCAGTGCGCGAGATCGGCCAGGTGGTCGAGTCGGTGCAGACCGCCGACGAAGTGATGCGACAGGCGCGCCGTCATGGCATCGACCTGCCGATCTCCGACGGTGTGCGTGCCGTGCTGCATGGCGAGCAGACCCCGGAAGAAGGCTTGCGCGCACTGCTGGCGCGGGAACAGAAACCGGAATATCCGGACACGCTGTTCAAGTGAATCGAAAAACCCCGGCCACGCGCCGGGATTTTTTTATGTGCGTGCCCTATCCACGCATGGCGTGGATCTACTGCCGAACCCGCTTCTGGTAGCTGCCAACCTTGGTTGGCGCCCGGCGGCAGCAATCACCGCGCCCGCGGCGGCGCGCTGGTGTTGTCCATGTCCGAAAAGATCAACCACGGCCCATCGTCCACGCGCTTCAACGTGAGCGTGAACTTGCCGGTATCGCCCACGTTGTTGCCGTAGCTGTACGCACCGACGATGTAGCCCGTGTTGCCCTCCATCGAATACGCCAGCGCACGCAGCCGCAACGGGCTGCCGCCCTGGCCGGCATACGCGGCCTCGATCGCACTGCGGCCGCGCACCGGCGGCTGGTTGCTCTGCAGCACAAAGCCATCCTCGGCGAACAGCGCAGCCAGTGCCTTGGCATCACCCGTGCGTCACGCCTGCTCGTAGTCGCGCAGTACACGGTCCAGCGGTGCGGGCAGCGCGATATCGGGAAGCGGCTGTGCGGGCTCCGCGCCTTCTGCATCGTGGGCATTTGCCGGCGATGCCATCAGCAGGGCACTGCAGAAGATCATGGCGAGTGGTGTACGGCGCATGCGTCCGGCTCCAGGCGATGACGGGAAGCTGCGAACGCATCCTGGCGCGGTGCTGGTTAGAATCACGCGGCCGCCGATTTGGCGGACGCAGCGCAGATCAGACAAGGACACGGAATGAAGATGCGAATCACAGGGATGGCGATGATGGCCGCGCTGCTGGCAGCCTGCGGACAGGCACCGGAGAAGACTGGCGGGACTGCACCTGCTGCGGCGCCAGCGCCGACCACCGAAGCACCGGCCGCCGCGGCGACGGTGGTCGAGGAGGAACCGTCCGCCGAAGACGGCGTGGCCCCCTCGGTGTGGGACAACGAAGGCGAACCGGAAGACCCGGGCGCCGGCGGCGAACTGACCTGCGCGGACAACCCGCTGGCGACCCACTTCTTCACCCTGGTGGGCGGCAACACCGTGGACGACTGTGGCCGCAAGGATCCGAAGGTGCTGGCCGCGTTCAACGCCCTGATGAAGAACACGGCCGCAGCCGAATCCGCCGACAAGGAGATTCCATCGCTGCGCGAACGCCTGTTGAGCGGGCCCAGCGGTCCTGGCGAACTGGTAGTGCTGCAGGGCGAGCCGTGGTGGTTCTACACCGCCTGCCAGGCCCACGACTGCCCCGGCACCGCGTTGGCGATGCTGTACTCACCCACGCAGGCGAAGATGGTCGGCCGTCTTACTGCGCGCTGCCGTGTGTGGTGGCTGGGCGAGCCGACGGCGGAACAGCGTGTGCAGATCGAACAGCGCCAGCCACTGCAGGATGCCGCGCTGAAGGAAGACAGCGCGCTTTGCGGGTGATGTGGCGCGCGCCGCAGCGCCGGGCCGTGCCCGGCGTTGCAGTGAGCGTTGTTCCCCGTGTCACCCTTCCGGGCGCATGCGTGCGCTGACCTGTGCGGTCAGCGACAGACTGGCCATCATCAGGCCCTCCATCACGCGGTCGCCCACGTACTCCTCGTCGGGACCGTTCTGGCGCACGCGCTCGGCAGCCAGCAGCATTTCCAGCGCCACGCGCAGGCCGGTCAATGCGCAATCCGCGTCGGCCAGCGCCATGCGGCGGCCGGGCATCTGATGACGTTCGGGCCAGGGTTGGCCGTCGGCGGCGGCGCCCTTGCCGATGCGGTCGAGGGTGGCGATGAAACCGAGAGGATCCTGCTGGTGCGGTGCTTCCGAAGGCGCGTCCGCGTTGGCGGGCACGTATTGCGTGCGTAGTCGGGAGGATTCGGGTGTGCTCATGGCAATGCTCCGTGCAGGACAGACGGCAGCCGCCACACAAAGGTGGCGGGCGGAGACGTGGCTCGAAAACCGGGCGCTTGTTGAAACCGGCAGGCACAGGGCCTCCACGCTCCGCCCGCCATAGCCGGCAGACGGATTGCCCGCCGGCGCCACGAGGGGTGACGCCGGCGGGCAAGCGTTGTTAAACAAGCGCACGGGTTTTCGAAGCCCGGCCATCCTTTTTCGATGGCACGTCATCTGTACGCGTGCTGCTGCGCGGTGCCAATCAGAACAGTTGCATTCAACGCTTGATCAAAGACGCTTTCGGCATTTTTGCACGCTGTTAAGCTGTCGCAGACGCAGGCGCCGCAACGGCCGTAGCGGCATGGGGAATATGCGACATGGGTCGAAGTTGATGACGTGGCGTACGGGCACCCCACCAAGTCGATGACGACAGTGCGGGGCGAAGAACGCAATTCGACTCCCACACACTTTGATCTGTCAGTGCTCTTCGCGTCTCTCGTACCAGGCTTGCGTACGGTTCACGATCCGCACCACGGACAGCATGACCGGTACCTCGATCAGCACACCCACCACGGTGGCCAGCGCCGCTCCCGAGTGCACGCCGAACAGTCCCACCGCTGTGGCCACAGCCAGTTCGAAGAAGTTGCTCGCACCAATCAGCGCTGACGGGCCGGCCACGCAATGCGCCACGCCCAGACGGCGGTTCAGAAGGTAGGCCAGGCCCGAAGTGAAATAGACCTGGATCAGGATCGGCACCGCAATCAGCGCGATCACCAGCGGTTGCTTCACGATCTGCTGGCCCTGGAACCCGAACAGCAGCACCAGCGTCAGCAGCAGCGCGGACAGGGACAGCGGGCCCAGCCGTCGAAGCGCGCGCTGCAGGCCCGCCTCGCCGCTGCGCGAAAGCATCCAGCGCCGCAGCAACGCGGCCACCAGCACGGGCACCACGATGTAGAGGCCAACCGACAACAGCAGCGTGTCCCAGGGCACAGTGATCGCCGACAGGCCCAGCAGCAGCGCAACCACCGGCGCATACGCGACCACCATGATCGCGTCGTTCAAGGCCACCTGGCTCAGGGTGAAGTTGGCATCACCGCGGCACAGGTTGCTCCACACGAACACCATGGCGGTGCAGGGCGCGGCCGCCAGCAGGATCAAACCGGCGATGTAGCTGTCGATCTGTGCTGCGGGCAGCCAGTCCGCGAAGGCATGGCGCAGGAACAGCCAGCCCAGCAGCGCCATCGAGAACGGCTTCACGGCCCAGTTGATGAACAGTGTCACGCCGATGCCCTTCCAGTGCTGCTGCAACTGGCGCATCGCAGTGAAGTCGACCTTCAGCAGCATCGGGATGATCATCAGCCAGATCAGCACCGCAACCGGCAGGTTGACTTTGGCCACTTCGGCGGAGGCCAGCACCGCGAAGGCATCGGGCAGGACGTGGCCCAGCAGCGTGCCCATCGCAATGCACAGCACAACCCACAGCGTCAGGTGTCGCTCGAACAGGCTCATGGCAGTGGCACCGTCATTGTGCGCCGTCGGTCGGCAGCAGCTGGCCGATCCGGTCCAGCGCGTGCTGCAGCGCTTCGCGTTCGGACCACACCGATTCGGGCAGTGCGAGCAGCGCACGCAGGCGCGTTTTCACGATGGCATGGGCCAGTGCGAAGGCCGCGGCCTTGTCGGCATCGCTGCCTGCCACGGCGGCCGGATCAGGCAGGCCCCAGTGGCTGCGGATGAAGTCACCGAACACCACAGGGCAGGCTTCGGCAGCGGCCGCGTCACACACGGTGATCACCAGATCCATCGGGGCTGCATCCACGAACTCATCCCACGACTTGCTGCGCAGCCCTTCAACGGGCATTCCTTCGGCCTGCAGCTGGGCGAGCGCGAAGGGATTGATCTGGCCAGTGGGCTGGCTGCCCGCACTGAATGCGCTGAAGTGATCGCCGCCCCAGGCGCGCAGGGTGGCTTCAGCCAGCACGCTGCGCGCGCTGTTGCCGGTGCAGAGGAACAGGACATTGCGGGTCATGTGGCTTCCGTGGTCAGTGAGTGGCTTGGACATGCACAGCGCGCTGGCCGGGCAGAGACGAGTGAACTCGGCAGAGCTGCGGATCGCCTCCGCTATCTGCGCGCGATCGCATCCGGCATAGCCGTGCCGCGCGAACCACGGGCCTGCCGACGTCGTCAGCAGCACCAGTTCCCTGACCTGCATGCGGCGGGCCATGTCCTCGGCCGCTGACAGCAACGCGCGCCCAAGGCCGGTATTGCGTCGGTCGTCGGACACCACCAGGGAGCGAAGCAGGGCCGACGCGCCGAAGATCTGCAATCCAACGGCACCCACGGGAACACCTTCGAGGTCTGCGACGAGAAACGCCACCTCGCTGCTTTCCAGATCGGCCACGGGCAACTGCGCCTGCCGCAGAAGGTCCCGGATGTAGGACAGGTCGTCGCGTTTGCCGGTACGAATCAACGGATCGGGTTTCATCTCAGCACCTGCATGCCGGTTCGTTCACCGTGCACCGCTCATCCGGGGAGCCCGCGCAGCAGTTGTGCGTCAGGTACTGGACCAAGCCGTTCATCGCATCGAAGTTGGCGCGGTAGCAGACGTGGCGGCCTTGGCTTTCGCTCTCCACCAGCCCGGCCTGCACCAGCTCCTTCAGGTGGAAGCTGAGCGTGGCTGGGGGTACCTGCAGGGCCGTGGCGATGTCGCCCGCCATCCGCCCTGCCGGGCCCGCCTCCACCAGCAGTCGGAAGGCAGCCAGGCGGGTGGCATGGCCGAGGGCGGTCAGGGCGGTGATTGCATTCGATGTTTCCATATTTCTAGAATAGTCGAATGAATGAGCCAATCACAAGCCTGGACCTGCCCAACCTGCTGGAATCGTCATTGCCCCAGCCCAATCATCACCAGCTCGCCGCGGCAGATCTGGGGCCGCCACGCATTCTCCTGCTCTACGGCTCGCTGCGGCCCCAGTCGTTCAGCCGCAAGCTTGCGCTGGAAGCCGAGCGGCTGCTGCGCCACCTGGGGTGCGAAACCCGGGTGTTCGATCCGCATGCGCTGCCGATGCTGGACAGCGTGGACAGGAATCACCCCGAAGTGCAGCGACTGCGCGAATGGTCACAGTGGTCGGAAGGGCAGGTCTGGGTCAGCCCCGAGCGGCATGGCACGGTCACCGGCGTGTTCAAGAACCAGATCGACTGGTTGCCGCTGGAAGATGGCAGCGTGCGGCCCACGCAGGGCAGGACGCTGGCGGTGATGCAGGTGAGCGGCGGCTCGCAGTCGTTCAATACCGTCAACACGTTGCGCGTGCTCGGCCGCTGGATGCGCATGCTGACCATCCCCAACCAGTCGTCGGTGGCCAAGGCCTGGCAGGAATTCGATGACGACGGCCGGATGAAACCCTCGCCGTACTACGATCGGGTGGTGGACGTGATGGAGGAACTGGTGAAGTTCACGCTGCTGACGCGGGGCCGGTCGGACTACCTGGTGGACCGCTACAGCGAGCGGAAGGGCGACGCGCACGCCGCGGCATTGGCGCGGGCTGCAGGGGCTACGGCTTCCTGAGTTCCAGCACGCGCGCTACCTGCTCGCGCGCTGCGCGCCCTTGCTGTTCTCGTCCTTTGCATCGCCACGGCTCTGCGCGAACGCCGGGAAGGTCTTCGCGATCGAATCCTTGTCCGGCAGGATGTAGAACACGCCGCCCTTCTCGAACGTGGAGTGCACGATCTGCTCGTAGAACGCCGGCGAGACGTTGATGCAGCCGTGGGTGACGCGGTTGTCGTCCGGCGTCGGCGTCGCCAGTCGTTCGGCGCGCTTTTCCTTCGGGGTGCCCGGCGGCAGCGGATGCATCGACACGGCGGAATCATAGTCCACCCACAGCACGCGCCCGGCATCGTCGGAGGGGCCATAGGCGCCGATGAAGCGGCCCGCAGGCGTGGTGCGGTCGTGGCCGGGAATCGCGCTCAGGGCAAGCTTGGCGACGCCGGGTGCGGAATGATCGCCGATGGCCGAACCGAACAGCGCCGGCGCGGCGCCGCGCAGCTTGCCGTCGCCGCCGAAGACCAGGACCTGCGCCGCGGCCTTGTCCATGATCGCGAACGGATAACCCTGATTGTCCTTGCTGGCGACCACCCAGCCGGCCAGCTCGATCACTGTTTCGGAGACGCTCTGGTCGGGCGGAAGTTCATCAACGGCGGCCGCCGGTGCTGCGGGTGCGTCCTTGTCCCTGGCGTTGGCTGCGCCGCTGCATGCAACGGCCAGTGCCATGGCCAGAGCGGCATGGAAGGCGCGGCGTGCAGGGGAGGAGGAGGTACGAATGGGAAGGCTCCTGGCAATGCAATCCTGGTGGAAGGAGGCCAGTGGCCGGCGAGGGCCACTGGTTCCCGATACAGAGGTGGATCAATTCAAACGGTGAGGGAGCGATCAGCCGCGCGGCTTGCGTCCGACGGGTGCCCTTTCAAGCTGCTGCACGCGGCCTTCGATCTGGTCCAGGCGCTGGTTGGCCTGCTGTGCCGACTGGTTGGCGGACTCGGCACTCTGTGCAGCGCCCTGCACCTTTACATCGAGCTGATCGAGGCGCGAGTTGATGGTTGCGAACTCGTCCTTGTAGGTGGCACAAGCGCCAAGGCTCACGGTGGCGATGAGCGCTACAGCAAGTGCGCGGGCCGTCTTCATGTGTTGCGGGTTCAGGTTCATTGCACTCCCTCCTTCGTCTGGGGAAGCTGGAATATAGCGGCGTTTGTTCCCCATGCTGACAGGCGCTTTCAGCTGAAGTTGGAAGACGTGGAAGGGTTGTGAAATATGTTCATCAGCAAAGCTTAACGAGTGAGATCAGGCGAGCTGATGTGCACAGAGGCGATGGCCTTGCCGTTGCTCGAATCGCCCAATTCATCAGCCTGAAGACGGCTTCATTCCTACCCGTTTTCCACTGGCCCACACGCCGGGCGCCATTCACTTGCGGCGAACAATGCCGGCGCACTTTCCGGACGCACCGTCAGCAGCGTGGCGACGGCACCAGCTTTGTCATCGGCGCGGGCAACGTAGTCAGCGGCAATGCGGTAGCCGATCCAGTAGCCAAGATCGCCGCGGCGCGTTTCGTCGCCCGCTCCGTTGTAGAGCCATTGCGACAGATCAGTACCAGCGCTGTCCCGGGCGAACTGGCGTTCCAGGGCGCATTCGCGGCCCTGCGTCCAACGACGCAGATGCGCGTTGGCCGGTTGCCCCGAGATCAGTTCGCCCACGTACTCGGCGCCGCCTTCAAGCAACGTCTGATAGAGCAGGGTGGGCTGCGCGACATCGACGCTCGCACCGGGCTGCTGCACGTGCACGTACTCATGGGCGATCAGGTGCACGAATCGATCGCCGATGTCGGGCTGCATCCAGTCGGCGTGGCACAGTGCCTCCAGTCCGATCACCACGCCGTCGGGCGTGGTGACACCGCCGCTGTTTCCCCGACCCACCAGCACGGTGACCGGCGGAAAACGTGCGGAGGGAAACAGCGTGCCCAACCGATCGAGTGCCTTGGCAACCCGCTCGCGGATCTCCGGCAGTGCCGTCGCACAGGTACGGGCTTTGGCAAACAGCGCAGGTTTGTGCTGGATCGCATCTGCAAGACGATCCATCGAGCCGATACGGCTGTCAGTGAAGCTGCGTAGTGCATCCGTACCCGCATGCAGATAGCCGCGCTGCAGATCGTCGGCATTCGGCTTCCCTCCGCTTGCATCCAGCACGCTGAAGAAGCGCGAGACATCGTCGGTCTGAATCACGACGCGCCCGGAAGGGCGGGTACGCTCGGCTGCGTTGGCTACCTGCAGCATCATCGGCAGGGCGAAGAGCAGCAAAGCCCGCACTGTGCGCCGGGCATGAAGCGGAAACAGCAGTGACGCGGTGGATGCGTGCGGCATGAGGAGTTCCCTGAACGCCAGCCTTATTTATACACCAGTCAGTTCAATATTCAGGGTCGATTAGACCCCCTAACGGATAATTCACACCTGTCGACCGCCTCCTCTCTCTCCCCCTCCCGGGAGGCGGCCGACGAAACCAAAATAATTAAAGGTGTGTCCCGATGAACAAGAATTCGCTGCTCGCCCTGGGCCTTCTGGCTGCCCTGCCGTTCGCTGCATCGGCAACCGATGGCCTGTCGTACAACTACGTTGAAGGCGGCTACGTGAACACCGATGCCAAGGGCGGCGACGCCGATGGCTGGAAGGTGAAGGGTTCCGTGGCGGTGCACCCGAACTTCCACATCTTCGGCGACTACAGCGCGCAGGAGACCGACACGTTCAAGAATGACGTCGACCAGTGGCGCATCGGTGCCGGCTACAACTACGGCATCGCACCGAACACCGACCTGGTGGCCCGTGTCGCGTACCAGAAGTTCGACATGAAGCACGGCCTGGACTTCAACGGCTACTCCACCGAAGTCGGCGTGCGCACCGCGTTCAACCCGTACGTGGAAGGCTACGTGATGGCCGGCTACGAGGACTACACCAAGAAGCACGGCATCAACCCGGACGGCGAGTTCTACGGCCGCGTCGGCGCCACCGCCAAGTTCAACCAGAACTGGGGCCTGAGTGGCGAAGTGAAGCTGGCCAAGGCCGGCGACCGCGAGTGGTTCGTGGGCCCGCGCTTCACCTGGTAACAAACGCCCGTCGTTAGAGCGTGTTGTGCTGGCGTGTGACTCTCTCTCTCTCCCACACGCCAACCGAAGCCCGGCCTCGCGCCGGGCTTCTTCTTTTGTGTGCGTCCGGAGAGTGCAGGGCCGCAGCAGTTCCATGTAGCGCGGGAATGCACGGTGCTGCTCGCAGGACGGAACGAGAAACGCTCCGTCGCCGGTCAGGCGGTTCCGCTATGATCCCGGCACGTCGCCATTGACGATGCACCCGCCTCAAGCCAGCAGGAACTGCCGTGAATTCCCAGCCCGCACCGATCACCGCCCTCAACCACACGCTCGACAACGAGCCGCAGCAGATCACCGCACCGCTTACCCATTCGGCGGCGTTTCTGGTGCTGAAGGTGAAGGATGACGAGGCGTCGATCGCCAAGGCACGCGAGGTGCTGGCCAGCACCGATGACCTGATCAAGAACACCGCCATCCGCGAGATCGAGCGAACCTTCACCTGCAACGTGGCCATCGGCCATCGCGTGTGGCAGCCGCTGGTGGGCTCCACGCCGCCACGCGAGCTGAAGCCGTTCCGCGAGATCAAGGGCGCGACCCACACCGCTGTGGCCACGCCCGGTGACCTGCTGTACCACATCCGCGCACGTACCATGGACCTGATCGTGGCGTTCGAGCGCAACCTGCTGATGGCCTTCGGTGATGCGGTGGAAGCGGTCGATGACGTGGCCGGCTTCCGCTACTTCGATGGCCGCGATCTGCTGGACTTCGTCGACGGCACCGCCAACCCGGAAGGACTGTCGCTGCCGGAAGCCACCATTGTTGGCGATGAAGACCCGGAGCATGCCGGCGGCAGCTACGTGGTGGTGCAGAAGTACCTGCACAACCTCGATGCCTGGCGCGCGCAGAAGACCGAGGCGCAGGAGGCGATCATCGGCCGCACCAAGCACGACAACATCGAGCTGGATGATGCGCCGGCCGATGCGCAGAAATCGCACAAGACGCTGTGCACCATCGAAGACGCCGACGGCGAGCACGAAATCCTGCGCGACAACATGCCGTTCGCCAACCCGGGGCGCGGCGAGTACGGCACCTACTTCATCGGCTACACGCGCCGCCTGTGGGTGATCGAGAAGATGCTCGAGCGCATGTTCATCGGCAATCCTGCGCCGCTGCACGACCGCATCCTCGACTTCTCCACCGCCACCACCGGCGTGACCTTCTTCGCGCCCTCGCGCAAGGTGCTGGCCGACCTGGGCGAGTGATCGCGCCGGGCCATCACGGCCCGCCATCTGCCTGTCATCTATGGCGCCGACCATGGCGCGCTGGATGGGAGCGCAGGAGGCAGGCGAGGGTCATGTCAGCAAACAGGACCGGCATGCGCCGCTGGTGGCGGCGTCTGGCTGCGGTGCTCGGCGCACTGGCACTGGGGAGTGCCGCGGCGTCCGCACACGAAGCCCCTGCGCACTGGATGGCCTACGCCACCGCCGTGGGTGGCCAGCTGCAGCAGCGCCTGCAGCAGGAGCAGGACCCGCAGGCGCAGCGCGTGGTGGAGTGGTTGCGTGCACACCCGGATACACCCACGCCGCTGCCGGTGAGCCTGTGGATTGCGGCGGACGGCCGCATCTCGAAGCTGGAGTTCGACAGCCTGGGTGACCGCGAGGTGGATGCGGACCTGCGCGCGACGTTGCAGGCCGCGCCGTTGCAGGCGGCTCCGCCGGCCGACATGCGCCAACCGCTGCGATTGGGTCTGGTGCTTGACCGGTAGATCCACGCCATGCGTGGATGGGCCTACCGGTGACCCTTCAGCCACGCATGGCGTGGCTCTACTGTGGATGGCCAGCGCACAGCCCGGCCATCCGCATCAACGAACCGGCGCCACCTGCGGTTCGCGCGCGGCCGCGCTCCATGCACGCAGGCCGAACACGGCCAAGCCCAGGAAAAACACGTACAGCGCGGCAGTTACGTGCAGCGACTTGAACAGGTACGCACCCACATAGACTACGTCCACGGCGATCCATACCCACCAGCAGGCGACGTGGCGGCGCGCCTGCCACCACTGGCCGACCAGGCTCAGTGCGGTCAGCATCGCGTCCAGCCACGGCAGCGCGGCATCGGTGAAGGTGTGCATGGCCGCACCCAGCGCCACGCCACCGCACAGGCCGAAGGCCAGGTCGCGCAGCAGCTTGCCTCGCGCCAGTGGCACGATGCGGATGCTGCCCTCATCGGCGGCGTGCTGGCGCCAGTTGAGCCAGCCGTAGACCAGGAAGCCACCGAAGGCGACCTGCAGCAGCGTGTCCGAGTACAGCTTGGCCTCGGCGAACACCAGGCCATAAAGCGTGACCGACAGCAGGCCCACCGGCCATGCAGACAACCGGCGCCGTGCCATCAGCCAGACGCCGAGCACGCTGCACAGCGCGGCGCTCCACTCGAGCATCACGCTGCTCACAGCGCGAACGTCACCGACAGGCGCGCCTGTCGCGGTGCGCCGGGGAACAGGTAATAGTCACCGCCGCTGCTGCCGGTATCGCGCCAATAGAAGCGGTTGAACACGTTGTCCACCGACAGGTTCCAGGTCACCGCACGCTCGTGCAGGCGATGCTGGAAACGCAGGCCGGCATCGAACACCGAGTAGTCCGGCGCGCGCACGGCGCCGTCGGCGCGCGCCACGTTGGCACCCGCATAGCGCCAGCCGCCAGTGACATCCAGGCCCTGCACGAACGGCAGTGCATAGGCCACGTGCACGCTGGCACGCACCTTCGGCACGTTCACCAGCTGATGGCCTTCATAGGTGGGCGTGCCGGTATCGCGCGCGCGCGCCTGCAGCACGCTGGCGCTGGCCACGATCTGCAGTGCATCGGTCAGCTGGCCGTTGGCGGTCAGCTCCAGGCCGGTGTGGGTCTGCGTGCCTTCCTCGACGAAGGTGTAACCCACATCGCTGTTGTCGGGCTTGGCGTACTGGTACGGCTGCGAAATGCGGAACACCGCCGCACCCAGGGTCAGCGCTTCGACCGGCACGTACTTCACGCCCACTTCCAGCTGGCGCGACTGTACCGACGGCAGGAAGGTGTCGGCGTTGCTGGTCCAGAACGGCGCTTCCTGGCCCAGCGAAATGCCGCGCACGTAACTGGCGTAGGCGTTGAGCTGGTCGGTGGCTTTCCACACCACCGCAGTCTGTGGCAGGAAGCGCGACAGGCGGCTGTGCCGCTGCGGGATGCCGCGCTTGTCGTAGGCGCGCTCGTCCAGGCGGACGAAGCGGCCACCGGCCAGCCACTGCCAGTCGTCACCGAAGCTGATCCGGTCCAGCGCGAAGAACGCGGCCTGGCGACTGTCCAGGCGCCGTGCGGAGGGGCCCGGCATCTTCGGCGACGGCGCGAACACCGGCACCGGTGCCTCGTGGATGTTGCTGGTGCCGACGTACTCGTTGACGCTCGGGCGCCTGTCCACGGTGCGGCGGAAGTAGTCGGCACCGACGGTCAGCTGGTGGCCGATGCTGCCGGTCTCGAAGCGGCCACGCAGTTCGGCACGGGCCTGCTGGTTCTGGCGGGTGTCGTCCGGGCTGCGGTAGTCGTAGATGTCATAGTCGCCGTTGGGCGCGAAGTAGTTGCCCGGCACGCTGCCATCGGCACATTGCGCGGCGTAGTAGCAGCCGTAGGCGAAGGCGACGTTGTCGTCGATCACCGAGCGGCTGTGGCCGACCGAGACGCGCGACTGCCAGGCCTCATTGAAGTCGTAGGTGTGCAGCGCGGTGATGTTGGTGCTGGCGATATCCACCGGGCGCTGCCACGGCTGGTAGCCGAGCAGATGCTCGCGGTCGACACCGCGCGGCAGGTCACGCGCGCCCAGCAGCTGGTAGCCGGACACCGAGCGCTGCGCGCTGGTCTGGTAGTTGGCATCCACTTCCAGCTTGCCGCGCTCGCCGATTAGCCAGTCGGCGGCCAGCGAGTAGAAGTTGCGGCGGCCATCGGCATGCTCGACGTAGGAATTGCTGGAATCCCATGCGGCATTCAGGCGCAGGCCGAAGCGCGGGGTGATCCAGTGGCCGACATCGATGGCGACGTAGCGCGAGCCTTCCGAATCGGTGCCGAGCGTGGCGGTGCGCACTTCGGCCGGGCGCTTGCCGATGTAGTTGATGATGCCGCCCGGCGCCATCACCCCTGCCGCCAGGCCGGCTTCACCCTTGAGGATCTCCACCGACTGCACGTTCTCCAGCGCCAGGCGCTGTTCGCCGGCGATGGACAGGCCGTTGAAGCGGTAGCCGGTGGCGGCGTCCAGGGCGAAGCCGCGGATGGCGATGTTCTGGTAGTAGCCCACCGGCGCGTAGGCATCACCCAGCGAGGCATCATTGCTGGCCAGCTCGGACAGCGAACGTAGCTGGCGGCGGTCGAGATAGTCGCGCTCGAGCACGTTCACCGAAGCCGGCGTGTCCTTCCAAGAACCGCCACCGAAGGCGTTCACGCGCGAGGTATCGGCCTTCGGCTTGCCGGCCTGCACGCGCACCGCCGCCAGTTCGGTCGGCGAGCGCTCGGCGCCGGTGGCAGCCGCATCAGGGGATGCCTCGGCCTCGCTGGCGTGCAGTGGCAGCGCAGCGCAGAGGGCGAGGGAGAGCAGGGTGGGGCGCAGGCAGCGGTTCATTCGGTTCGTCTTCGGACAACAAGGGAGACGAAGCGACGGCGCGCAGGTGCACTGACCCATGACGGGGGTGTGGCTGCGGCTCAAAGCTCCCTACGCCGGTGCAAACCGGATCAGGTTCCAAGGGACTCTCTCAGCCTGGCAGATCCAGGCACCCCCGCTTCAGGTGACCATTTCACTACAAATGGTACGGATTTGCGAGCGCCACCCAGGGTCAGATCCCTTTCCTGCGGAAAGGGATCTGACTCCAACGCTGCGTCAACCGGATCACGCGGCGGCGTGCAGGGCCTGCAGCAGTGCCTGCCCCGGGGCGGCATGGAACCACGCCGGATGGCCAAGCATGAAGGGCTGCCACGCCACGTCGGCATTGGCGGTCGAGCCGGTGACGCCCTCGAAATACTCCACTTCGGACAGTGCGAAGTCGAAATGCACCATCGGCAGCAGGTCGGCCAGCAGGTGCACGCGTGCCGCCGACAACGGCAGCACCTCGCGGTAGCCATCGAGCAACGCCAGCGCGATATCGACGCGCACGGCCTCCATGCCGCGCGCCAGCTCCAGCCATGCCACGGCGTTGCGCTCGATGGCGGTGGCCAGGTCGAACAGTGCGCTGGTGGGCGAGGCCAGGCCGAAATCCAGCACGGTGCTGACCTGCCCGTCGCGCCACAGCAGGTTGGAGACATGCCAGTCGTTGTGCGCCCACAGCCGTGGTTCGTCGCGCAGGCGCTCGGCCAGGCCCGTGTGCCACGGCAGCACGTCGTGCTGCAGCTGCGCTTCCCACGGAATGCGCTCGAGATAGCGGGCCAGGCCGGGGCGCTCGTGCAGCCCTGCCTTGATTGCCGCCACCGGATCGTCGGCGCGGATCAGATCATCGCGCGCGACCAGCAGATGGGTGCTGCGCTGGGGCGCGCGGTAGCCGTCGGCAGCACGGTGCAGCTGGGCCAGCATGCGTCCGGCTTCACGGGCCTGCGCGACGTCGGTCAGCAGCGACCACGACACCGCGTCGCGGTACAGGTCGTCGCCTACGCCGACGTCGTGCAGTTCAAACGTCCATTCGCCGTGTTCGACTGCGGTGTGACCATCGGTCGCTGCCAGCACCTGTGCCACCGGCACGCCAGCAGCGTCGAGATGGGCGATGAAGCGGTGCTCTTCCTCCAGGCAGGCCGCGTTGCGCACGCTGTGGTGATGGCGCTTGATGAACACCGCGCCGCGCGTGCCATCGACGATGGCGGCAGCCGACAGCGGTCGCGGGCTGTGCCAGCGCGGTTGGCTGCCGCTGTGCAGCTGCGGATAGCACTGCCGCAACCACGCGATGTCCGCCGCGCTGATCGGTGGCCAGTCGGCAGCGACCTCGTCGTTGTTGAGGCCCTGCACGCGGTGGGAGGAAGACGTCATGCCGCAGCCCGAGAGGGGAAAGTCACATCCAAGGCTGCGCATTCAACGCCATGCGCGCGGCCAACGCAAACGGGCGGGTCATCGACCCGCCCGTCCCTGCCATCGGCAGGGTAACGCCACCGTGCCGCTTACCAGCCGCGATGGCGACCGCGGTCGTGGTAGTAGCGGTTGTCGTAGTAACGCTCGCGCTGCCAGCGGCGGTCGTCGCCACGGTTGTAGTAGCCGCTGCGGAAGTAGCCACGATCGTATCAGCGGTCGTAGCGGTTGTCGTAGTAGCGATTGTCGTAATAGCGACGGTCGCGGCGGTCGGAGGTGGTCAGATTGCCGATTGCGCCACCGGCCACGGCACCGCCGACGGTGGCCGCAGGGTCGCCGTTGGAGAGCAGGTTGCCGGCCACGCCACCGACCACGGCGCCGACCAGGGTGCGCTTGTCCTTCCTCGACATCGCGCTGGCATCGCTGGCCACGGCGACACCGGCAACCAGTGCCAGGGCCATCGCCAGACCACGGAAGCTGAGTGTGGAAGTACTGAGCATGTTCGTTCTCCTGTGAGGTGCATGCCACGCTGGGCAGGGAGGGCGCGGGGCGCCCCGGCTGCCGTGATGTCCACGCTGGCGTTCCAACATTGCCGGAACATTGCCTGGTGCACCGAGCGGCTTGCGCATTCATCTAGCGGCAGGCGGCATGAAGCAAGGCTGAAAGCGGCTGCGGCCGCTCAGCTGGCGGAAAGGAAAAGGGCCGCGGAGGTGGCCCCTCCCTTCTCTGCCAAGGCGTTGGCATGTCCGACGCCCATCGCTTTCTGGGCCTGCCGCGCCTGCTCCTGCGGGGTCTCCTGCTGCGGCTGCAGCACGTCAGGCGCGCTCTGTACCGCACCGCTGCGAAGCGCCAGGCTCTGCCCGCTGGCGGCCCGCGCCTCCACGGTGACGCGGCTGGCGGCCGGACATGCGCCGGTCGATTCCTTCGACCTCGCATTGTTGCCGGTGCGATTATGTGAATCGCGTGTCATATTTTCCCGTCACGCAGATAGTCGAACAATTCGGCATCGCCCTTCAGCCCCAGCTTGAGCATCGCATCGCCCTTCTGCCGGCTGATGGTGCTGACGCTCTTGTGCAGCAGCAGCGAAATCTCCTTGACCGTCATGCCGGTGCCGAGCAAGCGCAGCACCTCCACCTCGCGCGGGGACAGCGGCTTGCCGTCGCCCTCGCGCATGCGCCAGCTGCCGGCCGCCTCCACCCGTTCGCGCAGGCTGCGGCTGATGTAGGGCTGGCCGCGGTAGACCGACTGGATGGCCTGTGGCAGTTCGTCCATCGACGAACTCTTGTCGACCAGGCCGAGCACGCCGCTGTCGAGCACCATGCGCAGGATCGCCAGGTTGCTGGAGACGCTGAGCATCAGCACGGGCAGGTCGGGATGGCGGCGGCGGATCATGCCGATCATGGCGAAGCCGTCGGCCTGCGGGCTGCCCGGCATGGAGTAGTCGGTGACCAGCAGGTCACAGGGCTGGCTGGCGAGCAGGGTCATCAGCGCCTGCGCGCTGTCGGCCTCGCCGACCACGCGGCCGACGCCGCTCGACTCGATGACGGCGCGGGTACCGATACGGACCACGGGGTGATCGTCTGCGATGATGATGCGCAAGCTCATGCTCTAGTATGGCCATCGGGCACGCCGGACCGCGACCATCGCGGTCCCTGGCAGGATTCTAGGAGATCGACGCAGATGCGTAGGTGGGCTGTTCGCGGGCTGCTCCTGCTGCTGGCGGTGCTGGCGCTGCCCGTGGCCCAGGCACAGCCGGCCCCTGGCCTGCTGCCGCTCAGCCCGTTGCAGCGCGAATACCTGGTGGCGCATCCGACCATCGTTGTCGGGCAGTATGACAGCGGCTGGCCGCCCTTCGAGTCCCTCCGTGATGGCGAGCAGGTCGGGCTGGGACCGGACTACCTGTCGCATCTTGCTCGCCAGCTCGGTGTGAAGGTCGAGGCGCGCCGCTATCCGGACTGGACATCCGTGCTGGATGCGGCATGTCGTGGCGAGATCGACGTGGTGATGAATGTCGGCCTCAGTGCCGACCGCACCCGCTGCATGGTCTATACCGCCGTCTACAGTGAGGCGCCGCTCGCACTGGTGGGCCGGCCCGATGACCTGCGTGCCTCCGACATGCCGGACCTGGATGGGCTGAGGGTGGTGATCGAACAGGACTTCCTGACCGGTCCGCAGGTGCGCGCCCGATTCCCGCGTGCCCGCCAGCTTGTCGCAAACGACACGTTGAGCGCATTGCAGATGGTCAGAGACGACAAAGCGGACGTCTACATCGGCAATGCCTTCGTCGCCACCGAGCTGATTGCCAGCCGGCGCCTGCAGGGCGTGGCGCTGTTGCGGCCAAGCGACCTGCCCCCTGAACGGTTGCACTTCGGCATTCCCAACAGCAAGCAACCCCTGGCCGAAGCCCTGGACCTGGCGCTGGCCGCGACCAGCCAGGCCCAGCGCGATGCCCTCGCACAACGCTGGTTGTCACCGCCGCACTGGTCGGCATCGGCGCAGCTGGCGCTGAGCCAGGCCGAGAAGCGTGTGCTGGAGCAGCCGCTGATGATCGGTTTCGCGCCGAATGCCGCGCCCCTGTCGTTCACCGGCGAGGATGGCCGGCCCAGTGGCCTGGCCAGCGAGTACCTGCAGCGCCTGATGCAGGCCGGTGCCAACCTGAAGGTCGAGAACAGCCACGACTGGTACGAGGTGCGTGAGAAGGCCCGCCGCGGTGAACTGCAGGCGGTGATGGGCATACCCGTTGATTCGCGCTACCTGGGCCCGGACTGGGTGTTCAGCCAGCCCTTCATCAGCGTGCCGAACGTGATTGTGGTCAGGAGCGATGGCGAGTCGCTGCTGGGCCTGGCCGACCTGCAGGGCAAGCGCGTGCTGCTGTCCGACCCGGAGCGCGTGCGTGGCTATGTGCAGCAACAGGCGCCGCAGGCCCGGATCATTGCTGCGCGGAGTGCCGAGCAGGCGCTGCAGCGCCTGCTTGAGGGTGAAGCCGATGCCTATGTCGGCAACCTTGCCGTGGTCGATCACCTGCTGCGCAGTCGTTTCCCGGGGCGGATGCAGGTCGCGGCTCCGGCCGGTTTCAACGACCAGCTGGCGCTGGCAGTGGATCGACGCCACGCGGCCCTGGCCACGACCTTCGATCGCCTGCTGCTGCAGATGACCCCACGCAAGCGCGAGGCGCTGCGCAGCGCCTGGCTGGCGGTGGAGTACCGCAATGGGGTCGACTGGAGCAATCTGCTGCGGTGGGGCGTGCCCGTGCTGATGGTGCTGCTGACCGCACTGCTGGTGCATGGCGTGGGCCATTGGCGGCTGCGCCGTGAGGTGGCAGGACGCCGCCAGCTGGAGCAGCGCCTGGCCGAGGTGACCGACAACCTGCCGGCGGTGGTCTACCAGGCCCGCCGCGATGCCGATGGCACGCTGAGCTTCCCGTTCATCGCCGGCGACCTGCCTGCGTTGTTCGGCATCACCCGGCAGCAGGCCGAACAGGATGCGAGGGTGTTGCTGGAACGCGTCGAGCAGGAGGACCGCGCGCGCATCCTGCATTCGATCGAGCAGGCCGCGCACCAGTTCGCGCCGTTGATCCTGGAGTTCCGCCTGCGCAGCGACGGGGAAGGCGTGCGCTGGGTGCGCAGCCAGGCCCATCCCTACGCCGCCGAAGAAGGCGCGGTGATCTGGAGCGGGTACTGGGTGGATGTAAGCGAAGCCCGGATGCAGGCCGATGCACTGGCGGCGGCGAAGGCGGACGCCGAGCAGGCCGCTGAGGCCAAATCGCGTTTCCTGGCCACGATGAGCCACGAGATCCGTACGCCGATGAGCGGCGTGCTGGGCATGCTGGAGGTGCTGGCGCACTCACCGCTGGACAGCGAGCAGCAGCGCATCCTCGGCGTGATCGAGGATTCGGCGCAGATGCTGCGGCAGATCCTCGACGACATCCTCGATTACTCGCGGCTGGAAGCGGGTGCACTGCGCCTGGAGCCGGTGCCGCAACCGCTGCGGCCCCTGCTGGAAAGCGTGTGCCGGTTGATGTCGGCGCAGGCCAGTGCACGCGGGCTGGAGCTGCACGTGCAGATCGACCCTCAGCTGGCGGCAGCGCACGAAGTGGATGGCGTGCGCCTGCGCCAGATCGTGTTCAACCTGCTCAGCAATGCCATCAAGTTCACTGCACGCGGCGAAGTGCGGCTGCAGCTGGAGGTACTGGGCCCGACCGCCGAAGACGGCAGCCAGCCGCTGTGCCTGAGCGTCACCGACACCGGCACCGGGATCGCACCGGAACAGCTGCGGCACCTGTTTGCGCCGTTCACCCAGGCCGGTGCCTACATCCAGCGCGACCATGGTGGTACCGGCCTCGGCCTGAGCATCTGCCAGCGCCTGGTGCAGATGATGGGCGGCGAGCTGGAGTTGCACAGCACGCTGGGCGAGGGCACCCGCGCCGAGGTGCGGCTGGCGCTGGTGGAGGCAGGCAGGGGTGACGTTGAAGCGCTGGTTGCGGAGCAGGAGCAGGCGGCGCTGCTGCCGCCGGCGCTGCGCGAGGCACGCGTGCTGGTGATCGAGGATCACCCGACCAACCAGGCGATGATGGCGTGGCGGCTGCAGCAGCTGGGCGTACCCCATGTGCTGCTGGGCGATGGCCAGCAGGCACTGGACCGCTTGTCATCGGAGGCCTTCGATCTGGTCATTACCGACTGCCGCATGCCGGTACTCGACGGCTTCGGTTTCACCCGCCTGCTGCGCGAGCGCGAGGGCCGTACCGGCCAGCCGCGGCTGACGGTGCTGGCGCTGACCGCCAGCGTGCTGGACGACGATGCGCGCCGCTGCCGCGAGGCCGGCATGGACGAGGTGCTGGCCAAGCCGCTGTCGCTGGCCACGCTGCGCACCGCGCTGCTGCGCTGGCTGCCGCAGGCACAGGGTCAGTCGTTCGATGCGCCCGTGCAGGAGACTGTCGCCGACGACGCTGAAGTGCTGCCTGATCTGGCCACCCTGCAGCAGCGCTATGGCTCGCGCGCCGTGGCCGAGCAGCTGCGCGACAGCCTGCTGCAGGCCAGTGAAAGTGATCTGGCGGCGGTGCAGCGCGCCGTGCGGGCCGGTGACCGCGAGACTGCGGCGCTCCACCTGCATCGCCAGGCGGGCGGTCTGGGGGCGATCGGGGCAAGCGCACTGGCCGGGCAGGCCAACGCGCTGGTCGAGCGCCTGCAGGATGCGACCGAGGCCGATCCGGCACCGGTGTTCGCCGCTGTAACGGCGTTCGTGGAGCGCCTGCAGCACCAGCTGCAGCGACTGGGTCACTGAGCCGACTGCTGTTGCAGGTAGGCGATCACCAGCGCGCGGCGTTCGGCGCTGGGAAAGGCGTTGTACATGCGCGTGCCGGGCACCACGTGGGTGGGCGACTGCAGGAACGCGTCCAGGGTCTGCGCGCTCCAGGTGATGTCGGCGCGACGCATGCCGTCGGAATAGCCGTAATCGGGCAGGCTGCCGGCGCGACGGCCGATCACGCCGTGCAGGTTGGGGCCGAAGCGGTGGATGCCGCCAGGCTGCACGGTGTGGCAGCCTGCGCACAGTTCGAACGCGCGCTGCATGGCCTGCTGCCGGGCCTGTTCAGGCGTGGCCGGCGCCGCAGGCGGGCGCTGGCAGGCCGTGGCAAGCAGGGCCACGGCAACGGTGGTGAGCAGGCGGGAGGCACGCATGGGCGGGCAGGATAGCGGTGCGGTGGAGCGGCCGGGCTGCGACACGTGGTCGCAGCCCGGGGCGATCACATGCCCGAGTAGTTCGGGCCGCCGCCGCCCTGCGGGGTCACCCAGACGATGTTCTGGGTCGGGTCCTTGATGTCGCAGGTCTTGCAGTGCACGCAGTTCTGCGCGTTGATCTGCAGGCGCGCGTTGTCGGCGTCGCCGACGAACTCGTACACGCCGGCCGGGCAGTAACGGGCTTCGGGACCGGCGTACTCGGCCAGATTCACCTTCACCGGAATGCTCGGATCCTTCAGCGTCAGGTGGCTGGGCTGGTTCTCGTCGTGGTTGGTGCTGCTCAGGAACACCGAGCTGAGACGATCGAAGGTCAGCACGCCATCGGGCTTGGGGTAGGCGATGCGGGTGTGCTGCGACGCCGGCTCCAGGCAGGCGTGGTCCGGCTGGGTGCGGTGCAGGGTCCACGGCGGGTTGCGCACGCCCAGCTTCGGCAGCAGCCACTGCTCCACGCCGGTCATCAGCGTGGCAACGGTCTGGCCCTTCTTGAACCACTGCTTGAAGTTCTTGGCCTGCTGCAGTTCGGTGAACAGCCAGCTGGCTTCGAACGCCTTCGGGTAGGCGCTCAGTTCATCGTGCTGGCGATCGGCGGCCAGCGCGTCGAACGCGGCGTCGGCGCACAGCATGCCGGTCTTGATCGCGGCATGGCTGCCCTTGATGCGGCTGGCGTTGAGGTAGCCGGCCTCGCAGCCGACCAGCGCCCCCCCGGGGAACACCGTCTTCGGCAGCGACAGCAGGCCGCCGGCGGTGATCGCACGGGCGCCGTAACCGATGCGGGTGCCGCCCTCCAGGTGCTTGCGGATGGAGGGATGGGTCTTGAAACGCTGGAACTCCTCGAACGGGCTCAGCCACGGGTTCTTGTAGTCCAGGCCGACCACGTAACCAATGGCGACCTTGCCGCCGTCGGCGTGGTACAGGAACGCGCCGCCGTAGGTGTCGCTGTCCAGCGGCCAGCCAGCCGCATGCACCACCAGGCCCGGCTCATGCCTGGCCGGGTCGATCTGCCACAGCTCCTTGATGCCGATGCCGTAGGCCTGCGGGTCCTTGCCTTCGTCCAGTTTGTAGCGGGCGATCAGCTGGCGGCCGAGGTGGCCGCGCGCACCTTCGGCGAAGATCGTGTACTTGGCGTGCAGCGCCATCCCACGCTCGAAGGCCGGACCGATGCTGCCGTCCTTCTCGATGCCCATGTCGCCGGTGGCCACGCCGATCACCTCGCCGTTGTCGCCGTACAGCACTTCTGCAGCGGCGAAGCCCGGGAAGATCGCAACCTCCAGCGCCTCGGCCTGCTGCGCCAGCCAGCGGGTCACTTCGCCCAGGCTGATGATGTAGTTGCCTTCGTTGTGGAAGCACTCCGGCAGCAGCGCGTTGGGGGTGCTGCGCGCGCCGGTCTCGCTGAGGAACAGGAATTCGTCGCGGGTGACCTTCTGCTTCAGCGGAGCGCCGCGCTCGGCCCAGTCCGGGAACAGCTCGGTCAGCGCGCGCGGATCCATCACCGCGCCGGACAGCACGTGCGCGCCCGGCTCGGAACCCTTCTCCAGCACGCACACCGACAGCTCGCGGCCGGCTTCGATCGCGCGCTGGCGCAGCCGGATCGCGGTGGCCAGGCCGGCGGGGCCGGCACCGACGATCACCACGTCGAATTCCATTACTTCACGCGGGGGCAGGGCGTTGGCTTCAGCGCTCATCGATTGCATGACTCGTGGGTAGGGCCGGCATCGGGGCCACCGGCGGTGCCTGGGAATCGCGCGTGCGGCCACGGGCGAAACGGTTGTTTGAATGTGTCAGGGTACCGGTACGCGCGTGATCGAGCTAGATCAGCGATGTTCACACCACGATTGCTGCATTGCAGCGTAGTGCTGCAGCTCTGGTGGGTGCCGACCTTGGTCGGCACGCTCTGCCCGGATGACCGACAATGGCCGGGTCCTGACTGCGCGTGAGTGCCATGGCTTTGCATCCGTACGATCTGTTCGATGTCCGTTCCCTGCTCAACGAGGAAGAGCGCGCAGTGCAGGAGAGCGTCGCCCGCTTCACCAACGAGCGCGTGCTGCCGATCATCGGCGATGCTTTCGACCAGGCCCGCTTCCCCGACGAACTGGTGCCGGAGATCGCCTCGTTGGGCCTGCTGGGCGCGACCCTGCCGACCGAGTACGGCGGCGGTGGTCTCGGCGCGGTCAGCTATGGCCTGATCTGCCAGGAGCTGGAGCGCGGCGATTCGGGCCTGCGCAGCTTCGTTTCGGTGCAGAGCTCGCTGTGCATGTATCCCATCTACGCGTACGGCAGCGAGGAACAGCGCCAGCAGTGGCTGCCGGCGATGGCACGCGGCGAACTGATCGGCTGCTTCGGCCTGACCGAGGCGCACGGTGGGTCCGACCCGGCCAGCATGAAGACCCGCGCGGTGCGCGACGGCAGCGACTGGCGCATCAGCGGCAGCAAGATGTGGATCACCAGCGGCCCGGTGGCCGACCTGGCCATCGTCTGGGCACAGACCGAGGACGGCATCCAGGGCTTCGTGCTGGAAAAGGGCATGGCCGGCTTCACGACGCAGGAGATCAAGCACAAGATGAGCCTGCGCGCGTCGCTGACCGGCGCGCTGTTCTTCGATGACGTGCGCGTGCCCGACAGCCATCGCCTGCCGAACGTGAAGGGCCTGAAGGGGCCGCTGGGCTGCCTGACCCAGGCCCGTTACGGCATCAGCTGGGGGCCGATCGGTGCGGCGATTGCCTGCCTGGATGAAGCGCTGGGCTATGCCAAGGAGCGCGTGCTGTTCGGTCGCCCGCTGGCCGCCACGCAGAGCGCGCAGATCAAGCTGGCCGAGATGGCCCGCCGGATCACCACCGCGCAGTTGCTGGCGCTGCAGCTGGGCCGGCTGAAGGAAGCCGGCCAGCTGCAACCGCAGCAGGTCAGCCTGGCCAAATGGAACAACTGCCGCATGGCGATCGACATCGCCCGCGAGTGTCGCGATCTGCTGGGTGGGGCTGGGATCACCACCGAGCACGTGGCGATCCGACACGCGCTGAACCTGGAATCGGTGATCACCTACGAGGGCACCGAGACCGTGCACCAGCTGGTGATCGGCCGCGAACTGACCGGCATCAACGCGTTCTGAGTGCACCGGTAGTGCCGGCCGCTGGCCGGCATTGCGGGTAGGGTGGGCGGCAAGGGACGCCTATCCGGAGATGCAAGCTGAATGAAGAACAATTCCGCTGTGAGGCAGCTGTTGTGCCTCCCGCTGCTCTTCCAAGCCTCCGTGCTGCAGATGGCATGGGCAGGCAACAGGGATGGGGCATGGGCAGGCAGTTATTCGCAGGCGAGCGATCTGTGTACCGAACCGGGCAGCGGACGTAGTTGCCGCGATGGGTTCAGGGACAGCCTGTCGATTGTCGAAGAATCACTGGGCTATACGGTTGAGCTGCACAGTACCCAGGCGATGCAGCACGTCTGCTCCTTCGTGCTGCATATGAAGCCAGAAGGCGGAAAACTGATTCATCAGTCCGAACCAGGCACAGTGGCTATCGAGAAACATGCAGGTGTACTGAGAGTCTCATCCGGCGGGATCGACCCGACGGCAACGGGCTTGGGCATGTGCGGTGCGCATGCCGATATTGATGGCCTGGAGTTTTCTTCTGTGGGCAATCGCACGCGTTCCGGACAACGCGATGGCGCGCGCCCCTGATTGATCCAGGCGGAACGCATCCACGCATGGCATGGATCTACTGCGCGGCTGTTGGGTCCGCCTTGAAGCGAGCCGAGCACCGCAGGTCCGGCGGGGGCGAAAAGGCGCGGGTGTCTGAGCGCAGCGAGTTCCGCGCCGTCCCCCGGCGGGCCGAGGAGCGCAGGGTACCGGTGCGCAGCACCAGCTCGCAGACGGCGGCGCGTTTCTTTTGGTTACTTTTCTTTCCGCGCGGAAAGAAAAGTAACGCCCATGAACGCATGCGCCCGCCACAGCAACAATCAGGCAGAAGAGAGACGCGTGGCGCTACGCGCCACCGGCAAACCCATGCTGCCGCCACGCCTCGTACATCACCACCGCAACGGTGTTGGAAAGATTGAG
>NZ_LXXZ01000074.1 GCF_003244875.1 Stenotrophomonas sepilia
GGCTGTGCGTTCGGGCGCTTGCGAAGCAATGCTTCGCAAGCAAAGCGCCCTCACCCATGTAAGCTCGGCCGCCGCATCCATGCGGCTCACGCCCCCTCAACCGGACCCACCCCGCCTTCGACAGATTTCCGCGATCTGTTGGAACCTGCTGCTGATGGTGGGTGCCGACCGTTGGTCGGCACGGGGTCGGATCCAATTCTGACTATCGATATCTGACAGATGTGCCGACCAACGGTCGGCACCCACCAACAGCGCGCGGAATCTGTCAGAGGTGGGGCGGTGTGGGTGGGCAGGACCGTTGGCGCCATGGATGGCGCCATCGAGCCCCCATGGATGGGTTTACGGCGTGTCCTGACCACCCACACCGCCCCGCCATCCCACGGAATGCCGCTCTTGATCTTGCTTCGGCTTCGGCCTCTGCAGGTGCAGGGCGCAGCCCTGCCGAAAACTACCCTCAGCCGTCGCCCTGGATGCCGCCGGGCGCCTGCGCCGGGTCACGCCAGCGGCGCACCGTGCGCTGGAAGAACAGGTTGTTCGGCAGCTGCAGCACCGTGCCTTCGTGGCCGTCGCCGGTTTCCTGCAGTGTGGTGTAGATCAGGTTCACGTCGATCACCCGGCCTTTCAGGCCCGGCTTCTCGCCGTTCTCCAGCACTTCGATGTAGTCATGCAGGCGGAACGGGCGAGTGGTGAAGATCAGCAACGTGCAGAAGATGTTGGAGAGCACGCTCCAGGCCGCGAAGAAGGCCACTGCGCCCACGGCCGCGAAGCCGGTGAACGCGGTCCACAGCACTGAAGGCTTCGCGCCGAGCAGGCTGAGGATATACAGCAGGGCGCTGAAATAGACCACGAAACTGGTGATCCGGCGCGCGCCCATCACCATTTCAGGTGGCAGCGTGTAGTGCTCGGCAAAGCGCCGGATCAGGCGACGGGCCAGTACCCGCAGCAGCCAGGCGACCAGCAGCACCAGCACGATCTGCAGGGCCACGCCCGCGTAGTTCAGCCATGGGTGGCTCCAGGCCGGCAGGTGATCCTTCAGCGACAACATCATGGGGGCGAAAACAGGTGGCGGGAACGGCCTCGATGTTACCCGGCGCGTGCCGGGGTTTCGACCATCGGTGACCACGCCAGGCAGACCAGCTCCTGGCGATCCTGCTGCAGGCAGGCGCGGCCGTTGTCGGGGCACAACCGCAAGGACAGGCCCGATGCCTGCAGCACGACGCAAGCGACGATTACCAGCAGGGCGGCGCAGGATGGGCTGGACATGGCGGAACTGCCTGGAGGTGTTTTCTCGAATGACCATGCATGGATGCAGCCATCGTCGAAAAGGTTGCATGGCCTCGATTGGCGATCGGCTCTAAACCTTTTTCCGGGTCGCCGCATCCAAGCGATATGCTCGACACCACGATGCCATCGCCGCCTGCCGCCCACGCCCCTGTCGACGAACCCGCCCTGGTGCGGGCGGCCGCCGCCGGTGACACTGCGGCCTACGAACTGCTGTACCGGCGCCATGCGCCGCGCGTGTTCGCCGTACTGTGGCGCCTGTGCGGGGGCCAGCAGGCGCGTGCCGAGGATGCCCTGCAGGAGGCCTTCCTGCAGGCATGGAAGGCGCTGCCGGGGTTCCGGTTCGAAAGCAGCCTGTCGACCTGGTTGCATCGGCTGGGCGTCAACGCCGCACTGATGGAACTGCGCGGGCGCGCCGCCGGGCAGGACCACGACAGTCTGGAGGAGGTCGACGGCGGCGTGCAGGAGCTGGCGGTGCACGACCGTTGTGCCGGTACCGAGCGCGACCTGGAGCGCGCACTCGCGACGCTGCCTCCGAGGGCGCGTGCGGTACTGGTACTGCACGACATCGAAGGCTGGAAACACCAGGAAATCGCCGAGCAGCTGCAGATGGCCGTCGGCAGTTCAAAGGCACAGCTGCATCGTGCGCGCGGCCTGCTGCGCGCACGGCTGGGAGACATGGCATGAGTACACACGAACACGATTGCGATCACGATCTGCTGGCCCGGCTGCGCGCGCTGCCGAACGAGCGCGATGTACCGGCCGATGGCTGGGCACGCCTGTCCGCGCGGCTGCCGCCGCGTGAACCAGAGGCAGCACCTGCGCCAACGGGCAACGTGGTGGCCCTGGCAACGCGTTCGCGGCGCCGCTGGTGGTTGCCGGCCGGCGCTGCCCTGGCTGCCAGCCTGGCGATCTACGCCGTGGCCCCTTGGCGGCATGCGCAGCCGGATATACCGGTGCCGTCCGCGCTGCAGTTGCAGGCTGCGGCGATGACCGAGCAGTACCGGCAGGCGGTGGCCTCGCTGCCCGCAGGCCGGGCACCGGAATGGCAGCCGGCGCTGCACGAACTGGATGAAAGCGCGGCACAGATCCAGGCCGCGCTGGCGCAGGACCCACGTGCGCCTCACCTGCTTGGCCAGCTCAAGCGCACCTATTCGCTGCGGCTGGAACTGACCCGGCAGGCGGCCTATGCCGCCGAGTCCGGCCTGACGACCTGAGGAGACCCCCGATGACACGAACCCTGATGACCTGCTGCGCCGCGCTGTTGCTGCTGCCCGCGGTGGCCCTGGCTGACACCCGGATCGACGAACGCCACAACCTGGCCGCCGGCGGCCGCATCGAACTGAGCAACGTGGCCGGCAAGGTGACCGTGCGTGGCTGGGACCGCAACGACGTGCAGCTCACCGGTACGCTCAGTGATGGCCTGCAGCTGCGCCAGGAAAAGAGTGCCAACCGCGTCCGCTGGGAGATCGAGTATCCGCGTCGCAGCAACAACGGCGGCGCAACGCTGGTGCTGAACGTGCCGCGCTCGGTGGAGCTGCTGCTGAGCACGGTCAGTGCCAGCCAGGACATCAGTGGCATCGACGTGCGCCGCCTGCAGGCCGACACCGTCAGCGGCAGCCTCAGCGCCTCCGGTCGCAGCGGTGACAGCAAGCTCAATACGGTCAGTGGCGGTGTCAGCGCGCGCCTGCAGACGCCGAAGCTGGACGTAAATACGGTCAGTGGCCGGATCGTGGCCGGGAGCGGCGTGTCCGGCGACATCGGTGCACAGACGGTATCCGGCCGGGTCGAGGTCGATGCCGGGCGGGTGCAGCGGCTGGCGGTGGAAACCGTATCGGGCAGCATTGACCTGTCGGCGGCCGGGCTGGCGCCGGGAGGCCGTATCAATGTCGAATCGGTGAGTGCGTCGGTCAACCTGCGCCTGCCGCGCGCCGTCTCGGCGCAGCTGTCGGTGAACAGCTTCAGCGGGTCGATCAACAGCGATGCTGGCCAGGTGGAGCGGCCGCGCTACGGCCCCGGCAGCCATCTTGATACGCGGCTGGGCAGCGGCGACGGTGATATCCGCATCCAGTCGCATTCGGGCAGTGTTCGGGTAAGCCTGGATCGCTGAGCGCGATCCGGCAGGCCGCGGCGGCAGCGCCGCCGCGGTCGCTACTGGGTCAGCTGGCTTTCTTCAGCGCCCAGGTGGTGCCGAGGACTTCGATCTTGCCACCGGCCTTGCGGAACGCTGCCAGGTCCGAAGCGATCGAATCGCTGCTGACCACGGTGCTGGCGGCCGCGCCCTTGCGTTCGCTGCGGATGCTGTTGCTGGCCTTCGCGGGGGTCTTTGCCTTGCGGGGCATGGTTGCTCCTGTCAGGTGGAAGGGGAGGAAAGCGCCCAGGCATCAGCCTGGCGCAGGTAGTCCTGCCGCTCGCGGCGGCAGTCACTGCCGCCCATCGAGAACTGGCGGCAGATCGCCGGGCGCTGCGAATAGATCGTGCAGCGCAGGTGATAGGGATCGATCGCCGCACACCAGCCTTCCTCGTTGCGCGCCATCACGGCACGGCCGTGGGTGTCGCGTGACAGGAACTGGCCGGGCACGTGGTCGCCGGACTGCAGCAACACGGGCAGCCGGCAACAGACCGCGTCACAACGGCGGCAGTCGATGGGTGCATGTGCTGCGTCAGGTTGTAAGGCCTCAGGGGCCTGGCGGGTGCCCAAAGCGGGTCTCGATGGCGGCTCCGGTGGTACGCGGACCATGAACGAGCCAGGAAGGCATGGCCGCTAGGCCCGCAGGGCGGGCCAGGCTGCACCGTGGACACACACCGGCGTGGACGGTGGAAGGTACAGCAGGGTTCTAGCCGACCAAGAGTAACTTGGATCGCGTAACGTTTTGTTAATCCTGGCTGGCTGCCGCCAGCGCAAGGCCCTGGACCACGCCCAGCGAGGGCTCGCCGTGGACCATGCGGGCGCCCGGGAAGGCCTCCGCAACGGCTTGGCGCAGATACCCGGCGCGGGACATGCCGCCGGTCAGGAACACCGCGTCCGGGTTGCCGCCGATGTCGCTGCGGACCTGGGCCAGCAGCTCCCGGAGCTGCTCCAGATAACCATGGGCGGCTGCGGCCAGGCCGTCGGCGCTGCTGTCGGCATGCAGGTCGCGGGCGATGTAGTCCAGCGTGCTGCGATGTTCGCTGGCGGCGCTGAGGGCGATCTTGGCGCGCTCGACATCGCGGTACAGGCGGGCGGTATTGCCGGTGTCCTGCAGGGCCTGCAGGCGCGCGCCCCACGGATTGTCGACATGGTCATACTTGTGCTGGCGGAAGTCGCGCTGGCGGGTCATGTCCTGCACGGTGGCCGCTTCTACGTAGTGGTGGGCGGGCACGCGGGTGATGCCGCGGCCGAACAGCGGCATGTAGCTGGACAGGCTAAGCGCCAGGTCGATGTCGGTACCGCCGCGGGCGATGCCCCAGGCGCGGTGGATGCGCGGGGCGTCGTCGCCGCCGACTTCGGCGTGGGCGATATCGGTGGTACCGCCGCCGATGTCGACGATCACGGCCTGGTGCCGTTCGCGGCTTTCGGCGTGATAGTGCATGGCCGCCGCAGCCGGTTCCTCGAGGAAATCGATCTGGTCGAAACCGGCCTGGCTGGCGGCTTCGCGCAGGATGTCCAGCGCCTGGTCATTGCCGGCCGCACCGATCGAGCTGCGGAACTGCACCGGACGCCCGAGCAGGGCCGCTCGCAGCGGCTGGCCGAGCTGGGCGCTGGCGGTCAGGCGGATGTGCTCGAGGATGTGCGCGGCGATGCCGGTGATGGTCTGCTTGGCGCGTGGGTGCAGGTTGTAGCCGAGCATCGATTTCGGGCTCTGCACCAGGTTGCCTTCGTGTTCCTCGAAATAGGCTTCCAGCGCTTCGTCACCGTAGACCGCATTCTGCAGCAGGTCGCTGGCACTGCGTTCCTTGCCGGCACGGGCTTCCATCCATTCCCGGCGCAGCGCGCGCAGGGCTTCGCGGCGCAGCGCCTGCGGCGTGCGTTCCTGGCCGGCGGCGCGCGCCGCACGCGCAGCGCTGTCGATCATCTGCTGCAGCTGGTGCTCCTGGCCGTCATCGAGCTGGAAGTCATCCGGGTCGGGAACCACGCCGGGGAAGTACACGCTGGTCCGGAACTGCTCGGCGTCGCCGAAGCGGATCGGCAGCAGCTTCCCTTCATGCACGATGGCGGCGGCGGAGTTGCTGGTACCGAAGTCGATGCCGAGGCGCATGGGGAGTTCCGGGGGCGATCAGGGGCCGCGCACTCTGCTGCAGTTCGCCGCCGACTGCAAGGTCCCGCGGTTTCCTGTTCCGGGCCGGGTCAAGGAGGTCGCGGCGTACTGCCCGGAAAAGGCCAGGGGAGCCGGGCGGTTACAATGGCGGCTGTTGATTCACTTTGAGGTACTTGCTGATGTCTTCTGCCCCTGCCTGCCCGCAGTGCACCCTGGAAAACACCTACGCCGATGGCGCGCTGTGGATCTGCGCCGACTGCGGCTTCGAATGGACCGCCGAGGAAAGTGCCGGTTCGACCCTGGTCGTGCGTGACAGCAACGGCAATACCCTGCAGGCCGGTGACACCGTCACCGTGATCAAGGACCTGAAGGTGAAGGGCTCCTCGATCCCGCTCAAGCAGGGCACCGTGATCCGCAACATCCGCCTGGTCGAGGACGATGCCGAGCACATCGAAGGCAATTCGGACAAGATCAAGGGCCTGGTCCTGAAGACCTGCTTCCTCAAGAAGGCCTGACCGGCCTTCAGCGCCTGGCCTGCTGCCGTGCGCGCCAGCGGGCCAGGCTGTCCAGCTTGGCCTGGTAGCGCGCCTGCTGCGGCGCCCCGCCCAGTTCCTGTGCACGCAGCAGCTCACGATCGGCGTGCTTGAGCTGGCCCGCCAGGAAATAGACCCGCGCCAGCCCGAAGTGGAACTGGTGCGCGGTGTCGTACAGGCGCACGGCCTTCCGGTAATAGCGGATCGCCTGCTGCAGTTGCCCGGCGCGTTCGGCCTCGGCTCCGAGCAGGTACTGCGCGAACGGGTCTTCGCGCTGCACCGACTGCAACCGCTGCTCCAGTGCCTGGGCCTGCGCAATCATGCCCAGCTTGCGGTAGAGGGCGCTGGCGTTGGTGAGTGCAGCATCTTGGCGGCCGTCCAGTCGCAACGCCCTTTCCAGTGCCCGTCGCGCGGCGGCGGTATCGCCCGTGCGGTTCTCCAGCACACCCAGGTTGTTCCAGGTGGCAGCGAAGCTGCCGTCCTGCGCCAGCGCGGTATCGAAGAAGGTACGTGCGCCCGCCAGGTCGCCGCTGGCCATGCGTTCGGCGCCGCGATTGTTGTAGAAGTGCGCCAACGCCCGCGCCTGGCTGATCGGCAGCGGCCCGCGGCGGTCGTACAGCACATTGCGATCCAGATCGACGGTGGCGAAGCGGCCGGCGAAGCCGACCCCGGCATTGACGTGGCCTACGCTGTAGACCAGGCCCTGGGCCTGGTCCTGGTACCACGACACCACCTGGCCGACCTCCTGCACGCGCGCCTGGATGCCGGCTTCGCGTGCCAGCGCGACGAACATCAGGGTAAAGGCCAGGCAGTTGGCGCGTCGCTGCTGCCAGATCTCGCTGACGGTAAGGGTCGCGTCGGCGTCGTACTGCAGGTCCATGCCATGGCGGTCGAAGATCATCTCCACCAGCGCCTGCAGGCGATGCTCGCTCGAATAGCTGCGACGGGTCACCTGGGTGTGCAGCATATCGAGCATGGCCGGTGGAATCGCGAACACCTGCTGCGGCGTCGGAATCGTCGGCGCGGCGGTGCTGGCAGTGAGCGCAGGGACTTCGTTCGCGCCAGGGTTCAGTGCGATCGCGGAGGGTGCCGCCAATGCGGCCAGTGCGAGCAGAACGGATCGGGCGGCAGGACGGTACATGACGGCTCCCGGCAGCGGCGGGCGCTCCCGCCTGAGGCGAGTGTAGACCTGTGCGCGCCCCCCTGCAGTGACCGCTGGTCGGTCCGCGGGTTCATCCACAGCCGGTGTGGACCAGCGCTCGACAAAGCTGTGGACAACCGCGTTGGGGCCCCGTGCGAAGGGCGTTGTGAGGGTGTGGTGAAAAAATGGCCAGCTTGCCCGCCACCGGCGCAGGCGGGATGATCCGGTCATGGACTTCTCCCCGCTGACGCTCGCTCCGGCGCAGTGGCAGGCGCTGCAGGACAGCTATGCGACGCCACCACGTGCCTACCATCACTTCGGCCACGTGCGTGCGGTGCTGCAGCACTGCCAGGAGGTTGCCGACGGTCCAGGCTGGCAGCAGCCGGCCGAGGTCTACCTGGCCGCGCTCTACCACGATGCGATCTATGTGGCGGGGCGAAAGGACAACGAGGCGCGTTCGGCGCAGCTGGCCCTGCAAGTGATCGCGCAGGCGCCGGAACTTGCCACGGTCGACGCGGCCCGGGTCGAGCAGCTGATCCTGCTGACTGCCCGCCATGGCGAGCTTGGCCCGGACGATGTCGATGCCGAGGCCGCGTTGTTCCTGGACTGCGACATGGCGATCCTGGCCGCGCCGGAACCGGTGTTCAGCGCCTATGACCGCGGCGTGGCCGAAGAGTACAAGGGCGTGGTGCCGGGCTTCCTTTATCGCGCCGGCCGCCGCCGTTTCCTGCAGGGCCTGCTGCGTGCACCGCGCATCTTCCTTAGCGAATTCTTCCACCAGCGACTCGACGCGGCCGCGCGCGACAACCTGCGCCGGCAGCTGGGCCGCTGAACCAGCCCGGTACACTGGGGCCTGTTTCCACCGATTGCCGCTTCCAACCGTGTCTGTCCCTGATCCCGATCCCCGCCCGTTGCCGCCGGAAGAGCCCGGTCCGAACGAATGCTGCGGCAGCGGTTGCCCGCTGTGCGTGCTGGACCTGTATGCCGACGAGCTGCAGCGCTATCGCAAGGCGTTGGCCGAATGGCTGGCGCGGCACCCGGAGGCGTCCGCATGAGCCGCGCGCGCCCAGCGGCACTGCTGGCGCTGGCGGCGCTGCTGCTGTTCGTGGCCACCGCGCTGTGGACCCAGTTCGCACGCACTGATCTGGACTGGGTGCGGGCCACGCTCAGCCTCTACCTGCACGGGCCGTGGGGGCTGGCATTGCGCGCGGCCTACTGCCTGCTGGCATTGGCGATCGCCCTGCTCGGCATCAGCCTCTACCGGGGCAGCGTCGGCCCGCGGCGCAGCGCGGCGGCGCCGCTGCTCTTCACTGTCTCGGCGCTGGGCCTGGCCACGGTCGCCATCGGTGACAGCTGGCTGCCGGAAGCGACGCCGCTGCTGGCACCGTTCATCCATGGGCTGGCGGCCAACACTGCGTTCCTGTGTGCCAGCGTCGGCATGCTGCTGCAGGCCTGGTACCTGCGCCGCGAACCGGGTTGGCAGTCCGCCGCGGGCCTGCTCTGGGGCTGGGTCTGGCTGGCGTTCGTACTGTTGTGGCTGCATGTGCTGTGGCGTGGCGGGCCGCCGCGCGGGTTGGGGCAGAAGGTCGTGATCGTGGTGATCGTAGGCTGGCTGCTGTACCTGGCGCTGGCACTGTACCGGCGCAGTCGGCGTACCACGGCCGACTGAATCGCCAACGGCCTGCACCGGTACGTGCCGTGCACGCGGTGGCGGCGTATCGTGTGCGCATTCCATCGGGGATGCGATATGAAGCGTGCAGGGCTGGGCAGGGCAATGGGTGTGGTTCTGGCGCTGGCGGCGCTGCCGGCAATGGCGGCGGCCAACGTGCAGCAGTTCAGCCACGGGCGGTTCGAGCAGATTCCGGTGCACATGCCGGCCGGCACGCCGCAGCGGGTGGTGATCTGGTTCCACGAACCCACCCCAGGGGGTGACACCAGCCGCCTGCCGATCGAAGCCCTGCGTGCCGACGGCGCCATGGTTGCCGCTGTGGACATCGCGCACCTGCGCGGGGTGCTCAAGCGCGAGGGTGATCCGACCTGCTCGTTCGGCGCCGGTGACGTCGAGAACTTCTCGCGCTGGCTGCAGGCGTCCCTGCATCTGCCCGGCTACCACCTGCCGCTGGTCGGCGGTGACGGCGAGGGTGCCGAGATGGCCTATTCGCTCGCGGCGCAGGCCGACACCCAGGTGTTTGCCGGCCTGCTGACCACCGGCTTCTGCCCGGACCACAACCATGAGCGCATGGTCTGCGGCGATGGTGTGAAGCACAACACGCTGCAGCCCGCCGAACTGAATTTTCCGTGGTTGAGTGCCGCTGGCGATCACGGCTGCAAGGTGGGCGAGGCCAGCCAGTTCGTGCAGCAGGTGGCGATGGCGCGCGAATTCAAGCGCACCGCGCGCGGTGATGCGTCGCCGGGTCTGGTCGCCGCGGCGCGCGTGATCGGTGCGCAGGCGGGTGTCAGCCTGGCACCGCCACCGGCAGCGCTGAAGGACCTGCCGATAGTGGAAGTGCCGGCGAGTGGCAACGGTGACACGCTGGCCGTGTTCGTGTCCGGCGATGGCGGCTGGGCCGGCCTGGACAAGGACGTGGCGTCGTCGCTCAACGAGCACGGCGTGGCCGTGGTCGGCATCGACTCGCTGCGCTACTTCTGGAGCGAGCGCACGCCGAAGGGCTTCGCCGCTGACCTGCAGAAGATCATCGACCACTACCGCCAGCAGTGGCACCGCGACAAGGTAATGCTGATCGGCTTCTCGCAGGGTGCCGACGTGCTGCCGGCGACCATCAACCAGCTCGACGCCGATACCCGCGCAGCGTTGGATCGTATCGTGCTGCTGTCGGTGGGCAGGAAGGCCGACTTCGAGTTCCACGTCAGCAACTGGCTGGGCGGTGGCGGCGATGGCCTGCCGATCGCACCGGAGGTGGCCAGGCTGCCGGCGGAAAAAACCCTGTGCGTATATGGCGACAAGGACGAGGACGCACTGTGCCCGGACCTGCCGGCCAATGACGGCGTGAAGCGGGTGAAGCTGCCGGGCGACCACCATTTCGGCGGTGACTATGATCGGCTGGCCGAGGTGATCCTCAAGGGCGGGGCGTAGCGCCGGGCCACGCTGGCCAGCGTGCTGGAAAATGCCGACCTTGGTCGGCGCTGGCGTGTCGACCAAGGTCGACACCTGCCGGGTGGTGCGGGTCGTCAGTTGCGCCGCGGGTCCAGAGAGATCAGGCGCGTGGCGTCCAGCAGCGCCGCCGGCAGGTGCATGCCGCCAGGCGCGGCGAGATAGCGTGGCCGCCACTGCGGATCGAACTTCGACTTGAAGCGGCGCAGGCCACTGAACCCGTAGAAACGTTCGCCATGCCGCGCCAGCAGGCCGGCCAGCCGGTTCCAGCGGCCAGCCAGACGATGCTGTGCCAGCCCGGAAAGCGGCGCCATGCCCAGCGAGAAACGTGCATAGCCCTGTGCGCGGCCCCACAGGAACAGCTCGATGAAGAGGAAGTCCATCGTGCCCTTCGGTGCTTCGCTGACGTGGCGCATCAGGTCCACCGACAGCTCGGCGCCTGCCGGTGCCTGCCACAGGTTGGCGAAGGCCACGATCTGGCCTTCGGCCTCGACCAGCGCCACCGGGAAGCGCACCAGGTAATCCGGGTCGTAGCTGCCGAGCGAGAAGCCCTTTTCGTCGCCGGCCTTGTCTTCCAGCCATGCGTTGGAGATCGCGTGCAGGCGCGGCAGCAGGCTGGGAACTTCCTCCACGGGCGCCACGCGGAAGGACAGGCCACCCCGCTTGCCCCGGTTCCAGGCCTGGCGCAGGTCGGCGCGCTCGCGCCCTTCCAGGCCGAAATCATGCAGCGGCACCATCGCTTCTTCGCCCAGCTTGACCAGCCCCAGGCCGAGGTCAAGGTAGGTCTGCCAGTAGGACTCGCCGACCTGGTAGAAGACGGGGCGCAGGCCGAGGCGGTCGGCTTCCTCGCGGAAGCGCCAGATCAATGCGCGGGCGACGTCCGGCGGGCCGACCGGGTCGCCCATCGCGATCAGCGAACCTCCATAGCGCTGCATCATCACGAAGCCCAGTTTCGCTTCATCGCGCAGCACTGCCTTGTCAGCGGTCAGCACCAGGCAGGCCTGGGTGTCGGTGGCACCGGCCAGGACTGGCGCCAGCGATTGCAGCGTCGCTTCATCGGCGGCGGGCAGCGGGCTGCGTGTGCTGTGCAGCAGCCGCGCCAGGCCGAACATCACCAGCGCGATGGCCACCACCAGCAACGCGCGCAACGCGCGCGGTGCGTTGCCGGAGACCGCGAACTGCCACCACAGCTCGTTCTGGTATTCGACATGGCTGTAGGTGAAGAACAGCAGCCAGGTCACTGCCACCAGCACCAGGCCCAGGTTACGCAGCCACGGCCACGACCAGGCTTCATCCAGCAGCGCACCCTGGCGGTAGAACTCGCGGCGCGCGGCCCACAGCGCCATCGCCACCAGCACCGCCGAGACGGCAATCAACGGTTGGCCACCGCGCAGCCACAGCGGCAGCGGGGTGGCCACGCACACCGCCATCGCCAGCATCCACGCCGCGTGGCTGCGCCGGGCCAGGCCCTGCCCGATCAGCAGCAGCGCGACACCACTGAGGCTGCCGATCAGGTGCGAGGTTTCCAGGATCGGCAGCGAGGCATTCACCAGGTGCCGGCGTGGCGTGGGCAGCGTGCCATCGATGACCAGCGCGGCGCCGATGCTGAACACCGCCAGCGCGATGATCTGCGGCAACCATGGGCGCAGTGCGTTCCAGCCGGCGCGGGTTGCCCCGGCACTGGCCTGCAGCGGCTGGCGCAGCGCGGGCGCAAGGGCGAGCAACGTGGCCAGCACCAGCGGTAGTACGTAATAGGTCACGCGGTAGATCAACGCGGCCGCCAGCACCGCCGCCGGTGCCACCTGCGGCAACAGCTTCAACAGGCTCCATTCGAACACGCCCAGGCCGGCCGGCACGGTCGAGACCAGGCCGGCCAGTACCGCGACGAGGTACAGGCCGACGAAGCCGGGCAGGCCGGTGGGCGTCGAGTCCGGCAGCAGCACATAGAACGCGGCGCTGGCCAGCACCAGCTCGATCACGCTGAGCACGGTGACGCCGAGCATGGTGCGGCGGTCGGGTAGCCACAACGCATGGCCGAACACGCTGAACTGCCGTCCATCGCGACCGACCAGCAGCACGGTACCCAGATAGGCGAGCAGGGCGACGATGCCGACGATGCGCACGGCATCGGGATTCAGTGGCAATGCCAACGCCGCTGCCGCCGGTTCCATGCAGAGCGCCACGCTGATCAACAGCCACGCACCGAACACGAAACCGAGCGTGCTCATCAGCACCACCTGGCCGATCTGCGCCAGGTCCAGGCCGGCGCTGCGGTAGCCACGCAGGCGCACTGCGCCGCCGGTCAGCGCGGCAAAGCCCACGGTCTGGCCCAGCGTATGCGCAAGGAAGGCGGTGATGCCGATGCGTGCCGGATGCACGCGGATTCCGCTGCGACGCAGGCCGATGGCATCGAAGCCGATCAGGCAGGCGTAGCTGGCCAGGCCGAGCACCACGGTGAGCGTGATCTGCAGGCCACTGAGCTGGCGGAACGCCTGGCGGATGGCGCGGTAGCCGTGCTCATCGAATTCACTGGCCAGGCCATGCAGGGCCAGCGACAGGATCAGCAGGGGAACGACAATGGTGAGGACCCGCTTCCATGCCGGGGTGGAGGAAGCGGCGGCGGGGTTGGTGGCTGCGGTCATCGGCGCAAGGGTGCGTCAGGAGGGGCGAGTGCGGTGTCAACGCGGGGCGTGGCGCATCGTGCGCCTGTCGCCGCCATTTGACCAGCGGATGTGTCGGAGCCCGGTAGTGACGTGTCGCGCGGGGGACCCGTGCACCCACCGTTGACCGGATTGGAGGACAATGCGGGCCTGATCACCCGCAGGAGCCACGCCCATGATGGAGCGTTACGACGTCGGACCGCGCATGTCCGAAATGACCGTGTACAACAAGGTCGCCTACCTCTCCGGCCAGATTCCGGAAGACACCAGCCAGGACATCACCGGCCAGACCCGGCAGGTGCTGGCGGAGATCGACAAGCTGCTGGCGCTGGTCGCCAGCGATCGCCAGCACGTGCTGCGTGCGGAAGTGTTCCTGGCTGACATCGCCGACTTCGACGGCATGAACAAGGCGTGGGACGAGTGGGTGGTCGAGGGCGCGACCCCGGCCCGCGCAACCTTCGAAGCCAAGCTCGCGCACGCCGAGTGGAAGGTCGAGATCGTGGTGACGGCAGCGGTGCCGTAACTGCGGGGTGGGGTCAGATCCCTTTCCTGCGGAAAGGGATCTGACCCCTGTTACAGGGGCAGCAGCTCGATGCAGTCCACCGGGCACGGCGGGATGCACAGCTCGCAGCCAGTGCACAGGTCGGCAATGACCGTGTGCATGTACTTGGCGCCGCCGACGATGGCGTCCACCGGGCAGGCCTGGATGCACTTGGTGCAGCCGATGCAATCGGCTTCGACGATCAACGCCACCTGGGCCGCCTTGTGCTCGCCGCGCGAACGATCAAACGGAATCGCCGGTACGCCGAGCACCTGCGCCAGCGCCCGTGCACCGGCGTCGCCACCCGGCGGGCAGCGGTCCACACCCGCCTCGCCACGTGCCATTGCCTGCGCGTACGGGCGGCAGCCGTCATAGCCGCATTGCCCGCATTGGGTCTGCGGCAGCAGGCGGTCGAGGCGTTCGGTCAGGGGCGGGATCAGGCTCATGCGTGGCGGAGGCTGCGCGTTGGGTTATTTCAGGGGCTTGCCGCGGAACCAGCGCTCGTGGGCCAGCGCCAGCATCGGCCTGTCTTCGGAACTGTCACCGTAGGCATGGATGCGCACGTAGCGCGACAGATCGAACTGGCGGCGGATGTGCTCGACCTTGCGCGGGCCGCAGTCGCCGTCGGCATAGCGACCGGTCAGGCGGCCGTCGCGGCTTTCCAGCCGGTTGCAGATCAGCTGCAGGCCCAACTGTTCGCACCAGGGCTTCAGGTACAGGTCCAGCGAGCCGGACACGATCACGACGGTGTGCTGCTGTTCCTTGTGCCAACGGATCTGCTCCAGCATTTCCGGGCGCACCACGTCGGGCAGGAACTCGCGCGAGAAGCCTGCGGCCAGCGTGGCGATGTCATCGCTGTGGCGGTCACTGAAGGTCAGGCGGGTGACGCGGGCGCGGATGCGTTCGGCCGAGATCAGCTTCAGCCTGTACGCGGCCAGCCACGGCCCGACTTTCCACCATGCCTGTGCCAGCTGTTCGGCGGTGGCCACGCGGCGCAGGAAGCGGCCATAGGTATCGCAGGTGGTCACGGTGTGGTCGAAGTCGAACAGCGCCAGTTCCATTGCGTTGCTTCCCATCGCGTTGCGTCCCGGGGCCGGAGCTGCCGGCGGGCGTGGACGTAACCACGCCCGCTGCAGGCATCAGCGGACCGGCATGCCCGGCTGCGCGCCGCTGTCGGCGTCCAGCAGCGCCAGTGCGCCACCGTCGAAGCCGGCCGACAGGATCATGCCTTCGCTCAGGCCGAAGCGCATCTTGCGCGGGGCCAGGTTGGCGATGAACACCACGCTGCGGCCCACCAGCTTCTCCGGTTCGCCGTAGCTGCCACGGATGCCGGAGAAGATCTGGCGCTTGCCCAGCTCGCCGGCGTCCAGTTCGAAGCGCAGCAGCTTGTCCGAACCTTCCACGAACTCGCAGACCAGCACCTTGCCGATGCGCAGGTCGAGCTTGGCGAAATCGTCGATGCCGATGTAGGCCGGGGCGTCGGCGCTCTTTGCTTCGTCCTTGGCCGGGGCCGGGGCCGGAGCCGGGGCGGCCGGCTTGGCGGCGGGGGCAGCGGCAGCCGCCGGCTGCAGGGTGTCCTTGGAGGCGTCGATCATGGCGTCAATCTTCTTCGGGTCAATACGGGTGAACAGCGGGGTGTACTCGGTGATGCGGTGTCCCAGCAGCGGTTGCGCCAGCTCGGTCCAGTCATTCACCGGCGCGGCGAGGAAGGCCTCGGCCTGCGCGGCGGTGGCCGGCAGCACCGGCTTCAGGGCGGTGACCAGCACGCGGAACAGGTTCAGGCCCTGGCTGCACACGGCCTGCAGCTGCGCATCGGCGCCTTCCTGCTTGGCGATGACCCACGGCTTGACGTCGTCGATGTAGCGGTTGGCTTCGTCGGCCAGGGTCATGGTCAAGCGGATCGCCGCGGCCGGGTCGTTGCGCTCGTAGGCTTCACGGATCGGCGCCAGGCCATCGACGAAGCGCTGGTACTGCGCCGCATCGGGGAGCTGCGCGGCCAGCTGGCCGTCGAAGCGCTTGCTGATGAAGCCGGCGCAGCGGCTGGCCAGGTTGACGAACTTGCCGACCAGGTCGGCGTTGACGCGGGCGATGAAGTCACCCAGGTTCAGGTCGAGATCGTCGACGCCACCGCCGGACTTGGCGGCGTAGTAGTAGCGCAGCGCTTCCGGCTCCAGGCCAGCATCGAGGAAGGTACGGGCCATCACGAAGGTGCCGCGCGACTTGCTCATCTTGGCGCCGTCCACGGTCAGGTAGCCGTTGACGTGCAGGCGGGTCGGCGCGCGGTGGCCGGTTCCGTGCAGCACCGCCGGCCAGAACAGCCCGTGGAAGTTGACGATGTCCTTGCCGATGAAGTGGTGCAGTTCGGTGGCGGTGCCGGCACGCAGGTGCGCTTCGAAGTCCTCACCGATCCTGCCGCACAGGGTCTGGAAGCTGGACAGGTAGCCGATCGGTGCGTCCAGCCAGACATAGAAGTACTTGCCCGGCTGGCCGGGAATCTGGAAACCGAAGTACGGCGCATCGCGCGAGATGTCCCACGCGCGCAGGCCGCCTTCGGCATTGAGCCACTCGCCCAGCTTGGCCTTCACGCCCGGCAGGGCGACATCGCCGGCCAGCCACTCGCGCAGGAACGCATCGAAGTGGCCCACCTCGAAGAAGAAGTGCTCCGAATCGCGCATTTCCGGCGTGGCGCCGGAGATGACCGAACGCGGCTCCTTCAGGTCGGTCGGTGCATAGGTCGCGCCGCAGACTTCGCAGTTGTCGCCGTACTGGTCGGCACTGCCACAGTTCGGACAGATGCCCTTGACGTAGCGGTCGGGCAGGAACATGCCCTTGGCCGGGTCGTAGAACTGCGCGACCGAACGGCGGCTGATGTGGCCGGCCGCTTCCAGCTTCAGGTAGAACTGCTCGGTCAACGCCTTGTTGGCCGCCGAATTGGTCGAGTCGTAGTGGTCGAAGGCCACGCCGAAGGCGGCGAAGTCACGTTCGTGGCTGGCCTGGATGTTGGCGATGAAGGTTTCCGGGGTGACCCCGGCCTTTTCCGCGGCCAGCATGATCGGCGTGCCGTGGGTGTCATCGGCGCAGACGAACCAGGTCCTGCCGCCGCTCATTCGCCGCGCACGTACCCAGATGTCAGCCTGGATGTAGCCGACCAGATGGCCCAGGTGCAGCGGGCCGTTGGCGTAGGGCAGGGCGGTGGTGACGAGCGCGGTACGGGTCATGGTCGCGGGTGGATCCGAGGGGAACCGCAGAGTATCGCATGCCCGCAACGACGTGACCCGGCCGGGGCCGGGTCACGGGGTTGAAGCAGGTGCGGGGCGCTTATTCGCGCTGCCAGGTCTGCGCGCGGCAGATGAAGGCGATGCAGCCGGACACGTCCAGCCGGGTGCCGCCGGGCTGCAGTTCCATCTTCGACTTGTAGGTCTTGCCGTTGGCCGGGTCGAGGATGGTGCCGCCGGACCACTTGTTGGCGCCGTCGGCCTTCAGGTTCCAGAGGATGGTCATGCCCTTCACCGGCTTGTTCCTGTTGGCGCCTTCACAGCCGTCACAGACCGGGTTCGGGCCCTTGTCCGAGTGCAGGATGTCGACCACCTTGCCGGTCAGCGTGCCGTTGGGGGCCTGGGTGATCTCGACGATCGACTTCACCTTCCCGGTCTTGTCGTCGATGGTCTTCCAGCGGCCGGCGGCGCCGTCGGCGGCCTGCGCCGAGAGCGCGGCCAGGCACAGCGGCAATGCCAGCAGCAGGGTCTTGAAGGTCTTGCGCATGGTCCCCTCCCAGGGTTCATTCCGGCACGGTGCCGGCATGGGTCGACTGTATACCCATTCGGCGGAGTATGGGGAAGGGGGGCGTTGCAGGGTTGCGCCCTGCACCCGCGGTAGTGCCGGCCGCTGGCCGGCAACCTCAACGGCGGGATTCCGTGGGATGGCGGGGCGGTGTGGG
>NZ_LXXZ01000075.1 GCF_003244875.1 Stenotrophomonas sepilia
TGTGGTGGTTTGATATAAGACACAGTCCCTGCGGAGCGGTGGCCCAGCCTAGCACCTGGGGTCAGATCCCTTTGCCCGTCGGGCAAAGGGATCTGACCCCATCCGAGGTTCCGGCGACACAAATAAAAAGCCCCGCTGACCAGGGGGAGGTCAACGGGGCCGGGGAACGGGCACTTGGGGAGGAGTCCCCGTTCCGAGATCTGCTCCAGGGGATGGGAGAGATCCACAACAGGCATTGCGCCTGTCGGGAGTTATAGAAGCACTCCGAACACTAACGGTTCGTGAAGGGGCCCCATTTAATGAAATTCAATCGGGGCAACATTCATGGTCGAGTCAGAAACCCCCGACTCATGAACACATTCACGTCGTTTTCGGCCTGAAATGCCGTCAGTGCGCTTCGTCCCAGTTGTTGCCGACGCCCGTGTCGACCACCAGAGGCACCCGCAGTTTGGCCGCTTGCGACATGCGCTCCACCACCTGCAAACGCAAGTCTTCCACGAAACTGCTTTCGGTTTCGAACACCAGTTCATCGTGCACCTGCAGGATCATCCGTGCCGGTGCCCCGCTGTCGCGCAGCCACTGGTCCACATTCACCATTGCACGCTTGATGATGTCGGCGGCGGTGCCCTGCATCGGCGCGTTGATCGCGGCGCGCTCGGCCCCGGCACGCAGGCCCTGGTTGCGGGCGTGGATGTCGTTCAGGTACAGGCGGCGGCCGAACAGGGTTTCCACATAGCCCTGGTCACGGGCCTGCTGGCGCATCCGCTCCATGAAGTCGCGCACGCCCGGGTAGCGGCTGAAGTACAGCGCCACATAGTCCTGCGCCTGGCCCCGGTCGATGCCCAGGTTGCGGGCCAGGCCGAAGGCGCTCATGCCGTACATCAGGCCGAAGTTGATCGCCTTGGCGGCGCGGCGCTCGTTCGGGGTCACCTCCTCCAGCGTGCGCCCGAACACCTCGGCGGCGGTGGCACGGTGCACGTCGGCGCCCTGCTCGAAGGCGCGCACCAGGCCCGGATCCTCGGACAGGTGCGCCATGATCCGCAGCTCGATCTGCGAATAGTCAGCGGCCAGCAGCTGGCAGCCTTCCGGCGCCACGAACGCGCGACGGATGCGGCGGCCGTCCTCGGTGCGGATCGGGATGTTCTGCAGGTTCGGGTCCGACGAGGACAGGCGGCCGGTAGCGGCGCCGGACTGGTGGTAGCTGGTGTGCACCCGACCCGTGTCCGGATTGACCATCTCCGGCAGCTTGTCGGTGTAGGTGCTGCGCAGCTTGGCCAACCCGCGGTAGTCGAGGATCACCCGCGGCAGTTCGTGCTGGTCGGCAATCGCTTCCAGCGCCTCTTCGTTGGTGCTGGGCTGGCCCTTCGGGGTCTTCACCACCGCCGGCAGCTTCAGCTCGTCGAACAGCACCGCCTGCAGCTGCTTGGGCGAATCCAGGTTGAAGCTGCGCCCGGCCAGCTCGGTGGCCTTCTGCTGCGCGGCCAGCATGCGCGAGGACAGGTCCTGGCTCTGGCGGCGCAGTTCGTCGGTGTCGATCCGCACGCCGTTGGCTTCGATCGTGGTCAGCACCGGCACCAGCGGCATCTCGATGGTGCGGTACACGCTGTCCAGCGCCGGCTCGGCCAGCAGCTGCGGCTGCAACGCGTGGTGCAGGCGCAGGGTGATGTCGGCGTCTTCGGCCGCATAGCGGCTGGCTTCGTCGATGCCTACCTGCGAGAACGGGATCTGCTTGGCGCCCTTGCCGGCCACGTCCTCGAACTTGAGGGTGCTGTAGCCCAGGTAACGCAGGGCCAGCGAATCCATGTCGTGGCGGGTGGCGGTGGAATTGAGCACGAAGCTCTCGAGCATGGTGTCATCGTGGTAGCCCTGCACCGCCACGCCGTGGCGGCGCAGCACATGCAGGTCGTACTTGCCGTGCTGGCCCAGCTTCTTTTTCGTTGGGTCCTGCAGCGCCGGGCGCAGTGCGTCCAGCACCTGCTGCATCGGCAGCTGGGCCGGCGCACCCGGGTAATCGTGGCCGACCGGAATGTACGCCGCCCTGCCCGGCTCGACCGCCAGGCTGATGCCGACCAGGCGCGCGCGCATCGCATCCAGTGCGTCGGTCTCGGTGTCGAAGCTGATCAGCTCGGCCTGCTGCAGGCGTTCGATCCAGGCCTGCAGCTGCCCGCTGGTCAGCACGGTCTCGTATTCACCCGGCGCGGACAGTGCCGGATCCAGCGTGCCGGCGGCGGGCGCCTCGACGCTGCCACGCGCGAAGCCGGCCGCAGTGCCGCGCAAGCTCGGGGTTGCCTCGCTGGCCGCTGCCGGCGCCGGCACAGGCGCGCCCAGCTCCTTCAGGGCCTGGGTGAAACCGTAACGCGTATACAGCTCGGTCAGCGCCGGCACATCCTGCTCGCGCAGCGCCAGCGTGGTCGGGCTGGCCTCCAGTTCCACATCGGTGCGGATCGTCACCAACTCGCGGTTCAGCGGCAGGCGTTCCAGTGCAGCGCGCAGGTTCTCGCCGATCTTGCCCTTCATGGTCGGCGCGGCCGCCATCACCCCGTCCAGGTGCTGGTACTCGGCCAGCCACTTGGCGGCGGTCTTCGGCCCGCACTTCTCCACGCCCGGCACGTTGTCGACCGCGTCGCCCATCAGCGCCAGCAGGTCGATGATCTGATCGGCGCGCACGCCGAACTTGTCCATCACCGCCGCGTCGGAATCCATGCGGCTGCCGGTCATGGTGTTGACCAGCTCGATGCCCGGCCGCACCAGCTGGGCGAAGTCCTTGTCGCCGGTGGAGATGGTCACCTTCAGGTCCTGCGCCAGGCCCTGCAGCGCAAGCGTGCCGATCACATCGTCGGCTTCCACGCCGGGGATGCGCAGGATGCTGATGCCCAGCGCTTCGACGATGCGGCACATCGGCTCGACCTGGCTGCGCAGTTCATCGGGCATCGGCGGGCGGTTGGCCTTGTACTGGTCGTACAGGTCATCACGGAAGGTCTTGCCGGGCGCATCGACCACGAACGCGACGTAGGCCGGGCGCTCCTTCAGCGTCGAACGCAGCATGTTGACCACGCCGAACAGCGCGCCGGTGGGTTCACCCTGTGCATTGGACAGGGGCGGCAGCGCGTGGAACGCGCGGTACAGGTAACTGGACCCGTCGATCAGGACTAATCTGCTCATGCGCCGATTCTACGCGCCCGTGCCTGCACCGCGGCGACACGGCGCGCACACCGCGATGGGGCATAATCAGGGCTCTTTCCAGGCAAAGGCCCCCGCCGATGAAGACCCTGATGCTGGCTTCCCTGCTCCTGCTCGCTGGCTGCGCCAGCATGGGTGGCGCGGGTGCTCCCCCGGTGGACGTCAAGGGCGCGGATGTGTCCAGGCGTACCATGGACAACGGCGATGTCATCGAGGAATACCGTGTGTCCGGCCAGCTGCGCATGGTCAAGGTGACCCCGTCGCGCGGTGCCCCGTTCTACATGTACGACAAGAACGGCGATGGCCGATTCGACAACGACAAGGATGGCGTGTCGCCGGTCTACTGGAAGCTGTACAGCTGGTGAGGTGACCGGGTCGGATCCCTGCGATCCAGTAGATCCACGCCATGCGTGGATTCACCCCAGCCCCCTACAAAAAACAACGCCGGCACGCATCCTGCGCACCGGCGTCGGGTCCCCTCCCCGGGGAACGCTTCAATCAGGGGGTATGGATCAGCGGATGACCAGTACCGGCAGCGTGCTGCGCGCCAGCACCTCGGCAGTCTGGCTGCCCAGCAGTACACGGGTCACGCCACGGCGGCCGTGCGAGGTCATCACGATCAGGTCGCTGTTGCGCTCGGCCGCCGTCTCGATGATGCCGTCGGCCGCGTAGCGGTCCAGCACGTGCACCGGGTTGGCCGTGATGCCCTGCTCGGCGGCCTTGGCCAGCGCCGGCTGCAGCACCTTCTGCGCGCCTTCCTCGCGGTCAGCCTTGTATTCCGGGCTGTTCATGTAGCCCACACTCCAGCCCATGGCGTCATACATGCCCACGGCCCACGGCTCGGACACGGTCACGATATCGACCTCGGCATTGAGGTCCTTGGCCAGCTCCAGGCCCTTGGCCAGGCCCTTGTCGGCCAGCTCGGACCCGTCAGTGGCAATCAGGATGCGCTTGTACATGGTAGGGCTCCGTGGCGGTCTGCCAGATGGGAACAACACCATTACACACCGGATGTGGAGGCGGCGCCTTGAGCAGGATCAATCCGGCGCCGTGCAGCGGCCCGTGCGCGCCACCCGCTTGCCCGCCCCCCTTCTGTAGAGCCGAGCCCATGCTCGGCTTCGGATGCATGAGCCGAGCATGACTCGGCTCCACATTTTCCGCCCTCAGGCGATCTGCACCACGCGTGCGTTCTGGCACAGGGGGTAGCTGCCCACGAATTCAGCGATCGCATCGCGCATCGCCTCGAACGATTGGCCGTACATGTACAGCGCGGTCTCGCTCGGGCCCTGCCACCAGCTGCAGATCTCGCCAAGGCCATCAATGCGCTCGGACAGCTGCTCGAACACGTGGTTGGAATCGCACTGTTCGTAGACCTCGTCCGGCAGGTTCAGGCCATCCAGGTAGATGCCCAGGCCCGCGGTCACGCCGAAGCTGCGATCGGCTTCACCCGCGCCCTGGATCTTCGAGCCCTTCGGTGCACCCAGCTGCTCCAGCAGGTCGATCAGCTTGGGCACGCCATCGGCATCGACCAGCGCCACTTCGATATCGCCGTATTCGACCTCACCCAGATCGGACATCGCCGTGCCGCCGCCGGTGATCTCGCCGACATTGGCCGCCTGCAGCAGCGCATCGAGTGGGTCCTCGAACAGTTCGTGGCGATGCTCCGGCTGCAGCCGGGCGTTCAACTTCACGGTGACGTGCAGCGTAGGTTCGGTCATGGGACGTTCCTGGAAGAAGTGCCGCCTATTGTAGAGCCGAGCCCATGCTCGGCTGCTTTTCCCGCCAGAAGCAGCCGAGCATGGGCTCGGCTCTACAACAGCCCGTCAGCGCAGGTACGGGGTCACCTTGCGCTTGAGCAGCTCCACCAGCACCGGGTCCATGTACTCGTAGTCATCCGGGATATCCAGGCAGATCACTCGCTTCTCCTTCAGCCACGGCTTGTAGCGGCTGGACAGCCGGTTGCGGTGCGCCTTCTCCATCACGAACACCAGGTCGGCCCACTGCAGCAGCTCGGGGCTGAGCACTTCCTCGGCGTCGGCCAGCAACCCGGCTGAGGCGGTCTCGATGCCCGGCCAATCGGCGAAGACCTGCTCGGCGGTGGGGCTGCGCAGGCGGTTCTGGCTGCAGAGGAAGAGCACGTTGCGGGTCATGAGCGCAGCCTAATCGGGGTCGGATCCCTTTTCCAACGGAAAGGGATCCGACCCCTCGGCGGTGATCAGATCACCGTCAGGTTGGCGTAGGCCATCACCAGCCACTTGCTGCCGGCGTCGGCGAATTCGACCTGCACGCGGGCGTGCGCGCCGCTGCCTTCGTAGTCGGTCACCATGCCTTCGCCGAACTTGGGATGGGTAACCAGCGCGCCGAGCTTGATCGGCGGCGCCTCGATCGAGGCATGACCCATCACTCGGCTGGCGCCCATCGAGGCCGGTCGCGAGACCTGCACCTTGGGGCGCACTTCGTGCAGCAGTTCACGCGGGATCTCGCGCAGGAAGCGCGACGGCAGGCTGTAGTTGTCCTGGCCGTGGATGCGGCGCGATTCGGCATAGCTCAGCACCAGCTTCTGGCGCGCGCGGGTGATGCCGACGTAGGCCAGGCGGCGCTCTTCTTCCAATCGCCCGCTTTCCTCCAGCGAACGTGCGCTGGGGAACAGGCCTTCTTCCAGGCCGGCCAGGAACACCAGCGGGAATTCCAGGCCCTTGGCCGAGTGCAGGGTCATCAGCTGCACACCATCCTCGCCGGCCTGCGCCTGGCCTTCACCGGCCTCCAGCGCGGCATAGGCCAGGAACGCGACCAGCTCGTCCATGTCCTCGCCCACTTCCTCGATGTCGTCGGCGCGGCGCACGAAGCGCGAGGCGACCGAGACCAGTTCGTCGAGGTTGTCGGTGCGCGATTCCGAGTCCAGCGCGTTGCGGCTTTCCTTGCTCCAGTGCTCGCGCAGCTGCGAGCGGGCCAGCACGTGGTCCACGCGCTCGGCCAGGGTCATGTGCACGGTCTGCGCCTGCAGCTCGTTGACCAGCCCCAGGAAGCCGGCCAGCGCATTGCGCGCGCGTGCGGCCAGCGCGTTGCCCTGGGTGACCAGCATGGTCGCTTCCCACAACGAAATGCCCTGCGCGCGCGCCTCGCGGCGCACTTCGTCCAGCGTGCGGTCGCCGATGCCACGTGTCGGGGTGTTGACCGCGCGCTCGAAGGCGGCGTCATCGTTGCGGTTGGACAGCAGGCGCAGGTAGGCCAGCGCATCCTTGATTTCGGCGCGCTCGAAGAAGCGCATGCCGCCATACACGCGGTACGGCACCTGTTCGCTCAGCAGCGCTTCTTCCAGCGCGCGCGACTGCGCGTTGCTGCGGTAGAGCACGGCCACTTCGGTGTAGCTGCCACCGTCGCGCACCCACTGGCGGGCGCGCTCGACGATGTAGCGCGCCTCGTCCATCTCGTTGTACGCCGCATACAGGTCGATCGGCTCGCCGTCGCCGCTGTCGGTCCACAGCTGCTTGCCGATGCGATCCGGGTTGTGCGCGATCACCGCGTTGGCGGCGCCGAGGATGTTGGCGGTGGAGCGGTAGTTCTGCTCCAGGCGGATGGTCTGTGCGCCCGGGAAGTCGCGCAGGAAGCCCTGCACGTTCTCGACCTTGGCACCGCGCCAGCCGTAGATGGCCTGGTCATCGTCGCCGACCACGAACACGTGGCCGGAATCGCCGGCCAGCACGCGCACGAAGGCGTACTGGATGGCGTTGGTGTCCTGGAACTCGTCCACCAGGATTTCGCGGAAGCGCGCGCGGTAATGCGCCAGCAGGGCCGGGTTGTCGCGCAGCAGTTCATGCGCGCGCAGCAGCAGCTCGGCGAAGTCGACCAGGCCGGCGCGGTCGCAGCGTGCCTGGTACTCGATGTAGGCCTGGCGCATGGTTTCCAGCCACGCATCGTGCGGTTCGGGCTGGATGTGCTGCGGGCGGCGGCCTTCGTCCTTCTGCGCGTTGATCCACCACGCGATCTGCTTGGGCGGGTACTTGCCGTCGTCCAGCTCCAGCGCCTGCACCACGCGCTTGACCAGCCGCAGCTGGTCGTCCGAGTCCATCACCTGGAAGCCTTCTGGCAGCTTGGCGTCCTGCCAGTGCAGGCGCAGCAGGCGGTTGGCCAGTCCGTGGAAGGTACCGATCCACATGCCACGGCTGCCATGGGGCAGCTGGGCGTCGATGCGGTGGCGCATTTCGCCGGCCGCCTTGTTGGTGAAGGTCACCGCGAAAATGCCGTGGGTCGGCACGCCATCGACTTCATGCAGCCAAGCGATGCGGTGGGTGAGTACGCGGGTCTTGCCGGAACCGGCACCGGCCAGCACCAGGTGGTGGCCGGGGGGAGCGGAGACGGCTTCGCGCTGGGCCGGGTTCAGGCCATCAAGCAGGTGGGAGACATCCATGCCTCCATTTTACGGCATCGCCGTCGCGGCTCCTGCGACCACCTGGCTGGCCAGCGCCTGCGCCTGCTGACGCAGTTCAGGCACCGCCAGGCTTTCCCACAGGCTGCCGATGCGCAGGCTGCCGAGCACGCCCAGCCGTGCCTGCGGCTGGCCACCGGCAGCACGCAGGCGGTCGCCCGGCACCGTGCTGTCCAGGCCCAGCCCATGCGGGCCGGGGCGTGCCAGGCCCTCGGCCTGCAGCTGCTGCAGCAACGGATTGCGCAGCGCATTGGCGCGGGTTTCCACGCCGGTGGCGTTGACCACGCCGCCGATCGTCCAGTGCTGTTCATTGCCGTTGGCATCGCGACCCGACAGCCGCAGGGCATCGCCTTCGCGGCCGACGCGTTGCAGGCGGGACCGGTGAATGCGCAGTTGGCCGCTTTCGATCAGCGCCTGCAGCTGTGCGTCGACCTCTTCGGCGATGCGGTGGCGATGCACGTCCCAGTAGCGCACCACATGGCGCAGGAAGCGGCGCTGGTCGGCCGCGTCGAGGCTGCACCACAGCGCCTGTCCATGCGGACGGATGCGGTCCATCACGCCCTGCCACGGCAGCCCGTCGGCCTGCGCCTGGCGAGCGAACCCGCGCAACGCGCGCAGGCGCTGGCGCAGGCTCATCGGCAGCAGCGCAGCCGGGTCGAACGTGGGCAGGCCACCATGCGCATGCGGAAGCGGCAGCAGGCCATGGCGCGAGATCACGTGCAGCGGGCCGGTGTGGCCGGCGGCAACCAGCGCCAGCACGGTGTCGGCCATGCTCAGGCCGGAGCCGACGATGGCCACGGCCTGCTCACCGGCCAGGGTACGCACGCCGTCGTAGTCCCAGGCCTCGATCACATCATCGGCGGGCAGTGCCTCGGCACCGGCCACCGGCAGCGGCCGCATGCTGTTGCCGGTGGCGAGCACCGCCTGCACGGCGTGCAGCGTCTGGGCATCGCCAAGTGTCAGCCGGTAGCCATGGTCATCCGGCTGCAGGCCCAGCACCGGCTGCGCGATCACCTGCAGCTGCGCCGGGCTGGCCGCAGCGGCCTCCTGCAGGCGCTGCTGCAGGTAGGCCGCAAAGTAGTGGCGGCATACGTAACGCTCGCCCAGCACCTCGCGCGCCTCGCCCGGGTAGGCGTTGGCGGCCATCAGGTAGTCGAGGAAATCGCCAGGCTGGTCGGCAAACGCACTCATCTTCGCCGCCGGCACGTTCAGCAGGTGCTCCGGCCACGGCGTGGCATAGGCGATGCCCTGCGCCAGCTGCGAGGCGGGTTCGAAGATGGCAATCGCCAGCGGCGCCTGGGCCTGGCGCAACACCTGGATCGCCACCAGCACCCCGGCCGCACCACCGCCGATGATTGCCAGGTCCAGTTCGCCATTACGCGGTGAATCAGTCATGCGCCGATTGTAGGCCATCGGCGATGACGGGCCGGGTTGCCGAAGCGGGCGATTGCCGCCATCTCACATCAACGCATCGGCCAGACGTGCGATGCCTTCGCGGCTGCGCCGCCACGTGGGGCGGCTGCGCCACTGCTGCAGGTCCAGCTGCCGCGACTCACGCAGGTAGCCATCCTCGATCGCACACAGCTGCTGCACCAGCGCGCGGTCGTAGCAGACCAGGCCGATCTCGGCATTCAGCGCGAATGAGCGGATGTCCATGTTGATCGAGCCGAGCACGGCGATGTCCTCGTCCACGCTCATGTGCTTGGCATGCAGGAACTGCGGCTCGTACAGCGCGATGCGCACGCCACAGCGCAGCAGCTCGTCGTAGTAGGCCTCCTGCGCCCACGACGTCAGCCGCTGGTTGTTGCTGGCCGAGAGGATCAGCTGCACCTGCACGCCGGACAAGGCCGCAATGCGCAACGCACTGAGCGTGGCTTCGTCAGGCACGAAATACGGCGTGACCATCACCAGCCGTCGCCGTGCCAGGTGGATCAGCGCCGCCACCGCATCACGCGCGTTGCTGTACGGATAGGCCGGGCCGCTGGGCAGCAGCTGGGTGGCGATGTCGTCGCTGCACTCGGGCACATCGGCGATGACGTCCAGGCGCTGGCCGGTTTCCATGTACCAGTCGCTGGCGAACACCGCTTCCAAATGCGCCACGGCCGGGCCACGCACGCGCGCCACCAGCTCGCGGTTCGGGTGGCCGGGCACGAACTGCGGGCCGGCCAGGTTCTGCGAACCGACATAGGCCACTTCGTTGTCGATCACCGCGATCTTGCGATGGTTGCGCAGATCCATGCGCCCGCTGCGGCGCCAGCGCAGGCCACCGGGCAGCATCGCGCGTACCTCGATGTCGCGCGCCTGCAGGCGCTTGCGATAGGCGCGCAGGCCGCGCTTGGCACCCACCGCATCCAGCAGCACGCGGCACTGCACGCCCCGTGCAGCCGCACGCTGCAGTGCCTCGACGATAGCCTCGCCGACCGCGTCGTCGAACATCAGGTAGTACAGCAGGTGCACCCGGTCTTCGGCCTGGTCGATGTCGGCGATCAGCGTGTGCAGCGATTCGTCGTAGTCGGTCAGCAGATCGACGGCGTTGCCGTGCACCGGCATGAAATCGCCCTGGCGCTGCACCAGCGGCACGATTTCGGCGCTGGCGGTGTCCGGCTGCGGTGTCCAGCGCAGGCGATGCTGCAGCGCCTGTTCCTCGCGGATGACCTGCGAGGCCTCGGCCTGGCGGCGGATGCGCTCGCGCGACAGCCACGGGTGGCCGAACAGCAGGTACAACGGCAGCCCCAGCAGCGGCACGAAGCCGACCAGCAGCAGCCAGCTGCGCGCCGCCCCCGGCGTGGTGCGGGTGGGGATCCAGCACAGCGCGACCAGCCGGATCAGCCAGTCGATCAGCAGCAGGTAGGAACCCAGCAACCACTCGAACAGCATCGTGTCGCCCGTCGGGAGGTGATGGGCCATTCTGCCCAGCGGCCTTTGTAGAGTCGAGCCATGCTCGACTGCCTTTCGGCCCGACCGCAGAGCAGCCGAGCGTGGGCTCGGCTCTACAGAATGGCTCAGTGCCGCACCGGCACCTCGCACAGCTGGCGTACCGAATCGGCATGGCGGCGGCCGTTGAGCGCCATGCAGGCAATGGCCTGCGCGGCCCGCTCCAGCTGCGCCTCCGGCAGCGGCGACGGTGCGCCGTTGGCCAGTGCCAAGTGGTGATCGCACAGCAGCAGCGCCATGCCCTCGATGCCTTGCAACATGCGCTGCAGGCGCAGCCAGCCCAGTTCCAGGTCCTGGCGGTGTGATGGGGTGTTCATGCAACCTCCTTCAACGGATCTGGCCACCGGTGAAGGTGGCGGACGATGCGTGGTTGCAATACCGGGGAACAAGCAACGGAAACCAAACCGGCGGGCACGCGGCCCCCACGCACCGCCCGCCATAAGGCAGAGCGGGTCGCCAGCCGCTGCACACGCAGAGACAGCGGCTGGCGAATTTACCGTTACTCGATTCCTCGGGATTGCAAGCCCGACCGCTGCAACCGCAGCGGCTCGCCATCATGGGCACGGCCACGCCCGTCGTTCCAATCGATTTGAACCGTGCGAGGCGCCGGAACCGGTAGGAACAATCACTTATCGCATTCAGCCCTTCGCTCCAGGCATGGTGCCATTGGCGACAGCGTGCGCAGGGACTGCCCAGTGCCGACCAACGGTCGGCACCCACCACGGCAATGCAGGAAGTTCCCACCACCCGAATGCCAGACATGAAAAAACCCGCCACAGGGGCGGGTTTCTTCGCGGGGACCAGCAATCCGTGCGGATTACTTGATCTTGCCTTCCTTGTACAGGACGTGCTTGCGCACGACCGGATCGTACTTCAGGAATTCCATCTTCCCCGGGGTGTTCTTCTTGTTCTTGTCCGTGGTGTAGAAGTGGCCGGTACCGGCCGAGGAAATCATACGGACCTTATCGCGCTTGCCTGCCATGATGCTTTACTCCTCAGACCTTTTCGCCGCGCGCACGCAGCTCAGCCAGAACGGAATCAATGCCGTTCTTGTCGATGGTGCGCAGTGCATGCGCGGAAACACGAAGCTTGACCCAGCGGTTCTCGCTGGCCACCCAGAAACGGCGCTCGTGCAGATTCGGCAGGAAACGACGACGGGTCTTGTTGTTGGCGTGCGAGACGTTGTTACCCGTCTGCACTCGCTTGCCGGAAACCTGGCATACGCGGGACATTGCGCACCTCGATAGTAGTAGTTGTCAGCCCGTAGCCCGGGAGACGGCGGCCTCGATGGTTGCCCACCACACGTCAAGAGAATCAAAGGGTTACGCTGGCGTTGGGCGGCCGGGGACGTGCTCCCGGGGACGCCGCCCGGTAGAAAACCGGACACAGCGAGCCGCGCATTATGCACCGGTTCAAGCACTTGCGCAAGTTACCCACAGGCGGGGACTGAACCGGCAGGACCGGGGGCACTCCGCCAACCGGCATACTGGCCCGGACCACTGCGGAGCTTCCCATGCGGCTGCTGGCCCTGACCTACGGAACCGAAGGCGACACACGTCCCCTGGCCATGCTCTGCCATGGGCTGATCGGCGCGGGCCACGAGGTGACGCTACTGGCCGATGGCGGCACCTTGGGCAGCGCGCAGGCCCTGGATGTGCCCCACGCGGCCCTTGAGGGTGACATCCATGACGACGTGGTCGCCCTGGTCTCGCGTGGCAACGGCGTTGCCGCCGCCAGTACCGGCCTGGCACGGATGGCGCTGCAGCATGTCAGCAGCTGGATGCGCCAAGCCGATGCCGCCGCCGAAGGCTGCGATGCGATTCTGACCGGTGGCCTGGCGGCCTTCGTCGGCATGAGCGTGGGCGAACGCCGCAGGATTCCCGTCATCGGCAGCGGCATGATTCCGCTGACCCCGACGCGGGCCTTCCGCTCTCCGTTCCTGCCACCGGGACGCTCGCCGGGCTGGTTGAACCGCGCCAGCTATGGGCTGGTCAACGGCCTGATCTGGCGCCAGTTCCGCCGGCCGATCAACGCGGCACGCCAGCAGTTGGGGCAATCGCCGCGCCGCGCGCTGTGGTCCGGCCTGCCGATGCTCTATGGCATCTCACCGCAGCTGCTGCCGCTACCGGCGGACTGGCCGGCCGACCACATCGTCTGTGGCCAATGGCGGCTTCCTGATGCGCCCTGGACGCCCCCGGCCGATCTGCGGGTCTTCCTTGATGCCGGCCCGCCGCCGGTCTACCTGGGCTTCGGCAGCATGACCGGCTTTGATCGCGAACGCGTGCTGCCGGCCCTGCTGCAGGCGCTGGCGCCACGCCGGGTGCTGCTGTTTCCTGGCTGGGTGGGACTGCCTGCGATGCGCTTGCCCGATTCGGTCTTCGTACTGGGGCCGACCCCACACGAAGCGCTGTTCCCGCGTTGCGCACTCGCCATCCACCACGGTGGCAGCGGCACCACGCATTCGGCCTGCCGGGCCGGCATTCCCTCGCTGGTGATGCCGTTCGCTGCGGATCAGTTCTTCTGGGCCGATCGCCTGTGTCGGTTGGGCGTGGCACCGGCACCGTTGTCACCGAAGCGACTGGATGCAGCAACGCTGGCAGCAGCCATCACCTTCGCAGAAGCCGACGCAGTACGCGCACGCGCGGCGGCCCTGGGCGTGGCGATGAGCGATGAAGACGGGGTGGCCTGTGGCGTGGCGATGATCGAGCGCTGGTTACGGCCGATGTAACAGCGGGCAAGCCTCAGCGCAGGTGCGGAATCACCTGGGCCAGCAGATGGGCATCCTTGAGCGCACCGTGCAGGCCCCGGTTGCCGGGGATGCGCAGGCGCTGCAGCACATCGTCCAACTTGTTGCCCTGGCCGGGCCAGCGCCCGCGCGCCAGCTTCAGGCTGCAGGTGATGCGGCAGTGCTGGGCCAGCGTGCCGGGAATGCCGGCCAGGCGCAGCTCGTTGTCCAGGAAACCCACGTCGAAGGTGGCGTTGTGCGCGACCATCTCGCTGCCGCGCAGGAAGTCCAGCAGTTCAGCGGCCTTGCTGGAGAACAGCGGTTTGCCCACCAGCATTGCATCGCTGATGCCATGCACGCGCTGTGCGCCCCAGTCCACCTTGCGCTGCGGCTGCAGGTAGGTGTGGAACTGGCGGCCGCTGAGCTGGCCGTCGATCAGTTCGACGGCGCCGATTTCGATCACGCGGTGCCCCAGGCGGTGGGAGATGCCGGTGGTTTCGGTGTCCAGTGCGACGATGCGATTCATGCGTGGCGATGTTTCCTGTTGCGTGCCGCGATGATTTTCGCATGCCTGCAGCAGGAAGCCCTCCCTGTAGCCGAACCCGTGCTCGGCTCACGCGCGAAGCGCGGGCCTTGAGCGTTGGAGCGAGAAGCAGCCGAGCGTGGGCTCGGCTCTACAGGTGCGTGTGCATCACCCCAACGCTTCCACCACCCAATCGATGAACACCCGCAGCCGCTGGCTCATGTGCCGGTTCGGCGGGAACATCACATGCATCGGCATGGGTGGAAGCTGCCAGTCCTGCAGCAGCGGCAGCAATTCGCCGCGCGCCACGTGCGGCGCGGCCATGTAGCTGGGCAGCGCGACCACGCCCAGCCCCGCCAGCGCCGCCGCCAGATAGGCGTTGCCGTCGTCGAAACCGACCGTGTAGCGGCCCTGCACCTCGATGCGCTCATCGCCACGTTGCGCGCTGAACACGCGTGCGCGACCACTGCGCGGGCTGAGGAAGCCGACCATGTGGTGGTCCGGCCCTTCCAGCGCGCGCGGGTCGGTCGGCACGCCGAAACGCTTCACATAGCCGGGGCTGGCGTGGAAACCGATCGGCAGCGCCGCCAGCGGCCGCGCGACCAGTGCCGGGTCGGCCGGGGTGCCGCCGCGGATCACGCAGTCGACGTTGTCGGCGATGACGTCGACCTCGCGGTCACTGACGCCGATATCCAGCTGGATCTCCGGGTAGCGCGCCTGAAACTCCGGCAGCGCCGGTACCAGCCGCAGCCGCGCGTAAGGCCCCGGCACATCCACCCGCAGGCGGCCGCGCGGCTGGCTGGCTGCGTCACCCAGCCCGCCCTCCACCTCTTCCAGCTCGGCCAGCAGGCGGGCGATGCGCGGGTAGTAGGCCGCACCGTCGGCGGTGACGCTGACCCGGCGCGTGGTGCGGTTGAGCAGGCGCAGCCGCAGGTGTGCCTCCAGCTGCTGCACCAGCTGGGTGGCCGTGGTGCGGCTGATCTGCAGGGTCTGCGCCGCACGGGTGAAGCTGCCAGTCTCCACCACCCGGGCAAACGCCCGCATCGCCTCGAAACGGTCCATGGCTGGCCGTGATTGTTTGGAATTGGCAATCAATCTAGGCCGATCATCGCGGTTTATCCAGACACCGCTGGCGGGGAGGATGGCGTCCTCTCCCACGGGATCTTCCCCATGTCACAGCGTGATGTCGTTTTCCCCGCCGGCCGCCAGGCCCTGTACGAGCGCAACCGCTACTCGCCGGCGATCCGATCCAACGGTTTCCTGTTCGTCTCCGGCCAGGTCGGCAGCCGCGAGGACGGCTCGCCCGAGCCGGACTTCGAAATGCAGGTGCGCCGCGCCTTCGAGAATCTCAATGTGGTGTTGGCTGCCGCAGGCTGCACGTTCGATGACGTGATCGACGTGACCGTGTTCCTGGTCGATCCGGAGAAGAACTTCGAGAAGGCCTGGGCGATCGTGCCCGAGTACTGGGGCCAGGCGCCGCACCCGACCCTGACCGGCATCGGTGTGACCTGGCTGTACGGGTTCCAGTTCGAGATCAAGGTGATCGCGAAGCTGCCGTGACCCGGGTAGTGCCGGCCGCTGGCCGGCAACGCGGTGGGGTCAGAGCCCTTTCCGGAGGAAAGGGATCCGACCCCGCGCCCGGTCCACCTGAACGGGAGAATCCGACGGATTCCCGAAGCGCCCATTGATATTGTATCCGGCGAAAACCGCTTGCTAGCCTCCCTTCCATGCGCCGGATCACCCGCCAACTGCGTACGTACCTGATGCTGCTGCTGATGGCGGCATTCGTGGTCGTGCCGGTGGCCGACGTGCTGGCCTGCGCGGTCGAACCGCACGACACCACTGCGGTGCACGTGGAAAGCAACACCAACGATGCCGAGGGTGACAGTGACAGCAAGCACGCCGGTGCCTGCAGCCACAACCACTGCCACCACTCGAACCTGAGCCTGCCGGCCAGCAGCCTCGCCGCCTTCGGTGCGCCGCTGCCGGCGCGCTGGATGAATGCCGGCGACGCGGCGACCTATGCGGTCGCCCAGGATGAATTGACGCGTCCCCCCCGGGCGTGAGTTGAGCGCGTCCCGCGATTGCGGGCTCCCGTTTCACTCACAACCGGAATCCCCCTATGTCGATCCTGACACCTCGGTCGCTGCGTGCGGCCGGGCGGGTCGTCGCCGTGTTGCTGGGCCTGGCCCCGGCGGCATCGGTGATGGCGCAAGCCGCCCCTTCCTATGACACCCTGCTTGAACGCCTGGACCAGCTGCCCGGCACCCGCGTCGGCGCGGCGCTGGCCGAGGCCGCCGATGCGCGCGCCGACCAGGCCCGCGCACTACCCAACCCTTCACTCTCCTATTCCGCCGAGAACGCCTGGGGTACCGGCTCCTATGGCGGCATGGGCAGGGCCGATACTGTGCTCACCCTGTCCCAGCCACTGGAGATCTGGGGCCAGCGTGGCGCGCGCGTCCGTGCGGCCCGCGCCGAGGCACAGGCCGCCAACCTGCGTGGTGCCCAAAGCCGCAGCGATGTGGCCAGCCAGCTGGCGGTGGTCTACGCACAGGCGGAAAGTGCACTGCGCCGCTACACCCTGGCCGAAGAGGCACTGAGCCTCACCCGCGATGACGCCAACGCCGTCAACGCGATGGTCAAGCAGGGCCGCGAACCGCAACTGCGCGCGGTGCAGGCGCAGAGCGAAGTGGCCAACGCCAACGCCGCGCTGGATGAAGCGCAGGCCTTCCGCGATGCCGCGCTGGCCCGCCTGGCCGGTGCTGCACTGCTGGATGCGCCGGTGCAGTCGATCGACAACAGCCTGCTCGACCGTGCGCCGCCGCTGCCGCGCGGTGCCACCGATGTAGCACTGGCCGTGCGCATCGCCGAAGCCGAAGCCGATGCGGCGGGCAAACTGGTCGAGGTGGAGCGCAAGCGCGCCCTGCCCGACCTCAGCGTCACCGCCGCGCAGACACGCTTCCGCGAAGGCGGCGAGCGTGCCTACAACCTCGGCGTCAGCATCAGCATCCCGCTGTTCGACCGCAACCGCGGTGGCATCCGCGCCGCCAGTGCCGACCAGCGCGCGGCCGAGGCGCGCCTGGACCAGCAGCGCCGCGACAGCGAGGCGGCACGCCTCTCGGCCGTGGCCGGTTTGAAGGCCGCCGGCAGCCGAACCCGCGCCGCCGATGAAAGCGTGGTCGCCGCCGAAGAGGCGTATCGCCTGGCCCGCATCGGCTTCGACGCCGGACGCATCTCGCAGCTGGAACTGCGCAGCACGCGCAGCGCTCTTATCGCCGCCCGCGCCGCCGCCGTGGATGCGCGCCTGTCGCGCGTCGGCGCGGAAATCGATCTTGCCCGCCTTGAAGGGCGCGCACCCTTTGTGGAGGCCCCATGACTCTCTCCCGTACTTTTCCGCTGATCGGCGGCATGCTGCTGACTGTGCTGCTGGCCGGCTGCGCCGGCAACGCGCAGACGCCTGCCAATGAAGACCCCGCTGCGGCCAAGGCCGACACCGACGATGGCCATGGCCACGCCGCCAGCAGCAAGGAAGCCAAGGCAGAAATCGCGAAGGCGCCTGCTGACGCCGACGAAGGCGTGGTGCAGCTGACGCCCGAGCAGATCAAGGCGTCCGGTATCGAAGTGGTTGCCGTCGGCCGTGGCGGTGGCGGTTCCACCCGCCTCGCCGGTCGGGTGGAACCCTCGGTCGGTGCCCGTGCCTCGGTGGCCTCGACCGTGACCGGCCGCGTCGAGCGCGTGCTGGTCGCGCCGGGCACGGCGGTGAAACAGAACCAGGCGCTGGCCATCGTGGTCAGTGGCGAGGCAGCCGTGTTCCGCGCCAACGCGCTGGCCGCATCCGCCGAAGCCGAGGCCGCACGCCTTGCCTATGGCCGCGACAAGGCCCTGGTCGAGCAGGGCGTGGTCGCCCGCCAGGAGCTGGAAGCCTCGCGTGCGCGTTCGCTGGCGGCACAGGCCCAGGCCGCTGCCGCACAGGCACAGGCCGCCGCCAACGGCGCGCCCGACGCCAGTGGACGCGTGCGCATCACCAGCCCGGTGGCCGGCATCGTCGGCAACGTGCAGGTCACGCCGGGCGGTGTGGTCGCCGCCGGCAGTGCGGTGGCCGACGTCGCCGACCCGTCGATGAACGAGCTGGTGTTCACCGCACCGCCAGCGCTGGCTGCGCAGGTCATGCCCGGCATGACGCTGGAAGTGAGCGTGCCGGGTGGCAGCTTCACCGCTACCGTCACCGGTTCGGCCGCCGATGTACGGCAGCAGGGCGGCGTCGCAGTGATCCGCGCCACGCCGGTGGATGCGTCGCTGCCGCCAGCCGGTTCACCGGTATCGGCCGTGGTGGTCACCGAAGGCCAGGACGGCTCGCTCAGCGTGCCCGCCGATGCGGTGCAGAACGTTGATGGCAGCAGCGCGGTGTTCGTCGCCGTCGAAGGTGGCTTCAAGGCGCAGCCGGTACTGGCCGGGCGCCGTGCCGGTGACCGCATCGAGATCCTCGGTGGCCTGAGCGGCAACGAGCGCATCGTCGGTGCCAACGCCTTCCTGCTCAAGGCCGAGCTGGCCAAGGGCGAAGCCGAGCACGGCCACTGAGGAGGCGATCATGTTCAAGCTGATCATTGAAACAGCGGTGCGCCACCGCTGGCTGGTGGTGTTCATGGCGGCGCTGATCGCCGCCGTGGGCCTGTTCCAGCTGGGCAAGCTGCCGATCGACGCCGTGCCGGACATCACCAACCGCCAGGTGCAGATCAACACGGTGGCCCCAGCGTTGACCCCAGAGCAGATCGAACGGCAGGTGACCTATCCACTGGAAACCGCGCTGGCCGGCATTCCCGGCCTGACCACCACGCGTTCGCTGTCACGCAATGGCTTCTCGCAGGTCACCGCGATCTTCACCGATGCCACCGACATCTACTTCGCCCGCCAGCAGGTGGCCGAACGCATGCGCGAGGCATCGGAAGACCTGCCCGATGGTGCGTCGCCGATGCTGTCGCCGGTCACCACCGGCCTCGGCGAGGTGCTGATGTGGACGGTGGACTTCACCGCGTTCGATCCGACCAGGCTGGCCAAGCCCGGTGAAGCCGGCTGGCAGGCCGGCGAGGTCTACCGCACGCCGGAAGGCAACCTGCTGCGCACGCCGGAAGAGCGCGCGACCTACCTGCGCACCGTGCAGGACTGGATCATCGCGCCGCAGATGCGCTCCAGCCCGGGGCTGGCCGGGGTCGATACGGTCGGCGGCTACGTCAAGGAATACGGCGTGCATCCGGACAGCGCCAAACTGGCCGCGCATGGCCTCGGCCTGGCCGACCTGGTCACTGCCCTGCAGCGTTCCAACGTGCAGGCCGGCGCCGGCTTCGTGCAGCGTGCCGGCGAAGGCCTCGTGGTGCGTGCCGATGGCCTGGCGCTGACCACCGAGGATCTTGCACAGGCGCCGGTGGCCACCCGCAATGGCGTGGTGGTACGCGTGGCCGATGTGGCCACCGTGGAACTGAGCCGCGCGCCGCGCCTGGGTGCAGCCAGCCGCAACGGCCACGAGGCTGTGCTGGGCACCGCGCTGATGATTGCCGGTGGCAACAGCCGCACCGTGGCGCAGGCCGCGGCCGCGCGTCTGGAACAGGTGAACACCTCGCTGCCGGCCGACATCGTGGCCGCACCGGTGCTGGACCGCAGTGTGCTGGTCAATTCCACCATCAAGACCGTGGCCCGGAACCTCACCGAGGGCGCGCTGCTGGTGGTGGTGGTGCTGTTCCTGCTGCTGGGCAACCTGCGCGCGGCCACCATCACCGCGCTGGTGATTCCGCTGTCGTTCCTGTTCGCGGTGATCGGCATGAACCGCTTCGGCATCAGCGGCAACCTGATGAGCCTGGGTGCACTGGACTTCGGCATCCTGGTGGACGGTGCGGTGATCGTGGTCGAGTCGACGCTGCTGATGCTGGGCCAGCGCCGCGCCGAACTGGGCCGGACGCTGACCGCGATGGAACGGCTGCGCGTGGCCGCCGATTCCGCGCTGAAGATGGCGCGCCCGGCGGCGTTCGGCCAGCTGATCATCCTGCTGGTGTTCGCGCCGATCCTCACCCTGGAAGGTGTGGAGGGCAAGACGTTCCACCCGATGGCGGCGACCTTCATGCTGGCCCTGGTCGGTGCCTTCCTGTTCTCCTTCACTTTCGTGCCGGCGATGACGGCGCTGCTGGTGCGCGAGCCGAAGCTGAAGGACGGCGATGCACATACGGACGACGGCGAGCACGAGACCAGGCTGATACGCGTGCTGCGTGCGCGCATCGAGCCGGTGATCCGCAAGGCCGTGGCGCATCCGCGCACGGTAGTGGCCAGTGCGGTGATGATGGTGGTGGTGGGCATCGGCTCGTTCTCGCTGCTGGGCCGCGAGTTCATGCCGACGCTGGATGAAGGCAACGTGGCGATGCAGGCGTTGCGCGTGCCGTCGACGTCGCTGGAGCAATCACTGGCCATGCAACTGGCGTTGGAAAAGGTGATTGCCACGCAGCCGGAAGTGGAAACCGTGTTCTCGCGTACCGGTACCGCCGAGGCGGCGATCGATCCGATGCCGACCAACATCTCCGACAGCGTGATCGTGCTGAAGCCACGCAAGGACTGGCCCGATCCGAAGTTGGCCAAGGACGCGCTGGTGGCCCGTTTCGAAAAGCTGGCCGGGCAGCAGCTGGGCAACAGTTTCGAGTTCAGCCAGCCGATCGAGCTGCGCTTCAACGAGCTGATTTCCGGCGTGCGTACCGACCTGGCCGTAATGATCTTCGGCGATGACTTCGGCCAGCTGCAGAAGGTGGCCGACCAGGTGGCGCTGAAGCTGCGTGCGGTGGAGGGCGCGGCCGACGTGCGGGTGGAGCAGATCTCCGGCCTGCCCACGCTGAACGTGGCGATCGATCATGTGGCGGCGGCGCAGTACGGGCTGACTGCAGCGGATGTGAGTGATGCACTGTCCACCGGCATCGGCGGTACCGCCGCCGGCAAGATCTTCGAAGGCGACCGCCGCTTCAACGTGGTGGTGCGCCTGGACGATGCCGCGCGCAACGATCCGGACCAACTGGCCTCGCTGCCGATCGCCACGCCGTCGGGGCTGGTGATTCCGCTGTCGTCGGTTGCCCGCATCACGGTCAGCGAAGGGCCGAACCAGATCAGCCGCAACAACGGCAGCCGCCGCGTGGTGGTGCAGGCCAACGTGCGTGGCCGCGACCTGGGCGGCTTCGTCGGCGAAGCGCAGGCCGCGGTAGCCGACGTGGCACTGCCGCCGGGTGCCTATCTGACCTGGGGTGGCCAGTTCGAGAACCTGCAGCGCGCGGAAAAGCGGCTGGCAACGGTGGTGCCGGTAGTGTTCCTGCTGATCGGCAGCCTGCTGTTCATGGCCCTGCGCAGCGGCAAGGAAGCCATTCTGGTATTCAGCTGCGTGCCGTTGGCGCTGGTCGGCGGCATCCTCGCGCTGCTGCTGCGAGGCATGCCGTTCTCGGTATCGGCGGCGGTCGGTTTCATCGCCGTCTCCGGCGTAGCCACGTTGAACGGCCTGGTGCTGATGCAGGCGATCCGCGAACGCCTGGACGCCGGCGACCTGCCGTTGCAGGCGGCGATCAACGGTGCCTCCAGCCGCATCCGAGCGGTGCTGACCACGGCGCTGGTGGCGATCGTCGGCTTCATTCCGATGGCGATCGCCAGCGGTTCCGGTGCGGAGGTGCAGAAGCCGCTGGCGACGGTGGTGATCGGTGGCCTGATCACCGCCACCGTGCTGACCCTGCTGGTGCTGCCGACCTTCGCAGCACGGGTGGCCAGGCCGCGGGCGGTAGGCTGAGGTGAGAGGGGGTCGGAGCCCTTTCCACGGGAAAGGGATCCGACCCGGTGACCGGGTCGGATTGCCGGCCAGCGGCCGGCACTACCCGGTACCGGTCAGGCCTTCTTGCGCTCGGCGATGTAGGCCTGGATCTGCTGTTCCAGCACCGGCAGCGGCACCGAGCCCTGCTTGAGCAGGGTGTCGTGGAAGCCCTTGATGTCGAACTTGTCGCCCAGCTCCTTCTCGGCCTGCGCACGCAGGCGCACGATGGCGATTTCGCCCAGCTTGTAGCTCAGCGCCTGGCCCGGCCAGGAAATATAGCGGTCCACTTCGGTGGTCACTTCATGCTCGCTCAGCGCGGTGTGGTCACGCAGGTAGGCCAGCGCCTGCTCGCGGGTCCAGCCCTTGCTGTGCACGCCGGTGTCGATCACCAGGCGCGCGGCGCGCCACATCTCGTAGGTCAGGCGGCCGAAATCCTCGTACGGGGTTTCGTAGATGCCCATCTCCACGCCCAGCTTCTCGCAGTACAGCGCCCAGCCTTCGCCATAGGCGGAGATGTAGGCGTTGCGGCGGAACTCGGGCAGGTTCTTCTGCTCGGCGGCGATCGCGCCCTGCAGCGAATGGCCCGGATCGGATTCATGCAGGGTCAGTGCCGGCAGGTTGTACAGCGGGCGCGACGGCAGGTTGTAGGTGTTGAGCCAGTAGGTGCCCATGCCACCGCGGCCGGCCGTCCAGAACGGTGCGATGTCCGGCGGCACCGGCACGATGGTGAAGCGCGCGCGCGGCAACGTCATGTACTTGCCCAGCTGGCCATCGGCGCGCTTGGAGATCCACGCGGCGCGCGACAGCAGCTCTTCCGGCGTCTTCGCATAGAACTGCGGATCGGTACGCAGGAAGGTCAGGAACTCGGCGAAGCTGCCCTTGAACTTCACCTGCTTGATGATGTCGTTCATCTCGCCATGGATGCGTGCGACTTCCTCCAGGCCGATGCGGTGGATCTCGTCCGGCGACAGGTCCAGCGTGGTGTACTCGTGGATCTGCTGCCTGTAGTAGGCCTTGCCATCGGGCATCGCTTCGGCGGCCAGGGTGGTGCGCGCCTGCGGCACGTACTCGTTGACGAAGAAGGTGCGCAGCTGCTGGAACGCCGGCACCACCTTGCCGCTGATCGCTTCACGCGCCTGCGCCTGCAGCCTGGCCTGTTCGGCGGCCGGGATGCTGTTGGGCAGCTTCTTGAACGGCGCGTACAGCGGCGATTCGGTCGGGTCCTTCAGCTCGGCGACGGTGGCGATGGACACTTCGCGGCCATCCAGCACCGCGCGCGGCACGCTGAAGCCGCGCTTCAGGCCGGCGCGCATGTTCTCGGTCTGCTGGCCGAAGTAACGCGGCACGTCGTTCAGCCGTGCGATGTAGTTCTGGTAGTCCTGCACGGTCTTCATCTCGCGCCGGGCCATGAAGGACAGGTTGGACCAGAACGAGGAATCGGCGTTGAACGGCATTTCGTAGCCGCGCAGGCGCGTCTCTTCGGCCAGGTTGAACACCTGGTCGTGGTAGATCGCGTAGTTGACCTGGTTGTCCGGCGACAGGGTCTTCGGGTCGATCTTCTTCAGCGCGGCCAGGGTCTCGTCCCACACCTTCAGGCGTGCCTGCTGCGCGGCCGGGCCGACGTCGGGCATGCGGGTGGCGTTGGCGGGCGCGTCTTCGTCCTCGCTGGCTTCACCACCTCCCTGCTGGCGCCACTTCCATTCCTTCTCGTACAGCGCGCGGAAGGCGGCATCTGCGGGCGATTCGGTGGCCACGCTGGCGGGCGCGGCGGCGGCGGTGGGCGCAGCGGCCGAGGCCACGGTGGGGGCGGACAGGGCGAGCAGCAGGGCAACGGCAAGGCGGGTTTTCACGAGCACAGGTTCCCGGGAAGGCAGGCCCCGATGATGGCACCGCCCACGGCTCATGGCATGGGACGAAGGTCCTGCCTGCAGCGCAGGCAGGACCGGGAACCGGCCGCAGGCCGGGGCCCCAGCGCCGAAGGCGCGTGGTAGAGCCGACTGCTAGTCGGCTGCTCTTCGGCCAGACGTGGCAAAGCCCGCGCTCCGCGCGAAAGTCGACTGACAGTCGACTCTACCCACGGCAGACCGCATCCCGGCGCAGCCTCAGTGGCTGGCCCTGTCGCGCTTCCAGCCGCGGTGCTTGATATCCAGGTGCAGGCTGTACAGGGCGGTAAACGCCGGGAACAGGTTCTGCAGCACGCCCACCGAGTCCTGCTTGGCCGAGAACAGGAAGTAGCTCAGCGTCATCAGGCTGCCGATCACGCTCATGTACCAGAACAGGCGCGGGATGACCGGCTTGCCGGCGCGCTTGGAGGCGATGAACTGGACCAGCCAGCGGCCGCCGAACATCAGTGCGCCGGTGTAGCCGATCAGCTTCCAGCCGGTCACATGCAGGCCGGTCCAGTACAGCCAGGTCAAGGGCTGATCCAGCCAGTGCAGCTCCAGATCCATCAGCGCTCCTCCACCGCGGTGCGCTTGCTTCGGGTGATCAGCCAGGCCACGCCACGCAGGTCGCGGATGCCGACCAGCGCACGGCCGAGGTTGTTGTACTTGGACACGCCGGCGGTGCGGTGGCGGTGGTTGACCGGCACGCTGATGGTCTTCCAGCCGGCACGCTGCATCAGCGCCGGCAGGTAGCGATGCATGTGGTCGAAGTACGGCAGGTCGAGGAACGCGCTGCGTTCGAACAGCTTGATGCCGCAACCGGTGTCGGGCGTGTCATCGCGCAGCATGCGCGCACGGATGGCGTTGGCCCACTTGCTGGCCCAGCGCTTGCTGCCGCTGTCCTGGCGGTTGACGCGCCAGCCGGCGAACAGCTTCACCTGCGCCTCGGCGGCGTCGCGTGCGGCGAGCAGCTTGGGAATATCGGCCGGATCGTTCTGGCCATCGCCATCCAGGGTGGCGATCCACGGCGCCCGCGCATGCTTGACGCCGGTCCGCACGGCGGTGCTCTGCCCGCTCTGGTTCACATGGTGCAGCACCCGCAGTTCCGGCGTGGTCGCCTTCAGTCCCTGCAACACGGCCAGGGTGTCATCGCGCGAGTGATCGTCGATGTAGACGATCTCGAACGGCAGCCGGCCACGCAGCGCAGCGGTGATTTCGGCGACCAGCGGGGCAACATTGTCGCGCTCGTTGAACACCGGGACGACAACGGAAAGCTCGGGTTGGCTCATAAGGCACTCGGCCAAAGGGGGGACAAAGACCGCGCATTCTCCGAAACCGAGGTTATCCGAAGATGAACCCGGCGGCGTGAGGATCCGTCCTCAGGCGCGATCACCAAAATACTCGCGGCACCACTGCACCACAGGCGGCAGGCCTTGTTCGATCGGGGTCACCGCATCGAAGCCGAAAGCGTCATGTGCGCGCCGGGTATCGGCCATCGTGCGCACCATGTCGCCGGGCTGCATGGGCTTGTAGACCTTCTGCGCGGGGCGGCCGGCGGCCTGCTCGATCACGCTGATGAAGCGCTCCAGCTCGACCGGCGTATGGTTGCCGAGGTTGAACACCCGGTGCGGCACCGGACCGTCGGCCGGATGCGCGAGGGCGCCGAGGATACCGGAGACGATGTCGGAGACATGTGTGAAATCGCGCTGCATGCGGCCTTCGTTGAACACGTCGATCGGCCGACCGGCCAGCACCGCGCGCGAGAACAGCAGCGGTGCCATGTCCGGCCGGCCCCACGGGCCATACACGGTGAAGAAGCGCAGCCCGGTGGCATGCAGGCCGTACAGCTGCGCGTAGGTGTAGGCCATCAGCTCGTTGGCGGCCTTGGTCGCCGCGTACAGCGAGCGCGGCTGGTCCACGCGCTGGTCTTCGGAGAACGGCGGCGTGGCCGAATCGCCGTAGACCGAACTGCTGGAGGCGTACACCAGGTGCTGCACGCCACGGTGGCGGCACAGCTCGAGCATGTTGACGAAGCCGACCAGGTTGCTGTCGACGTAGGCATGCGGGTTTTCCAGCGAATAGCGCACGCCGGCCTGCGCGGCCAGGTGGATCACCGCGGTCGGCTGCACCTCGTCGAACAGCGCGGCCAGGCCTTCGCGGTCGGTCAGGTCCAGGGTGCGCAGGTCAAGCGCCGGACACAGCGCGGCCACGCGGTCACGCTTGATCTGCGGGTCGTAGTAATCGTTGAAGTTGTCCAGACCGACCACGGCCCGGCCGGCCTCCAGCAGCGCGCGGGCGGTGTAGGCACCGATGAAGCCGGCAGCGCCGGTGAGCAGGATGGTCATCGCGGGTCTCGATCAAAGCACCCCGCTGCCATCGGCGTGGCCGACGTCGCGGGGATGCGTCGGCCGGCGTGATGTGGCGCCGGGCTCAGCCCTGGCGCGTGCGCAGTTTTTCCAGCACGCCGTCCAGGGTGTCCAGGTCGGTGTAGTGGATGATCAGCTTGCCCTTGCCGCCACGGCCGTGGCTGATCGCCACCTTGGCGCCGAGCGCTTCGGACAGCTCGGTTTCCAGCGAGGCGATGTCGGCCTGCTGCACCTTCGGCGTGGCCACCGGACGGCTGCTCGGCACCTTGCCGGCGGCGAAGGCCTGCGCGCGCCGCTCGACCTCGCGCACCGACCAGCCTTCGTCGGCCGCTTCCTGGGCCAGCTTGCCGGCCAGTTCGGGGGCCAGGGTCAGCAGCGCACGGGCATGCCCCATTTCCAGGCGGCGGGTTTCCAGCAGCAGGCGGATCGCCACCGGCAGTTCCAGCAGGCGCAGCAGGTTGGACACCGCCGCGCGCGAGCGGCCGACGGCCTCGGCGGCCTCGGCATGGGTGAGGGTGAACTCGCTGATCAGGCGCTGCAGCGCTTCGGCTTCTTCCAGCGGGTTGAGGTCTTCGCGCTGGATGTTCTCGATCAGCGCCATCGCGATGACGGTGCGGTCTTCCAGCTCGCGCACCACCACCGGCACTTCGTCCAGCCCGGCCAGCTGCGATGCGCGCCAGCGGCGTTCACCGGCGACGATTTCGTAGTTGCCCGCCGGCAGCTGGCGCACCAGGATCGGCTGGATCACGCCCTGCGACTTGATCGAGTCGGCCAGCTCGGACAGCTTGCCCTCGTCCATTTCGCGGCGCGGCTGGTATTTGCCCGGCTGCAGCTGGCCGACCGGCAACTTGCGCAGCACTTCCCCCGGCAGCGGCTCGATCACCGCCGTGGTGGCCTGCACCTGGCTGACCGCGCCCTTCGGGCCCAGCAGCGCGTCCAGGCCACGGCCGAGGCCTCGCTTCTTGGCTGCCGGCTTGCTGCTGGTCATCAGACGGTCTCCACGGCCTTGGTGGCCTTGTTGCGTTCGTTGTTGCGGCGGATGATCTCGCCGGCCAGGCCCAGGTAGGCCACGCCACCGCGCGAGGCGCGGTCGTAGCCGACGATGCTCTGGCCATGGCTGGGTGCCTCGGCCAGGCGCACGTTGCGCGGCACGATGGTGCGGAACACGCGATCGCCGAAGTGCTCGGTGAGCTCGGCCGACACCGCGTTGGCCAGGTTGTTGCGCACATCGAACATGGTGCGCAGCACGCCTTCGATCTCCAGCGCCGGATTGAGGTCGGCACGCAGCGCTTCGATGGTTTCCACCAGCGCGCTCAGGCCTTCCAGGGCGTAGTACTCGCACTGCATCGGCACGATCACCGAATCGGCGGCGGCCAGCGCGTTGAGCGTCAGCAGCGACAGCGCCGGCGGGCAGTCGATCAGGATGTAGTCGTACTCGTCGCGGATCGGTGCCAGCGCGCGCTTCAGCCGCTGCTCGCGCTCGCTCTGCGCCATCAGCTGGATCTCGGCGGCGGTCAGGTCGATGTTGCCGGGCAACAGGTCGTAGCCTTCGGCGGTCTGCACGCGTACATCGGCGGCGCTGGACTCGCCCAGCAGCAGATCGTAGGTGGAGGCGGCCAGCTCACGCTTGTCCACGCCGCTGCCCATGGTCGCGTTGCCCTGCGAATCGAGGTCGACCAGCAGCACACGCTTGGGTGCATTGGCCAGGGAAGCGGCCAGGTTGACGGCGGTCGTGGTCTTGCCGACGCCACCCTTCTGGTTGGCGATGGCGATGATGCGGGCCATGCGGGTGTGCCTCGTCGACGGATGGTTGGGACCGGTCATTATGCGTACAACCGGCCCCTTGCGGAAATCGTGGATCGCCAACCCGTTGTTCCACAAAGGGCTGGCGGCGGGAATCAGGGACCTGTAACGGTGACCAGGTGGCGTTCGCCGGCCAGGCCGGGCACGCTCAGCGGGGTCACCTCGCGCACCTGCCAGCCCGCCGGCAGTTCCGCGATCTCCTCATGCGGGTAGACGCCCTTCATGGCCAGCAGCACGCCACCGGGGCGCAGCAGATGGCCACCGACGCGGACGATGCCGGCCAGGGTATCCATTGCGCGCGCGGTCAGCTGGTCGTAACGGCCGGCCTCGTCCAGCGCCTCGGCGCGCGATTCGGCCACGCGGGCATTGCCCAGGCCGAGCTGGCGCACGGCCTCGCGCATGAAGCGCGCCTTCTTGCCATTGCTCTCGACCAGGGTCACCTGCAGGCCCGGGCAGGCGATGGCCAGCGGGATGCCGGGCAGCCCGGGCCCGGTGCCGAGGTCGGCCAGGCTGCCATCGGCCACGAACGGCTGCATCGCCAGCGAGTCGAGCAGGTGGCGGGTGACCATCTCCTGCGGGTCGCGGATGGCGGTGAGGTTGTAGGTGCCGTTCCAGCGGTGCAGCAGGGCCAGGTAGCGCAGCAGCGGCGGCGCCAGCGCGGCATCCAGGCCCATGCTGGCCAGGCCCTGTTCCAGCGTGGCAGCCACGCTGGCGGGAAGTGGGTGTTCGCTCATGCCGGCATTATCGCCGGTTTTGCGCGCTGATTCCCCGCCTCAGTGCGGATACCAGGCCAACGCCGCCCGGAACTGACCGGTGGCCTGCCATTCGTGCAGGTGCCAGCGCGCGGCCTCGCCCAGTTCCGGGTCGCACCAGCGCAGGTGCAGGGCGCCATCGGCCCCCGGCGCCAGCTGCAGGCGGTGCAGGCCGAACGAGATACCCTGGCCGTGCGCCTTCAGCATCGCTTCCTTGGCGCACCACACGCGGAAGAACCAGTGTTCGCGGTCGGCCTGGTCCAGGCTTTCCAGCCACGCCACCTCCTCCGGGTGGAAGAAGCGCTGCACGATCTCCAGCAGGCGGGCGCGCGGCCGCAGCAGTTCCAGGTCCACGCCCAGCCGCACGCCTTCGCCCAGCGCCACCAGCAGCACCTCGCCGCTGTGGCTCCAGCCAGTGCCGTAGTGGGCCAATGCGCCGCTCAGTTCCGGCCGGCCCTTGTCATCGCGGACCAGCGGCAGCGTCTCCGGATCGGCCCCGAGGGCCTGCGCCAGCACCTGCCGTGCCTGCGGTTCGCCGCGATGGCCGGGCACGTGCGGGCGCCGCCAGACCGTCACCGGACCAAAGCGCCACGGGCCGTCGAGGGTGGCTGGCAGGCTCATGCGCACGCGCCCGTCACACGATTGCACGACGGGTTCACGGCCGTGCGCGTCAACTGGTCACCGTTCCCCACCGGAGGTTCGATCATGGGCATCATCATCTGGCTGATCGTCGGCGGCATCGTAGGCTGGCTGGCCAGCATCATCATGAAGCGCGATGCCCAGCAGGGCATCATCCTCAACATCGTGGTCGGCATCGTCGGCGCGCTGATTTCCGGCTGGCTGTTCGGCGGCGGCATCAACGAAGCGATCACCATTCGAACCTTCCTGTTCTCGCTGATCGGTGCGGTGATCCTGCTGGCGATCGTCAACCTGTTCACCCGCAAGAGCATACGCTGACGCGGCGGTAACGCCGGCCGCTGGCCGGCGGGCCTTTCAGAACGGGCCCGGCAATCGCCGGGCCTCGTTCATTCAACCGATCTGTACCCACGCCGGCGCATGGTCGCTCGGGCGTTCCCAGGTGCGCGGCTCGCGGTCGATGCCCGAGGCCACCGCACCGCTCTTCAGCGCATCGGAGACCAGGGTCAGGTCGATGCGCAGGCCGAGGTTGCGGCGGAAACCGGCCGCCCGGTAATCCCACCAGCTGAAGGTACCCGCCTCGTCGTTGTGCAGGCGGAAGCCATCGTGCAGGCCCAGCTGCAGCAGCTTGGTGAGCGCGCCGCGCTCGGCGGTGGAGGTCAGGATGTGGTTGTCGTTCCACACCTCCGGGTCGTGCACGTCGCGGGCGTCCGGGGCGATGTTGAAGTCGCCCATCACGATCAGCTTCGGGTGGCGCTGCAGCTCCTGCGCGACCCACGCATGCACCGCTTCCAGCCAGCGCAGCTTGTACTCGTACTTGTCGGTACCGATGTCCTGGCCGTTGACCACGTACAGGTTGATCACCCGCAGGTCGCCGAAGGTACCGGCGATGACGCGCTTCTGTTCGTCCTCGAAGCCGGGAATGCCGATCTGCACGTCCTGTGCAGGCTCACGCGACAGCAGCGCCACGCCGTTGTAGGTCTTCTGGCCGGCGAACACGCTGCGGTAGCCGGCGGCGATCAGCGCAGAGTCGGGGAACTTGTGGTCCTCCAGCTTGGTTTCCTGGATACCGACGATGTCCGGGCCGAAGTCCTTGAGCCACTGCTCCAGGTGCGGCAGGCGGACATTGAGCGAATTGACGTTCCACGAGGCGATTTTCATGCGGGCATTCTACCCGGGTGGCCGGGATGGGGGCGGCCCGGATTCCCGTGTAGAGCCGAGCCCACGCTCGGCTGCATTGACCAGGCACCCAGCCAGGAGCAGCCGAGCGTGGGCTCGGCTCTACAGAAGAATCGGGCCCTGATTCAGTAGTGCCACGCCCTGCCTGGGTTCACCGCAGCAGCAGCTTCAACAACCCCACAATCTTCGAATACGGCGGGCGCAGCCGGTCACTGGCCGCCCAGCGCGACTGCCACAGCACCGGCAGCCGCTTGCTCATCGCATCGAACCCGGCCCGGCCGTGGTACGCGCCCATACCGCTGGCCCCCACCCCGCCAAACGGCAGGCCATCGGCGGCGAAGTGCAGCAACGTGTCATTTACCGTCACGCCACCGGCCGCCACCTGGCCGAGGATGCGCTCCACCGTGGCCGTGTCATGGCTGAAGGGATACAGCGCCAGCGGCCGGTCGCGGGACAGCACGTCGGCCAGCGCGGCATCCAGATCCGGATAGGCCCGCACCGGCAGGATCGGCCCGAAGATTTCCTCGCGCATCAGGTCCAGATCGTCGGGCGGGTCCAGCACCACGGTCGGCACCAGCAGACGCTCGCGGTCGGCGCGCGCCTCATCCACCTGCGCCAACGGAATCACCGGCACGCCACGTTCGCGCGCCTGCACCAGATAGCCCTGCAGGCGCTGGTACTGGCCCTCGTTGATGATGCGCGTGTAGTCGTCGGCATTGCTGAAGTCGCCATAGCGCTCGTGCACCTGCTGCTGCAGCGCCTGTACGAACTCGCGCTGGCGGACCGTATCGATCAGCACATAATCCGGCGCGATGCAGGTCTGGCCCGCGTTGAACCACTTGCCGGTGGCCAGCCGCGCAGCGGCTTTGTCCAGCGGAAAATCGCGGCAGACGATGGCCGGCGACTTGCCGCCCAGCTCCAGCGTGACCGGCACCAGATGCTCGGCGGCGGCGGCCATCACCTTGCGGCCAACGGCCGTCGAGCCGGTGAACAGCAGATGGTCCAGCGGCAGCGAGGACACCGCCGCGGCCACATCCGCCCCGCCCTGCACCACCGCCACCCGATCGGGCGGGAACACGCTGGCCAGCAGATCAGCCAGGAACGCACTGGTGCGCGGCGTGTGTTCCGAAGGCTTCAGCAGTACGTGGTTGCCGGCAGCGATGGCGGTGACCAGCGGCACCAGCGCCAGCGTGACCGGGTAGTTCCACGGTGAGATCACCCCGACCACGCCCAGCGGCGTCGGCCGCAACTGCGCGCGCGCCGGCCACAGTTTCCATCCCGCCGATGCCCGCTGCGGTTTCGACCAGCGCCGCAGGTGGCGGCGCAGGTGGTCGATGGCCGACAGCACACTCATGCCATCGGCCAGCTTCGATTCGACGTGGACGCGGTGGCCGAAGTCCTCGGCGATGGCCTGGGCCATTTCATCCAGCCGCGCCTTCAGCGCCTCGCGCAGACGACGCAGGTCGGCTTCGCGCTGGTCGAGCGTGGGCCGCTGCGACTGCCAGGCACTGCGCAGGGAGTGCAGGATGGCGGGAAGGTCGGCGGGGGCGGTGGTGGTCATGGGCCGATTGTAGGGTCGAGCCGTGCCCGGCTCGCATGCCAACCTTCACGCCGTGGCACGGGGTCTCATTCGGACACCTCCCGACCGCCTTGCATGCGTTCACCCCCTCATGCAAACCCGTCCATCACTACGTCTTCTGCTGGTCGGTAGGTTGTGCCGGGCAAGACTGGGGTTCTGGCAACTCAAGCGGAATCTTGATCGGGTACTCGGGGCTGCCGTAGGCATAACAGGAGGTGGTGACCTGAATCTCATCGCAGGGCAGGAAATGTACGGTGATGCCGCAGACGTCCTGGCCGGTGTAATCCGGGACGGAGACGACTTTGCTATGCCTGCGCTTCTGCGCCAGGATTTTCTTCTCCCACTCCAGAAATTTTGGCCAGTCTCTGGTTCCAGGAAAATCTCTCGAGCTTCCGGCACCCGTTTCCCAGTCAACCCGCACCGTCAGCCCAGAATGCCAGCGTTCTGGTGCGCTGTAGCAGCACCCTCCACCGCCGCCTTGATATCGGCCAATGCTGTCAACGGCTGAACGGCCATCGACACTGAACCGGTTGATCGCCCAGTGGGTGTGGTTGACACCATAGATCGCACTCGCATCCACAGCATAGGCAGATAGGAGCAGAGGTGGGCCGGCAAGAAATGCCAGCACCACGCGCTTCAAAACAAACATCATTGAAACCCCATAATGTATAGCCCTCATACTTTGTCCGAGGGAACGAATGCGCTACTCAGGCGCAAACTCCAGCCGCCAATCACGCAGGAACTTGACCTCCCGCGCGATCAGTGCTGATCCTGCTGCGGACGCGTCGGATAACTGTTCGCCCGACATTGGAATCCTCTTCAGGGGGACATTCCGATCACCTACGAAGAAGTGGGGCGTAAAGCAGTTAGGCTCATCGCCCGATTCCGTGGGCTGCTTCACCAACGTCGCAAACACGGCATTCGTCGGCATGCTCGGTTTGGCGCCTGAGCACCACGGATGCGACGAGACGATGTCCTGAATCCGCGCACCAGCCCGACGGAACTCCGTGGGACTGAAAACCTTGCCGAGAGAGACTCGATGCACCCGATAGGTGTCGACTTCCGGTTGCGCCTCGACAAGCCATCCTGAGTTGTCATGCGATGTGCAACTGCAATCGCAGGTCACCAGTCTTGCGCTTGGTACGGCGTCGTTCCAGGACAGCCAGACCGTCTCTGTCTCGCATAGTTGCTTGATCACGGGCGATCTTTCCTCGACTCGCAGGCTTCCCTGCCGTGTCGCGTCGTCGGCAGCTACATGCGTTTCTGCGCCAGCCGCTGACGCTGAGACAGTGATGATCGCTGCCAGAAGTACCCTGCGCATTCCCCGATCCGATTCGATGAATCACACATGCTATGGGGCGTACGGATGAACAAAGGGAGTTCGGGCCATTTGCGTCAGACGTTGGCAGTTCTTGCTAGAAGTCCCCGTCTTCCGTGTGGCTGGATACGTCATCCCGCACCGGTACGATCAAATACTGGGCTGATATGTAGATTCGTACTTGTTTCATTGCCGCACGACGTCAGCGCGCTGAAGGTAGTATCCCACCTCCAATAACATGCGTAGATGCGACGCGTATTTGCATTTCTGACCGGATGTCTTCTCGTGGCCGGAGCTTCCGATGCCAGCGAGCAGTCCATTGATGTCGCGGCAGTCGGCCTGAACGCCGAGCGCGGACACATCGACGGCATTGAGCGCTGTCTGTTCGCGTCTGCGGAACTCTGTGCCGCGCGTTGCGCGGTCGCCGAGCATGGCTCGGCGCTACAGGGAAAAGAAAAGGCCGCGGTCTGCACCGCGGCCTTTCCTTCATCCGGTGAACATCATTCCTACTTGGTGATATCCACGTTCTTGGTCTCGCGCAGGAACAGGCCGCCGATCACCACCGACATCAGTGCGATCGCAATCGGGTACCACAGGCCGTAGTACAGGTTGCCGGTACCGGCCACCAGCGCGAACGAGATCGCCGGCAGGAAGCCACCGAACCAGCCGTTGCCGATGTGGTACGGCAGCGACATCGAGGTGTAGCGGATGCGGGTCGGGAACAGTTCCACCAGGTAGGCGGCGATCGGGCCGTAGACCATGGTCACGTACAGCACCAGCAGCCACAGCATGAAGATGGTGCCGGCGATGTTGATGCGCGCACCATCGGCCTTGGCCGGGTAGCCGGCGGTGGTCAGCGCGGTCTTCAGCTCCGCGCCGAACGCATCGGCCTTGGCCTTGCCTTCTTCCTTGGTCAGGCCAGCGGCCTCATACGAGGTGACGCTGGCACTGCCCACGTTCACCATCGCCAGCGAACCGGCGGCGGCGGGCTGCACGTCGTACGGCACACCGGCCTTGGTCAGCGCGGCGGTGGCCACGTCGCAGGAGCTGGTGAACTTGCGCAGGCCCACCGGATCGAACTGGAACGAGCAGGTGGCCGGGTCGGCGACGACCAGTGCCGGGGAGCTGCTGCGCGCTTCTTCGATGGCCGGGTTGGCGAAGTGGGTCAGGCCCTTGAAGATCGGGATGTAGGTGATGGCCGCCAGCAGGCAGCCGGCCAGGATGATCTTCTTGCGGCCGATGCGGTCGGACAGCCAGCCGAAGAAGATGAAGAACGGCGTGCCCAGTGCCAGCGCTGCGGCGATCAGCAGGTAGGAGGTGGTGGCATCGACCTTCAGCATGCTGCTGAGGAAGAACAGCGCGTAGAACTGTCCGCCGTACCAGACCACGGCCTGGCCAGCCGCTGCACCGAGCAGGACCAGCAACATCAGCTTCAGGTTGCCACCCTTCAGGCTGTCGCGGAACGGGGTCTTGGAGCCCTTGCCTTCAGCCTTCATCTGCTGGAACAGCGGCGATTCGCTCAGCTGCAGGCGGATCCACACCGAAATGCCCAGCAGCAGGATCGACACCAGGAACGGAATGCGCCAGCCCCAGGCTTCGAACGCCTCGTTGCCCAGCGTCATGCGGCAGGCCAGGATGATCAGCAGCGACAGGAACAGGCCCAGCGTGGCGGTGCACTGGATGAAGCTGGTGTACAGGCCACGCTTGTCGTCCGGCGCGTGCTCGGCCACATAGGTGGCGGCACCGCCGTACTCGCCGCCCATCGCCAGGCCCTGGGCCAGGCGCAGGATGATCAGGATCACCGGTGCGGCAAACCCGATCGAGGCGTAGTTGGGCAGCACGCCGACCAGGAAGGTCGAGATGCCCATGATCAGGATGGTGACCAGGAAGGTGTACTTGCGGCCGATGCGGTCGCCGAGGCTGCCGAAGAAGGCCGCGCCGAACGGGCGCACGAAGAAGCCGGCGGCGAACGCCAGCAGGGCGAAGATCATGCCCGTGGTTTCATTGACGCCACTGAAGAACTGCTTGGCGATGATGGCCGCGAGCGAGCCGTACAGGAAGAAGTCATACCACTCGAAGACCGTGCCGAGGCTCGAGGCGAAGATGACCTTCTTGTGGCCCTTGGTCAGGGTGCCCGCTTTATGTGCGGTGCTGGGTGTACTGGACATGGGACGCTTCCCCTCCGAAGCAATCGTTGTTGGTGGGTGCCGACCGTTGGTCGGCACTCAATTCGGTAGATGCCGACCTTGGCCGGCACCCCATCTCGGTAGGTGCCGGCCGCTGGCCGGCACGCTCTTAGAAGCTGTACTTCGTAGTGAACTGCAACCGGGTGATGTCACCCTTGTTGCCGTTCTCCACTTCGCGACGGCCATACATCAGCTCGGCGCCGATATCGACCTTGGGCAGCGGCGAATAGAAGATGTTGCCGCGGATGCTCTGCACGCTCTTGGTCACCAGCGGGCCGAGGATGCTGTCGTTGTCGTAGTCGCTGCGCGCGTAGATCAGGTTGGTGCGCAGCTTCGGCGAGAACGCATGCCGCCAGCCGACATAGCCGGCCAGCACGCCGGTCGGGTTGAGTTCGTCGCGGGCCACGTCATAGGCACTGTCGGCAGTGATGCCCAGGCCGATGTAGCGGGCGATGCCTTCGCCACCGGTCAGCTGGTAATGCAGCGAATCGCTGTCACCCATCACCCACTTGCCGCCCAGGGTCAGGCCGCCGGCCACCTTGTCGGCCTTCGCGCCGGTCGCCTGGTTGTCGACCTTCAACTGGCGGACGATGCCGCCGACACCGAAGGTGCCCCAGTCGCCCTTCCAACCATAGCGCAGGGTCAGGTCGGGCAGGCTGCCACGGTCGGAGTTGGCGCTGGCGTTGGTCCAGGCGCCGGTGACCGGGTTGCGGGTGCCGGTGAGGGTGGTGGTTTCCGGGTTTTCCAGCGCGACGCTGAAGCCACCCTGGGTGTAGCGCACCTGCGCCTGGCGCACGAAGATCACGCCGTCGGTGGGGCCGACGAAGTCGACCGCTTCCGGCAGTGCGGCCGCGTCCATGAAGTTGGACCAGGTCTGGCCGGCCAGCCAGTTGTTCCAGTACATGTAGGCGTGGCGCAGGGTCACGCCGTAGGTATTGGTGGCGGTCTGGTTGCCCAGCGAGTTGCCGAAGAAGTCCATCTCGAAGAACGCACCGGCCTTGTTGCCCGATTCGCTGACGTTGTCGATGCCCAGGTTGAAGCGCGAGAACTTGGCATGGGCGTTGAAATCGGTGCCCGACCGCTTGCCGCTGCCGCCAGCGCCTTCCACCGGGGTCTGGCCCGGCAGGTACAGCGAGCGGCCGGTGGCGTCGTCGGCCAGCTGGCCATCGCTGGTCTGGGTGGCCAAGAAGTCGGCCTTGATGAAGCCGCCGATCTTGACCGTGGTGCCCGGTGCCGCGCCCGGGGTGAGGGTGGTGACCTGGATCGGCTGCTTGCCGGCCGGCACCTGTGCGACCGGCTTCTGCCCGGCCTGCACCGTGCGGACTTCGGTCACCGCCTGCTGGGTCTGGCTGATCTGGGTCTGTTGTTGTTGCTGCGAAGACAGCAGCAGCTGGACCTGGCGTTCCAGTTCGGCAACGCGTGCTTCCAGTGCCTTCTCTTTGGCGGTCTCTGCGAACGCCATGCCCGGTGCGACCAAGGCGACCAGCAGGCAGGCCGCCAAAGGTGTGCGCACGGCTTTCAACGTACGGTGGCTCATGTTGCCCTCTCTCCCAAGTGGCAAGGTGATGCCGCGCGTGGGGCACGGTCGAGCCGAGACTGCGGGGCGATTATGTATAGCGGCTATTCGCCATTGGTCGAACCCGGCCCTGCAGGGCGCTCACTTTCGACCATGGTCTAACCAGGGTGGTGACGCGGCCGGGGGTGGATGGGGCAAACTGAGGGGGATCGGTCGTTGCGATGCTGCGACCGCACATACAAAGTCAACGTGCAAGTGAGGGTGCCATGGCTGATATCTACCCCGTCGATCCGCAGTTCGCCGCCAAGGCACGCATCGACAAGAAGACCTATGAACAGCAGTACCAGGCGTCGGTAACCGATCCGGATGGATTCTGGGGCAAGGCCGCCGAGCGCCTGCAATGGATGCGCAAGCCGACGAAGATCAAGAACGTCAGCTACGACCTGTCCGACTTCCACATCAAGTGGTTCGAGGATGGTGAGCTCAATGCCAGCGTGAACTGCCTGGATCGCCAGCTCGAGACGCGCGGCGACAAGACCGCCCTGCTGTTCGAGCCGGACGGCCCGGATGCACCGGCCCAGCACGTGACCTATCGCGAGCTGTATGAGCGCACCTGCCGCCTCGGCAATGCGCTGCGCAACCTCGGGGTCAAAAAGGGCGACCGCGTCACCATCTACCTGCCGATGATCATCGATGCTGCGGTGGCCATGCTGGCCTGCGCGCGCATCGGTGCGATCCACTCGGTGGTGTTTGGTGGCTTCGCGCCGAACTCGATCGCCGACCGCGTCAGCGACTGCCAGAGCAAGCTGATCATCACCGCCGACGAAGGCTTGCGCGGTGGCCGCAGGATTCCGCTGAAGGCCAACGTTGATGCCGCGCTGAAGCTGCCGGGCACGAACACGGTTGAAACCGTGCTGGTGGTGCGCCACACCGGCGGCGCGGTGGACATGCAGGCCCCGCGCGACCGCTGGTTCCACGATGTGGTGGACAGCCAGCCGGCCACCTGCGAACCGGAACGCATGAACGCGGAAGATCCGCTGTTCATCCTCTACACCTCCGGTTCCACCGGCAAGCCGAAGGGCGTGCTGCACACCACCGGCGGCTATCTGCTGTACGCGGCCTGCACCCATGAAGCGGTGTTCGACCTGCGCGAGGACGACATCTACTGGTGCACCGCCGACGTCGGCTGGGTCACCGGCCACAGCTACATCGTGTACGGGCCACTGGCCAACGGTGCGACCTCGCTGATGTTCGAAGGCGTGCCGAACTATCCGGACACCTCGCGCTTCTGGAACGTCATCGACAAGCACAAGGTGAGCATCTTCTACACCGCCCCGACCGCCATCCGTGCGCTGATGCGCGAGGGCGAGGAGCCGGTGAAGAAGACCTCGCGCGCGTCGCTGCGCCTGCTCGGCAGCGTCGGCGAGCCGATCAACCCGGAAGCCTGGCGCTGGTACTACGAAGTGGTCGGCGACAGCCGCTGCCCGATCGTCGATACCTGGTGGCAGACCGAGACCGGCGGCATCCTGATCTCGCCGCTGGCCGGTGCGATGGACCTCAAGCCGGGGTCGGCCACCCTGCCCTTCTTCGGCGTGCAGCCGGCGCTGGTCAATGCCGATGGCGAGATCCAGGACGGCCCGACCGAGGGCAACCTGATCATCCGTGACTCCTGGCCGGGCCAGATGCGCACGGTGTACGGCGACCACCAGCGTTTCATCGATACGTATTTCCGCACCTACCCCGGCAGCTACTTCACCGGCGACGGTTGCCGCCGCGACGAGGACGGCTATTACTGGATCACCGGCCGCGTCGACGATGTGATCAATGTGTCCGGCCACCGCATCGGCACCGCCGAAGTGGAAAGCGCGCTGGTCTCGCATCCGAAGGTGGCCGAAGCGGCGGTCGTGGGCTTCCCGCACGACGTCAAGGGCCAGGGCATCTACGCCTACGTCACCCTGGTGGCCGAAGAGGCGCCGAGCGATGAGCTGCACAAGGAACTGATCGCCTGGGTGCGCAAGGAGATCGGCCCGATCGCCACACCGGACCACCTGCAGTGGGCGCCGGGCCTGCCGAAGACCCGCTCGGGCAAGATCATGCGCCGCATCCTGCGCAAGATCGCCGAGAACGCACCGGACCAGCTCGGCGACACCTCGACCCTGGCCGATCCATCGGTGGTGGCGTCGCTGGTGGACGAGCGCAAGGTGCGATGACGTACGACCCGGGGTCGGATCCCTTTGCTCAAGGAAAGGGCTCTGACCCCATCTGCTTTCCCCCACGGTTCCCCCCGACCATGACCACCCTCCTGATTGCCGATGACCACCCGCTGTTCCGCGAAGCCCTGCGCGGCGCCGTGCAGCGGGTCATCCCGGGCGTGCAGCTGTTCGAGGCCGACAGCGTGGAAGCGCTGTACGCGCTGGCCGACCAGCACAACGACGCCGACCTGGTCCTGATGGATCTCAACATGCCCGGTGCGCAGGGTTTCAACGCACTGGTGCACATGCGCTCACTGCACCCCCAGCTGCCAGTGGTGGTGGTGTCCGCGCGCGAAGAGGCCACGGTGATGCGCCGCGCGCTCGACCACGGTGCGCTGGGCTTCATCCCGAAGTCTGCGGATTCGGACACCATCGGCCATGCGTTGGGCACCATCCTCGATGGCGAGACCTGGGCACCGCCGGAAGCGCACAACGTGCCGCCCACCGGCAGCGAAGAACGCGAAGTCGGCCAGCGCCTGCGCGAGCTGACCCCGCAGCAGTTCCGCGTCCTGCAGATGCTCGGCGCCGGCCGCTTGAACAAGCAGATCGCCTACGACCTCAACGTCTCCGAAGCGACGATCAAGGCCCACGTCACCGCCATCCTGCGCAAGCTCGGCGTGACCAACCGCACCCAGGCCGTGCTGATGGCCGGCAAGCTGGCGATCGACGACGACGCCATCGTGCTGCCGCCGGAAGAAGACTGAAGGTGACGGACTGCGGAGCCGAGCATGGGCTCGGCTCTACAGACGTCATGATGCCCCTGTAGAGCCGAGCCCACGCTCGGCTGCTCTTTGCCTCAATACCAATCACTCCTCAAGCAACCATCGACTCCACACATAGGGGTATTCCCCGATGCGCGTGGCCAGCCCAGCACGCACGGGATTGGCCGCGATGTACATCGCCTGCGTGCGCAGGCACTCATCGCCGCGCAGCGCATGATCGTAGTATCCCGGCTGCCAGATCGGCGCGTTCGCCTCAGTGCGCCTGCCGATGGAACGCCCGCTCCGTGATTTGAGGATCTGCATGCAGCCGACGAGCGTGCCGGTACGGAGTTCGAACAGCCAGTGCAGATGATCCGGCATCACCACCCAGGCGAGGGAGGAGGTCCGCCCCGTCCGCTCTACGGTGCGCAGGGCTTCGATCAGCAGATCGACGTTGGCCTTGTCACTGAACCAGGGACGACGCGCATGCGTCACCGTGGTAAGTGCATAGACATTGCCGGTATGCGACCAACGACCATAACGGAGTGCGGGACTGGCCATGCGAAGAGGCTATGGCACGCATGCCAGTCTCTCCATCAGTGCAACACCGCAATGCTTGTCAGCCAACACCCTGATGTAGAGCCGAGCCCATGCTCGGCTGCCATGCAAAGCAGCCGAGCGTGGGCTCGGCTCTACAGGTTTCCCTGCTCACCCCACGCCGTGCAGGTGTTCGTACAGGATCGTCGCGCCGATGATCACCAGGATCACGCCACCGATGATCTCGGCACGCTTGCCGACCATGCTGCCCAGCACGCGGCCGAGCATGATGCCGGCGGTGACCATGGTCAGCGTGCACAGGCCGATGACCGCGGCCATCACGCCGATATGCACGTCCATGAAGGCCAGGCCGATGCCCACCGCCATCGCATCGATGCTGGTGGCGAAACCGGTCAACGCCAGCTTCCAGAAGCCGTGGTGCTGCGAGGGGTCTTCGTCTTCGTCAGCACTGTCCGGGCGCAGGCCGTTGTAGATCATGTGGATGCCCAGCGCGCCGAGCAGGCCGAACGCGATCCAGTGGTCGAAGGCTTCGACATACTGCAGGGCGGCGCGGCCGAGCAGCCAGCCGATGATGGGCGTGATCGCCTCGATGACGCCGAAGATGATGCCGGCACGCAAGGCATCGCGGAACACCGGCTTGCGCATGGCCGCGCCCTTGCCGATCGCGGCGGCAAAGGCATCGGTGGACATGGCAAAGCCGATCAGGAGGATCGAGATGGGGGACATTGGCGACTGCTGAAGGTCGGGCTAGGACGGACGCACGGCCGGCGCTCGCGCCCAACCTGACGTTGCGCGCGCGGGCCGCTGGTCTCGCCAACCATCATGGTTGTCCACGCCACGGCGCACTGGCCGAGTATGTTGACGTGGACGATTCCTGCGAAGGAATCCGGCTACTCCCCAAGGGGACGCGAAGCTTAGCATCGCGATCCACGCGTGGCGCATTTCCATCGAAACGCGCAGGCAGGGCTGGTTTGTATAGCGATGGCTATATCAGCACGTCGCTGCGCGCGGGCTCGGCTCTACAGAGGGCCCCCGCAACTGGATTTTTGTAGAGCCGAGCCAATGCTCGGCTGCTGTTCGGCCGGCCCACGGAACACCATGTCCCGCGCAGCAGCCGAGTGCGGACTCGGCTCTACATTGCCATCAGGCATCGCTGTTGCCGGCGTCGCGCAGCGCGCCGAGGAAGGCGCGCAGCGAGGCCGGCTTGATCGGCTTGGTCAGCACGCGGTAGCCACGCTCGCGTGCCATCCGCTTCAGTTCGTCGCGGCCATCGGCGGTCAGCAGCGCACCCGGCAGCGGATAGCCGGCCGCCTCGCGCAGCGCCACCAGCGCATCGAGGCCATCCATGCGATCGTGCAGGTGGTAGTCCACCAGCATCACCTGCGGACGCTCGGCAATCTTCTCCAGCGCCTGGTCGACGGTGGCGGCAGTGATCACCTGCACCTGCCAGCGGCCGAGCAGCGCGCGCATGCCGTCGAGGATTTCCTCGTCGTTGTCCACGCACAACACCCGCAGGCCCGCCAGCGAATCGCTGCGCACCGGTGCGGGCACGGCCTGCACCGGCGTGGCCAACTCGGTATACCCGGGTAGTGGCGCCACCCGCGGCAGGATGATCGAGAACATCGAGCCCTTGCCGACGCGGCTGCGTGCGTTCAACCGATGATCAAGCAGGCGCGAGATGCGCTGGCAGATCGACAGGCCCAGGCCCAACCCCTGCTCGCCCCAGTCGAACGGCTGCTGGTAGCGGTGGAACTCGTCGAAGATCTGCCGCATGTGGTGTTCGGGAATGCCCGGGCCGGTATCCCACACCTGCAGTTCCACCTCGTCGCCGCGCTGGCGCACGGCCAGCACGATGCGCCCCTGGCGTGTGTAGCGCAGCGCATTGGCCAGGAAGTTCTGCAGTACGCGGCGCAGCAGGCGGCGGTCACTGCGCACCCAGGCCGGACGCGTGAACAGGTCCAGGCGCAGACCGCGACCCGCAGCGACCGGGGTGTACTGCGCCGCCAGCTCGCGCATCAACGCACTCACGTCGAATTCGCCGATCACCGGGTGCAGGCCACCGGCATCCAGCCGCGACACGTCCAGCAGGCCATCAAGCAGTTCTTCGGCCGCACGCAGCGACGCATCCACGCGCTCGGCAAGATGCTTCTGCTCGTCGCTCACGTGATCACTGTCGCGCAGTGCCGAAGCGAACAGGCGTGCTGCGTTCAGCGGCTGCAGCACGTCGTGGCTGATCGCCGCCAGGAAGCGCGTCTTCGACTGCTGCGCGACCTCGGCCTCATGCGAGCGCTCGGCCACGCGCTGTTCCAGCGTCTCGTTGGCTTCAAGCAGCGCCCTTTCAGCGTGCTTGTAGTCGGTGATGTCGTTGTAGCTGGTCACGTAACCGCCGCCGGGCAGCGCCTGGCCGCGCATCTCGATCACCTTGCCGTCGCTGCGGGTGCGCTCGAACACGTGCGGCGAACCGGCGCGCATGTAGCCGATGCGGCGGTTGATCTGCACTTCGATATCGCCCTCGCCCAGCTCACCGCGCTCGGCGTTGTAGCGGATCAGGTCGGCCACCGGGCGGCCCACGTAGAGCATGCCGTCGGGGTAGCCGAACATGTCCTGGTAGCGGCGGTTCCACGCGGTCAGGCGCATGTCCGGATCGACCACGCTGACCCCGGCGCTGATGTTCTCCAGCGTGGTCGACAGGATCTCGCGGTTGAAGCGCAGTTCCTGCCCGGCTTCGTCCAGCACTGCCACCACTTCGCCCAGGTCCATGCCCGAGCCACGCAGCAGGCTGGTCAGCAGCAGGCGTGCGGACGCCGCGCCGATCGACGCGGCCAGCAGGCGCTCGGTGAACTGCACCCACGGGCGGTCTGCAGGCGCGGAGGATTGCAGTTCACGGCCCAGTGACTGCGCCTGCTCGAAGAACGAACGCCGCGCATGACGTTCGCCGACCACGCGCGAGGCCAGTGCCAGCAGGTCGCCCACATGCACATGACCGGGCCAGCCACCGGCCACCGACGGGCGCTCGGCATACGGGTCGAGGAACGGTGCCGCACGCAGGCGCTCGTCCACACCGGGGCGCCAGCGTGCGGACACCAGCATCATCGTGGCCGCATTGACCAGCAGCGACCAGAACGTACCGTGGGTCAGCGGATCCCAGCCGGACATGCCGAACAGCTGCTGCGGACGCAGCCACTCGATGCCGAACGGGCCGTGCTGCACCCAGGCGGCGTCGACCCAGCCGGCCATGGTCATCGCCGGCAGCAGCAGGGTGTACAGCCAGGTGGCGAAGCCCAGCAGCATGCCCACTTCGACGCCGCGCCGGCTGGCACCGCGCCAGTACAGGCCGCCGATCAGGCCGGGCGCGAACTGCGCCACCGCTGCGAACGCCATCAGGCCGTACGAGGCCAGCGTGCTGTCGTTGCTGCTGGTGCGGTAGTAGCTGTAGGCCATCAGCGCCAGCAGCAGGATCGCTAGGCGGCGGATCCACAGCACGCGCGAGGCGACGTCGGCGGCTTCCTGGTGGTCACCGCTCCGACGCAGCAGCACCGGCATCACCAGGTCGTTGCTGACCATGGTCGCCAGCGCGATGGACGAGACGATGACCATGCCGGTGGCCGCCGAGAAGCCGCCCACGTAGGCGATCAGCGCCAGCGCATTGCGGCCTTCGGCCAACGGCAGCGCCAGCACCATCGAATCGTCGGCGACGCTGCCGCTGGTACCGAACAGGGTCACGCCGGCGGTGGCGATCGGCAGCACCATGCCCGAGATCAGCACCAGGTAACCGCCGAACATCCAGCGCGCGCGGCGCACGTCGCGCACGTCACCGCACTCGACCACGGCCACGTGGAACTGGCGCGGCAGGCAGATGATGGCGAGGAAACTGAGCAGGGTCTGCGAGATGAAGCCGACCGGCGGCAGGCCGGTGAACAGCGTATGCACCGACTCGACCACCGCGTCGGTGCGGTTGCTCAGCCACAGGTAGGCGAACACGCCCACCGCCAGCATCGCCAGCAGCTTGATCACCGATTCGAAGGCGATCGCCAGCATCATGCCGTGGTGGTGCTCGGTGGCATCGACCTGGCGGGTGCCGAACAGGGTGGCGAACAGCGCCATCAGCAGCGCCACGTACAGCGCCGGGTCGGTGAAGAAGCCGGTGGGGCCGGTGTTGCCGGTCAGTACCTGCAGGCTCATCGCCACCGCTTTGTACTGCAACGCCAGGTACGGAATGATGCCGATCAGCGCGATGATCGCCACCAGCGCCGCCAGCCGCCGCGAGCGACCGAAGCGCGAGGAGATGAAATCGGCGATGGAGACCACGTTCTGGCTGCGTGCGATCAGCGCCAGGCGCTCGATGATGCGCCAGCCGAACAACAGCAGCAGCAGCGGGCCGATGTAGATCGGCAGGTAGCCCACGCCATTGCGCACGGCGGTACCCACCGCGCCGTAGAACGTCCACGAGGAGCAGTACACGGCCAGCGCCAGGCTGTAGACCACCGGCCGCAGCCACGGCCGGTCGGGGTACATCGGCCGACGGTCGCCCCACCACGCCACGCCGAACAGCAGCGCGGCGTAGGCAACCGAGACCAGCAGCAGGATCCAGCTGGAGACCACGCGTGCGTTTCCGTGGGAAGAACCCGCAGTGTAGGCCAGGCGCGGCCGGGGGTGCGGGCGCGTTGGGGGCAACCACCCCCACCCGGGTGGGGGCCTACGCGGTGCGGGCCACGACCGTGGGTCGTGGCCGGCTTCTTACTGGGCCGGCACGCCCATTTCCTTCAGCAGTTCCGGCGCCGGGTAGACCTTGGCCAGCAGCCAGCGCAGGTAGCGCATGTCCACGTGCACGGCACGCTTGTAGCGCGGGTCGAACCACCAGCTGGCGCTGACCGACTCCCAGTTGCTGTCAAAGTTCAGGCCGATCAGTTCGCCCTTGGCATTGAGCACCGGCGAGCCGGAGTTGCCGCCGGTGGTGTCCAGGTTGGTCAGGAAGTTGACCGTCTGGGTCTTCAGTGCCGGATCGGCGGTGCTGCCGAAGTCACCCTTGGCGATTGCTGCCAGCAGCGGCTTGGGTGCGTCGAACGGATAGGCGCTGGTGTTCTTCTCGACGATGCCGGCCACGGTGGTCACCGGCGAGTAGGTCACGCCATCGCGCGGGTGCAGCGCCTCGACCCTGCCGTAGCTGATGCGCAGGGTGCGGTTGGCATCCGGGTACACAGCGCGGCCCTGCTTGGCACGCCAGGCGAACAGCGCCTGCATGTAGGCCGGGCGCAGGCGCAGCTGCTCGCCCTCGCGGGTCTTGCTTTCGTTCTCGATGCGCAGCTGCGCGGCCACCAGCGGGCCGGCCACAGCGATCAACGGATCGGCGGCCAGGGCCTTGCCTTCGCGCGCAGCCGCGAAGCGCGACAGGCGCTGCGCCTCGTCACCCAGCTGGGTGCCGGCGTACAGGGTGTCCAGTGCCTTGGCCAGCTGCTGCGGGGTACGGCCGAAGGCGGCGTCGAACTCGGCCACGCGCTGCGCGTCCGGCAGCTGCTGGTAACGGGTCAGCAGGGTGGTCAGCAGGGCCTTCTCGACCTCCGGTGCGTAGCGGCGCTGGACCTGCTTGAGCACGCCTTCGATCATCGCCTGGTCGCGCTGCTGGTAACCGCTCTCGCGCTGCGCGTCCGGTTTGGCCGATTCGATGCGCAGGCGCTCCAGCAGCAGCGCCGAGCGCAGCAACTGGCTCTGTGCGGCCATCTGGTCCAGCAGCAGGTCACGCTCGCCCACCGCCGCGCCCTGTGACAGGTTGGCCAGCAGCGCCTTGATGTCGCCCTGGTACCTGCGGTCGGTGGCGGCCAGCATCGCGGTCTCGTCGGCGGCACGCTGGGCCTTGGCATCGCTGCGCAGCAGGCCTTCCAGCTCACCGGCGGCGCGCTTGCGGTTGTTCTTCAGCGACTGCAGCTGCGAAGCGTAACGGGTACGTGCCTGCGCGTCCTTGGCGGTTGCCGCCTCGATGGTGTCGATCATCTGCTGGAACACCGAAACGCGGCGCGGCAGCACGGTGTCGATCTGGCCGGCGAATTCTGCCGCGGTACGGTGGCGGTAGGTGATGCCCGGATAACCGGCCAGCATCGCGTAGTCGCCCTCCTTCGGGCCCTCCACCGACATCTGCAGGTGTGCCGGCGCCTGGTAGGGCACGTTGTCCTTGCTGTAGGCGGCCGGCTTGCCGTCCTTGCCCACATAGGCGCGCAGCAGGGTGAAGTCGCCGGTGTGGCGCGGCCACATGAAATTGTCGATCTCATCGCCATAGTTGCCGATCGCACGCGGCGGCGCGTACACCAGGCGCACGTCGCTCAGTTCCAGCTGGGCGATGCGGTAGAAGTCGGCGCCGTAGTACATGTTGGCCACCGAGCAGCGCACGCTGCCATCCTTCTCGCACTCGGCCACGATCTGCTTGCTGGCCGCATCGACGGCATCGAAGTAGGCACGGCCGGTCTTGCCGCGGGCCTGCGCCAGCACCTGGTCGGTCACCTTGTCGAAGCCGACGGTGACCAGCACGCGGAAGTCCGGGTTGGCCGGGCGCTCATCGGCACGGTCCCTGGCGATGAAGCCACCGTTGATCAGGTCGTGCTCTGGGGAGCTGTTGTACTGGATCACGCCCATCGCCACGTGGTGATTGGTCAGCAGCAGGCCGTCGCTGGACACGAACGAGCCGGTGCCGCCGCCCGCGCGCACCACCGCGCTCAGCGGCGGCGCGGTGACGTTGGCCAGGTCGGCCGGATTGCCCTTGAAGCCAGCGGCCTGCAGCGGCTTGGCCAGGTCCGGCAGCTGGGTCGGCATCCACATGCCTTCATCGGCGTGGGCACCAGCGGCAAGGGTCAGGCCCAGGGCCAGGGCGGTGGGAAGGGCTTTGCGTGGCGACATGAGGCAATCCGGTACGACAGAACAGCCCGGGACCATAGCCGCTGGGGCCGGATGGGGCAACGGCCAATGGTTGGGGACCTGACGGGGAGAGCCGAGCCCATGCTCGGCTGCTCTTCCTTCAACTCGCGCTGCGCGCAGAAGCCGAGCATGGCTCGGCTCTACAGGGATGCCACGGCGGGTTACTTCTCCCGCCGCCAGTTGATCGAACCACGGTTTTCCACCGTGCTCGATTCCACTTCCACATCAAACCCGCGGCGCAGCAGGTACTTCAGCGTGATCACCGAACCGGCGCCCACCAGCGACACGCCGTAACCCACGTAAAGCTTGGGCGAGATGTACTTGCCGACGCCGATCACCGAACCACCCAGCGCGCGCGACTGACTCACGCCTGCATCATCCAGGCCCAGCTTGGCACCCAGCTGCGAGGCGAGCAGGCCACTGCCAGCCGAGAGCGCCGCCGAGGCCGCGTTGACCTGCTGCGCCTGGTCGCTGCTGGCGCCGGTCAGGCTGCGTCCCAGCACCAGATAGGCCAGTGCCTCGGACTGCGACATCGCCGGATCGGACCACACGTCGGCACGCGGTTGCTGGGCACGCCCGGTCACGTCGATGCCGGCGGTGACATCACCGATGCGGCGCTCGGCGCGGATGTTGATGCGCGGGTCGGACACCGCGTTGTAGTTCCAGTTGAGGTTGCCGCGGGTGATGGTCAGGTCCTGACCATACGCCTTGTAGCGGCCGCTCACTTCCAGGCCGCCATTGGCGGTCATTTCGCGGCCGGGCTTGGCCCAGACCTGCATCTTGCCGGTCAGCGCGCCCTTCAGGCCGAAGCCGGTCATCTTGACCTTGTCGCCCAGGCTGACGGTCAGGTCCATGTCCAGCGGCGAGGTGCGCGACTCTTCCGGATCGGCCGGGTCGAGCACCACCACGTCTTCGGACACCGAGGTGCCGCGGTCCAGGCGTTCCAGGTCGATGTCGGCCTCGGGCACGTGCACGGTGCCGCGCAGCTCCATCGCCGCCTTGGCCAGGGTGAAGTCGAGGTTTGGGTTGGCGACGATGCGCAGTTCGCTGGTGTTGGACAGCAGCACGTTCTCGCCATGGATCTTCAGCTGCAGCGGCTGCGCATCGCCGAACCACGACAGGCCACCGTCCACGTACAGCGTGCCCTGGCCCGAGTTGGCCTGCGCGGTGATCTTGGCCGAACCATCGGGCTGGGCCACGAAGCTGCCCTTGCCCTGGTCGAAGGTCAGGCCCAGCGCCGGGAATTCGCCCTTGAAGTTGCTCAGCTGTGCGTCACCGCCCAGCGACGGCTGGCCTCGCGTCCCGCGCAGGCTGACGTGGCCTTCGATCAGGCCGGTCGGTCGCACGATGTCCGGCGAGAACAGCTCCAGCCAGTACAGCCGCGACATGTTGAGGTAGAGCTCACCATTAAGCGGCGCACTGGCTTCCCAGCCGGTCTGCATCCTGGCGTCGACGAAGCCATTGCCCTGGAAGCCCATGCCCAGGTAGCCCTTGATGCTGGCCGGGGTCATGTCGAGCTTCAGCGAGAACTGGTCATAGCGCACCAGCTCGCCGCGGGTGGTATCGCCCACGGTGTTGCGGTTCTCGCCCAGGCGCACGCCGCCTTCCTTCGAGCGCACTTCCACATGGCCTTCCCAGGCGTTGCCGCGCGGGCGGATCTGCGCGTCCAGGCTGACATCGCCGCGAAGGTAGATGCGGCGGCCGGACTGCGGCGGCAACCACGGCTGCACCAGCGCCAGTGGCAGCGCGTCGCTGCGCACCACCAGGCCTTCGCGCGGCCAGTTGGCCTGTGCGCACAGCGCGCCGCTGCTGGCCGCGGCCAGGCAGGCTTCGGACAGCGTGTAGGTGCTGCCGTTGATCGCGAACGCCGCCGGTGCACGCAGCGCCCAGGCATCGCCCTTCACCGGTGCGATGCGCAGCGACGCCAGCTCGCCACGCCACTGCGTGCCCTGCTGGCGCACGCTGCCCTGCAGCTCGACCGCACCCATCTCGTTGCGGGTCTGCGCAGCCAGGCGCAGGTTGGACACACTGCCCTGCGCGTCGATGTTCAGCCGCTCCAGCAGCATGCCCGCGTTGACCTGCTGGCCCTGCACCGCCAGCGTGCCGCTGTCGCCGCGCCACGGCAGGCGGCCCTTGATGCTCACGCTCTCGGCGCCGTAGCCATCCCAGTCGAGGTTGTTGCCGACCAGGTCGGCGGTGATGTCCGGCGCATCGCGCGGGCCCTTCACCTGTACCTGGCCACGCAGGCCACCGTCGGCGCCGGGCAGCAGGTCGCTCAACTGCAATGGCTCGAAACGCGCATCGATGTCGAGGCGGTCGCCGACCTTGCCCGACGCGGTCACCCGGCTGCTGCCCAACGCCAGTTTCAGGTCACCCTGGCCCTGCGCGCCCTGCAGCGCGAACTTGCCCTGTGCGTCGAGATTGCGCTGGCGCAGCATGCCCTTCAGCGAGGGCAGGTCCACCGTGGCTTCCAGCGTACCGGCGGTGCCCGGTGCGGCATTGGCCGGCGGCGGCAGCTGGCGGCCCTTGGAGGCCAGGTTGCCGGACAGGCGGCCATTCCAGCCTGGCACGAAATAGCCGGGGTCGAAGTCCTTCAGCGTGGCCTTGGCGTCCCAGTCCAGCTGCGGCGCCCACGCCACCTGGCCTTCCACCTGCAGCTGCCCACCCGGCGTCTGCGCCTGCAGCTGGTGGATCGACGCGGCCTGGTCGTTGCCACGCACATCGAAGTGCAGCTGCGCCTTCTGCTTTTCGCGTTCGACCTCGGCGCGGCCGATCGCCGCCCAGGCCTTCAGGGTACCGGCCAGGCCGAAGCGTGCTTCCTTCAGAGTGACCGGCACCGGCGCGCTGCCGGCGGTGTTCGGATCAGGCGCCGGTACATAGGTCAGGTCACGCGCGACCACCGAGAAGTTGAGCTTCTGCTGGTCTTCCTGGCTGAAATCGGCGGTACCCTCCAGGCGGGCTTCGCCACCGAGACCCTTCAGCAGCAGCGGCGAAACCTTCAGCACCTGGTCCTGCAATGACACCACGGACGGTGCCAGTTCCAGTTCCTGCTCGCCCTGCTTCACCTTGCCACGCAGGGTGGCATTGCCGCCCTTGCCAGCAGCAGTGAAATCCAGCGACAACGGCGTGATCGCCGAGCTCGCCAATGCCGGCGACAGCAGCGCCAGATCCAGCTCGTCGCTGCGCACGCTGGCATTCCACGTCGGGTCGGTGCGGCCATCGAACACCAGCATCGCGTGCAGCGGCTTCGGTGCACGCCCGGCCACCGCCACTTCCATGTGCGACAGGTCACCGCGGGCGACCAGGCCAACGGTAGCGGCCGTGCGCCCACGCGGTGCCGGCAACACCGCCGTCACCGTCACGTCGGTGTCGTAGTCCTTGGCCGGGATGTAATGGCCTTGGGCAGTGAAGTTGCCCATGTCACTGTCGACCACCAGCTTGTGCGCCTGGAACTCGCCGTTGGCGATCTCGATGCCGCCGCGCACGCGGCTGATGTCGATCACCGGTTCGTTGGCCTGGCTGATGCGGAAGCCATCGATGGCGATGGCATCGGCCTGGATCGCCAGCGGCATCTCGATCTGCGGCAGGGAATCGGGCCAGGACGGCAGCTTGAACGGCTCATCGCTCTTGGCCAGGTTCAACGTCGCGTTGGTCAGCTCCAGCTTGTCCAGCAGCAGCTTGCGGCCCAGCAGCGGGCGCAGGTCCGGCTCCAGGTGCGCACGCTCGGCGTGGAAATGGATGTCGTCATAGCGGAAGTCGACGTTGTACAGGGTCAGCGGTCCGGCCACCGGACCCTCCACCTTGTCCCAGGTGAAGCTGGCACCCACCGGCAGCCGCGCCACCACCTGGGCCAGCAGTACGTCACGTCCGGCCACGGTCTGCAGCAGCCAGTACACCGCCAGCAGGGCCAGCAGCACCAGGCCGATCACGCCGGCGCCGGACCATGCCCAGAAGCGGCGACGGCGATAGAAACGCACGCGTGGCGGCGGGGTGTTCGGGGTCGGTGCGGGCGTGCTCACAGGTCCGCTCCGATGTTCAGGTACAGCTGGAACTGCGAATCCGGGTTGTTCAGGCCGTGCGCCACGTCGATGCGCACCGGGCCCACCGGCGATTTCCAGCGCACGCCGAAGCCGACGCCGGTATGCAGGTCGATGGTGTTGTCGAAGGCACTGCCGGTATCGACGAACACCGCCGCACCCCAGGGGCCACCGTTGAAGTAGTGCTCGTACTCGGCCGAGCCGATCACCAGGTTCTTGGCACCCAGCGCGTACTTGTCCGGCTTCGGCGTACGCGGGCCGACCTCACGGTAGGCGTAGCCGCGGATGCTGCGGTCACCACCGGCGAAATAGCGCAGGCTCGGCGGCATCGCCACCAGATCGCTGGTCCAGGTGGTGCCGCCCTCGCCGCGCAGGATCAGGCGATTGCTTTCACCCACCGGGATGTACCAGCGCAACACGGCATTGGCCTGCACGAAGCTGGTATCCGAGCCGGCGCCTTCCACGCCGGCACGCACCGTCGCCGCGCCGCTGATGCCCTTGCGCGGGAACATCTCGTCGTCGACGTTGACGTAGTCGGCAACCATCTGCGGGTACACCAGCGTCGAGGTGTTGTAGACGGCGTCGGTGAATTCGGTGCCGGAGGCATAGCGCCAGCGCTCGCGCAGCGCGTTGATCGAGGCGATCGCGGTCCAGTGCTCGTTGATCTCGCCGCTGCGGCTGGCGATCAGCTTGAAGTTGCGCAGGTCGATGTAGTCGGTCTGCTCGTCGTACGCGCTGGCGGCGAAGGTGTACCAGCCATCAAGCCAGTTGAAGGCCGGAATGCGGTAACTGGTGACCAGGCTCTTGCGCTTCTGCGCATAGTCCAGCTGCGTGTTCATCTTGTGGCCGCGGTTGTTCAGGAACCGCCGCTCGATGCCACCGCGCACACCCGGGCCGCTCTCGCTGCCGTAGCTCAGGCCTGCGGTGTAGATGGTGCGCTTGGCCCGGGTCAGCTTCACGTCCACCGGCACTTCGCCGTTTTCATCGGCCTGGTCCGGGCGCGGCTGGATGTCGATCACGCTGAAGTAGTCCAGCTTGGTCAGCGACTCGCGCAGCCGGTCCAGCTTGCCCTCGTGGTAGTAGCTGCCCTGGTCCCAGTACACCAGTGGATCGAACAGCTTGTCGACGAAGTAATCCTGCTCGAAGCGCACCGGGCCCATGTTGTAGCGGCGGCCGCTGTCCCAGGTCAGGTCGATGTCGGCGGCGTTGTCGGCGCGGGTGATCTGCACCTGGCGCTGGGTGTAGTCGGCATCGAAGTAGCCACGCTCGGCCAGGCGCCGGGTGATGGTGATCTTGCTGGCTTCGTACTGGGTGTGCTCGAAGCGCTGGCCCTTGCGCGGCTTGAAGGCGGCCAGGTCGTCCTGCAGGTACTGGTCGTACATCGCCGGGCCGGTGATGTCGATGTGCTCGCGGCGCACGGTCACCGGGGCGCCCTTGTCGACATGGATCAGCACGCGCACGTGCTCATCCTCGCGCGGCGCCTCGACCTTGATCACCGGGTTGTAGTACCCGAATGGTTCCAGCGCCTGGCGGGTCTGCCGCTCGGCCTGCGACAGCAGATACTCCAGGCGCGATTCGCCCTGCTCCTTGCCGATCGTGTCGTACAGCGACAGCGATTCCTGGATGTTCTCGATGATTGCGGCGTCGTCGCCCTTGTCCAATCCCTTGATGTCCACCTTGTCGATGGTGCCGCGCGCATGGACCACGGAAGTGGCGGCCAGCGACAGGACCATCAGCGGCAGGGCGTATTTCTTTGGCTGCATGCGGCACAGCATACCGACCGGAGGTGACGATGCGAAATGCATCACGTCATTGCGGATCGGTTGTTAAGTGGCGGTCAAAATACACCGCAAAGTGTCGATTGTCGCAACCGACCAATCAGGATGCCGGCATCGTCCACGATGTCGGCAATGACCCCGATAGACAACGCCGGCGATGTTCCGGTAGTGCCGGCCGCTGGCCGGCACCCCACAGATCGGGGGCAATGCCGGCCAGCGGCCGGCACTACCGATACGGGCGTCAGCTCGACAGATGCTCGATCGC
>NZ_LXXZ01000076.1 GCF_003244875.1 Stenotrophomonas sepilia
TGGAAGTGCTGACCGACGGCGCGTCGGCCGTGTACGGTACCGACGCGGTGGCCGGCGTGATCAACGTGATCACCAAGCGCAACTTCCAGGGTGCCGAGATCAGCTTCACCAACGACACCTCCTCGCGCATCGATTCCTACGGTGAGCGCCAAGCCAGCATCACCGCCGGCTTCGGTGACCTGGCCGAGAACCGCTTCAATATCTATGGCGCGGTCAACATGTACCGTCGCGACGCGATTCCGCTGAGCGATTTCTACGACAAGCGTCCGGACCAGTACTACGTCAACAACCCGAACTACCTCAACAACCTGCGCCTGGGCGTGGGCAGCAAGCCGGGCGAGTTCAACCCGGGCACCTACTTCGCCTTCGATCCCGTTACCGGCCGCCGCGTACAGGAAGCTGCGCCGGGCTGCAGGAACGTGCTGACCAGTGAAGCGGCCGGCCCGCGTTGCGTCTGGGAAACCTGGATGAACAACGAGATCGATGCCGGCGCCAAGTCCGAGCGCAACACCGCCTACCTCAACGGCACCTTCCTGGTCGGTGACAACACCGAGATCTTCGCCGAGGCGACCTATACCGACATCGACCTGCGCGCCAACGGCGGCACGCCGCGCACCTATGGCACCACGACTGGCAACCCGACCAGCTGGTTCTCGCGCAACACCGGCAACACCGTCAACCAGTTCCTGTACCCGTTCCTGGGCCCGAACAACGAGTACAACCACGCCAGCCCGCAGTTGAAGGCCATGATGGGCGGCGTGGTCGGCCTGAACTACCTGCTGCAGGATGCCGGCCCGAACTACTTCGGCCAGCGCAATACCGACAAGAGCTATCGTGTGCTGGCGGGCGCACGTGGCAACGCGGGTGACTGGAACTGGGAAACCGCATTCGCCAGCGCTGGTACCCACTCCACCACCTACCAGACGATCAACGTCAACACCAAGGGTTTCGAGAAGGCGTTCGGGCCGTACACGATCGATCCGGGCACCGGTCGGGTGATCATCTCCGACCACCCGGCGTACAAGTTCGGCGAGATCAGCGAAGCCAACGCCGCGTTGATACGTGAAGCGTTCCCGACCTTCGACATCCAGTCGTGGACCCGCCTGCATACCCTGGACGGCAAGATCGAAGGACCGCTGTTCCAGCTGCCGGCGGGCGAGATGCGCGCCGCGTTCGGCTTCAACGCCAGCCGTGAGACCTTCTACACCCCGGGCAATGCCGATGCGGCCAATGGCCTGATCACCCAGCAGGGCGGCTCGTGGTTCGACGGCAAGCGCAACACCTACGCGCTGTTCGCCGAGACCGTGGCGCCGATCACCGACAAGCTGGAACTGGATGCGGCGGTGCGCGTGGACAAGTACCCGAACTTCAGCGCCAACATCGCGCCGAAGATCGGCTTCAAGTACCAGGCGTTCGATCAGCTGATGCTGCGCGGCACCTATTCCACCGGCTTCCGCGCACCGAGCCTGGCCGAGTCCGGCAACGGCGGCGTGTTCGCCCAGCTCGGTGGCTTCCGTGACGAACTGCGCTGCGGCGAGACCAACGCCATCGCCAACCTGCTGCTGAAGTCGCAGCGGCCGGGTGACGTCGACCTCGGCAAGACCCTGCTGAACGTCGACTGCAGCCGCACCGTGGCGCGCATGACCCAGCCGAACAAGGACCTGAAGCCGGAAAAGGCCAAGATCGCCACCCTCGGCTTCGTCTACGAGCCGGCAACCTGGCTGTCGGTGTCGGCCGACTACTGGTTCATCTACCGTGACAACGAAATCGTCGCGCCGGACTATCGCCGCATGGAAGACATCATCTCGATGTCGCGCTCGCCTATCACCGACAGCGACCGCGCCAACCTGGCGCAGCTGGCGGCAATGTGCGCCGATCCGGCCAGCGGCGTGAGCTGCCCGGCCACCCTGCCGGGCTACTCCGCCGGTAACGTGGCCAGCGTGGTCGGCCAGTACAAGAACCGCGGCAAGACGCTGATCGACGGCTTCGACATCGACGCGCGCAGCCGCTTCTCGCTGGGCGACTGGGGCAACCTGAACATCGGCCTGGCCGCCACCATCGCCAACCGCAACCGCTTCTACATGGACGCCGAGAACGGCTGGTACTACGGCGACGTGGTGGGCTACTACAACAACCCGCGCCTGCGTGCCACGCTCAATGCAGACTGGACCTACAAGCAGGTGACCACCAGCATGTTCGTCAACTACGTGGGTGGCACCAAGTGGGCCACCGACCAGATCGACGAAGAGAGCAACAACAAGGAAACCTGCACCGGCGGCTACCTGGCCCTGCAGAAGAGCAAGTGCGATGGTGCACCGTCGTGGTGGACCGCCAACATGAGCGTCACCTGGCGCCCGGATGATGCGTGGAACCTGAGCTTCACCGTCAAGAACCTGTTCAACCGCCTGCCGTTCTACGATCCGAACAGCTTCCTGGGTGACTCCAGTGACTACGCCACCATCTTCGGCCGTGGTTACAGTGTGACCATCGGCTACCGGTTCAAGTAATTCCGTTTGCGTGACCTGGCGTGCCGGCTGCGGCCGGCACGCTGCCAAGAGGAGAGATGTTTGCCATGAAGCGTAGGGAATTCATCGCGGCCAGTGCCGCTGTCGCCGCCAGCAGCCTGCTGCCGCAGACCCCGGCATGGGCACGCGGGCGCAAGGTGCGCCTGGCCATGATCGGTACCGGCATGCGCGGGCTGGTGCTGCTGAAGGAGCTGGTACGTCGCGACGACGTCGAAGTGGTTGCCCTGTGCGACATCGAGCCGATCATGCTGGGCCGTGCCACAGAGATGGTGGCGAAGGCCGGCAAGCCCACGCCGAAGACCTATGGCCAGGATCGTGATACCAACGCGTGGAAGCGCCTGCTGGAACAGAAGGGCATCGATGGCGTGATCATCGCCACGCCGTGGGAGTACCACGCACCGATGGCGATTGCCGCGATGCAGGCCGGCGTGGCCGTGGGCTGTGAAGTGGTGGCCGGCATCACCCTGCAGGACCACTGGGACGTGCTGAAGACCCAGCTGAGCACCGGCACCCCGTACATGCTGCTGGAGAACGTCTGCTACCGCCGCGACGTGATGGCGGCGTTGCAGATGGTGCGCCAGGGCCTGTTCGGCGAGCTGGTGCATCTGCAGGCCGGCTACCAGCACGACCTTCGCGGCGTGAAGTTCAATTCCGGCGATCCGAACCAGCCCTACGACAGCGGCGTGGAGTTCGGTCCCAAGGGCTGGAGCGAAGCACGCTGGCGCACCGAGCATTCGGTGCAGCGCAACGGCGAGCTGTACCCCAGCCACGGTATCGGCCCTTGCGCGATGTATACCGGCATCAACCGTGGCAACCGCTTCACCCACATCAACGCCTTCGCGACCAAGGCACGCGGCCTGCACGAATACACCGTGGCCAAGAGTGGTGGCACCACCCACCCCAGTACCCAGGTGAAGTTCAAGCTGGGCGACATCGTCACCACCACGCTGGCGTGCGAGAACGGCGAGACCATCCTGCTGCAGCACGACACCTCGCTGCCGCGCCCGTACTCGATGGGCTTCCGCGTGCAGGGCACCAAGGGCCTGTGGATGGACGTGAACCATTCGATCCACATCGAAGGCCGCAGCCCGCCGCACCAGTGGGAAGAGTTCAAGAAGTACCAGGACGAGTACGAGCACCCGCTGTGGAAACAGAATGCCGACACCGCCGCCAGTGCCGGCCACGGCGGCATGGATTGGTTCGTCATCCATGCATTTGTGGAAGCACTGAAGGCCAAGGCACCGATGCCGATCGACATCTATGATGCGGTGACCTGGAGTGCGATCACGCCGCTGAGCGAGCAGTCGATCGCCAACGGCTTCCAGACGCTGGAGTTCCCGGACTTTACTGCTGGTGCGTGGAAGACGCGCAAGCCGATCTTCGCGTTCGACGGGAAGTACTGATCTGCTCTTGTAGAGTCGAGCCATGCTCGACTGCTTTGAAGCCAACGCCGGGCCATGCCCGGCGTTACTGCATCGGCCGTATGCTGTGGCAGCCATCAGGAAGAGGAACGGAGGCTGCGCATGCAATGGATGACCTTCAGCTGTCCGCTCTGCGGCGCTGCCGGGCAACGGTTTCCACTGCGCTCTGCAGGCAAACGCCAGGCGAGGACGGCATGCCGCGGGTGTGGCGTGGTGCTGCGCTCGGACCCACGCCTGGGCATGCATTCGCTCTATCTGCTGTACACACAGTTCATCGCCATGCTGGCTGTATTTCCCATGATCTGGGCCTACACCCTGGGTCGATGGTTCTGGCTGACGGCGATCTGGGCCCTGGTATCGGCGCTGTGCTGGCTGCCCGGCATGATCAGGCATGCACGCAGCCGGATCTGCCGCGCCACGCCGGATCCGAATCGAAGCTACGCTCGACGCAGGCCCTAGGGACCGGAACGGGGGGATAGAAAGAACATGGCGCGCCCGGAGGGATTCGAACCCCCGACCAATGGCTTCGGAAGCCACTACTCTATCCGGCTGAGCTACGGGCGCGTTGTAGAACCGCCGCGCCGTCGGCCAGTGCCGGGGCGGGCATCGCACCGCCATGAAGCGGTGCGGGACGGGCATTCTATCCAGTTTCGCCGAACAAATCTCCCCCCACCGGCAAAGCCCTGCCAGAGGGGCAGGAGTATCCTATCGCCATGGCTGATACCCCCCTCACTTCGCCGCAGTCGCCGGCGACGCCGCGTTGGCGGCATTACTGGAGTCTGATGCGCGCTGATCGCCCGATCGGCACGTTGCTGCTGCTGTGGCCCACGTGGTGGGCGTTATGGCTGGCTGCCGGCGGCCTGCCGCCGCTGTGGACGCTGTTCGTGTTCACCGCCGGCGTGTGGCTGACCCGCTCGGCCGGTTGCGTCATCAACGACTACGCTGACCGCTGGCTCGACCCGCATGTGGAGCGCACCAAGGCGCGGCCGCTGGCCACCGGCGCGATCAGCGGCCGTGCCGCGCTGGCGTTGTTCGCCGTGCTGATGCTGGTGGCGTTCGGCCTGGTGCTGACCCTGAACGGGCTGACCATCGGCCTGAGCTTCATCGGCGTGTTCCTGGCCGCCAGCTATCCGTACCTGAAGCGCTACACCCATCTGCCGCAGGTCTACCTGGGCATGTCGTTCGGCTGGGGCATCCCGATGGCGTTCGCCGCCGTGCAGGGCGAGGTGCCGATGCTGGGCTGGCTGCTGTATGCCGGCAATATCCTGTGGTCCACCGCCTACGACACCTGGTATGCCATGGTCGACCGCGAGGACGACCTGAAGATGGGCTCGCACTCCACCGCGATCCTGTTCGGTGATCTCGATCTGGTCATCCAGGGCGTGCTGTACGCGCTGTTCCTGGCCACCATGGCGCTGGTTGGCGTGCGCGGCGGGCTGGGGGGCTACTACCTGGCCGGCGTGGCCGTGGCTACGGTACTGGTGGTGTACGAATTCTGGATCTGCCGCAACCGCGAGCGCGGCCCGTGTTTCAAGGCGTTCCTGCACAACAACTGGGTCGGCGCCGCGCTGTTCGCCGGTATCGCCGTGGACCTGGCGTTGCGTTGAACCTACGGTGGGGTAGAGCCGGCCGCTGGCCGGCTGCACCCGTGTGTGATTCCGAGGTTGCCGGCCAGCGGCCGGCACTACCCTTCTCCGCCACTACGACCAATAGGTGGCAGACAGCCCACACCCCACCGCCCAGAATCGGTCCATCGAACCTGGGAGGGTAGGCGATGGCCTCGACGGCAGCAGTACAGGACGGCTGGATGGCGCGCGCAGCGCTGCGCTCGGCCGCCTGGGCGGAAAAGTGGTTCCCCGATGCGTATGTGTTCGCGGTGCTGGGCGTGGTCATTGTCGCGCTGGCCGCGATGGGCTTCGGTTCGACCCCGCAGGCCACCGCCAGCGCCTTCGGTGACGGCTTCTGGAGCCTGATTCCCTTCACCATGCAGATGGCCTTCGTGGTCATCGGCGGCTACGCCGTGGCCACCGCGCCGGTGGTCGCACGCTTCATCGACTTCCTGGCCCGGGTGCCGCGCACCGGTCGCGGTGCGGTGGTGTACGTGGGCCTGGTCAGCATGCTCGCCTCGCTGCTCAGCTGGGGCTTCTCGCTGGTGTTCGGTGGCCTGCTGGTCCGCGCGCTGGCCCGTCGCACCGAACTGCGCATGGACTACCGCGCCGCCGGTGCGTCGGCCTATCTCGGCCTGGGCGCAGTGTGGGCGATGGGGCTGAGCTCGTCGGCCGCACAGTTGCAGGCCAACCCGGCCAGCATGCCGCCGGGCCTGGTGGAGATCACCGGCGTATTGCCGTTCACCGAAACCATCTTTCTGTGGCAGTCGATCGCCCTGACCGCAGTGCTGATCCTTGTCTCGCTGCTGATCGCCTGGCTGACCGCGCCTGCAGCCGGCAGTGCGCGTACCGCCGAGGAATTTCCCGGCGCTGCGCAGGCCGAGCCGGAACCGCTGCAGCGACGCACGCGCCCGGGCGAATGGCTGGAATACAGCCCGCTGCTGACCGTGCTGCTCTCGCTGCTGGCGTTCGGCTGGCTGTTCAACGAGTTCGCCAACAAGCCGGTGGTCACTGCCATCGCCAACCTCAACACCTACAACTTCCTTTTCATTTCGCTGGGCCTGCTGCTGCACTGGCGCCCGCGCAGCTTCCTCAACGCGGTGGCCAAGGCGGTGCCGAGCACCACCGGCGTGCTGATCCAGTTCCCGCTGTACGGCGGTATCGCGATGATCCTCACCCACGCCGCCGGTGGTGACGGGCAGACCCTGGCGCACCGGCTGTCGAGCCTGTTCGTGCACGTGGCCAGCACCGATAGCTTCGCGCTGGTGATGGGCATCTACTCGGCGGTGCTGGGCTTCTTCGTGCCGTCCGGTGGCGGCAAGTGGATCATCGAGGCGCCGTACGTGATGCAGGCCGCCAACGAGCTGAAGGCGCACCTGGGCTGGGCAGTGCAGGTCTACAACGCGGCCGAAGCGCTGCCGAACCTGATCAACCCGTTCTGGATGCTGCCATTGCTGGGCGTGCTGGGGCTGAAGGCACGCGACATCGTGGGCTTCACCTTCATCCAGTTGCTGGTGCACATCCCGCTGGTGCTGGGCCTGTTATGGGTGCTGGGCATGACCCTGGCGTATGTGCCGCCGGTGATGCCGTGAGTGCAGGGCTGGCGTCCGTGCGCGAGCAGGACGCCAGCTCCGTTCAGCGCGTGTTTCCAGCAGAGCACGCCATGAATGCGCGCAGTCGGGCTGACGGCATGAGCACATGCCGAACCCATATGAATCCTTCATCGGCTTGTGCCGCAAGGGGCTTTGCCCGTTCATTCACGCGCGTACACACCAATGTAGCCGCCCACCAACGCGCGATTAACTCTTCGCTGCAGACGATGGTCCCGTCCACCGCATTCCGCGTGTGGCTTTGGAGATCGGACATGGCACAGCAGAACCAGAACCCGAACCAGAAGCAGCAGGGCCAGCAGAACCAGCAGGATCAGCAGCAGGGTCGTGGCCGCGACCAGCAGCAGCAACAGCAGCAGGAACAGCAGCAGCGCAACCAGCGCAACCAGCAGCAGGGTGGGCAGGACGAGGAAGAGTGACTTCGGCACCCACTTCCTGTGATGCGCGAAGCCCCGCCCCGTGCGGGGCTTCGCTTATTCCAGCACGCCGATACGGTGCAGCACCGGTGCCGCCGACATGTCGTTCGGATTGGTGCCCGGCTGATCCTGCGGCACCTCCATGCCCATGGCGCGGTAGAGATCGACCCAGTGCTGTGCGATCTGCCCGGTCTGCGGGTTGCGGAAGTTCATCGGCTGCAGTGCGAACACATGGTGCGCACGGAACGCGCGTTCGATGAAATCCGAACAGTAGTAGCTGTCCTCATTCAACACATACGACGTGTTGTAGGGCTTGCCCAGCATCGTGCGTGCGGTCGCGACCGCATCCTTGATGGCAGCCTGCTGCGATGCGCGCAGTCGATAGACGACGAGCTGCCGCTGCTTGCCTCGGGCGTCCTCGCGGAACTGATCCAGCGTCTGCCGGCGCGAGCCTTTCTCATCCGCATGCAGTACCTCCCAGCCGTCTGGCGCCGCAGCGACCAGGGCCACGTGATCGAAGCTGGGTGCGCCCTGCTTGCCGGTGGCATCGTCGATGGCCGCGCTCAGGCCGGCATGGCCGGCGGTGACGAACAGCAGATCGCCTTCCCGGACCTCCAGCGCGGCCGCACCACCAGGCCACAGCGTTGGCAGCAGCAGGGAGAGGGCAAGCAGGAATGCGCGCATGGGGCCAGGGTCGAAGCGTGTGCGGCGTAGTCTAACGGCTGCTGCGATGACGTTGATTTCAGTATTAGTGTGATATTAGTCTCAATTCAGCATGTCGGGATATTCCTGACAGCGGATGTTGAAACTGAATTGACCGAGGCATGGCTATCCTTGCCTCCCTACCGCGCCGGAACCGCGCGCGACCGCCCGGAATCAGGAGGATCCCGTGAACCAGCTCCGCCCCGTTGCCCTGCTTGCGCTTGCCCTGGGGCTTGCGCTGTCCGGCTGCAAGCCTGCGCCCCAGGCAGCCCCCGCTGACGCCGCCGTACCGGCTCCGACCAGCACAGCCGCCGCCACGGCGCCGGCCACGCCGGTTGCCGCAGTCCCGGCAGACGCGTCTGCCAGTTGCCCCCATCCGGTCTTCGACGACTTCCTCAAGCATTTCGGCAACGAGATCGCGCTGCAGGAAACGTCCACTGCCGATCCGCTGCTGGACAGCCACATCGACAGCGAAGCCGAGCCGGAGCCACGCAAGGTGGAGGAGAAGGTGCCGCTTGCCAAGGTCGAATGGCCGGTGATGCCGGACCCGGCCACGCTGCAGCGCCAGGGCCGCGAGATGCAGGTCACCCGCCTGCCCGATGGCCAGGTACAGGTGCAGATGCGCACTCCCGATACCAGCGACCAGCAGATCTACACCTTTGCCCAGAAGCCGTGCTGGCAACTGGTCAAGCGTGAGGACGAATCGATCTGACCCCTGAGCAACCGCCTGCGGGCGGTCGTGTGATTCACCCAAGGAGCCCCGCATGCGTCTGTCTCCCGTTGCCCCCGTACTGGCCCTGATGCTTGCTGCCTGCAGCGGCCCTGAGGCGGCTGCACCGGCGGCCCCTGCTTCCACTGACCCGGCAGCGACGCCGGCCGCACCTGCGGCTGCCGTTGCGGACCATTCCACCTCTCTTACGCGCGACGAGACCGGCATGCATATCGATTGCCAAGGCACCCGCCTGCACCTGGCGGCCCAGCCCACCCAAGACACGGACGCTTCCCGGCTGACCACGCTGGAAATTGAAAAGGACGGCGCACGCCAGGCCATTGCTGCGCCCAAGGAGATGGACGGCTATACCGCCGTTGGCCTGGCCTGCGTGCAGGACCGCAGCGGTACGCCGTACTTCGTCGTGCAGTACGGTGAACTGCCGTTCGGCTGCAGCTTCTGCGAGTGGTACTACCTGTACGACGCCAGTGGCCGCCAGTTGACCCACAGCACACCGCCGCTGCGCGGCGCGGAAGGCGAAGAGCAGGAGCCCAACAACGACGAGTACGAGAAGTTGATCGACTCGCTCGGCATCAAGCACCCGGAGGTGAACTACATCGAAGACTGAGCGCAGCGGCAGGACGTCGCACGCGCGCTGTGAACGCAGCACCGCAGTACCGCAGTACCAGAAGTACCAGGAGCAGTACCCCTTAAGGAAATTCCCTTTTTCATAGAATGGATAGCACAGAAATGGCAGACATCTACCAGGACATGGTCCAGCCCCGCGGGGCGGCCTACAGCAGTGACCGCATCAAATCGTGGAGCCACTACCGCGAGCCGATCGACCAGAGCGACGGCCGCCTGCATGGCAACTCCCGCCGGTGGGGCGATGCGACTCCGGAAGTACAGTCACGGGTGATCGACACGATCATCGAGTCGGCGCGCGAGAAGGGACTGACCCCACGCGAAACGGCGCACGTACTGGCCATCGCCCGCGTTGAATCGGGTTTCAACCCCGATGCCGCCGCTGGCACCACCTCGGCCTCGGGCCTGGGCCAGTTCATTGACAAGACCGGCAACCACTACCACCTCAACAACCGCAACCGCTTCGACGTCGGCGCACAGTCCGACGCACTGGTTGACCATTACATCGATAACCGCACGCTGGCGCACAAGCGCGGCCAGGGTGAGGAGTACATCTACAAGTACCATCACGACGGCCCGACCCGTGATTACGGCGGCCTCGCCCTGTCTGAAAAGAAAGTGATGCCGTACGTGGACAAGTACGAGCGGTTCGTGGAGCAGCGCCTGGGACTGACCCACGGCCAGTCCCAGGGCAGCCACGCGGCCCCCGCCGTAGCTGCGGCCACGCACGCGCAGGCCAAGCCGGCAGCGGTGCATGCCGAAGGCCAGACCCGCACCTTCGAGCAGACGATGCAGGTGATGCTGCCCCCGCAAAACGGGGTCAAGCCGCACATTACCGGTGAGTTCGGCGAACACCGCGCGCACAAGCCGCACGGTGGCACCGACTTCAACTATGTCGGCGGCCAGCACGGCCGTAATCTGCAGCACCCGACCGTCAACGCGCCGATCTCCGGAACGGTGACGTTCGTCGGTGGCGACTACGGTACGGTGAAGATCAGGGATGCACAGGGCAACTCGCACGAGATCCTGCACCTGCAGTCGACCCAGGTGAAGGAAGGCCAGCCGATCAAGGCGGGTGAGCCGATCGGTACCATGGGCGGCCGTGGCCCGGGCGGTGCGGGTCAGTATGCCCAGCACGTGCATTACCAGTTGAAGAATCCGCACGGCAAGCTGATCAGCCCGCAGGACTTCTGGGACCACGGCAAGCTGAAGGAAACCGGCAAGGGTGGCCATTCGCATGACGCCGACCACAACGGTGTGCTGCGCCAGGGGGCCAAGGGCGAGGAAGTGACTGCGCTGCAGAAGGAACTCAACCGCCTGGGCGTGCGCGACGGCCAAGGCAACCCGCTGAGCGAGGACGGCAAGTTCGGTGCCAATACCAGGGACGCACTGATCGCCTACCAGAAGCAGCACGGGCTCTCCGCCGATGGCGTGGCGGGTCCGGCGACGCTGGGCAAGCTGGCCGAAGGCCGCAGCCATGCCGAGGCGGCGCCGAAGGGGCCGCAACTGGGCGACAAGGCGCATCCGGATACGCCGCTGCACAATGCGATCCGCGGCCACATGCCGGGCATGATCTGCAACGAGATGAGCGCGCATGTGACCGCCCAGGCCAAGGCCGCCGGCATCGATTCGCCGGAAAAGCTGCAGGGCGTCACCGTGCAGGATGGCAAGGCCTTCGTCGTGGGCACCGTTCCCGGCTTCCGTACTGCGGTGGACATGACCCAGACGGCACCGAGCCTGCAGGAGACCAGCGCTGCAATGCTGGCCAAGCACGAGCCTTCGCAGCAACACGTGCAGGACGAGCAGCAGCGGGTGGCCATGGGCCGTTGACCACTGCGTGTGAAGAAGTGTGTGGTAAAGGAGGCCGGCCGGAGTAATCCGGCCGGCTTTTCCGTTCATGGGGCAAGGACATACACGGATGCCGTTTCGCATGATGCACAGCACCGCCATTGCAAGGCACGGCGTCCACATGAGCCGTGTGCTGCGGTGGCGCAACGCATGGCAGTGGGGAGGGCTGGCACTGCTGCTCTGGCTGTTGCCACTGCCAGTGCTGGCGGCGGTCCCGATTCCGGCACTGGACGACCCGGTGGTGGACACCGCCAACGCGCTGTCCGCCAGCACCCGCGCAACGCTGCGCGAGCAGGCATTGCAGCTGCAGGCACGCAAAGGCGCGCAACTGCAGGTGCTGGTGGTGCCCAGTGTTGGCGATGACGGCATCGAAGCCTTTGCACAGCGTGTCTTCGACCAGTGGCAGCTGGGCCGCGCCGGTGTCGATGACGGGGTGTTGCTGCTGGTGGCGGTGCAGGACAGGCGCGTACGCATCCAGACCGGCTATGGCCTGGAAGGCACCATTCCCGATGCCTATGCCGCGCGCATCATCGACGAAGCGATCGTGCCGCGCCTGCGCGAAGGAGACCTGGACCAGGGCATGCTGGATGGCAGCAAGGTGCTGGTGGCGCTGATCGATGGCGAGCCGCTGCCGGCCCAGGAGGATTCATCCGCACGCAACCTGTTGCCAGCGGATTGGCGCACAGGGGATTCGGTCGTTGCCCTGACGTTGCTGGTGGGGTTCCTGGCCGGTCTGTGGCGATCACCACCGCGCCTGCTGGCCACCAGGACCGAGGCCGAGTCCAGCGGTAAACGCCGTGAGCGGCGGCGCAAGGCACTGGCAGCCAATGCGGCAATGCCCAGGCCGAAACGGCCGACATTGCCTGCCTGGGTCAGGCCGTTGCTGGTAACGGCGGTGATGGCCGCTGGGTTGGTTTCGGCGACGCTGCTGCTGCCGCGGCATGTGCTGCCTGCGCTGTTCTTCGTGCTGTTACCCGCCGTACCGGTGGCGGCGCTGCTGGGGTGGTGCTGGCGTCGCAGCCGTGGTGTGCGCATCGTGCTGTGCGGCATGTTGGCCGTCAGTATCGGATTCTTTGTGGTGATGCTGGTCCGTGGTCAGTTGCCGCCCAGCCTTGCCCTGCACACGTTGCTGAACCTGGCGGTCGCCATTGCCGCCATGCTGGTGTTCTTCCTGGTGCAGGCCGGCCGCGCGCGCTGGCGGAAGAACCGCAACAGCTTCGCCGTGCGCCTGGTGGTGCTGGTGCTGTTGACCGGCGGCTATGCGCTGGGCGCGCTGCTGGCCATCGACCGGGCCAACGATGAGAACGCACGCGTGTTGGCGACGATCGTGTCCAGCGTAGGCTCGCTGTTCCTGTACTTCATCTGGGTGTTCACCCTGCTGCCCGGCGAAAAAGCACGCAGCGGACGAAGGTCGTCCCAAGGCTACCGTTCCTCGTCCAGCACCTCGTCGTCGAGTTCGTCCTCAAGCAGTTCCGGCGGCTGGTCCGGTGGCGGTGGCCGCAGCGGCGGCGGCGGCGCTTCGGGCAGCTGGTAGCTCAGGCCGTCCACACCCGCCAGCCCAGCGCGGCATCGCGCAGTTCGCCGCTGCCGCTCACATCACCCACCTGCAGCTGCACGCCCTGCGCACTGGGCAGGTCCTTCTGCTCGGGGAACCAACGACGGTCGGCGGCGACGATGATCAGCAGGCCCTCGTCGTCGCCCATCGGCGCGAACTGCGGCGACGGCGGGCTGATCGGCTGCAGGCCGAAGCGCTGGCTGGACTGTTCGCGCACCGCATCGACATCGTGGCTGGGCAGGCCAACCTCGCTCAGGCAGGTCAGCTCGCTGCCATGGAACACGCCTTCGCGCGCGCTGGCCGGCAAGCGACGGCGGCCGATCAGTTCAAGGATCAGGCCGTCCGGGCCGGTGAAGTACACCGACTGCGACTGCCAGCTGCTCTCCAGCGCGAAGTAATCCAGGCCCTCAGGATTACGTTGCAGCGGGGTACGTTCGCGCAACCAGGCCATCGCCTCGCCGAAGCGGTTGTCCGGTACGTTGAAGGCCAGGTGCACGCCACCGACGGGGTGATCACCCGCCGCCTGCAGTTCGATCGTGCTCCAGCCGATGTGCACATGGTTGCCGACCACGCGCTGCTGCAGCACATCGTGGAAATACGCGGCGACGGTGGCGACGTCGGACACCGGCAGGGTGAGGTGAAGCAGGCGCATGACCGATTCTCCATGGACGCGCTCACTGTAGCGCTGGGGACTGCCCGGCGGCCACTAGCGCAGTGACTGGTTGAAGAATCGTATTGCGGCGTCCACTGCCTGCGCGTGGGTCTGCGCCTTCGGCACCGATGTGCTGCACAGGTCCTGCAGCCGCTGTTGTCCGGTCGGGGTGCATGCGGCGAGGAAATCGTAATGGCCGACACCGGGCAGCACCTGCAGTGCAGCGCCCGCAATCGCCGCACGCGCAGCCTCGCCATTGGTCTGTGGTGGCGCGACCGTGTCCGCTTGGCCCAGCACGACCGACACCGGCTGTTTCAGCGAGGAGAGCTGCTCGGGCGCAAAGGCCTGCACGATTGCCGGCGCCAGCAGGAACACCGCGCGCACGCCGGGAATGGCGCGTGCGTCGTTGGCGTGGGACATCCATGGCGATAGCTCGGGCGACGCCGCAGCGGCAACGCGCGCCTCCATCGTGTGCGTTGCCGCCTCCTGTTGGGGCCGGCAGACGCCGTCATCCGGATGTGCGGTACAGAAGTCCCGCAATCGCTGCAGGTCCGGTCGCGCACCGGCTGCCAGCAGCGCGGTGTAGCCACCGGCCGAGAAGCCGGCGACCCCCAGGCGCTCAGGATCGACATGCGGGCCCAGCACCGGATCAGCTTGCACGGCCGCCAGTGCGGCACGCAGGTCATCGGCGCGCAACCAGGTCAGAAGGCTGCCGGGCAGGGTCATGGTGTCAACGCCGTTGTTGCCTGGATGATCCACCGCAATCACCAGATATCCGGCCCGCGCCAGCGCCGTGCCCAGCCAACCCATCATGCGCGCGCTGCCGCCGTTGCCATGCGAGAGCAGCAGGGTCGGCAGGCGATCTCCCGCGACCGGCGCATCCTTGGCCGACCGGCCGACGTGGAACAGCGGCGCGTCGGGTGGACCGATGGTCAGCGCGCTTTCGCGGCTGCCGGCCTGTGCCGGATACCAGACCGTGTAGCGCAGCGCGTCGCGGTGCCCTGCGTCGCGCACGGCGGCGCTGGCCAGCGTCGTCGTGCCGTGGCGCTCGCCGGCGACGCCGCTTTCGCGGGCGGCGCCGGTGATTGTAAACGCCATCAGCATCGCTCCCAGCACAGCAGCGGTCATGCGCATCTTCAACTCCTCGTCAGTGGTGACGTTCTTCCACCGGCAGCCAGATCTCCACGCCGCCGTTGCCGCTGTGCTCGTCGAACCGGGCGTCGTAGCGCTCCAGGTCCGGCGCATCGGCAAGGCTCAGGTTGGACGCAGGGAGATAATGATCCAGCAACCAGAACCAGGTCGAGCGGATGGCCGAGATGTGTCCGCCGTGCCAAGCCACCAGGTAGCGGCGCGCCGGGATGTCCACGCGTCGCCAGTGCGCAGGCACGCTCGGCACCGTGCTTGCCGGTAGTGCCGCAATGTAGTCGAAGCCACCATCGTCATCACTGTTGCAGCACACGCCGAAGCTGACCGGTGCCGACGTCGGCCACTCGCGGTTGAGCTGGGCCCATTGGCCCGGAATCGCGCCGCTGCTGTCGCGGGTATGCCGCATGCCGACGCCTGCCAGCTGGAACGCGGGCGTATCGAGCAGCCGGGGGGCTTCAATGCAGGCTGACGGGGCCTCGTCCAGGCGGATCGCCTGCACCAGCGTCAGCCCATCGGTGCCCTGTTCGCGTACCCGTTCCGGTGTCTGCCCGAACTGTTCGCTGAAGGCACGGGTGAAGGCAGCATGGGTGGTGTAGCCGGCCCCCAGCGCCACCTGCAGGATGTCGCCCGCGCCGTTGGCCAACCGCTGCGCGGCAGCGGTCAGGCGGCGCCCGCGAAGGTAGCGCACCACCGAGGTGCCGGTGCGGGCCTGGAACAGGCGTGACAGATGAAACGGCGACAGGCCGGCCGCAGCGGCGATGTCGGCCAGCGCCAATGGCTGGTCCGCATGGGTTTCGATGTACCACAACGCCTTGCCTGCCGCGCTCATCCTGCCGTTCCCCGCATCCAATGCCGGCACAGTAGCGGATCGGCAGGCGCGGCGTTTAGCAGTTCTTGCGCTGCCGGGGCTTTGCGTCTGCCTGCGTACCGGCAACAATGCGTGCTTCATGGACGTGATGGGGGGCAGGGAGATGCGATCGACGACGGGGGATGCCAGGCCAGCGGAGCCCGGCCGATGATCGAGATGATCGAAATGCTGCTTGCCCTCTGGGTACTTCCCAGTCTGTTGACCCTGGCGCTGATGCTGCTGATGTTGTTCGGCGCGCCACGGTGGCGCGGCAACCCCTGGGTGTACCGTGTCGGCTTCGCGTTGCTGGGTGGGTTTCTGACACCGACGTTGTTGGGGGCCGGTCACGGTGGGTTGCCGTGCGCGACTATCGGCGGGCTGGTGATGATACTGACGCAGCTGCAATGGATCGGCGATCTGCAGGTCGACTTCATGGGGATCGGGATTCGCAACAGGGGCATCTGGATCATGTCCACCCCCGCCTTGGTGGTGTTCGCCGCCATGATGTTCGTTCCGCTGCGAACGGCACGGCCGGCCCGATTCGGCTTTGGCGACGACGCCAACGGCTAGCCGCTGTGTGCGGGGTGGGGCGTGGGTCTGCATTGCCACCCATGCATGGCGTGGATCTACGGATGAGTCCTGGCAGGGGCCAACCTTGGTTGGCGCATCAAGCTGTCGTACTGACGTCATGCCTCCTTCACACATCGCGCCGAGACTGCGCGCCTTGTCCAGGCCTGTTGTGTGCGCACAGGTGCTGGCCCTGTCGCGCCCTCCCGGAGCCCTGCCGTGCATCGTTCGAAGCTTTCGCGTTCCATCCTCCTTGCCCTTTGCATGGCCAGCGCAGGAGGCGCGATTGCAGCGGAGGCCGATGCGGTCGATGCCGCCGGCGGCAGCCGCGCCGTGCCCACCCAGCTCGATGCGATGCTGGTCACCGGTACCCGCGCGTCCAACCGCACCCAGTTCGAAACGCTGGCGCCGGTGGACGTGTTCACCAAGGAAGACATCAGGTCCGTTGAATCCACCGACCTGAAGGACGTGCTGGCCCAGCTGGTGCCGTCGTTCGTGGTGCAGCGCCTGCCGATGGCGGACGGCCAGGTGTTCGTGCGTCCGGCCACGCTGCGTGGCCTGTCGCCGGACCAGACCCTGGTGCTGGTCAACGGTCGCCGCTTCCATCGCAGCGCGCTGCTCGGCAACCGCGGTGCGCAGGCCGCTGATCTGGCACAGATTCCCACCAGTGCGATCAAGCGCATCGAAGTGCTGCGCGATGGTGCGTCGGCGCAGTACGGCTCGGATGCCATCGCCGGTGTCATCAACATCATCCTCGAGGATGGCCCGGGTAGCGAGATCACCGCCGGCTATTCGCAGTACGCGCAGGGCGACGGTGCCTCGCGCGATTTCAGTGTGCGCACCGGTTGGTCGCTGGGCGACTATGGCAGCCTGGTGCTGTTCGCCGAATCGTCCAACTCCGACGCTACCTCGCGCACGCGCCAGCGCCCGGACGCGATCGCCTTCCAGGCTGCACATCCGGAGCTGGACGTGCCCAATCCGGTACAGCGCTGGGGCCAGCCGGAACTGGAAAGCCGCCGCGTCGGCTTCAACGTGAAGGCCCATGCCAACGACACGCTGGAGCTGTATGCGTTCGGCCTGTACAGCCACAGCGATGGCGTCAGCGATTTCAACTGGCGCAACCCGGACACCACCACCGGCGCCTATCGCACCACCGCCATCTTCCCGGGCTGGAACCTGCGCTCGCTGTATCCGGTCGGCTTCAGCCCGCAGTACGGCAACGTGCAGAACGACCTGCAGCTGGTCGGTGGCCTGCGCGGCGAGATCACGCCGAAGCTGCGCTGGGATGTCAGCGCCTCGTATGGCCGCAACGCCATCGACTATCGCCTGAAGAACTCGATCAATGCCTCGCTCGGCCCGGCCAGCCCGACCGACTTCGATCTCGGCCGCCTGACCCAGACCGAGAAGAGCGCCAACGCCGACTTCAACTACGAATGGGACGTGGCTGCGCTGTCCAAGCCGATCAACGTCGCCTTCGGTGGCGAGTTCCGCCAGGAAACCTACCAGGTGCGCGCCGGTGATCCGGCCTCGTACGCGGTGGGTCCGGGCGCGGCCGCGGGCCTGGAGGCCAACTCCAATGGCGCGCCGGGCTTCTCGGCCAGCCAGGCCGGGCAGTGGAGCCAGCGCAGCAAGGCCGCCTACGTGGACATGGAAGTGCCGCTGGGCGAGCGCTGGAGCATCGGTGCAGCCAGCCGCTACGAGGACTTCTCCAGCTTCGGCAGCACACTGGACGGCAAACTGTCGGCGCGCTTCGCGATCACCCCGGACGTCGCCCTGCGCGGCACCGTGTCCAGCGGCTTCCGTGCACCGACGCCGGCGCAGCTCAACACCACCAGCACCACCCAGGGGTTGGATACGCGCACGCTGCAGATCTTCACCAGTGGCCGCCTGTCGCCGAACGATCCGCTGGCGCAGCTGCTCGGTGCCAGGCCGTTGAAGCCGGAAGAATCGCGTACCGCATCGCTGGGCCTGACCTGGCGCACCGACCTGGGCCTGTCCGGCTCGGTGGATGTCTACCAGATCAAGCTCACCGACCGCTTCAGCCAGTCGGCCAGTTTCGCCATTCCGGCCGGTACGCCCAATCCGCTGGGCTATGCCTCGGTGAACTACTTCACCAACGACTTCGACACCACCACCACCGGCGTGGACGTGGTCGGCAACTACCTGCGCGACCTCGGCGCGGGCCGCATGACGCTGACCCTGGCCTACAACTACAACCGCACCCGCGTGGACAACGGCAGCACCTCGGTGGCCACCAACGAGACCCAGCGCGTGCTGTTCGAGGATCGCCTGCCCGAGCACAAGGGCAGCCTGACCGGCAGCTGGGACATCGGCGCCTGGTCGCTGATGGCACGCATGCGCTACTACGGCGCCTGGACCGATTCCAGCGGCAATGCAGTGGGCGATATCTACCAGCGCTTCGGCGCGATGAGCTTCCTCGACCTGGCCGTCGGCTATCGCATCAACGAACATCACAGCCTGCGCGTCGGTGCCGACAACGTATTCGACCGCTATCCGGACGAAGCCACCTTCCAGGCCAGTCGCGGCCTGGTCTACTCGCGCAACGCGCCATACGACACCGACGGTGCCAACCTGCACGCACAGTACCGGCTGAGCTTCTGATGGACCCGGCCCGCCGCTCCCTGTTGCGTGCCGGCACCTTGCTGCCGGCCGCAGCCGCACTTTCTTCACTGCCAGCCATGGCTGCCACGCGTTACGCTGCGTCCATGCAGATTCCCGCAACGACCGCGGCGCCGGACGTGCTGGCCCGCGATGAAAACTACTGGGCCGCCGTGGCCAGCCACTTCGATTTCACCGACGAAGTGAACCATCTGGAGAACGGCTACTGGGGCGCGATGGGCCGCGAGACGCTGGCCAGCTACCAGCGCCACACCGCGGAAGTGAACCGAGGCAATGCCTGGTATGGCCGCCGTGAGTTCCCGGCGCAGTACATGGCGGCGCAGCGGCAGGTGGCCGAACTGCTGGGCGTGGGCGCCGACGAGATCGCACTCACCCGCGGTGCCACCGAGGCGATGCTGGCGCTGATCGGCGGCTACAACCGCCTGCAGCCTGGCGACCAGGTGCTGTACGCCGACATCGACTACGACAGCATGATCGGCGCGATGCGCTGGCTGCAGCAGCGCCGCGGCGTGCAGGTCGAGCGCATCGCGCTGCCGGCCGTGCCCGACCATGCGCAGATCCTGCAGGCCTACGAGGCCGCGTTCGCGCGGCTGCCACGCCTGAAACTGATGCTGCTGACCCAGGTCAGCCATCGCCATGGACTGGTGCTGCCGGTGGCCGAAATCGCCGAACGTGCGCGCGCACGCGGCATCGACGTGATCGTTGATGCAGCACACGGGTTTGGCCAGATCGACTACGCGGTGCCGCAGCTCAAGGCCGACTTCGTTGGCATCAACCTGCACAAGTGGATCGGTGCACCGGTCGGCGTCGGCGCGATGTATGTGCGCAAGGGCCGCGTTGCGGACCTGGAGCCGTACATGGGCGAGACCGACGATGGCCGCGTGGGCAGCCGTGTGCACACCGGTACGGTCAACTTCGCCGCTTACCTGGCGCTGCCGGAAGCGATCGCGCTGCACCAGCGCATCGGCGCGGCCAACAAGCAGGCGCGCCTGCGCTACCTGCGCGAGCGCTGGACCGTGCCTGCGCGGCAGATGGCGCATATCGAAGTGCTGTCTTCGCCTGATCCGGCGCTGGCCAGCGCATTGGCCAGCTTCCGCCTGCGCGGCCACACCTCGGTAGAACAGAATCAGGCACTGCAGAAGCGCTTGCTGGATGAGCATCGGATCTTCACCACCCATCGCGATGGCCTGGAGTCGGGCGCCTGCGTGCGGGTGACACCGTCGGTGTTCACCCGGCCGGCGCAGATGGATGCGCTGGTGCAGGCTCTCGCGGCCCTGGTCTGACCCTGCTTTGGTAGGTGCCAACCTTGGTTGGCACATTCCCACTGTGCGGTGAAACCTTCCGCCGGCCAGCGGCCGGCACTACCGACCGGGTGGGGGCCGACCGTGGGACGACACATCACCCTGCTTTGGTAGGTGCCAACCTTGGTTGGCACATTCCAACCGCACCGGGGAATCGTCCGCCGGGCAGCGGTTACCGCTCGATCGCCGGCAGCGCGTTCGACAGCAACCGGTCAATCCTTCCGTTGATGCAGAACTGTAGTGCCGAACATCGTCTGAGCTCTACAGTCGCAACGCACACCAATCCCCCGGCCGGCCAGGAGAGCCAACCGGCCAGGGGCACCACTCAACGCCTTACTTGGTCTCTTCCCACTGCACCACGTCCGGCTCGGTGGCGCGGATACCGGCGGTGGACAGCAGCCTGGTGGTCGCATCCAGCGCAGCGTTTACCGACGGGTACTCCACGATGGCCTGGCCCGAAGCCTTCGACACCTTCACCACGGTGCCACCGGTGGCCGTAGCCGCGCGCTGGGCCGAGGCTGCATCGGTGAAGAACACCTTGACCCGCGACGTCGCCACTACCGGCGCGCCGTCACGGGAGACCGCTGCGGCGAACTTGCCGGCGCCGGCATCGGCAGGTGCCGCCGTTGCGCCATCCAGCGAACGCTTGGTGCGCGAACTGGTGGTCGCCGCCGCCTGCGGGGTGATCGTGAACTGGCCGCCGCTGGCCTGCTTCACGGTGGCCGAGGGGGACAGTTGGAATCGCGTGCCGCCCACATCGAACGTGCGGCCGGTAGCGGACGCCTTCAGTTCCTGCGCATCCACGGTCGACAGGGTCCTGGCTGGAGGGGTCTGCCCCGAGCTCTGCGCCCAGGCAGGGGAGGTCATCGCCGCGAAGGCGAGCGTGCTCAACAGAATGGTGGTCTTCATCATCAGTGCCCCAGAACGCGGATCTTGAAGAATTCGAGGTTGCCGCGCGATGCTGCGGTCGCGGCCTGCCCCATGTCGGTGACTTCCAGCGTCCAGGTGCCGCTGGCATTCTCATCCAGGAAGGCATTGCTGGACAGGAGGTCCCAGCTGGTGAAATTGCTCTGCGCGCCACCCGTGCCCGAACCGATCGCGGTGAACGCCGGTTGCACCACGCTGCGGGTGCCGCTGGGCGACACCAGCACGAACTGCAGCTGGCGCGTGTTGCGGTGGTTGACCCGGAAGCCCAGCTGCACGCTTTCGATGTTGCGCGCGCCGTTGGCCAACTGGAAGGTCAGGCGTGCGGCGGCAGCCGAGGTGTTGCCGATGGCCACGGTACGCGTCGTGTTGCGCCAGCCGCTGTCGACCAGCGGGCCCAGCGACTGGAAGTTCTCGGCCACCTGCACTGCACGCGCAGCGTTGACCACGCCGAAGCCATACCAGTTGCTGTAGGCACGGCCGGCAGCATTCACCGTCCAGCCCGGCACCAGCGTGCGCCCGTCGGCCAGCGTCACCGCCGGCTGGTTCGGGTGGTTGCGGGTGGCGGTGGTGGCCAGGATGTACTTCACATCGCGATAGGACAGGTTCGGATTGGCTTCCAGCACCAGTGCCGCCACGCCCGATACCATCGGCGCCGACGCCGAGGTGCCGTTCATCTTGGCGGTGTAGTTGCAGGTGCTGTCGATGGCCGACAGATTGCTGTCCAGGGTGTTCTGGCGGTTGGTGTTCTTGTTGCTGCCCTGCGCGCACCCGGTCACGTCGGTGGTGACGATCGCCGGGTCGTACGCGCGCGCCACCAGGCCGGGCGCAAACTGTGCCTGCAGGCCGTACTCACCACCAAAGGCCGACACCCACAAGGCCGAGCCGGTGGAGGAGTAAGACGAGCGCACGCCATCGGCGCGCACCGCGCCTACCGTGATCACGTTGAACAGGTTGTTGCGCGGATCACGGCCGGCCGGCACGCAGCCGGTGTTGCGGTTCTTGGTGTCGGTGGTGCAGACATCCTGGGTCTGGCTGATGGAGGCATTGTTGAAGTTGTTGCCGGCCGACTTCACGTAGATGCCGCCGCGGCCACCGCGCGTACCCGACAGTGCCTGCTCGTACGACCGTATCGTGTTTTCGCTGTACGCCAGCGGCAGGTTCGGATTGCCCGGGCCGGCGCCCCAGCTGTTGTTGAACACCTGCACGTCGGCCGATTCCGCGCCGTCCCACCAGGCGTACTCGATGTTGCTCTGCTGGTTGCCCAGGGCCGAGCGCGAAATCGGGTTGAAGCCCTTCAGCGTCGCCGCCGGGGCTACGCCGCGCACGCCCAGGTTGTTGGCGCCCACCGCACCGGCGATACCGCCGACCATGGTGCCGTGGTTGTCGACATCGGGATTGGTCGGGGTGGGGTTGTTCGAGCCATTGGTGAAGTTCTTGCCGGCTACAGCGGCCACGTTGGCCGCAAGGTCCGGGTGCGCGATCTGCAGGCCGTCGTCGACGATGGCGATGGTGACGCCCTGGCCACGGATGCCATTGCGGAACAGGCCATCCACGTTCAGGTCGTTGCCTGCCACCGGCAGTGTGTCAGCCGGGACCGTCTGCCCGGTGTTGAGCAGGTGCCACTGTATCCCCGCCAGTGGATCGGCCTGTTGGGCCTGGGCGGTGACGGCCAGGCTGCCCAGTACCAGGGCAGTGGCGAGGGCCAGGCGCGCAGAGCGCGGTGGCGCGGAGCGTTGCGTGTGTCGCTTCATACACGAATCCTTCTGTTGTGAATCGGCATGGCAGGACGGCGGGGCGGAACTGCCCCATCGCAACGAGCCAAACGCGACACAACGAACAACCCCCTACCTCTTCACACCCGCAATGTGCGAATGTGCCAATTGCGTCACAAACGCTTAGTACGTCAAGTTATGACGGGGCACTCGAATGCCTTCACGCCATCATCGCGTGCTTGCTTCGAGGTACGGGAAACCTGGGTAATCGCATGCAGGTGAAGTCACACATGAAGAAGGCACGCCAGCGTGCCCGTGCACGCGCGGACCAGACTCCGCTCTCGGTTGCCGTCATCCGCAAGGTGGTGCTGTCCGTGCATACGCGCAGCCACGACTATGGCGACGATGCCGATATCGCCGAGTTGCTGCCCGAACTGGCAGCATTCGGCATCACCACGGTGAAACCGCTGCGCCTGCTGATGAAGAAATACCGTCGCGCACTGCTGCAGGAGGAACGGATCGTCATGCGACGCGCAGAGACGCTGCATCTGCGCACCGAGTGGCGGCCCGGTGGCATAGACGTGCATGCCAACACCAGCCGCTACGCCATCGGCGGCCTGGTCCGCACCAGCATGGAACACGAATTCGGCTTCGAGACGATGCTGCCCTTCCACGAGGTGCGCGAGGACGAGCCCGCGTAGCGCGGTGCCTGCCCGGTGGGTGTGGAAGCCCCGCCGGGGCATCATCGCGCGCCCTCACATCGCGCTGTGCTACTACAGCCCGTGCACCCTTCCGCACGGAGCACGATGATGGTCAATCCGCTCGCCCAGGCCCATCGCGGCCTCGGCACCACACTGTTCAGCCTGTTGAACCCGATACCCTTCGGTTTCTTCGTCGGCGCACTGATCTTCGACGCGATCTACCTCAACAGCGCCGAGGTGATGTGGGGCAAGGCAGCCGCCTGGCTGATCACCTTCGGCCTGCTGATCGCCATCGTGCCGCGCCTGATCAACCTGTTCGCGGTCTGGCGCCGCAACGGCACGGCCACCCGCATCGACCGCATCGACTTCTTGCTCAACCTGGTCGCGGTGGTGCTGGCCATCTGGAACGCCTTCGTGCACAGCCGCGATGCGTACGCCGTTGCGGTGCCGGGCACGATCCTGTCGGCGCTGACCGTGGCCCTGATTGCCCTGGGCCTGATCCTGCTGTCACTGCAGCCGCCGGTGCTGCAGGGAGGTCGTCATGGCTAAGCACATCCTGCCCACCATGGGCGCCCTGGCGCTGGCCGTGATGCTGTCGGCCTGCGCCGGCAAGGCTGAATACCATCCCGCCGACCAGTCGGGCCCGCAACCGCCACTGCCCAAGCCGGCCAACTTCCTGATGCCGCCGATGCAGGTGCCCAAGGGCGTCGGCTGGGCTGATGGACAGACCCCCACGGTGGCCGAGGGCCTGAAGATCGAGCGCATCGCCGCCAACCTGCAGCATCCGCGGCGCCTGCTGACCCTGCCCAATGGCGATGTACTGGTGGTGGAAGGCAACGGCCCCGGCGAAGAACCGGTCACCACGCCCAAGCAGTGGATTGCCGGCAAGGTCAAAGCGCGCTCGGGCAAGGCCGGCAAGGGCGGGAACCGGGTCACCCTGCTGCGCCGCACGCCGGGAACGAACACCTGGACCCAGCATGTCTACATCGAGGGCCTGCATTCGCCGTTCGGCATCCAGCTGATCGGCGACACGCTGTACGTGGCCAACACCGGCAACATCATGCAGTACCACTATGTGCCCGGCGAAACCCGCATGTCCGACAAGGGCCGCGAGTTCACCGACCTGCCCAGCACCATCAACCACCACTGGACCAAGGAACTGCTGGCCAGCCGCGATGGCAGCAAGCTGTACGTGGGCGTCGGCTCCAACAGCAACATTACTGAAAATGGCCTGGCCGTCGAATACCGCCGCGCGGTCGTGCTGGAGGTGGACGTAGCCACCCGCGGCAGCCGCATCTTTGCGTCGGGCATCCGCAACCCGACCGGGCTGGACTGGGAGCCGAGCACTGGCCAGCTGTGGGCCGTGGCAAACGAGCGCGATGAGATCGGTGCCGACCTGGTGCCGGACTACCTCACCTCGGTGAAGGAAGATGGCTTCTACGGCTGGCCCTACAGCTACTACGGCCAGCACGTGGACGAACGCGTGCAGCCGCAGCGGCCGGACCTGGTGGCCAAGGCGATCGTGCCGGACTACGCCATCGGCTCGCACGTGGCACCCCTGGGCCTGTTGTTCTACACCGGACAGGCACTGCCGGCGCAGTACCACGGCGGTGCCTTCATCGGCGAGCACGGCAGCTGGGACCGTTCACCGCTGAGCGGCTACGAAGTGGTGTATGTACCGTTCAAGGACGGCAAGCCGACCGGGCGCCCGCAGACCGTGGTGAGCGGCTTCGCCTCAAAGGACGAGAAGACCCTGATGGGCGCACCGGTGGGCATGGCGATGGATGCCGAAGGCGCATTGCTGGTGGCCGACGACGTGGGCGACGTGGTGTGGCGGGTGTCGGCCAAGTAGCTGTGTAGCGTCGAGCCACACTCGACTGCTGTGGATCCGGCCTTTGTAGAGCCGAGCCCATGCTCGGCTTACGCGCGCAGCGCGCGGGTTTCCGTGCACCGAGCGAACAGCAGCCGAGCGTGGGCTCGGCTCTACAGTTCCGCGGTACTGCTGCGGAACCCGCTGAACACCGATTCCGCAGCAAATCCCACGCCGCCCAGCAGCACGCCGAAATACACCACCGTTGCCACCACGAAACCATAACCGGCCGCCACCGCCGCGCCATCGCGCTGGATGAAGCCAATCGCAAACGACATCAGCGCCAATGCCGGCAGCGTGTTGCTGAAGGGTATCGGCCCGGCCGGCGCCATCAACAGCAGGGTCGCGAACACCAGCATCAGGTTGTTCAGGCGCATCATCTTCTTCGAGCGCACCATCACCGCCAGCCGCATCGGCCGCGACAGCCGCTCCATGCGGTGCACCCATTTCAGCGCACGGCCGAGGTTGGTCTTCAGCTTGTCGGTGGCGATCTCGCGGCGGGCCAGCTTCTGTGGCACCCACAGCGGGCGGTTGCGCACCCGGCTCAGGCCGATCAGCAGGATCGAGGCGCCAAACACCGTACTCAGCCCGGGAATCGACACCGGAATGATGAAGATGGCCGAGAGCAGGATCACGATCAGCAGCAGGCCCTCATCGCCCAGCGCGCTGAGCAGGGTGCCGACGCTCACCTGGTCGCCGGGCAGCTCGTCGATCATCTGTTCGATCTGCTGGGCCAGGGGCGCGCTGTCATTGGTTTCGGGGGCACGGTAGGTCATGCGTCGCAAGGTTCTTCAGGGAAGGGCGGTCAACGGGCCGTCCTGCGGTGGGGGACGCACAGGCTCCCGCAGTATCCCGGCCAACGTGGGCAAAGAGGTGAACCGGGCATGAGGGGGTAAACTGGCGTGCCCCGCACGAGTTGAACGCAATGGACATGGGCCGCCGGCAATCGACCATCGAACTGGTCGCCATCGACATGGATGGCACGCTGCTGGACACGTCGCACCAGCTCACCGCACGCGCTCGGCAGGCCATCGCGCAGGCGCGCGCACTGGGCGTGCACATCGTGCTGACCAGTGGCCGCCCGGTCCCCGGCCTGGCGCCGTACCTGCACGAGCTCGGCATCAACGGCAACGACGACTACTGCATCGCCTGCAATGGCGGCCTGGTGCAGCGCATCGGCACGCGCGAAACCGTGGTCGAGTATCCGCTCAGCTTCGACGACTTCCTGTTCTGCGAGCAGGTCGCCCGCGACCTGGGCGTGCACTTCCAGGCGCTGGACAGCCGGCGCATGTACACGCCCAACCAGGACATCAGCTACTACACCGTGGCCGACTCGCATCTCTCGCGGATGCCGCTGTCGTACCGCCGCGTGGAGGACATGGATCCATCGATGTCCTTCATCAAGCTGATGATGATCGACGCGCCGGACGTGCTGGATGCCGCCATCGCGCGCCTGCCGAGCGAACTGACCGAGCGCTTCGCGGTACTGAAGAGCGCGCCGTTCTTCCTGGAAGTGTTCGACCACCGCGCCGGCAAGGGCCCGAGCCTGCAGAAGCTGGCCGAGCACCTGGGCATCGACCGTGCCAACGTGATGGCCATCGGCGACCAGGAGAACGACCTGACCATGCTGCAGTACGCCGGCACCAGCGTGGCGATGGGCAATGCCATCGACGCGGTGAAGGCGGTGGCGCGGTTCGGGACCACCAGCAATGCCGACGAAGGCGTGGCACGTGCCATTGAGCGCTTCGTCCTGCAATGATCGGACGCACATCATGAGCTGGACTTTGATGATGTTTGCTCAGTCCTTCGCCAACGAGCGGTTGTCGGCGCAAGTTTTCTCCGAGTCCTACATCGAGCTATGGAAGATCGAGCGGGATCTCGACTTGCCGGCTTTGGATGACGTAGCGCTTTCAACGTGCCTGTCCAGCATCTTCTGTGCTGCTGACATGTATTGCGACGAAGATGTAGATCGCCATGCGTATGAGCTTGATGCCGCCCAGCTGCATGCTGCCGTTGTGGCTCTGATCGATGAGTGGAAGCAGTCCACGACTGCTCGCTAGCCTGGCTTGGATGTATACCTGCGTATAGCCCATACATCCCCATCACCATCTGCGCTGTACCACGGTGCAATGGCGGATGCGGCAGTGCGATGCAAGAATTTCGCACGTCGAAATCACTCCATCGAATTTTGAGGCAGAGGATCGTCTTCCTCTGCTGACCGTCGCGCACCGCGCCGTCACTCCCTCAACGCAATCGCACCGCCAGCCAGGGTACCGACACCGGTGCTGCAACGCGCTGGGCGTGCGCCTGCGCCGCTCTCTCCCTGCACCTGGATCTGCCCATGAACACCCCACCCACGACGCGCCTTGCCCTGGCCATCATCGCGGCCATCACCACACCTGCGTACGCCGCAGAAACGCACGACGCCGCGCTCGACACGCCCACCACGCTCAACGCCCTGCAGGTCATCGCCACACCGCGCGGTGCGGCCGTGGCACCGACCCAGGTGGTTGGTCCCAACCGCTACATCATCAAGGCCGAAGACCTCGACGCGATGGTCACCGGCAACAACGGCTTGGCCATGCTCAAGCAGGTGCCGGGCGCCAGCTACACCGCCACCGACGGGCTGGGCCTGGATATCTCGGCCACCAGCCTGTTCGTGCGCGGCTTCCGCATGAATGAAATGGGCATCACCTTCGAGGGCGTGCCGCTGAACGACAACGGCTTCCTCTCGCTTACCGGCACCAGCGTGGTGAACGTGGGCGTGCCCGATGGCATCGGCGCGATCACGGTCAGCCCTGGCGGCGCACCGGTCGGCGTGTTCTCCAGCAGCGTCAACGGCGGCAGCCTGGAATACCGCCTGCGCGACCTGCAGGACACGCCCAGCCTGCGCGTGAAGCAGGGTGTGGGCAGCAACAACACGTTGGTCACCACCGTATCGGGGCAGACCGGCCAGCTCGGCGAGCAGGGCCCGAAAGTGCTGGTCGACCTGCAGCGCGTGTCCGCCGACAAGTATCAGGGCGAGGGCACGCAGAATTTCCTGCGCGGTGACCTGAAGCTGCAGCAGGACGTCGCCTGGGGCGATGTCACCGTGTTCCTGTCCGACAGCAAGGCCAAGGTCTGGGGCTACAACAACATCTCCTTCGACATGATCCGCAAGCTGGGCTGGAAGGCCGACATCTTCTATTCCGATTATGCGTGGGCGTGGTACGTGGCCTCGCCGGAAAACGCGGACAAATCCTGCGGCGCCTACACCTGCGGTGAGCTGTCCGAACTGATTCCGTACGACACCGGCCAGACCACCCGCGACCGCGTGTCATCGATCAACCATCGCTTCCAGATCACCCCGGCGCTGAGTGGCAACGTGCAGCTGTACAACGCCAACAGCCACACCCAGGCCACGCTGACCGACCCGACCGTACCGTCGCCCAACGGCGCACCGTTCTCCGAACAGGTACAGACGCCGGGCCTCAACCGCCTGGGCAGCATGGTCAACCTGCAGTTCGAGACCGGCGCGCACACCTTCACCGCCGGCTTCTGGCAGGAGAAGAGCAAGGCTGCGGCCAAGACCGAGTGGTACCAGCAGCCACTGCTGGGCGAGGGCCCGCCGCTGAAGGCCACCGGTCCGTTCGATGTGTACGGTCCCGCGTTCAAGACCGACAACGCATCGAGCTGGGTGACCCGCTCGCGCCAGTTCTACCTGCAGGACGACATCGTGTTGAACGACACGCTGAAGCTGGGTGTCGGCTTCAAGGCCGTGGACTTCCGCACCCGCGGTGGCGGCCTGGGTGATGCCAAGGACCGGCCGGTGAACGGCACGCTGCGCGCGAAGAGCAACTTCCTGCCGCACGTCTCGCTGTTCTGGAGCCCGACCGAATCCACCGATGCCTTCATCGACCTGGCCAATACCATGAACGGCTATCGCGTCGCTCAGCGCGGCAACATCGGTTACACCGCCTCGGCGTGGACCATCACCGACCAGGAAGAGTTCGACCGCGTAGCGGGTACCCTGCGTCCGGAAAAGAACTGGAACCTCACCGTGGGTGCATCGCATCGCTTCGACCGGCTGACGATCACCGGCGACGTGTTCTACAACGACATCCGCAACCGCCTGCTGTCGGCCGCCATCGGCACCCAGTTCGCACAGATCAACACCGTGCGGTTGATGCCGAAGATGCACGTGATCGGTGCCGACCTTGGCACCACCGCCGACCTCACCGACCACCTGCAGTTCTACCAGGGCGTGGCCGTGGCCCGTTCGTACTACGACAGCGATTTCGCGGTGGGTGACACGGTGTACCCGATCAAGGGCAACGCCCAGCCGGGCTACCCACAGATCTCGCTGGTCAGCGACCTGTCCGCCCACTTCGGTGACTGGCGTTTCGGTGCCACCAGCACCTCGTACCTGCGCCAGCCCTTCACCTACGAGAACGACATCCGCGTGCCCACGTTCTGGCAGGTCAACACCTATGCTGCGTATCGATTCGGTGCGGACAGCCCAGTGCCCGGGCTGGAGCTGCGGCTGGACGTGAGCAACCTGTTCAATCGCCACAACATCGGCACCGCCACCATCGCCGGCTCGTCGTTCTCGGGGGACTACCAGACCCTGCAGCGCAGCGCGCCACGGCAGCTGATGTTCAGTACCTCGATGGCGTTCTGACCCCCTAGAAACGCCCAAACCCCGCCTTGCGCAATCAACAGGGATTTTCTGGCGGCGACGCAAGGTTCCCACAATGTTGCTGGGTCATCCTGTGCGCATGGCACAGCAGACCCCGCCAACCCGGTTGTTCGGCATCCGAGGCCCAGGACGGCCCCGGCAGGCGCCGTCCGTGGCACCTGTGATCGACCTGCAGGCCGAGTACCAGTTCTGGCACGTCTACGAACGCGTGGTCCGCCCGCTGCCCGGCGGTGGGCTGCGCCGGGCCTGGCTGGTGTGCCAGAAGGTGTACCGGGACCGGTGGCAGCACCCGCACGACAGCGACGAGGCGGCGTTGTCGCGGGTGTTGTTCGGCGGGAACATGACGGCTGGCCGGGCATCGGAGCTGGCGGAGCTGCACGCGCTGGTCAGCCGTCGGGTGGCGTCGCTGGCGAGGCGGGGACGGGTGCATTCGGCAGCCTGATGCCTGCCCTTGGTGGGGTCGACTGTTAGTCGACCGCTCTTCGCATCTACCTCTCAGAAGGCCGCGCTTCGCGCGAGAGTCGACCAACGGTCGACTCTACCAATAGCCAACCCGACCGGCATTTCTAAGGCTTTCCCCGGTCCAACTGCCGATAGCCGATCGCTTCAGCCAGATGCGCCGTCTGGATCACCTCGCAACCCGCCAGATCCGCAATCGTGCGCGCCACCCGCAGAATCCGGTGCATCGCACGTGCGGAAAGCTGCAGACGCTCGATGGCCTGCTCCAGCATGTCCTGATCACCCTCGCTCAGTCGGGTACACGTCCGCAGCGCCGCTGGCGGGAGATGCGCATTGAGCCCGCCACGCGCCTGCTGCCGGGCATGGGCGGCTTCCACCCGTGCACGTACCGCAGCACTGGGCTCACCCAGTGGCGTGCTCTCCCGCAACTCCACTGCGTCCATACGCGCCACACTGATATGCAGGTCGATGCGGTCCAGCAGCGGGCCAGAAACCCGCGCACGGTAGCGGTTGATGCGATCATCACTGCACAGGCAGCGGTTACTGCGGTCGCCGGCCCAGCCGCAGGGGCAGGGATTCATCGCCGCCACCAGCTGGAATCGCGCCGGATACTGCACGCTGCGTGCCGCGCGGGCGATGCGGATGTGGCCGGATTCCAGCGGCTCTCGCAGGGTTTCCAATGCACTGCGGTTCCACTCTGGAAGCTCATCCAGGAACAGCACGCCGTGATGGGCCAGCGAGATCTCACCGGGGCAGGGCGGGTTGCCGCCGCCCACCAGCGCCGCCGCACTGGCACTGTGATGTGGCGCCCGGAAGGGCCGCTGCCGCCACCGTCTTGGGTCCAGCCCTTCGCCACTCACCGACGCAATCGCGGCCAGCTGCAACGCCTCGGCTTCCTCGGTGTCCGGCAACAGACTGGGCAGGCGTGAGGCCAATAGCGTCTTGCCGCAGCCAGGGCTGCCGATCAGCAATAAATGGTGCCCACCGGCGGCCGCCACTTCCAACGCGCGCCGCGCATGCGCTTGCCCGCGCACGTCGGCCAGATCGGGCAGTGGCAACGGCGTCGTGTTTACGCGCTCCACGGACGGCAACAGGCGCGGATTGCCCAACCCGGCGCAGCACTCCAGCAGCGTGCGCGCCACACGTACATCGGCGTGCTCGGCCAGGGCCGCCTCGGCGGCATTGCCCGGCGGCACCACCAAGATGCGCCCGGCATCAGCCGCCGCAATCGCCGCCGGCAGCGCGCCGGCCACCGGCCTCAGCTCGCCGGTCAGGCCAAGCTCACCCAGGAACTCGTATTGCAGCAGCGACTGCGGATCGATCTGGCCACTGGCTGCCAGAATGCCCAACGCGATGGCCAGGTCGTAACGCCCGCCTTCCTTGGGCAGGTCAGCGGGCGCGAGGTTGAGCGTGATGCGTCGCTGCGGAAAGTCGAAGCGCGCGCAAAGAAGGGCGGCACGCACGCGCTCACGGGATTCACGCACGCTGGTCTCGGCCAGGCCGACAATCTGGGTGGCGGGCAGGCCACCGGAGAGATGCACTTCCACCCGCACCAGCGGGGCATCGACCCCGGCGCGGGCACGGCTGTGGACCAGCGCCAGGCTCATGTGTGGTTTCCTGCGGAGGGGCGCTTGATGGTGCGGCAGGCGTTCCGCGTGGGATATCGGGGATTTCAGGTGAAGCGGCTAGGGGGATTCCGGCAGACCGTTGGAGTGCGCCTGCGCGCTTCATAGCGGCCGGTGTCCGCGATCGAGTGTCGGAACTCAACCGATATGACGTGGAACAACGCCGGGGAATAGGCCGTTGCCGCTCGCCCGGGCCGGCCTTTCACCTCACTGGATCTGCGCCCAGGAGACTGCGGAAATCCAAGAAAATTCCCCATGAAGTGCTTTTCGTACAGGCATTTACATTTCACCAGAACTACACACATTTACTTGAAGGTAAGCAAAAGGGGCGCTAAAATTCACCCAACACACCCGCCAAGCCTCTGACGCGCTAGTTCGCGACATGCTCAAATTGGCGGGTTTTTTTTGCCTGCTGATTGGAGTCGGGATGACCCGCTACCGCAAACCGCCCCTGTCGATTCAGGAACAGTTGGATCTGCTCCAGCAGCGCGGGCTTGCCATTGGTGATACCGCCAATGCCAATCGATACCTGCAGCGTGTCGGCTACTATCGTCTTATGGGCTATCTCTACACACAGCGCATGCCCGGTAGCGACAATTTCCGCGATCAAGCGACATTCGAAGAAGCGATAAGCCTCTATGAGTTCGATAGAGCGCTTAGAGACCTGGTGATGGAGGCCGTCGGCCATATCGAGGTCGCAACGCGGACCGTGCTCACGTACCACTTTGCGCATGCGAGCGGCGCCTTCGGCCATCTGGAAGCGTGTAATCTGACCTTCGCTGGACAGGAGCATGCAGATTGGCTGGATGGCGTCGAAAGTGAAGTGGTGCGCTCCAGGGAGACGTTCATTCGGCACTACCGGGACAAGTACACCTCACCGGCGTTTCCCAAAGTACCGGTTTGGATGGCAACGGAAGTCATGTCGCTGGGGTCGCTCTCCCGCCTCTACAAAGCGCTTCGTACCCGTGAGCAGAAAGCTGTTGCGGGTGAGATGGGCCTGGCAGCCCCCGTCTTCGCGAACTGGCTGCATGTCACCAGCGTGGCGCGAAACGTCGTTGCACATCACAGCAGGCTTTGGAACAAGGAGCTCGGTGTTTCGGCGGTTCGTCCTCGGTCGGCGGGATGGTCTGAACATGAGGCACCGTATGCGCCGAACCGCTCCTTCTTTCTGTTGCTCCTGCTTCGCAAACTTCTGGAAGCGACAACCGCTGATTCCAAGGATTGGCGTGAACGTGTCGATGCCCACCTCGCGGCTGGCCTGACGAACGAAGTTCGAGTGAAGAGCCTCGGGGCTGCGGCAGGATGGCAGGGGCACCGCCTGTGGCGCGGGTGAGACCAGGAGTCGCCTTTGCTGTCGAGAGAGCTTTCGGTGGCTTCGTGTTATGGATGGCCGGTCGGGGGGATTCTCGTCAATCGCGGTGCGGCGCCCCAAGTAGACACCGCTGCTCATCAGGCATCGCCCCATTGAAGCGCCCAAACCGCGCCTCAACCCACGAAGGCCCCGCACCTTCCACCAGCAACCGCCCCTGGCTCTGATGCAGATCCAGCCAGCGCTCGAAGCTGGTGCGCAGACGCTCGATGTCCGGCGCCCGCCACCGTGCATCGGCGGGCATGCGGATCAGCACGCGCGAGGGCGCATTCTCCACCTCCATCACCAGCACGCCCTTGCATCGGATCTCGAAGGACGTTGCTCTGGCATGGCGTGTATGCAGTTCAAAACCCTCGTGGGCCTTCGCGGTCACGAAGCCGAGCGCATCACTGTGCAGCAGGCGGTAATCGGCCGGCTGCAGCTTCTGGTAGGCCCACACCTGATCGCTCGCAGGCTCAGGCCACTCCACCCACATCGCGCCGATCACCGCGATGCACACCGCCGCAGCGGCAAGGCCGTGCATCTTCATTCGTCACCCCGCACACAGGCAGATAGGTCCGCGCCATAAGCGCGCTCAGTCCTTGGGTCGCATCCGCTCGTGGATGAAGGCGGTCAGCGCCAGATCGGCCATCACCAGCCCCTCCATCACCCGGTCGCCGACGTACTGCTCCGGCTCACCGTTCTGGCGCGTGCGCTCGGCCGCCAGCAGGATCTCCTGCACGATGCGCTGGCCGGTGAGCGCGCAGTCGGCGTCGGACAACGCCATCTGCCGGCTGCGTAGATGGTGCCGCTCGGGCCAAGGCTGGCCGTCGGCCGCAGCGCCCGCGCCGATGGCGTGCAGGATGGCGATGAGGCTGTTGGGGGCCAAGGCCGCAGCGGCCGAGGGCGCTTGCGGGATCGGGCGCGGGGGCGGGGAGTGCGGTGTGGTCATGGCGGGCTCCGTGCATGCAGGCAGAAGCCGCCACCGATAAAGGTGGCGGGCAGAGCGTGGCTCGAAAACCGGTGTGTGATGATCGCCGGTGGGCACGAGGCCCCCACGCCCCGCCCGCCATAGCCGGCAGACGGATTGCCAGCCGGCACCACGCAAGGTGATGCCGGCTGGCAAGCGCAAACTTCATCACAACAACGGGTTTTCGAGTCCCGGCCACCGATGCACGGTGGCGCAGTAACGATTACCTGCTGTTGTGCGGAATGCCAACGGGTAGGGGTCAATGCCGCCAAAACCCGAGACGCTTTTGGCATTGTCGCATAGCGTCGGATGGGGCGAGAGCCTTGGCGTGCTTGGCGCAGCGGCACTTCTGGGACGGAGTCGTCAGAACCTTCCGTTGGAGATGCAAGGCGCGGCAAATGCGACAGCACTCGCCCATCGGATATGTGTGATCGCTCATGTAACCTAACCGCTGCGAGACCCGCTAGATGGTTTAAATGACCTCCTTCCTATTGAACCCACCGAGTGCCGCGCGCAATCTGGCTACTGCTGCAGTGACTCAAGATCGTCCTGCCTGCAGCAGGAGGGTTCGGCAGCGTTCAACTGGATTCCACGCACTGGCGCAGGCCAAACAAGGACCACTGCACGTGTCACGCCGCAGCCGACTGCTTCTCTGCGCGGGTCTGGTCCCGCTTCCGTGGTTCCTGTTCTGGACCAGCGTTGCCGCCGTGTTTGCGCCGGGCTACAGCCCGCTTGCACAGCACGCCAGCGAGTTGCTGCAGGCGCCAACGCTTGCAAGCATCTGCGGCAGGATCGCGGCTATCGGCTCCGGTATGGGCTTCGTGGCGTTCTCCATCGGGGTATGGCGAGAGTCCGGTCGCCGGATTGCAGTCGGTGCAATCTGCTGGTTAGTTTTTGGCATTTCCATGCTGACCAATGGGCTCTGGCCCATGGGTCATCCGATGCATGGCTTCTACGCCATCGGTATCGCAAACATCATTGCACCGGCGATGTCGCACATCGAACTGAGCGCGTGGTCTGCCAACCGAAGGGCGTACGCCGTGACTGCTATGGTGAGCATCGCGAGCATCGTCTATCTCTGGTTGAACGTGGTGGGGGCGGATCCGGAAGGCTTCCGGGGGCTGACACAGCGCCTGTTCTCGTCGATCAACTCGCTGTGGCCGTTCCTGGTTGCACTGTATCTGCTGCGAAGGGGTTCAAGCGCGTTGAAGGCGGAGCCTGCGCATTGATGCTGGCACCTCGGTGGCAAGAGCGGAAGGGGCGCGCGCCTTCTGCTATAAGTAGGGCAACCGCGCCCAGAGGGCCTTTTGGAAGATTGTGGGCTCATGGAGTTGTACTGGCGCTTGTTCACCAGTTGCACATCGCAGCAGGCGGCTGTCAAGGTCGCGGCGCGGATGTTTGAGCAAGCAGGTCTTGAAGTCAGCAATCTCCACGCCGAGCCATATCACAAGGGCGGCTTCGTGGTGAGTGCCTGCTCCCGTCATGCTGCGCAATCGTGGCCTGAGTTTGTGGTTCTTGCCCTGGCTTCGGCACAGTGCACCGGCCGCGGATGGCTCCTGAGTGGTTCAATTGCGGAAGAGCTGGATGCTTGGTCCAGCCATTCCTTGGTTTCCGGTGTTTCGTCTATCCATATCCAGACAGAAGGGCGGGAGTGACGAATCGCTGGAGTAGATGCCTGGTTCCGGCATGGAACTGCTCTAGAGACCACGGCCGCTAGCCGGTTATCATCTTGCGGTAGCGCGGCAAGAGTCGAGCTTGAGAATCTTGCATCGCCTATCCAGCCGGCCTGACGGGGCTCACACTTTCGTGTCGGTGCTCCACGATATGGAAGGCTCTTGCGATTGATGCCCGCTCTTGGCTGAATGCAAACGTGCCGGCGCCAGACAACGCGACCCGGAATGCTAGAGGCCGCTCTCGATCCGAAGCGGACGTTCGTCCCCTTCAGCCCTACGCGACACCTGCCAGTCCAGTGATTCGTCTACCTGAGGTTCTTGGTTCTCAATGATCGATTTGCCTTGTCCATCGTGTGGCTTCCTGACCCTGGAAGACGTCTACGGGTCCCACGCCATATGTCCGATCTGCAACTGGGAGGATGACGGAGTGCAACTTGCCAACCCCACATCCACCGGCGGAGCCAACGGCGAGTCTCTGGCGCAAGCGCAGCAGAATGCTCTTTCCAGTTTCCCCCTTGGCGTCGAGGTCGCAAGCGGCTTTCGCCGCGGATCTGGCTGGCGCCCTTTGTCCAGCACGGAGATCGGGCACTACGAAGCTCTAAGGGGCGGCAATCACTGGCACAGCAAGAGTGTCTCGTACGAGAAGGAGGCTTACTGGTCGATGCTGGGCGTTCTTTCGATCTGAAGCACTTCGCGGCCCAACTCATGGCGTTCGCGAATGTCCACCACTGGCCGAGAGCGGACATTGGCTCGCGCAGGGTATTTCCTGTGGATCACTGACCGGCCAGCGACCCGTAGCGGACATGGCCCAGGTGTGTTGAACGTGGATTTGGCGGGGCGTCTGATGCTATGCCTGCATCTGGTCATGCGCCGGCTTGATGGCCGAACCCAGCCGCCCTAGGATCGCGCTGTATCAGGCGAAAGCACGCCGCATGGTGCTTTGTGGGCAGGTCGGCCGTAATCTGACATCAACGATGCCGACGCACTGGATTCCAATGGCCGCATTCGATCATTCCCTGGTAACCCTCCGATTCTTCGGAGACGACCTCCTGCCCGAAGAAGTCAGTGCCTTGCTCGGGGCGACCCCGACCGCTTCGCATCACAAGGGCCAGGAACTCAGAGGCAACCAATCAGGTACCCTGCGCATCGCCAGGACTGGCAGCTGGCAACTTGATGCGGAGCGTCGTGAGCCTGAAGATCTGGACGCTCAGATCTTCGAAATCCTCGATCAGCTCACCGGCGATCTCGCCGTATGGCAGTCTCTGGCACGCTTCCGACCTGATCTGTTCTGCGGTCTTTTCATGGGCAGCAGCAACGGTGGTGTCTCGCTTTCGCCTCGCGCGCTGCTCGCCTTGGGTGAGCGCGGCATTGAGCTCGGGCTGGACATCTATGAAGCCGATGAAGAGGTGTGCAACGCCCAACGCCAGTAGGTCATCAATTGATGATCTCCCCACTGCCCGAAGCAACAAACGCCTTCAACTGCCGAACGAACTCCGAGTCATACAGCTCCCACTCCACAATCTCCCCCACAATCCGCAACGGCTCCGCACTCCGATACGACCGCGTCGGGTTCCCGGGAAACTTCTTGTTGGTCACATTCGGATCGTCCTCAAACGGCCCGGTCGGCTCCACCACATACACGCGCGGCCGCCCCTCACCGCGGGCCATCTCCGCAGCCAGCCCAGCGCCCTTGGCAATGGTGGTGAAGTAGATGTGGTTCATCACCACGCTGTCGCGATAGTTGGAGCGGAAGCCCGCACTCAGCAGCTCGCCCACCGCCAGATCAGCGCGGGTGCCGTGATAGAACGGCCCGGCGACCTGGCCGCAGGTGTCATGCGAAACGGGTGTCCAATCGGTGTCCTGCGCCATCGCTGCTGCCCCTCTCTGTGCTGCCGGATCGACAGGCCGGCGAGTCTAGGGCGCCCGGTGGGCCTTGCTGCAAGGCCCCATCCGGGAAATAATCTGTAAACGGGAGGCGCAGTGCGCCTCCTTTTTTCATTCTGCGGCGCCGCGCCCTTCCAGCTCGCGCACGGCGGTTTCCAGTGCGTCCAGCTTCTGGCGGGTCTTCAGCAGCACGGCGCGCTGCACTTCGAACTCCTCGCGGGTGACCAGGTCGAGCTTGGCCAGGCCGGCGTGCAGCGCGCTCTTGAAGGTGGCCCGCAGTTCCTCGCGCGACTCGCGCAGGCCCGGCGGCACCAGGTCGCTGAGGCGACGGGCGAGATCATCGAGTTGATTCAGGTCGATCATGGGGAGGGGGCCGTGGGGTAACAGCCGGTTCGATCTTCAGCCCGCCGAGTTAAACCACGCATGAAACCTTGTGATGGCTTCCTCAGTCCATTCCCTAGGACTTTTCGAGCACAAAGGCAGTGGCTGGCGGGGCTTGTTAGGAAAAGGGCTACAGCTCATTGACCGGGCGTACGATGCGCGCAACAGGATTTCGACGCTAACGTTCCCCGATGGGAACGGAAGCCAGACTTGGAGTTACGCCGCAGATGGGCTTCCAACACAGGTAGTCACGCTCGCCAATACCAATCAGAAGGGGACAGTCACTGTCGATCTCAGCAAGGTCGACAGCCCAAAGACGGGGGTGCAGGTGATCGCCCAAGAAGATCAGCACGATATTGATACGGCGGAGCGTGGACGCGCCGCGGCCACCAGTGATGAGGTTCGTGCCACAGAGCGGAGTGCTTACGGCACGGAGGCGGTTGTTGCTAAAGGCCTTGGGATCAACATCAGCAAGGGTGAACAGGCCAAGGGGGGAGGGTTCTGTTGCAAACTGGGAAGCGCGTCAGCCCAAGACCGAGAAGGACAAATGACTATGAAATCTGCGTCATTGGTGCCCATGCTGGGCCTGCTGCTATCTGCATATGCCAGTGTAGGGGCGGCAGCGGTAAAAGACGATCCTCATGAAGAAGTGCTGTGTGCCATCACTAAGAATCCCGGCAAATATGATCGGGATGAGGTCGTGTTGTCAGCTCGATATGTAACGGATAACCGCCACGAAGAGGTTCTGCGCAACTCCCGCTGTAGCGATGGCGCACGAATCCTCGATATCGGCAAGCATGGGGCCGCCAGTTCGGTCGCACGTTTTTACGCCGAACAGAAGCGCATATGCCTGGAGCGTAACAGTCCTGGCCTGTGCAATGTCTCTGCCAGCGTGCAGGTGTCCGGCCGGATTCGGCTGACGCAGGATCGTGCCGTGTTCGATCTCGAGGACGTGAGGCACTTCGCGTTTGACGATGAGCGGTAGTCTGCTTTTCGCCTCGCTGTCTGGCGAAAGTGGCGTCAACTCAAATCTGATGTCGAGCGCCTTTCCAGCTCACGCACGGTCGCTTCCAGTGCATCCAACTTCTCGCGGGTCTTCAACAACACAGCACGCTGCACTTCAAACTCTTCGCGCGTCACCAGGTCCAGTTTGGCCAGCCCCGCCTGCAGCGCGCTCTTGAAGGTGGCCTGCAGTTCCTCGCGCGACTCGCGCAGGCCCGGCGGCACCAGGTCGCTGAGGCGACGGGCGAGGTCATCGATTTGGTTCAGGTCGATCATGGGGTGCTCCGTGGGGGTGGGCCCGTGCATCCGGCGCGGGCAGGCCGTTCGCACACAAGGATACTGCTGGCACCCACTGCCCGGACAGGCCGCAGCGGCTTCGCACGGGCCACGTTCAGGCGCTATCCTCCACGCCGGAAGACAGGAGATAGACGATGAAGATGGTCATGGCGGTGATCAAGCCGTTCAAGCTCGACGACGTGCGCGAAGCACTGGCCGAGCGTGGGGTTACCGGCATCACGGTGACGGAAGTGAAGGGCTTTGGTCGCCAGAAGGGCCATACCGAGCTGTACCGTGGCGCGGAGTATGTGGTCGATTTCCTGCCGAAGGTGAAGCTGGAAGTGGCGGTGACCGATGACCAGGTGGAGGCGGTGGTTGAGGCCATCGTGAAGGCCGCCGGCACCGGCAAGATCGGTGACGGCAAGGTGTTCGTGTACGACCTGGGCAGCGTGGTGCGTATTCGTACCGGTGAACTGGACGCTGACGCGTTGTAACCCGTTTGGCGGGATGTTGTAGAGCCGAGCCGATGCTCGGCTGCATTTCGCGCGATGCAGGAACAGCAGCCGAGCGCGGGCTCGGCTCTACAAAGAGCGGTAACGCGGTCGAGCGAGCTCGACCCCTACCGGCGCTTCGCCCACTTGTAGAACCGCTTCCAGCCCTGCCGCACCGCGGCCACCCAGCCCGGGTCGGCCACCAGTGCAGCCTGCGCGGCACTCGGGGCCTGGCCGGTTACGCGCTGGCGGATCTTCAGCAGGTTCTTCATGTCGCTGCGGCGCATCTGCCGGCTCAGTGGATTGCGGCGCAGCCAGCGCGGGGCGCGCCAGGCCGAGGTGAAATCCAGCAGCACCGGCACGCCGCCGCTGACCACCACGTTGGTGCCATGCAGGTCGTTGTGGGTGATGCCGGCGGCATGCAGGCGACTGAGCGCGTGCTGCAGCTGCTCGAACACTTCATTGCCGACGGCCTGCGCGGTGCTGAGCGTCTGGCCGGGGATGAACTCCATGCCCAGCGCCAGGCCGCCCAGGGTGCCGAGCAGTGCGGGGGCATGCTTCCAGCCGCCGAGGCGCTGCAGCATGCGTGCTTCACGGCGCACCATCAGCCGCGCGATCAGCGAAACGGGGGTGCCGCGGTAGCGGGAGTAGTCCTTGATGACCGCCTCGCGCCCGTCCAGGCAGGTGCGGTAGACATCCGGGGCCAGGAAACGCTCGCCGCGCTTGAGCAGCAGCGGGGAGGCGGCGTCATCGCCGCAGGAAGAGGATGGCAGGGCAGGAAGGTGCATGTCGGGGTCTCGGACGACCCGGTGGGTGGCGCAAAGCGTCAAGCGAACCGGTGTTACAGGGAGTTACTAAGTTTTCGTTAATTTTAGTACTCGCCAGTTCGCTATTCCACGATTTGTCGGAGAAATGTCGGGGCCGTGGCTGGAACAGTTCGTCGCGCAGAATCGGACAATTCTGTCTCACTTATTCCAGTTGTGCTTTAGTATCAACCGCTTGCGCGCTCAGCCCTGCGCCTCGTCCACAACCGGCTGAACGCGGCGCACGGGCAACTTGACCCCGGCGCACGGCCTGCCGACCATAAGCTGTTAGCCCGCGACATCGGCGGCCGCCCCCCTCCGGCACGTCCCCGTCCCCTGCCGCGTTCCCCACCGGTGCTGGCCGCCTGGCCGTGCATCGCCCCGTTTCCCGTTCCGGCCGCGGCTGGAGGAAAGTGCTTTGATCATCAAAATCGTCATTGCAGCGCTGTTCGTGGCCTGCGTGCTGTACATCCACTTCCGTGGCAAGGTCCGCGCGCGCTGGTCGCGCCAGCTGCTGGACCACTCCAGTTTCATGGCCCCGATCAACGTGGTCATGTACATGTTCTCGAAGGTGCCGACCACGCCGTTCCTGGACCCGGGCAAGGAGTTCCCGCAGCTGGAGCCGCTGCGCCAGAACTGGCAGATGATCCGCGACGAGGCGCTGGCGCTGCGCGACGCGCAGAAGATCGCCGCCTCCAGCACGTTCAACGATGCCGGCTTCAATTCGTTCTTCCGCCGAGGCTGGAAGCGCTTCTACCTGAAGTGGTACGGCCCGTCGCACCCGTCGGCGAAGACGCTGTGCCCGAAGACCACGGCGCTGATCGAGTCGATCCCGGATGTGCGTGCGGCGATGTTCGCGCAGCTGCCGCCGGGCAGTGAGCTGCGCCCGCACCGCGACCCGTTCGCCGGCTCGCTGCGCCTGCACCTGGGCCTGAGCACGCCCAACGACGATGCCTGCTACATCGAAGTGGACGGCATCAAGAAGAGCTGGCGCGACGGCGAGTGGATGATGTTCGACGAGACCTACATCCACCATGCGCACAACGAGACCCAGCAGGACCGCGTGATCCTGTTCTGCGACATCGCCCGCCCGCTGCGCTTCGGCCTGCCGGGGCTGTTCAACCGCGCGGTGGCGGCCACACTGCTGGCCGGCGGCGCCTCGCCCAACCTGCCGGGTGACCCGACCGGTGGCGTCAACAAGGCATTCGGCAGCGTCTACAAGGTGCGCCTGAAGGCCAAGGCACTGCGCGAGCGCAGCGTGGTGGCCTACCAGCTGATCAAGTGGGGCCTGGTGGTGGCGGTGATCGCGGGTATCTGGGCGCTGTAACTGTAGAGCCGAGCCCATGCTCGGCTTGGTTTACCGCAACCTGTCCGAAGAGCAGCCGAGCGTGGGCTCGGCTCTACAGAAAGCAGAAAACCCGCGCTGTCGCCAGCGCGGGTTTTTCTTTGGATCAACCCTTCAATGCAGCCTGCACGAACGGCGGGGTCACCAGTACGCCGGTGTGCAGCGCGGCGGTGTAGTACAGGGTGTTGAAGGCCTTGGCGGCCGAGTCGGCCTGGCGGAAGTCGAAGCTGCTGTCGCCCTTGCGCGCCATGGTCACGCTCCACCAGCCGGTGGGGTAGCACGGCTGCGGGAACGGCAGGGTCTTGAACGAACCGAAGCCGGCCTTGCCCATCTCGGTGCGCATTTCGTTGATCAGCGCCAGCTGCATCAGCGGCGACTCGGACTGCTGCACCAGGATGCCGTCGTCCTTCAGGGCCTTGAAGCAGCTCTCGTAGAAGGCCTTGTTGAACAGGCCCTCACCCGGGCCGACCGGGTCGGTCGAGTCCACGATCACCACGTCCACGCTGCCGGCCGGGCAGTTGGCCATGTAGGCCACGCCGTCGTCGAACAGCAGCTCGGCGCGGGCGTCGTCGTTGGAGTCGCACAGTTCCGGGAAGTGCTTGCGCGCCATCACGGTGACCTGCTCGTCGATATCGCACTGGGTCACGCTCTCCACGCCGGTGTGCTTGAGCACTTCGCGCAGGGTGCCGCAGTCGCCGCCACCGATGATCACCACGCGCTTGGGCGCGGCGTGGGTGAACAGCACCGGGTGGCTGATCATCTCGTGGTAGAAGAAGTTGTCCTTGCTGGTCAGCATGATGGCCCCGTCGATGGTCATCAGGTTGCCCCAGTCGGTGGTCTGGAAGATCTCGATCTTCTGGAACGGCGACTGCACCTCGTCCAGCTTGCCGGTGATGCGGTAGCCGATGGCCGAGCCGGTGCGCTCGAAGTGTTCGATGTACCAGTTGTTGCTGTCAGTCATGGGAAAACAGTCCTGTTCGGAGGGGTGGAGCCGGGCTGGCGGGCGGGGCCGCGTGGCACAGATGCCACATCCGGACGGATCGGCCCGTTCAGGTTGGAACCTGTCACGGGCGCGGGCGCGCATGATAACGAACCTGTGGGCACATAGGCGTTATCATGCCCCCCCTTTTATTGCCAACAAGGCCGACTGAAATGACCGATTGGTCCCTCGACCAAGCCCGCAAGACCTACTCGATCCCGCATTGGGCGGACGGTTACTTCGACGTGGATCAGGCCGGGCACATGGTGGTGAGACCGACCGGGGCGGACGGCCCGGTGGTGTCGCTGCCCAAGGTGGTCGACGCGGCGCGGGCGGCGGGCGCCAAGCTGCCGCTGCTGGTGCGCTTCCCGGACATCCTCGGCCAGCGCCTGGGCAAGCTGCAGGCGGCCTTCGCCCAGGCCCAGCAGGACTGGGAGTACAGCGGCGGCTACACCGCCGTGTACCCGATCAAGGTCAACCAGACCCGCGGCGTGGCCGGCACCCTGGCCAGCCACCACGGCGAGGGCTTCGGCCTGGAAGCGGGCAGCAAGCCCGAGCTGATGGCCGTGCTGGCGCTGTCGCGCCCGGGCGGGCTGATCGTCTGCAACGGCTACAAGGACCGCGAGTACATCCGCCTGGCCCTGATCGGCCGCAAGCTGGGCCTGCAGACCTTCATCGTCATCGAGAAGCCGTCCGAGCTGAAGCTGGTGCTGGAAGAGTCCAAGTCGCTGGACGTGAAGCCTGGCCTGGGCGTGCGCATGCGCCTGGCCTCGCTGGGCGCCGGCAAGTGGCAGAACAGCGGTGGCGACAAGGCCAAGTTCGGCCTGTCGCCGCGCCAGCTGCTGGACCTGTGGAAGTCGCTGCGTGACACCGAGTACGCCGACTGCCTGAACCTGCTGCACTTCCACATGGGCTCGCAGATCTCCAACGTGCGCGACATCGCCAACGGCATGCGCGAAGCCACCCGCTACTTCGTGGAGCTGTCGCGCCTGGGCGCGAAGATCACCCACGTCGATGTGGGCGGTGGCCTGGGCGTGGACTATGAAGGCACCCGTTCGCGCAGCTTCTGCTCGATCAACTACGGCCTGCATTCCTACGCCAGCAACATCGTGCAGCCGCTGGCCAATGCCTGCGAAGAGTTCGGCCTGACCCCACCGCGCATCGTCACCGAGTGCGGCCGCGCGATGACCGCGCACCACGCGGTGCTGATCGCCAACGTCTCGGAAGTGGAAGAGGCGCAGGAAGGCCGCGTGCCGGACCAGCACGACGACGAGCCGGCGGCGATTCGCCACCTGCGCGAGATCCATGACGAGCTGGACGTGCGCCCCGCGGTGGAACTGTTCCAGGAAGCCCAGCATTTCCATGCCGAAGGCCTGGCCAGCTACGCGCTGGGCCAGATCGACCTGCCGCAGCGTGCGCGCATCGACGACCTGTTCTATGCCATCGCCCATGGCGTGCGTGCGCGCCTGAGCTATGACGAGAAGAGCCATCGCCCGGTATTGGACGAACTGAACGAGCGCCTGGTCGACAAGTATTTCGTCAACTTCAGCGTGTTCGAATCGATCCCGGACGTGTGGGCGATCGACCAGGTGTTCCCGATCGTGCCGATCGAGCGCCTGGATGAAACCCCGGACCGCCGCGGCATCATCGCCGACATGACCTGCGACTCGGATGGCATGGTGGAAACCTATGTCGAGAACGAGAGCCTGGACAGCTCGCTGCCGCTGCACAAGATGAAGCCGGGCGAGAGCTATCGCATCGGTTTCTTCATGGTCGGTGCCTACCAGGAAATCCTGGGCGACATCCACAACCTGTTCGGCGATACCGACGCGGTGGAAGTGCTGGCCGATGCCGATGGCTATGCCATTACCCAGCAGCGCCGTGGCGATACCACCGACGTGATGCTGGACTACGTGGGTTACCGCCTGGACGAACTGCGGGCGACCTATGCGCAGCGCGTGGCTGCAGCGCAGCTGTCGCCGGAACGCGCGCAGGAACTGTCGGACGCGCTGGAAGCCGGCTTGACCGGTTACACCTACCTGTCTGACGAACCGCTGGTGTGATGGACGGCACCGGGCCCGCCCGGTGCCACTGTTGCCGATGAGCGCGCGCGCGATCTTCCACCTGTTCCTGCATGCCGCCGTGCCAGCCCTGCTGGCATGGCTGTTCTGGCGCAAGCGCTTCGCCTCGGCGTGGTTGTTGATGCTGCTGGGCTGGATCATCGACCTGGACCATCTGCTGGCCGACCCGATCTATGCACCGAACCGCTGCAGCATTGGTTTCCATCCGCTGCACACCGCACCGGCCATTGCGGTCTATGCCGGGCTGTGCGTGCCGAAGAAAACGCGTTTGTTCGGCATCGGTCTGATCATCCACATCGTGCTGGACGCAATTGATTGCTGGTGGATGCACCACCGTTGATGCTTGCTGCACGGCGACCGGTCGGATTGGCGCTTGGTAGAGCCGGCCGCTGGCCGGTTTCCGCAGGGTGTTCCCGGTGACCACGTGGTTGCCGGCCAGCGGCCGGCACTACCCACCGTCAGGTTGGTCGTTTCACCCCACCGGCAGCCACAACGTCGCGCGCAGGCCCGGCTGTACATTCTCCAGCGCCACGCGTCCGCCATAACTGGCGGCGATATCTCCGACGATCGCCAGCCCCAATCCACTGCTGCCCACGCGCTCATCCAGCCGCACGCCACGCTGGGTGACCCGTTGCAGGGCGTCCGCGGCCAGGCCGGGGCCGTCGTCGCGGACCTCAATGCGCAACTGGCCGTCGTCGGCTTCCGCGCTGACCTGGACCTGCCGCTGTGCCCAGCGCCCGGCATTGTCCAGCAGGTTGCCCAGCATCTCTTCCAAGTCCGCACTGGCACCGGCGAACTGCAGCGTCGGGTCGATGCCCGCCGCCGTGAACGCGATGCCACGTTCGCCATGCACGCGTGCCATCAGCCGGCACATCGCCTGAGCGACGGCCGCCACGCCGGTCCGCTGGCGATGGTCGGCGGCCAGTCCTGCAGCCAGGTAACGGTCGACACTGGCCTGCATACGCGCACTCTGCTCGCGCACGGTGGCCCGCCAGTGCGCGCCATCGCCGTCGGCTTCGGTGGCCAGTACGCTCAGCGGGGTTTTCAGCGCATGCGCCAGATCCTGTGCACTGGTGCGTGCGCGTGCGACCATGCGTTGCTGGTGGTCCAGCAGCGCGTTGAGTTCTTCCCCCAGCGGTGCGACTTCCGCGCCCAGCCCTTGGGTTTCGATGCGCTGCGCATCGCCGCGCCGTACCCGTTCCAGCTGCGCACCGAGGCGATGCAGTGGGCGCAGGCCGAAGTGCACCTGGCTGGCCAGCACCGCCAGCCAGGCGGCGACCAGCACGCCCAGCGCGATGGCGGTGCGCTTGCGGAATGCAGCGACATCCGCATCCAACGCACTGCGATCAGTGGCAACCACGGCCACGAACGGTTCGCTGGCGCGTGGCAGGCGCACCTGCTGCACGCGTGCGCGCAGGGATTGCTGCAGCGGCCCGGGCAGGTTGCGGGTGGCCGGCTCGGCAACCGGCGCCGGCAGGGTTTCATCCCACAGCGAGCGTGACTGCAGCAGCACGCGGCCATCGGCACCGGCGATCTGCCAGTAGGCACCGGAGAACACGCGCTGGAAGCGTGCGTCATTGGGTTCCTGGCGCAGGCGCAGCTGTCCGTCCGCATCCACTTCGGCCTGCGCCAGCAGGGTCAGCATGTCCTGCTGCAGTTCGTGGTCGAGGCGGTCGCGCGCGCTGCGCTTGAACAGCTCGCCCAGCAACGCGCTGGCCAGCAGCGAGACCAGCAGCAGGCCGACGCCGCCGGCCAGCAGCAGGCGCCGTCGCAGCGATGGTTGCCGGCTCACGGCGCGGCCAGCCGCCAGCCCTGGCCGCGCACGGTCTGGATCAGGTCGATGCCGAGCTTGCGTCGCACGCGTCCGAGCAGCACGTCCAGTGCATTGGAGTCCGGGTCGTGGCCACCGTCGAACACCTGATCGCCCAGCCGGTCGCGGCCGATCACCTGTCCGCTGTGATGGATGAAGTAGCTGAGCAGGCGGAACTCCTGCGGACTGAGCGGCAGCGCCTGCCCATCCAGCTCAAAGCGGCCGGCGTTGACGTCCAGCTGCAGCGGGCCGCAGTGCAGGCGCGGGCTGGCGTGGCCATGGCTGCGACGGATCAGTGCACGCAGCCGCAGCACCAGTTCGTCGGCCTGGAACGGTTTGGTCAGGTAGTCGTCGGCGCCGGCATCGAAGCCAGCCAGCTTGTCGTGCCAGCGCGCCCGCGCGGTCAGCACCAGCACCGGAAAGCTGCGGCCATTGCCGCGCCAGCGCTCGATCATGCTCAGTCCGTCCAGCCCGGGCAGGCCCAAGTCGACGATGGCGGCCTGCAGGTCTTCGACCTGGCCGATCTCCTCGGCCTCGCGGCCGTCAGCGACCACCGCCACCACATAGCCGGCCTGTTCCAGCAGGGGCACCAGGCGCTGTGCCAGTGCGGCATCGTCTTCGGCCAACAGGATGCGCATCAGTCGTCGAGCTCCGTCTTCAGCAGCTTTCCGCTGCGCGCATCATAGTCCAGCTCCACTACTACGCCGTCGCCGCGCAGGATCTCCACTTCGTAGACGCCGTCGTCCAGCTCCACTTCCAGGAGCTGGCCCGGGTAGCGCTTGAGCGCATCGCGCACCACGCTTTCCAGCGGCACGTAGCGGCCCTGCTGCACGGCACGGCGCGCGACCTGCTGCGCCGGGTCCTGTACGGGCGCAGCGGCGATCGGGGAGCCGGCCAGGGCCAGCAGCAGGGGCAGGGTGGGAAGCATGCGGGTGCAGAAAGAAAGAAGGAGGGGTTCAGGCGCGAGTGTGCCGGGGATGACTAACAGCCGGCTAACAGCCACGGCTAAGGCGCTGTTAACCGAGGCATGCATCGTGGCGTTGCCGGGATGGTCCGGCCACGAACACGAACAGGAGAACCCCCATGTTGAAGTCGCTCACCCTCGCCACCGTTGCCCTGCTGGCCATTGCACCGGCCGCACAGGCCGCACCGCTGGGCATGGCCCAGGTCGAACAGACCCTGCGCAAGGCCGGCTACACCCAGATCCACGAGATCGAACGCGATGACGGCCTGTGGGAAGCCGACGTGAGCCGCGCCGATGGCCGCTTCAGCGAAGTCTACGTGGACCCGAAGACCGGCGAGATCTTCGATGAGCACAGCGGCCGCGCGCTGCTGACCACCGAGCAGGTGCTGGCACGGGCGCAGTCGCATGGCCTGCGCGAGATCCATTCGCTGGAACGCGATGGGGCGACCTGGTCGCTGGAAGCCCGCAATGCCCGCAACCAGAAGGTGGAGGTGCGCCTGAGCGGTTACGACGGCCGCATCCTGCACAGCGAGCGCGATGGCTGGCTGGATTGACGTTGGCCTCTGTAGAGCCGAGCCCATGCTCGGCTTTGCGGCCAACCGTAGCCGAGCATGGGCTCGGCTCTACAGAGGCTGGCTTACCAGCCGTACGGCGGCGGGTAGTCCCAATAGCCCGGGCCGCGGCCGTAATAGCCGCCATACGGGCCGAAGAAGCCCGGGCCCTTGCCCTCGCTCACATGGATGTTGACGTTGACCCCGTGGGTCTTGCCCTCATCGGTGGTGTAGTTCTTGCTCAAATTCAGCGTGGCCGCGTTGTAGTGGCTGTTGCCGCCGTTCTTGGAATAGCCGATGCCAGTGGTGAAGCTGCCCGACACCTTGACCTTGTCGTCGGTGACGTCGGCGATCTTGGCGTCGTCGTGCACGCGTGGGCCGCTCTTGTCACCGTAATAGGTGCCGGGCGGGTCCTGCTGCAGGGCCGGGTCGTTGAGGTAGCGCAGCGGCGCCTGCGGCAGCGTCAGGTCCAGGCCGGCAGCCTGCGGCGCGGTGGCGCCAGCGGCGGACTGGGCCAGCACGGTTCCCGGCAGGGCCAGGCACAGCAGCAGGGTCAGGGGGCGGATCATGACGGCGCTCCAGCGGACAGGTGGCCACGCAACACGCGGCGGTACAGGCCGACGCTAGCAGGGGTTGCTTGAATGATGCCTGTCGGCGCCCGCTTGCGGTAGAGCCAGGCCATGCCTGGCTGCACGCTACAACCGTTCGAACCCGAACAGCCCTTCCAGCGCATGCCTGCGCCGCTCGATCCGGGCCCGCAGCAGCTGGGCGCCGATCATCGAATAGGTGATGCCGTTGCCACCGTAGGCCATGGCGAAATGCACCCGCGGCCCCCACTGCGCGTGCGGGCCGAAGAAGGGCAGGCCGTCGGCGGTTTCGGCGAAGGTGCCGGCCCAGGAAAAGGCGGGCACCGGGTCCAGCCGCGGGAACCAGTGCAGGAGCTGATCCATCAGCTTTTCGGCCTTGCGCTGCACGCGCCGGTCGCGCCGCGCCGGGATATCGATGGCGTCGTCCAGCCCACCCACCAGCAGGCGGCGGTCGCCGGTGGCGCGCAGGTACAGGTACGGGCGTGCGCTCTCCCACACCATCGTGCGCTGCAGCCGGCCCAGCGTGTCCGCATCGACCGGGTCGGTGATGAAGGCGTAGCTGCTGCGGTTGCGCGCGACCCGCTGTTCAAGCCAGCGCTGGTTGGCGTAGCCCATCGCCAGGACCACGTGGCGGGCGCGGACCGTGGCGCCGGCCTCGGTCATCGCGGTCACGCCCTGCGCGCCAGGCTTCAGCGTGTGCAGCACGGTGCGGTCGTGCACATGGCCGCCGCGACGGCGCACTCGTTTGAGCAGGCCGTAGGTGAGGCAGTAGGGATCGACCCGCGCTGCCTGGCGGGTCAACAGGGCGCCGCCGGCATCCACGTCGAAGCGTTCGCGCAGGGCTTCGCGGTCCAGCCAACGCGCGTCCAGTCCAATATCACGGCGTGCAGCTCCTTCGGCCATCAGGCGCGGCACGTCGCGCCGCCGGCTGGCCAGGTACAGGCTGTCCATCTGCCGGAAGTCCACCTCCTTCAGCCCGCGTGCCACTTCAGCCAGTGCCGGGATCGCGTCAGCACAGGCAAGGTAGGCCAGGGCGGCGGCATCCTTGCCATAGCGCTCGGCCAGTTCCAGCAGATGGGTATCGATCTCATACTGCAACAGCGCGGTGCTGGCCGCCGTGCTGCCCCAGCCGATGTCGCGCTGCTCGATCACCGCCACCTCGTGGCCGTGGGCGGACAGTTCGTCGGCGATCAGCGCACCGGTGATGCCGCCACCGACCACCAGCACGTCGCAGCGCAGATCCTGCTTCAGCGGGGGAAACGCCTGCAGCAGTCCGTTGCGCACTGCCCACCAGGGGTAGCCACTTTTCAGGTCCATGCGTGGTCGTGCTCAGGCGGTGGGGTGGCCGGTATGCGGGGTCTGGATCAGTTCGGACAGATCGAAGCCCTGCAGGCGGGCCGCGGCCAGATAATGGTCCTGCACGGTCGCGTCCAGGCGTGGCTCGCGCGCCAGCAGCCACAGGTACTTGCGATCCGGGCTGCCGACCAGCGAGACGCTGTAGTCCGGGGCGACCTGGATCACCCAGTAGTCGCCCTTGGCGAACGGCAGCCAGCGCAGGCCCTTGGGCAGGAAGCTGACTTCCAGGCGCGCGCTGTCGTTGTCGACGGCGCAGGCCTCGCCGGTGGCCTCTTCGATCTCGCCATCCATGCGGCAGCGGTTGGTGACGCCGACGTTGCCGTTGTCGAGCAGGGTGTAGTGCGCCGATACATCGGTGCAGCCTTCCGGCTCGTGGCGCATCGGCAGGCGCGCGATCTCGTACCAGGTGCCCAGGTAGCGCGGCAGCTTGAGGTCGGCGACGGTCTTCAGCGGCGGGTGCTCGGTCATCGGTCATCGTGGCAGGGGCGGGCCTCCACGATGCCGATGGGCTCGCCATGGGCGGGTGAAGCCGGGGCGATGGCCGCGTCCAGAACGATCCGTCGCCGATGCGACGTGCCTGTTGTCACCGGCATGGCGGTATCCTGCCGCCAGCGCCGTGTTTTCCTGATCCAACCGAGGTGGAGGTGCCGATGTACCAGGTGATCCTGTTGAAGAGTGAATCCGCGTTCGCGCGCGAACAGTGGCCGCAGGTCGACGACCTGGTCGACTACGAGGGCGTCAGCTACAGCCTGCGAGCCGGCCCGCGCCAGCCACTGCCGACCGACCACGAGTGGCACCCGGTGGCGGTATATGCGCCCGATGAGATCACCGAGGAAGAGTTCCAGGACTGGTACGCGCTGCAGCAGCCGACCGTGGAAGAGCTGCGCCTGAAGTACTGATACTGCTGCACGTCCCCCATCCGCCGTTTACCGCCTGTGCCGTATAGTCGCGCGCAGGCGCGGTGGTCCGCGCGAACCGGTGTGGCTGCGTGTCTTCTTTCCTGCGATCGATCCGTGCACGGGGGCCCTGGTGGGTCCTGCTGCTGTGCACTGCCTTCCTGCTGTCCGCGCCGGTGCTGGCACAGGAGGAGGACCCCACGCCCAAGCAGCAGCTGGCGGACATCGATTCGCGGTTGAAGGATGTCGAGCGCAAGCGTGGCGATGCGGAAGCCACCGAGACGCTGGCGATGCTGTCCGAGAATGCCTCGCAGGCACGGCGTGACGCCGAGGCGCTGGAAAAGGCACTGCAGCCCCAGCTGGATCGCATCAACGAGCAGCTGGCGCAGCTGGGGACGCCTGCCGAGGGCACCACGGAGCCGCCGGAGCTGGCAGCGCAGCGACGGGCCATAACCAGGCAGCGCGACGGCCTGGCCGCGTCGGTGGCCCAGGCCAAGGCCAGTGCCGTGCGTGCACAGCAGCTGGCGACCGACATCGAACAGCAGCGCACCGCACAACGCACGGAAGAACTGGGCCAGAAGGTCGCCTCGCCGCTGTCGCCTGCGTTGTGGAGCAAGGTGGCCGAGCGTCTGCCGATCGATATCGCGCGCGTTGCGCCGTTGGCCGAGCAGGGGCGTGACGCGCTGGTCGCCGGCATCCGCGCCCATGGCTGGGGCACGCCGTTGCTGGGCCTGCTGGCCGCGCTGGTGATGATGTTCCCGCTGCGGTTGTGGCTGCGCAGGCTGGGGCGGCAGTTCGCCGCGTCCGAGCGCGCGCCTGATGGACGACTGCGCCGGTCTGGCCTGGCGATGTGGCTGCTGCTGGTGGGCACGCTGCTGCCCGGTTATGCGGTAGTGGTGCTGATGGCGGCGCTGGATGCGATCGATGCCATCGCGCCGCGCCTGCAGGTGGTGGCTGACGGCCTGGAGACCGCCACCTTCCGTGCGGCCTTCATTGCCGCGCTCAGCGCCTGCCTGCTGGTGCCCAAGCGCCCGTCATGGCGGCTGTTGAACCTGGACGACACCGCCGCGCTGAAGCTGCGCAAGTATGCCTGGGGCGCGGCGGTGCTGGCCTGGCTGAGCACGGTGCTGGTGGCCCTCGACCAGGCTACGCGCACCAGCGACGTCACCACGGTGGCGTTGGACGGCCTGATTGCCCTGACCTACCTCGGCCTGATCATGGCCATGCTGGTGACCCTGGCGCGCCTGCATCGGCGGCAGACCGCCGAGGCCGAGGCCAAGCTGGAAGCACAGGCCGATGGCGTGGGAGCAACCACGCCCGTGCGCCGCAGCAGCTGGCTGGTACTGGCCCGGGTAGCGGGCAACATCGCGGTGGTGGCCGCCATCGTTGCCACGTTGCTGGGCTACCTGAATTTCGCCAAGTTCGTGAACCAGCAGCTGATCGGCGGCAGCATCGTAGTGCTGGCCGCAACCCTGCTGTTCAAGTTCGTCGATGACCTGAGCACCTGGATGCTCAACGCCGACAGCAAGGTCGGCCAGACCATCCTGCTCAGCACCGGCCTGAGCGTATCGCGGCTGGAACAGGCGGGCGTGCTGCTGTCGGCGGCGTTGCGCACCATCGTCGTACTGATCGCGCTGCTGGCGTTGGTGGCACCGTTCGGCAACATCGGCGCGGTGGTGGAGCGCTTCTCCTCGCTGTTCACGTCTGGATTCGACATTGGCGGAACCAAGCTGGAGCCGGTGCGCATCGTGCTGGCGGTGCTGGTGCTGCTGGCTGGCCTGGCCGTTACCCAGCTGGTACAGCGCTGGCTGACCGACACCTACCTGCCCAAGACCGAGCTGGACCTGGGCGCGCGCAATTCGGTGAGTACCGTTGCCCGCTATGTGGGGATCATCATCGCGGTGATCTGGGCGCTGAGCGCGATGGGGCTGCAGCTGAGCAAGCTGGCCCTGCTGGTCAGCGCGCTGTCGGTGGGTATCGGTTTCGGCCTGCAGGTGATCACCCAGAACTTCGTCTCCGGCCTGATCCTGCTGGCCGAGCGGCCGGTGAAGATCGGTGACTGGGTGAAGCTGGGTGACCAGGAGGGCGACATCCGCCGCATCAGCCTGCGTTCGACCGAGATCCAGGTGGGCGACAAGTCGACGTTGATCGTGCCCAACTCCGAGCTGGTCACCAAGACCGTGCGCAACATGACGATGGGCAACAACCAGGGCCGCATCCAGATCCAGTTCGCGGTGCCGCCCAGCACGGATGTCGGCAATCTGCGGCAGGCGCTGCTGGATGCGTACACCGCGCACACGAATGTGCTGAATCAGCCGGCACCGACGGTCTACATCGACAGCATTGCCGGTGGCCAGATCACCATCAACAGCTTCGCTTACGTTGCCAGCCCGCGGCAGGTGTACGCCACCCGCAGCGACCTGTACTTCAGCCTGCTGCAGATCCTGGCCGAGCGGAACATTCCGCTGTCGACCCCGACCGACATCCACATCATCCGCGATCCGCAGTAGTGCCGGCCGCTGGCCGGCAAGCTCAGTAGCAACAGCAACAGCAACAGCAACAGCAACAGCGTGCATTCCGTGGGATGGCGGGGCGGTGCCGGAGTGCGGGGACGCCGTGAATCCTTCCATGGAGGCTTGGCAGCCGCATCCATGCGGCTGACACCCCACACTCCGGCACCGCCCCGCCTTCGACAGATTTCCGGGTAGGTGTCGACCTTGGTCGACACATCTGTCAGATATCGAAATCGATCTGACCCCACGCCATTTCAAC
>NZ_LXXZ01000077.1 GCF_003244875.1 Stenotrophomonas sepilia
CGGGCGACCGGGGTGGCCGGCAGCACGGTGTCCTGGCCGGCCCGGCGGGTCGCCAGGGGGAGGCCGGGGGTGGCCTTGGTGGCGGGGGTGGGAACGGCGGAAGCGACGGCGGACATGGGGCGACTCCAGCGGTGGGGGAACGTCTCCACGGTGCCGCCCGGCCTCAGTATTTGGCAAAACAGTTTTTGCAATGTTTTACATAAGTTGTGCTAATACTCGTTACACGATGAGCACACGCACCCCGCCAAGTCCTCGTTTTTCCTACAAATCCGACCGGCTCAAGCCGCTGCGCGCGTTCTGCCAGACCGTGCGCCTCGGCTCCGTCTCACGGGCGGCTGAGGCACTTTTCGTCAGCCAGCCGGCCATCAGCCTGCAGTTGCAGGCGTTGGAACGGGAGCTGGGGGTGCCATTGTTCGAGCGCAGCGGGAGGCGCCTGGTGCCCAGCCGCGAGGGCCAGCTGCTGTACGAGATGGCACAGCCGCTGGTGGAGAACCTGGACGGGCTGGAGGCGCGCTTCCGCGACAAGGTGCGCGGCCTGGACGCGGGCGAGCTGAACATTGCCGCCAACAGCTCGACCATCCTGTACCTGCTGCCGAAGATCGTCGAACGCTTTCGCCTGCACCACCCGGACGTGCGCCTGACCCTGCACAACGCGATCAGCGCCGACGGCACCGACCTGCTGCGCGAGGATGCCGCCGACTTGGCGATAGGTTCGATGACCGATGTGCCGGCCGACCTGACCTACGCCCCGGCCTACCGCTTCGAGCAGGTGCTGATCGCACCACACGATCATCCGCTGGCCAAGGGCGGCGAGCTGGAGCTGGCCGACATCGCGCGCTATCCGCTGGTGCTGCCGCCGAAGCGGCAGATCACCTACCGCCTGGTGGACCAGGTGTTCCAGCGCCACCGCATCGCCTACACCGTGGCGCTTGAGGTGGGGGGCTGGGAAGTAATCAAGCAGTACGTGGCGATGGGCATGGGCATTTCCATCGTGCCGGCGCTGTGCCTGAACGAGGCCGACCACGAGCGGCTGGCGGCGCGGTCGATGAAGCGCTGGTTCCCCGAGCGCAGCTACGGGGTGATCGTGCGCCGGGGCAAGGCGTTGTCGGCGCAGGCGCGGGCGTTCATCGAGCTGATCCAGCCGGAGTTGTTCAGTCCGCGCGATTACGACCAGAGCGGGCATTCGGAGCGGTGAGGGGTGTTCGGCAGGGCTGCGCCCTGCACCTGCTGAAGCCAAAGCAACAGCAAAAGCCTGCTATCCGTGGATGGCGGGGCGGTGTGGGCGGGCAGGACACGCCGTAAACCCCGCTCCGCGGTCCGGCCCAGCCGCTGGCGGCTGGGCGTTCGGGCGCTTGCGAAGCAGTGCTTCGCAAGCAAAGCGCCCTCACCCCTGGGGGCTCGATGGCGCCATCCATGGCGCCAACGGTCCTGCCCACCCACACCGCCCCGCCTCTGACAGGTTTCCGCGATCTGTCGGGGTCGGATCCCGTTGCTGCGCAACGGGCTCTGACCCCATTTCCGGCTGACGATGAATAAACTGCACCCATGTCCATCGAACTCCGTCACCTGCGCTACTTCCTCGCTGTTGCCGATACGCTGCACTTCGGCCAGGCGGCGGAGCGGCTGGGCATGTCACAGCCGCCGCTCAGCCAACAGATCCGCCAGCTGGAAGAACTGATTGACGCGCGCCTGTTCGTGCGCAGCCATCGCCGCGTGCAGCTGACGCCTGCGGGCGAACTGCTGCAGGAACGTGCACGCGCCATCGTGCAGCAGGTGGAAACGGCCGTGGACGAGGTGCAGCGTGCACAACGTGGTGAGCAGGGTGAACTGCACATCGGTCTGACTCGCGCCACGCCGCTGTCGCCGCAGATTCCGCGTTCGATCCTGCGCTACCGTCAGCAGTACCCGCAGGTGCGGCTGCAGCTGAGCGAGATGAACACGCTGCAGCAGATCGATGCGCTGCTCGACGGTTCACTGGACGTGGGCATCATCCGCAAGCGCGCGCTGCCGCCGGAACTGGTGGCGCACAGCCTGTTCGTCGACCCGCTTGCGCTGATCGTGCACGCCGACCACCCTGCCCTGCGCAGGCTGTCGAAGCAGGGCACGCTGTCGCTGCGCGACTTCGCGCAGGAGCCGTTCGTAGCGTTCCGCCGCAGCGCCGGCGCGGGCATCCACGACCACATGATCGCGTTGTGCGCGGCGGCGGGCTTCACGCCGCGCATCGTGCAGGAAGCCGGTGAAGCATCGACCTTGATCAGCCTGGCCGCTGCGGGCCTGGGTGCGGCGATCCTGCCGTCGTCATGCGATCACATACGCGTGGAAGGATCGCGCTTCGTGGCACTGGCCGATGCTGGCGCGCATTCGGAAGTGCAGCTGGCCTGGCACCGCGAACGGGTAACGCCGCTGATCCGCAATTTCGCCACGCTGCTGCGCGGAGCGTTCGCCGAGGGGTAGGCGTGCACTCCACCCGGGTAGTGCCGGCCGCTGGCCGGCAACCCCACAAGGGCGGGCATGCCGGCCAGCGGCCGGCACTACTGTACAGTTTGGTTCACGCCGTGACCGGCTGCGGCGCGCGCTGCTGCAGTGCCCAGACGATGCCACCACCGATCAGAGTCAGCACCGCAGCGAACACGCATACCCCCCGCCAGTCCCAGGCCGCATAGGCCAGGCCACCGACCCCGCCCAGCACGCTGGATCCCAGGTAGTAGGCGAACAGGTACATCGCCGAGGCTTCGGCGCGCATCGTACCGGCGCGGCTGCCAACCCAGCTGCTGGCCACCGAGTGGCCGCCGAAGAAGCCGAACGTGACCAGCGCGATACCCAGTGCCATCGCACTCAGCCACGGCATTGCCAGCAGTGCGATGCCCGCGCCGATCAACGCGAACGAGATCGACAGGATGCGGCCGCGGCCGTAGCGCGTGGCCTGCTGGCCCATCCACGCCGAACTGAAGGTGCCCACCAGGTAGACACTGAAGATCAGGCCGACCACGGTCTGGCTGAGGTGGTAGGGCGGCGCCAGCAGGTGGTAGCCCAGGTAGTTGTAGAGGGTGACGAACACGCCCATCAGCACGAACGAGGTGGCGAACAGCCACGGCAGGCCCGGGTCGGCGAACAGCATGCGCCAGCGCGACGGCAACTGGCGCAGGCTGTCACGACGGGGATGGAAGTGGCGCGACGGCGGCAGCTGAAGCCACAGCAGCACGGTGCTGGCCACCGCGATGATCGAGACCACGCCGATACCCCAGCGCCAGCCCCAGTGGTCGGCGATGATGCCGGCCAGCAGGCGCCCGCTCATGCCACCGATGGCATTGCCGCCGATGTACAGGCCCATCGCCAGGCCCAGCGCACGGCTGTCCATTTCCTCGACCAGGTAGGTCATCGCCACCGCCGGCACGCCGCTCAGCGCCAGGCCGAGCAGCGTGCGCAATACCAGCAGCGTGGTCCAGTCATCCACCAGCGCCGAGCTCAGCGACAGCATGGCCGAGGCCAGCAACGCGACGATCATCAACGGGCGGCGGCCGACCGCATCGGACAGCAGACCAGCCAGCAGCATCGCCACGGCCAAGGTGCCGGTGGTCAGCGACAACGACATGGCGCTGCCGGCGGCGGACACGCCGAAATGGCGGCTGAACTCGGGCAGCAGCGGCTGCACCGTGTACAGCAGGCCGAAGGTGGAAAAGCCGGCCAGGAACAACGCCAGCGCGGTGCGGCGGAAGGCCGGTGTGCCCTGCTGGATGCGGGTCTCGGCGCTGGAGTCGACAGTGGGGGGGCGGCGTTCGACGGCCGCCGCGGTTTCGCCAGTCATGGGATCGATGGGCCGGTGGGGGCGGCCAAGCGTGGGAGGGAACGGGCCTCAGACTAGGCCCGTCTATCCAGTCGATCCATAACCTGATAGGTCATGATTGATATACGAGAAGTATCAATTCAGCTTACAGGCGCTGCCACTCGAAGCCGTCGCCCCGGCGGTAGTACACCGCCACCGCGCGGCCGTAGAGCTTGTCGGCGTCGACGAAGCCGAAGAAGCGGCCATCGAAGCTGTTGCCGCGGTGGTCACCCAGCACCAGCACCTTGCCAGCCGGCACCACCAGGTCGGCGATGTCCGGACCGCCGCCCATGTCCAGATCAAGGCGGGCACGTCGCTCGCCGAAGGCTTCCACGTCCTGCAGGTCGGCCATCTGCAGCGGCTGCCCGTTGATGCTCAGATGGCCTTCGCGCATCTGCACATGGTCACCGGCCACCGCCGCCACGCGCTTGATCAGGCGGGTGCCGTCGGCCGGTGAGTCGAAGACCGCCACCTCGCCACGCTGCGGGGTGCCGGTCGCCATCAGTTCCGTGTTGGTGAATGGCAGGCGCAGACCGTAGGCGCGCATGTCCACCACCACCCGGTCGCCGGGCTGCAGGGTCGGCTGCATCGAACCACTCGGCACCACGTAATGGTTGGCCAGGGTATCGCGGGCGGCGGCGAGCAGGCCGAGCATCACCAGCAGCGGCAATGCTTCCTTCTTCAGCCAGGCCACGGCGCGTTGGGAAAAGGGGGGACGGGCAACAGCATCCATGACAGGCTCCGGTTGGGTGGTGGCTGCATCAGACCACATCCGGGCGCAAGAGGTTCCCGCGCCGCGCTCCTGTAGAGCCGAGCCCATGCTCGGCTTGTTCTTTGTAGCGTCGAGGTTGCCCGACTGGGGCGCAGAGCAGCCGAGCGTAGGCTCGGCTCTACATGAAGGGTTACGCAGGTTTTACGCCCCGGTCCGGCCGCGGGCATCGCACCTTTACGGGCAGCACGCGCATCGTGTGCCCACCGCGCCACACGGCGCATTCCGCAAGGTGTTGTATGACCCTCCTGGTGATCCGCCACGCCTCTTCGTCGGCACCGCGTCCCCAACTGCCGGCACAGCTGGCCGGCCATCGCGTGCTGTGCAGTGATTGCGCCAGCCTGTCCGAGGTACGCCAGTGCCTGTGCCAGCCGCAGGCGCGCTCGGCCGACTGGGTACTGCTGGATGTCGGTGCCGCCGACGAGGCGCAATGGCAGGCCGAAGGTGGCGCGCTGCAGGCGGCGCTGGAACGGCTGCCGGCGCAGTACATCGAGTTGCAGGCGCCCAGCGAACCTGGTCTGGATGCACGCCTGCGCCTGCAGCACGGCCCCGCCGCCGTGGTGGTCGACCAGCGCAGCCAGCAGGCCGGTTACCCGTTGTCGCTGGCCATTGTCGGCCGCCGCCTGGCGCAGGAGAGCTGAGTCATGTCGATCTTCATCATCCGCGGCCCGGAAGCGGCCGGCGCCCTGATCCGCACCGCGATGCCGCTGCCGGCACCGGTCCTGAAGTCGCTGGTGCATCGCGCGATCGACGCCGGCACCAGCGTGGCGATCCGCGCCTGCGGTTCGGAACAGGAACTACTCGATGCGCTGCGCGTGGCCGACCACAGCCGTGGCGAGGTGACGCTGCTCGATCCGGGTGCGTGTGCCAACAGTCTGCGCCTGCAGCGGCTGCTGCCCTATCTGCACAACGCGTACGTAGAGGTGCATGACGACGGCGCAGTGGCCGAACCGTGCCTGCCGGCCGGTGTCGGCCAGCGCCTGGGCATTGCTGCTGGGTATGGCGCGCAGAGTTATGTTCTGGCGCTGGATATCGCGCTCGATCACCTGGGCCTGGCCGAGCAGGCCAACCGGGTGCACGTGGGGACGTGATCCGCTTGTGTAGAGCCGAGCCCATGCTCGGCTGCGTCTCCAGAAAAAGCCAGCCGAGCATGGGCTCGGCTCTACACAAAGAAAAACGGCGGGGTTGCCCCCGCCGTTTTCGCTTTCTTATTTCAGCCCGCGGAACTTCAGCAGCGGTTCCACCGACGGGTCCTTGCCGCGGAAATCGCGGTACAGGGTCGACAACTCCACGCTGTTGCCGCGCGAGAGGATCTTGTCGCGGAACTCCTGGCCGTTGGCCGCAGTCAGGCCACCGTGTTCGGTGAACCACTGGTAGGCGTCATGGTCCAGCACTTCGGCCCAGAAGTAGGCGTAGTAACCGGCCGAGTAACCACCACCCCAGATATGGTCGAAGTAGGTGGTGCGGTAACGCGGCGGCACCTGCGGCAGGTCGACCTTGAACTTCTTCAGCGCGCTGGCTTCAAAGGCACCGACATCCTGCAGCGGCGCATCGGCCTTCTGCGTGTGCCAAGCCAGGTCGAGCAGCGCGGCCGACAGGTATTCGGTGGTCGCATAGCCCTGGTTGAAGCTGCGCGCCTTGAGAATCTTGTCGACCAGTTCCTGCGGCATCGCCTCGCCGGTCTTGTAGTGCTTGGCGTAGTTGGCGAAGACCTTCGGGTCCAGCGCCCAGTGCTCGTTGAACTGCGACGGGAACTCGACGAAGTCACGCGAGGTGGCGGTGCCGGCGATCGACGGGTACTTCACGTTCGAGAACATGCCGTGCAGCGCATGGCCGAACTCATGGAACATCGTGGTGACGTCGTCGAAGCTGATCAGCGCCGGCTGGCCGGCAGCTGGCTTGGTGAAGTTGCAGACGTTGTAGACCACCGGCTTGGCACCGGTCAGGCCGTCCTGTTCGACGAACACGTCCATCCAGGCGCCACCGGACTTGCTGTCACGCTTGAAGTAGTCGGTGTAGAACAGCGCCAGCGAGGTGCCGTCCTTGTCGAACACTTCGTACACCTTCATGTCCGGGTTGTAGGTCGGAATGTCGGTGCGCGGCTTGAAGGTGATGCCGTACAGCTGGGTGGCGGCGTAGAAGACGCCGTTCTGCAGCACGTTGTCCAGTTCGAAGTACGGCTTGATCTGCGACTCGTCCAGATCGTACTTGGCCTTGCGCACCTGCTCGGCGTAGAAGTCCCAGTCCGAAGCGGCGACCTGGAATCCGCCCTTCTGCGCGTCGATGACCTTCTGGATCTCACCGGCCTCGGCGCGCGCCTTGGCGGTGGCGGCCGGCACGGTGTCGGTCAGCAGCTTGAGCGCGGCCGCCGGAGTCTTGGCCATCTGGTCGCCCAGCTGGTAGTCGGCGAAGGTGTCAAAGCCGAGCAGCTTGGCCTTCTGCGCACGCAGCTGGGCCAGGCGCTGCACGGTCTGCCGGGTGTCGTTGGCATCACCGCGCTCGGCGCGGGTTTCAGAGGCCTTCAGCACGGCGGCACGCTGGTCGCGATCGCTCAGCGAGCCGAGCACCGGCTGCTGGGTGGTGTTCTGCAGCGGCAGCAGGAATTTGCCATCCAGCTTGCGGTCCTTGGCGGCGGCCGCAGCATTGTTGATCGCGCCCTCGTCCAGGCCGGCCAGCTTGGCCTTGTCGTCAACGACAACAGCCGCAGCGGCGGTCGCGGCCACCAGGCGGGTGTGGAACTGGGTGGAGAGCGTGGTCTCTTCCACGTTGAGCTTGCGCAGGGTCGCCTTGTCAGCGTCGGACAGCTGCGCACCGGCGCGCACCAGGCCATCGTAATAGTGCTCGACCAGGCGCTTCTGAACCGGGTCCAGCTCCAGCGTGTCACGCTGGTCGTACAGCGACTTCACGCGCGCGAACAGCTTCGGATCGAGGTTGATCTCATCCTGGTGCGCGGCCAGCTTCGGCGCCACTTCTTCCTGGATCTTCTGGCGCGCATCGTTGGTGTCGGCCTGGACCAGGCCGAAGAAGATGCGCGACACGCGGGTCAGGGTCTCGCCGCTGCGCTCCATCGCCACGATGGTGTTGTCGAAGGTGGCCGGCTCGCTGCTGTCGGCGATCTTGCGCACGTCGGCCAGGTGCTGGCGCATGCCTTCTTCGAACGCCGGCAGGTAGTCGCTGTCCTTGATCTTGTCGAACGGCGGGGCCTGGAACGGCAGCGTGCTGGCACTCAGCAGCGGATTGGTGGAGGCTTCGGCCGGCTGCTGGGCCGGGGTCTTCTGGGCATCGGACACGGGGGTGGACTCCTTGCCGGAACAGGCCGCCAGCGCCAGGCTGATGGCGGCGGCCAGGACTACGGTACGCGACATGTAAAAACGCTCCTTGGGCAGACGGTATGGATACCAGCCCTCCACCCTACTCCTGTCGCGCTCGCCCGGCATGTGCCGGACGTGGCGTCTATGCGGCGGCCTGCGGCCGGCTCAGACCGTGCCGCGGGTCTTGCCGATCCAGGGCCGGTAGAACTCGCGGATGGCAGCCATGTCGGCCATATCGTCGCCGCTCGGGGTGAACAACGGACCGATGCCGATGGTCTTTTCCGGATAGTGGAAATACGCAGTCAGGATCGGCACGTCGGCCATCCGGGCGATCTTCAGGAAGCCGGCCTTCCAGTCCTTCACCGCCTTGCGGGTGCCCTCGGGGGTGATGGCGAACCACATCTTCTCGTTGTTGCGCAGCAGGTCCACCGCCTGGCCCACCGTGCCCTGTGGCGAGCTGCGATCGAGCGGAATCACGCCCAGCCGGTGCAGCAACGGGCCCAGCGGCCACCAGAACAGCGACGCCTTGCCCAGCACCTTCACCTTCATGCCGAGCGCGATCTTCGCCGCCATGCCCCACAGCCCGTCCCAGTTGGACGAATGCGGGGCGATGATGAAGACCAGCCTGGGGATGTCAGGCAGGGTGCCGGTCACCTTCCAGCCCCCCATGCGCAGGGTGCAGCGCGCCAGCCAGCGCAGGAAGGCGTTGGGTTTGACCTGCGGCATCTGCGGCGGGACGGCCGGCAGCAACGAAGTCGGGTTGTTCAAGCAATCACTCCCAGTCACGTGATGAGCGCCCGCGCTTGATCTGCGCGCGCCCGCGTTTGGCGTCCAGACGACGCAGTTTCGACCCGAGGGTCGGCTTGGTGGCCTTGCGCGGTTTGGGCACGCTCAGCCCGGCCTGGATGAAGGCCGCCAGCCGCTCGCGCGCATCCTCGCGATTGCGATCCTGGGTGCGGAAACGTTGCGCGTCGATGACCAGCACGCCTTCGCCGGTCATGCGCCGGTCACGCCGCGCCAACAGCCGCGCGCGCAACGGTTCGGGCAACGAGGGCGAGTTGGCCACGTCGAAACGCAGTTCCACCGCAGTGGACACCTTGTTGACGTTCTGGCCGCCGGCGCCACTGGCGCGCACGAACCGCTCGACGATCTCGCCGTCGGGGATTTCAAGCTGCGCGCTGATGGTGACCGGTCCACTGCCCATCCGCGCATTGTAGCGGCAGCCACGTGGTGGAGTGCGCCATCGCGCCCCGTATGCCGCCGATCAGGCGCCGAACACGCCGCCTTCGCCTGGGCTGCAGGTATGCTGGCGGTCCCATGTACCGCAGGAAGCCCGCATGACCCGCTTCGCACCCGCCCTGCCGTCCCTGCTGCGCCGCGCCGCCCTGCTGCTGGCACTGGCCACGGCCAGCGTCCCGGCACTGGCCGCCCCGCCGACCGACGGCGACATCAACCGCCTGCTGTCGGCCTCGCGCGCGCAGAGCATGATCGACACCATGGTGCCGCAGATCGAAGCCATGCAGCAGCAGCAGTTCCAGCAGGTGGCCGCGCAGCGCCAGCTCACCGCCCAGCAGCAGGAACAGCTGAAGCGGATCCAGGCGCGGACCAGCCAGACCCTGCGCCAGGCCATGTCGTGGCAGCAGCTGCGGCCGATGTACGTGGACCTGTACAAGAAGACGTTCAGCAAGGAAGACGTGCTGGCGATGGCCGAGTTCTACGAGAGCGCGGCAGGCCAGAGCCTGCTGGACAAGACCCCGGCACTGATGCAGAACGTGATGGTGGCCATCCAGGCGCGCATGCAGCCGCTGTTTGCGGACCTGCAGAAAGACCTGGAAGCGATCGTCAACGAGCCGGAAAAGAAACGAGAATGAGGTAGTGCCGGCCGCTGGCCGGCTCCCCAGTACACCTGGAATCACGCAGCTGCCGGCCAGCGGCCGGCACTACCGTCAAACTGCGTCCACCTGCCAGCCGAACAGGTCCAGTGCCTTCTGGAACTGGCGGTCCAGCGGCGCACTGACATCCACGTTGCCGCCCTCCGGATGCGGAAAACGCAGGCGCTCGGCGTGCAGCAGCATGCGGTGCACGCCCTGCATGCGGAAGACGCGGTTGTGGCGCCCATCGCCGTGGCTGGTATCGCCGATCATGTGATGCGAGAGGTGCTTGAGGTGACGGCGGATCTGCCGGAAGCGCCCGGTCTGCGGCTGGCAGCGCAGCAGCGCGTAGCGCGAGCTGCTGAATTCGCCCACCGGCACCGACAGCTCGCCAGTGGCCAGGCGCTGGAAATCGGTGATCGCCGGCTTCTTCACCGGCTTGCCCGGCCCGCCATCCAGATCATGGTCCACCCGCCAGGACAGCTCGGCCGGCCAGCCTCGGCAGACTGTCAGGTAGTCCTTGGCCACTTCGCCACCCATCAGTGCCTTGCCCAGCGAACTGGCAGTTTCGCGGTCGAAGGCCAGCAGCAGGCAGCCACTGGTGGCCCGGTCCAGGCGGTGCACGAGGAAGATCGGCCGCCCCAGCTGCTCACGCAGGCGGTCGGCCAGGAAATCATCTTCGCCACGGGCCAGCTTGCTGTCGTGGACCATCAGCCCGGCAGGCTTGTTGACCACGGCCAGGCGCTCATCCAGGTGCAGCAGCTGCAGGGGCGCGGTTTCAGTCTCGACCGCGGCGAGGGTGTCAGGTTCGGTACTCACCGCGGGATTATACGGGCGCCCTGATCGGGGTCAGATCCCTTTTCCTGCGGAAAAGGGATCTGACCCCGGGTGTGTGGCGCGGCGGTCAGCCGTTGCGCACGGCCAGCAGTTCGCCGTTGCCCACCGGCACCAGGCTGGTGCTGAAGTCCGGATCGGCATCCAGCAGCAGGCACAAGGGTTTCATCTCTTCCGCGTGCGACGTGGCGTTGTCCACCACCAGCAGGCCCCCTGGCCGCAGCACGCGGCGCACCTGCGGCCACCAGCCGGCGTACTGCCCGCGGTCCGAATCCAGGAACAGCAGGTCGATGCAGCCTTCGCCGGCCTCTGCCAACCACTGCCCGGCATCGCCATGCACCAGCGTGATGTGCGCGGCCAAGCCGCTGCGCGCGAACGTGGATCGCGCCATCGCCACCTTGTCCTCGGCGACTTCCAGCGTGGTCACGTGGCCGTCGATGGCGGCGGCGGCTTCGGCCAGCCACAGCGTGGAGTAGCCATTGGAGGTGCCGATTTCCAGTACACGGCGTGCGGTGCCGAAACGCACCAGCACCGACAGGAATTCACCGGTATCCGGCGTGATGTTGAGCATGCGCCGAGCGCGCTCGGTTTCATGCGCGTCGTTTTCAGCACCGAAGTGCATCAGTTCGTTCTTCAGCGTCTGCAGCACCGGGTCTATCTCCACCACGCGCGCGCCAGCGCCAGCGCGCCGACGGCGCCGGACACCCAGCTCCACATCGGCAGGTCGCCCCAGTACCAGCCCGGCGGCTGCAGCATGTACATCAGCGCGGCGATGGCCAGCAGGCCGACGCCGGTGATCGCGCCGACCGCGCGCTTCTGCAGGCGCTGCACGCTGGCATCCAGCGCAACCAGATCGCGCGAGCGCATCGCCAGCTCGTGGCGCCCCTCCACCTGCTGGGTCAGCCAGGCGTGTACGAGGCGCGGCATGTCCGGTGCGTGGGTCATGATTTCCGGCAACCGCTTGCCGATCTCGCGCACGACCCGGCGTGGGCTGTAGCGCTCGCGCAGGATCTTCGCCAGCACCGGCTTGGCCACCGCCCAGATATCGATCTGCGGATCCAGCTGGCGGCCGACACCTTCGATGTTCAGCAGGGTCTTCTGCAGCAGGATCAGCTGCGGCTGCAGGGTCAGCTGGTAGCGCTGCGCCACGCGGAACAGCTTCATCAGCACTTCGGCCAGCGAGATCTGCGACAGCGGACGGGTGAAGTACGGCTCGCACACCGAACGCACGGCCGCTTCCAGATCATCGATGCGCACGTTGTCCGGCATCCACCGCGCCTGCACGTGCAGTTCGGCGATGCGGCGGTAATCGCGGTTGAAGATGGCCATGAAGTTCTCAGCCAGGTAGTACTGATCCTCCTGCGACAGCTGGCCCATGATGCCGAAGTCCAGCGCGATGAATCGCGGGTTGGCGCGGCGGCCCGGATCGGTGTCGACCCAGATGTTGCCGGCGTGCGCATCGGCATGGAAGAAGTTGTCGCGGAACACCTGGGTGTAGAAGACCCGCACGCCCTTGGCGGCCAGTGCCTTGCGGTCGATGCCCGCCTTGTCGAGCGCGGCGATGTCGTCGGACGGAATGCCCCACACGCGCTCCAGGGTCAGCGCGCGCTCGGCGGTATGGCTCCAGATCACTTCCGGCACGTACAGGTCGTCGCTGTTCTCCCAGAAGCGGCGCAGCACGCTGGCATTGGCGCCTTCGCGCTGCAGGTCCAGCTCGGCGGCGAGGGTGTTCTCGACTTCGGCCACCACTTCGCGCGGTCGGATCTTGTCGGCACGCGGATGGGTACGCTCGACCAGCGCGGCCAGCGAGTTGAGCAGGGCGATGTCGGCATCGATCTGCTTCTCGATGCCCGGGCGCAGCACCTTGACCACCACCTGGCGGCCATCGGCCAGCGTAGCCGCATGCACCTGCGCGATCGAAGCCGAGGCCAGTGGTTCGGTATCGAAGCTGGCGAACGCCTCGCTGACCGGCAAGCCAAGCGCTTCCTCGACAATGCGACGCGCGGTGTCACCGTCGAACGGCTTGACCCGGTCCTGCAGCAGGGTCAGTTCGTTGGCCACGTCCGGCGGCACCAGGTCGCGGCGGGTGGACAGGATCTGGCCGAACTTGACGAAGATCGGGCCGAGGTCCTGCAGCGCCAGGCGCAGGCGCGCACCGCGCGACTGTGCGGCGATGTCGGCCGAGGCACGCGGCACGAACGGCTTGGCCAGGCGCAGCCAACGCTCGGCCGGCGTGCCCTGCAGCAGGTCGTCAAGGCGGTAACGCAGGATCACCCGGCCGATGCGGCTCGCCCGCAGCACGGCCTTCATGCGGCACCCCGCAGGCGCTGCACCCGCGCGCCAAGACGCTCGACGTCATCGCGCAGCACGTCCACATCATCGTGGAAGGCATCCAGTTCGGCGCGCGGCACCACGTCGCGCGATTCCTCGGTGATGAATTCGGCGGCGCTGTGGGCCAGGTCGATCGCACCCTGGCGCGCGTGCTGCAGGGCGCTGCGCAGGGTGTTGGCGACCTGCACGCCCAGTACCTCGCCAAACACGCTGACGAACGGCTGCTGCCAGTCCGGGTCGAAGCCCTTGGCCAGCTGCTGCAGGCGCCGCGCCAGTTCGGCGTCGCCGGCCACGCGTACACGGCCCTTGTTGTTGGACTCGCCGCGCCGTGCGTTGGCCAGCAGCGGCAGCTGCGCCAGCACGCCGGCCAGGCTGCTACGCACGGCCAGGTCGGCTTCCTGCGCATCCACCGGGCCGACCCCCAGCTGGTCGCCGTCGACGCTGATGCGCATCGCCAGCGACGGCGCTTCCAGGGTCAGGTCGATGTGCCGGCCATCGAGGCTGGCCAAGGCATGGCGGGTATCCGGATCCAGCGCCAGCGCGCGGTTCAGGGCGATCTGCAGGGCGCGGCCAGCGACCGGCTTGAGGGACTTGAGCAGGGAAAGAGCCATGGGCGCATTCTACCTGCGTGGGTGGGGGGCTTGGGCCGGGCTGCCGCCCGGCACCCGCAGATGCATCAGCCAGGGCAACATCAAAAGCTGGCTATCCGTGGGATGGCGGGGTGGGTCCGGTTGCGGGGGACGCTGCAAGTACGTCCATGTAAGCTCGGTCGCGCCATCCATGGCGCCCACCCCCCCCCCACCCGACCCCCCCCCCCCTCGCACGCTTTCTGCG
>NZ_LXXZ01000078.1 GCF_003244875.1 Stenotrophomonas sepilia
CCCACCCCGCCATCCCACAGCAAACCCGCTTCTGCTTCGGCTGTTGCTGTTGCCGTTGCTGTTGCTTCGGCTTCTGGGCAGGTGCAGGGCTACAAGCCCTGCCGACCAACACCCTCCTTACAAACGACTGACGTGACGCTCATGCGCCATGCGCGAGGCTGTCCACTTGCTTGTCCGACTGGAGGTGGCAACGGTGCACTGGCAGAGCGCACAGGCCTACGCATGGCCGTTGGGTTTGGCCGCATTGGTGGGCGGTATCGGCGCGTGGCTGATCCTGTGGATCTACCATCGGCTGAAAGGGCGTGATCGGCGGCGCGCGCGCATCGGGCGTGTGCTCGGGCTGCCAATGGCCACCGCATGGCCGCTGCTGCTGTTGATCCCTGCATTGCAGGCCACGCCGCTGCAGGATCCCCTTCTGGGCAATCTGCAACGGGTGCTGCATATCGCACTGACCGCCTGCTTCATCTGGTTGCTGGTACGCGCAGTGGCAGCGGGTGAGCGGGCCATCCTGCGCAGCCATCCCATCGATGTCTCCGATAATCTGGAAGCGCGCCGCATCCAGACCCAGACGCGGGTGCTCAGCCGTGTGCTGATGGGCGGCATCATCGTGCTGGGCACTTCGCTGGTGCTGCTGACCTTCCCCATGGTGCAGAAGATCGGCACCGCGCTGCTGGCCTCGGCGGGCCTCATCGGCCTGGTGGCCGGTATCGCCGCAAAGCCGGTGTTCGGCAACCTGATCGCTGGCCTGCAGATTGCAGTGACCCAGCCGATCCGGCTGGACGATGTGGTGATCGTCGAGGGCGAGTGGGGACGCATCGAGGAGATCGGCAGCAGCTACGTGGTGGTACGCATCTGGGACGAGCGGAGGATGGTGGTGCCGTTGACCTGGTTCATCGAGAACCCCTTCCAGAACTGGACCCGGCGCAGCGCCGATCTGCTTGGTACGGCGTTTCTGTGGCTGGACTATCGTGCCCCGATCGCGGCGATCCGCGCTGAGCTGGAGCGCATCTGCCGGGGTGAGGCATTGTGGGATGGCCGGGTCTGCGTGACCCAGGTGACCGAAACCAGCGAGCGTGCGATCCAGGTGCGCCTGCTGGTGAGTGCGCGCAGCTCTGGCGACGCGTTCGACCTGCGTTGCCTGGTACGCGAGCGCATGCTCGATTTCCTCGCACGTGAGCATCCGCAGTCGCTGCCGCAGCTGCGTGCGCGGCTGCAGCATGCTGACGAGCTGGACATGCCGCGTGGTCCACGCGCACGTACTGCAGATGTGCGTTCGCCGGGGGCTGAAGACGGTGAGGCGGCAATCGTGCCGATGGAGCCGGAACCCGAACGGTAGCGCCGGCCAGCGGCCGGCACTACCGGATCAAGGCTCGCCGGCGTCGATCAGCGTGTCGGTGCCGAAGTGCGGTGGCCGCCGCGCGCGGGTGCGCTGTTCGTAGGCGTACGCCATTTCGATCAGCTTCGGTTCGCTCCAGGCGGTGCCCATGAACAGCAGGCCGACCGGCAGGCCATCGATCTGGCCCATCGGCACGCTGAGGCTGGGATAGCCGGCGACGGCGGCGGCACTGTAGCTCTCGCCGGGGAAGTCGTCGCCTTCGCTGCGGATCGGCCACGCCACGCCGGTGGTCGGCGCGACCAGGGCGTCGAGCTGGTGGGCGGCGAGGGCGGCATCGATGCCTTCCGGGCCCGCCAACCGGCGCGCATCGCTGCGTGCGCGGATATAGGCGGGGTCGGCCAAGCCAGCGGTAGCGTCAGCTTCCATCAGCAGTTCCTGGCCGAACAGGCCCAGTTCCTGCTTGCTGTGCGCCCGGTTGAAGTCGATCAATTCGGCCAGGCTGTGCAGGGGAGCGCGGTGGGCGCTGAAGTAACGCTCCAGCCCGGCCTTGAACTCGTACAGCAGTACCTTGCGTTCGGCGTCGGCCCAGGCGCCCTGGTTGGGCAGCTCCACCGGCACCACGACGGCGCCGGCCCGACGCAGCTCGGTGGCGGCGTGTTCGATCAGTGGCGGCATGCCGCGGTATTTCAGCAGCGGCGTCTGCAGCAGGCCGATGCGCTTGCCACGCAGTCCCTGCGGATCCAGCCGCGCGGTGTAGTCGTACACCGCACGGCCGGGCATGGTTGCGGTGGCCGGGTCGGCATCATCGCGGCCGGCAATTGCGGTCAGTACGGCCGCAGCGTCGGCGACGCTGCGTGTCATCGGCCCCGCAGTATCCTGGCTGAAGGAAATCGGGATGATGCCATCGCGGCTGACCAGGCCGACGGTCGGCTTGAGGCCGACGATGCCATTGATCGCCGCAGGGCAGACGATGCTGCCGTCGGTTTCGGTGCCGATCGCCACGCTGGCCAGGTTGGCGGCGACCGCTACCGCGCTGCCGCTGCTGGAGCCGCAAGGCGAGTGGCTGAGGCGATAGGGATTGCGGGTCTGGCCGCCGCGCGCGCTCCAGCCGGACACCGAATCGTTGCCGCGGAAATTGGCCCATTCGCTGAGATTGGTCTTGCCCAGCACCACGGCCCCGGCCTCGCGCAGGCGCCGCACCAGATACGCATCGTCAGGGCGGAACCCCTGCAGGGCCAGAGAGCCGGCACTGGTGGCCATCGGCGCCGCGTTGATGTTGTCCTTCAGCAGTACCGGGATGCCGTGCAGCGGGCCACGCAGGCGTCCATCGCGGCGCTCGCGGTCGCGCGCCGCGGCTTCCTTCAGGGCATCGGGGTTGAGCTCGATCACCGCGCGCAGGCGGGGGCCGGCCCGATCCAGGGCGGCGATGCGCTGCAGGTAGGCCTGGGTCAGGGTGGTGCTGTCCAGTTCACCGGCGGTCATCCGCGCCTGCAGGTCGGCAACATCGGTTTCAGCGTACGGGAACGGCACGTTGCGGCTCGCAGGTTCGGCCGCATGCGCGCTGGGCGTGGCCGGGCTGCAGCCAGCCGAAAGCAGCGCAGGCAGCGCGGCGAGCAGGCAGGTCAGCAGAGGCGGCAAGGACAGGCGCATGGGGCGGCTTGGTCGGCTCCAATCCCCAGTGTAGCCGGTGCTCAGCGGTGGCGCTTGCGCAGGTCGCGGGCGAGAACGTAGACCACGATCAGGTTGATCGCCAGGATCGTCCACGACGGCCAGCCGGGGTGGCGGATGATCGCGAAGATGTCGAAGGGCAGGTACAGCGAGGCAGTCAGGCAGCCCAGCCAGGAGGCCCAGGCCTTGGCCCGCCACAAGCCCCAGGCTTCGACCAGGTGCAGCAGGCCGTAGCCGATCATCCCCGCCGCGGCCAGGTGGACCGCGTCGGGGCTGATCATATGCAGCAGCGAGGGCAGGGTGCCATGGTCCGGATCCAGGCTGAAACGCCGGATCAGGACCATGATGCCGTGCCGAAGCGGCTGCGGTCCGAGCACTTCCAGCCCGGTGGCGGCCAACAGCGCCAGCATCGCCTTGCTCGCTTCGAGCAGGGCGATGACGTGCAGACCCGGATGCCGGTGTGGATCCGGGTTGTAGCCGCTCTGGTTCACGGGGTGCTGGCTCAGCCGCCGCGCGAAGCCTTCTTGCGGTCGCTCTCGGTCAGGAACTTCTTGCGCAGGCGGATCTCCTTCGGGGTGATCTCGACCAGCTCGTCGTCTTCGATGAAGTCCAGGGCCTGTTCCAGCGAGTACTTGATCGCCGGGGTCAGCTGGATCGCATCGTCCTTGCCGGAAGCGCGCATGTTGGTCAGCGGCTTGGTCTTGATCGCGTTGACGGTCAGGTCGTTGTCCTTGGAGTGGATGCCGACCAGCTGACCTTCATACACGTTGTCGCCTTCGGCAGCGAAGAGCTTGCCGCGTTCCTGCAGCGGGCCCAGCGAGTAGGCCGGCGTGACGCCCGGCGCATTGGCGATCATCACGCCGTTGATGCGCTTGGCGATGGCGCCCTGTTCCTTCGGGCCGTAGTGGTCGAACACGTGGAACAGCAGGCCCGAACCCTGGGTCAGGGTCTTGAACTCGTTCTGGAAGCCGATCAGGCCACGGGCCGGGATCTGGTACTCCAGGCGCACGCGGCCCTTGCCGTCCGATTCCATGTTCTTCAACTGGCCCTTGCGGGTGCCCAGCTTTTCCATCACGCCGCCCTGGTGGACTTCTTCGATGTCCACCACCAGCTGCTCGATCGGCTCCATCAGCTGGCCGTCGATTTCCTTGATGATCACTTCCGGGCGCGACACGGCCAGCTCGTAGCCTTCGCGGCGCATGTTCTCGATCAGCACCGACAGGTGCAGTTCGCCACGGCCCGAGACCAGGAACTTGTCGGCGTCTTCCAGCTGCTCGACCTTCAGGGCCACGTTGTGGACCTTTTCACGGTCCAGGCGGTCCTTGATCTGGCGGCTGGTCAGGAACTTGCCACCGGACAGGTCCTTGTTGCCGGCGAACGGCGAATTGTTCACCTGGAAGGTCATCGAGATGGTCGGCTCGTCGACGGTCAGCGCAGGCAGGGCTTCCGGGAAGTCCGGTGCGCAGATGGTGTCGGAGATGGTCAGCTCCTGGATGCCGGAGATGGCCACGATGTCGCCGGCCTCGGCCGAATCCTGCTCGATGCGCTCCAGGCCCATGAAGCCCAGCACCTGCAGCACCTTGCCGTTGCGCTTCTTGCCTTCACGGTCGATGACCGCGACCTGCATGTTCTTCTTCAGGGTGCCGCGCTGGATGCGGCCGATGCCGATCACGCCCACGAAGTTGTTGTAGTCCAGCTGGCTGATGCGCATCTGGAACGGGCCTTCCGGGTCCACTTCCGGCTTCGGCGCGTGCTGCATGATCGCTTCGTACAGCGGGGTCATGTCGCCGTCGCGCACGGTGTCTTCCAGGCCCGCGTAGCCGTTCAGGCCCGAGGCGTAGACGATCGGGAAATCCAGCTGCTCGTTGGTGGCACCGAGCTTGTCGAACAGGTCGAAGACCTGGTCGATCACCCACTCCGGGCGGGCGCCCGGACGGTCGACCTTGTTGACCACGACGATCGGCTTGAAGCCCATCGCGAAGGCCTTCTGGGTCACGAAGCGGGTCTGCGGCATCGGGCCGTCCATCGCATCGACCAGAATCAGCACGGTGTCGACCATCGACAGCACGCGCTCGACCTCACCGCCGAAGTCGGCGTGGCCGGGGGTGTCGACGATGTTGATCCGGTTCTTGATGCCGGTCTTCTTGTCTTCCCAGGTGATGGCGGTGTTCTTGGCCAGGATGGTGATGCCGCGTTCCTTTTCCTGGTCGTTGCTGTCCATCACGCGCTCGGCGAGGACGGTGCGCTCGGACAGGGTGCCGGACTGCTTCAGCAGCTGGTCGACCAGGGTGGTCTTGCCATGGTCGACGTGGGCGACGATGGCGATGTTGCGAAGATTTTCGATGGACATACGAAAGGGGGCCAGTCGGCGCCGGATTTGGAAAAAGAAGTCCAACATTATACGTCGAACTTGACGATTCGCGAAAAGGTGGATTTCACGCCGGCCAAACGGCCCATTCAGCTGGCTGTCCACCGCTTCGGCCGAGGTCGCCAGGACGGCCCCTCGGCTCCCTTCCCCTGGCTGAAGGCGGGGGCTCCGCCGATGGTCGAAGGCACCGCCGCCACGAGGCAGGTGTAAACTAGGTGGCTAGACGCATTCCCCTTTGCACCAAGGATATTCATGTCCCTCATCGCCACTTTCGACACCACCCAGGGCCCGATCAAGGTCGAGCTGTTCGCCGACAAGGCGCCACTGACCGTGGCCAACTTCGTGAACCTGGTCAAGCACGGCTTCTATGACGGCCTGATCTTCCATCGCGTGATCGCCGACTTCATGATCCAGGGCGGCTGCCCGCAGGGCCGTGGCACCGGCGGCCCGGGCTACAAGTTCGAAGACGAGAAGAATGGCGTGAAGCACGAGGTCGGCTCGCTGTCGATGGCCAACGCCGGCCCGAACACCAACGGCAGCCAGTTCTTCATCACCCACATCAAGACCGATTGGCTGGACGGCCGCCACACCGTCTTCGGCAAGGTCCTGGAAGGCCAGGCCATCGTCGATTCGGTCAAGCAGGGCGACGTGATCCATTCGATCACCCTGGAAGGCGACGTCGACGCCGTGCTGGCCGCCCAGGCCGACCGCGTCGCGGAGTGGAACAAGCACCTCGCCGCCTGACCCCCTTTCGAAACGGCCACCCACGGGTGGCCGTTTCCCTGTTCCCCGCCGCCCGCCCGGCCTGCGTGGCCATGCCCGCGGCGCCCCATCAAACGCTTGCAAGCAAGAGGAAACCCCCATGAAAGCACCCGTTCGTGTTGCCGTGACCGGCGCCGCCGGCCAGATCGGTTATGCCCTGCTGTTCCGCATCGCCTCCGGCGAAATGCTGGGCAAGGACCAGCCGGTCATCCTGCAGCTGCTGGAACTGCCGGTCGACAAGGCCCAGGCCGCCCTGAAGGGCGTGATGATGGAGCTGGAAGACTGCGCGTTCCCGCTGCTGGCCGGCATGGTTGGCACCGATGACGCCGAAGTCGCGTTCAAGGACGCCGACATCGCCCTGCTGGTCGGCGCACGTCCGCGTGGCCCGGGCATGGAGCGCAAGGACCTGCTGCTGGAGAACGCCAAGATCTTCACCGCCCAGGGCGCCGCGCTGAACAAGGTCGCCAGCCGTGACGTGAAGGTGCTGGTGGTCGGCAATCCGGCCAACACCAATGCCTACATCGCGATGAAGTCGGCTCCGGACCTGAAGCCGGAGAACTTCACCGCCATGCTGCGCCTGGACCACAACCGCGCGCTGAGCCAGCTGTCGGCCAAGCTGGGCAAGCCGGTCGGTGGCATGGAGAAGCTGGTGGTGTGGGGCAACCACAGCCCGACCATGTACCCGGACTACCGTTTCGCCACCGCCGACGGCGCCTCGATCGCCGATGCGATCAACGACCAGGAGTGGAACGCCAACACGTTCATCCCGACCGTCGGCAAGCGCGGCGCGGCGATCATCGAAGCCCGTGGCTCGTCCTCGGCCGCTTCGGCCGCCAATGCCGCCATCGACCACGTGCGTGACTGGGTGCTGGGCAGCAACGGCAAGTGGGTTACCATGGGCGTGCCGTCCGACGGTTCCTACGGCATTCCGGAAGGCGTGATCTTCGGTTTCGCGGTGACCACCGAGAACGGCAAGTACACCCTGGTCAAGGATCTGCCGATCGACGACTTCAGCCAGAAGTACATCGACAAGACCCTGGCCGAGCTGGAAGAAGAGCGCGCCGGCGTCGCCCACCTGCTGGGCTGATGCAGGCGGTACCGGCTCCGGTCGGTAGGTCTTGCATCAAGGTAGGTACCGACCGCTGGTCGGTACGCAGAAAACGGGGAGGCTTCGGCTTCCCCGTTTTCATTTGGAATTCCTGGAACCGCATGATCCACCTGCACTACATCGACGACGCGCTGCTGGTGGCTGAAAAGCCCGCCGGCCTGCTGTCCGTGCCCGGCCGCAGCGCCGAGAACCAGGACTGCGTCGTCGCGCGCCTGCAGTCGCTGTACCCGGATGCGTTGACCGTGCACCGCCTGGACCAGGTGACTTCCGGGCTGCTGCTGCATGCGCGTGGCAAGGACATGCAGGCGGCGTTGTCGATGCAGTTCGAGCAGCGCCGGGTTGGCAAGCGCTATGAAGCGATCGTGGAGGGACTGCTTGAAGGCGATGCCGGCGACGTGGATCTGCCGCTGATTGTGGACTGGCCGAACCGGCCGAAGCAGACGGTCGATCACGAACGCGGCAAGCCGGCGCTGACGCGCTGGCGCGTAATGGCGCGTGATGTGGAAGCGCAGCGTACCCGCGTGGAGCTGGAACCGATCACCGGCCGCAGCCATCAGCTGCGGTTGCACATGGCCAGTATTGGCCATCCGATTGTTGGCGACGTGCTGTATGACGCGGCACCGGCGCAGCGCGTGCACCTGCATGCGCGCAGCCTGCGGTTCACGCATCCGCTGACGGGCGAGGCGCTCGCGTTCGAGTCCGCGGCTCCGTTCTAGGGGGTCGGCAGGGCTTGCAGCCCTGCACCTGCTACGAACCGGAGCAACGTCAAACATCAAAGGCGGGCTATCCGTGGGTTGGCGGGACGGTGTCGGAGTGCGGGGCCGCCGCAAGTACGTCCGTGTAGGCTTGGCAGCCGCATCCATGCGGCTGACACCCCGCACTCCGACACCGCCCCACCTTCGACAGGTTCACTCGGCTGTTGGTAACGGTGGCCGTTGTTCCGCGCAGCTGTTGGTAGGTGTCGACCTTGGTCGACACGATTTTTCTGTCAGATATCGAATGAATCATCCACGCATGGCGTGGATCTACCGTGTCGACCGAGGTCGACACCTACCAGAACAATATGCCGTTCCGACAGATCGCGGAATCTGTCGAAGGTGGGGTGGGTCCGGTGGCGGGAGTGTCCGCGGCATGGATGCCGCGGCCAAGCCCCCACGGACGGGTTTACGGCGTCTCCCGCCACCGGACCCGCCCCGCCATCCCTCAGTAAGCCAGCTTCTGCTGTTGCTTCGGCTTCTGCAAGTGCAGGGCGCAGCCCTGCATGAAAAACCCACCCCCCTACCAAGGTAGGGCGGCCCGCGCGCCAGCGCCGGACTATCCTCGAACCCATGACTTTGTCTGGGAGGGCTGCGTCATGAACTACGAGGAAACCTACCGTCGCTCGATCGACGAGCCGGAGGCGTTCTGGGGCGAGGAAGCCAAGCGCATCCATTGGCACAAACCGCCGCAGCAGGTGCTCGATTACAGCAACCCGCCGTTCCGGCGCTGGTTCGTCGGTGGTGAAACCAATCTCTGCTACAACGCCGTCGACCGCCACCTGGCAACGCGCGCCGACCAGCTCGCGCTGGTTGCGATTTCCACCGAAACCAACAGCACCCGCGAGATCACCTATCGCCAGCTGTATCGCGAAGTGAACGACTTCGCCGCCGTGCTCAAGCATCTCGGCGTCGGCCACGGTGACCGCGTGGTGATCTACATGCCGAACATGGCCGAAGCCGTGTTCGCGATGCTGGCCTGCGCGCGCATCGGTGCGGTGCACTCGGTGGTGTTCGGTGGCTTCGCCGCGCACAACCTGGCGCTGCGCATCGACGATGCGAAGCCGAAGTTGCTGATCGCAGCGGATGCCGGCATGCGCGGTGGCAAGCTGATTCCGTACAAGCCGATGGTCGACGCGGCCTGCGCCGAAGCGGCGTCGCCTCCGCCACACGTGCTGATCGTCTCGCGTGGGCTGGATGCCGCCGAACCCCGCGTGCCGGGTCGCGACGTGGACTACGCCGCGCTGCGTGCACAGGTTGGTGAAGTCGATGTGCCGGTGCAGTGGCTTGAAGCGAGCGAGCCGAGCTACCTGCTGTACACCTCCGGCACCACCGGCAAGCCGAAGGGCGTGCAGCGCGATGTCGGTGGTTACGCGGTGGCGATGGCGCAGTCGATGGAGACCGTGTTCGACTGCAAGCCGGGCCAGGTGATGTTCTCCACTTCCGACGTCGGCTGGGCGGTGGGCCACTCGTACAACGTGTACGGCCCGCTGATCGGTGGCTGCACCTCGTTGCTGTACGAGGGGCTGCCGACGAATCCGGACCCGGGCATCTGGTGGGCGCTGTGCGAACAGTACAACGTGCGCACCATGTTCTCCTCACCCACCGCCATCCGCGTGCTGAAGAAGCACGACGCGGACTTCATCCATCGCCACGACCTGAGCGCCCTGAAGTACCTGTTCCTGGCCGGCGAGCCGCTGGACGAACCCACCGCGCACTGGATCAGCGAAGCGCTGGGCAAGCCGATCATCGACAACTACTGGCAGACCAAAACCGGCTGGCCGGCACTGACCCTGCTGCCGGGCCTGGAGATGAAGCCGGTGCGCTTCGGTTCACCGGGCTTCCCCAATCTCGGCTATCGGATGAAGGTGATCGACGAGAACACCGGCGAGGAAGTGGCGCCGGGGCAGAAGGGCGTGCTGGTGGTGTCGCCGCCCTTGCCGCCGGGTTGCATGAGCACGGTGTGGAACGACGACAACCGATTCCTGCAGAGCTACTTCAGCCACTTCAAGGAACTGCTGTACAGCTCGCTGGACTGGGCGATCCGCGATGACGATGGCTATACCTTCATCCTCGGCCGTACCGACGATGTGATCAACGTGGCCGGGCATCGTCTGGGTACGCGCGAGATCGAGGAGGCCATCTCCAGCCACCCGCGCGTGGCCGAGGCTGCCGTGATCGGGGTCAAGGACGAGCTGAAGGGGCAGGTGCCGCTGGTGTTCGTCACCCTCAAGCAGGGGCTTGAGGGCGAGGATCCGGCGCCGGTGGTGGCCGAGATGATGGCGACGGTGACGACTTCGCTTGGTGCGGTCGCGCGCCCGGCGCATGTGCACGTGGTCAATGCGCTGCCCAAGACCCGTTCGGGCAAGCTGCTGCGGCGCTCGTTGCAGGCGTTGGCCGAGCAGCGCGACCCGGGCGACCTGTCGACGCTGGACGACCCCAGCGCGCTGGAGGAGATCCGCCGCGCGCTGGGCCGTTGATCCGGTAGCGCCGGCCGCTGGCCGGCCCCCCCCATCAATCCCGAGGTTGCCGGCCAGCGGACGGCACTACCCGCGGCACTTGCGCTAAGCTCGGCCTGTCATCGACCTGCAACACGCGGTGCGCGCCGGGGAACGCGCGCGCCGCCCGGGGATGGCAATAAGGGGGGCGTGCCCGCACACGGCACGCTGGCATGGCGCATCAAGGGAGGGGGGCAATGGCATTGCTGCACGCCAAGACGGCTGCTGGCCGTCAGGAAATCGAAGACCGTGGCCGGCGCCTGCCGGCGGCACTGCGTTCAATCCTGCTGATGGTCGATGGCCATCGCGATGACACCGAACTGCGCGGCCTGTTCGATGGCCTGCGCGCGCCTCCGGATGCACTGGAGCAGCTGGCCGCACAGGGACTGATCGAGGTGATCGGCGGGAGCGTAGAGGCCGCTCCGGCGCGTGGCATCAGCACCGGCCGCGAACAGGACCCGGCGCTGTACCAGCAGTTGTACGACGCGATGAGCGAGGCGGTGCGGCGCCATCTGGGGCTGAAGGGCTACTTCATGCAGTTGAAGATCGAACGCTGCACCGATGCGCTGGCGCTGGAACGCCTTTGCCCGGAACTGCTGGCGGCGGTGGGCAAGGCGCGCAGCCCGGCGCTGGCCCAGCGCTGGTGGCAGGAAACCCAGTCCGCCGTAGTAAACACTGGCAAAGAGGTCGTGCAGGCCTGAGCCACCGCGTAAAGTGATCGGTTCACTTTCCCACAAGGAGTCCCGCGTGCAGGACGACCACGATGACACCGACACCCCCGGCTGGGACGCGATAAATTCGGCGCTGGCGCCGCTGTATGCCGGGCAGGAGCCGCGACACTACGGCACCGCGCTTCCCTACACGCTCGGCGGCCAGGATCCGCTGGATGGCATCAGCGTGTACTGGGCGGATGCGCCGGTTCCGCATTGGCACTACATCACCTACGGTTTCTCCGAGCTGTATGCCAAGGAGAGCAGTGATGCTGCCGCCAGCGGCTATGGTTTCGAGCTGACGTTCCGTCTTGCTGCCGAAGCCGCTGAGAACGCCGACAGCACGCCGCCGGTGTGGCCGATGAACCTGCTGCAGAACCTGGCGCGCTATGTGTTCGGCAGCGGCAACGTGTTCGAGGATGGCCACCATCTGAATGCGAACGGCCCGATCGCACTGGAGACCGACACGCGGTTGTGCCACTTGGCCTTCATTGCCGACCCGCAGTTGCCGGCACGCGACACCGCCAATGGCCACCTGCAGTTCCTGCAGCTGGTCGGGCTGACCGATGAGGAGATGGAGGCGGTCAAGCGCTGGTCGATACGTGGCGTGCTGCAGGCACTGCAGCCGGCAATGCCGCTGTGGGTCAGCGACCTGCATCGCGGCAACCTGCTGGAAGATCCGGCATTGGCCGAACGGGTGAGGGCCGGCAGCGAGCGCGAGGGCTCCAGCACCGGCATGCTGTTCGTCGAGACGTTGGACTGGCGGCAGGAGGCGGGCGTCACCACGCTGGTGCTCGGCGCGGGCCAGGTCGCCAGCGTGTGCGAACTGCTACCGCTGCGCCTGCGCCACGGAAAGTCGCTGGAACTGGTCGGTCGCGAGCGGCAATGGGCGTTCATTCCAGCCGGGCATGGCGACGTGGGCGAACTGTCGGCGGACAGCGCGCGCTGGGCGCTGAGCGAGGCGGGGCTGCGGGCCCTGGCCGGCGTGCGTGCCGAACGTGGCATCTACCCGTTGACGGAGGCGCTGCGCATCGACGTGGTGCCGACCTATCTGCGCGATGCCAAGGGCGAAGTGATCCGCCAGATCGGCTGATCACCCCGTTGGAGCCGAGGGGTCAGAGCCGCCTGCTGCGCAGACGGATCCGACCCCGCTTGGTAGCCGGTGGCGTCAGGCCAGGCCTTCGGCCTTCAGCGCGGCCTGCACGCCGGCATCGGCGTCCATGCGTGCCTTGTAGGCGGCCAGGTTGTCCAGGCCGGACAGATCAACCTTGGTACCGGCGGCCCAGCGCAGGGTGATGTAGAAGTACGGGTCGGCGAAGCTGCGGAAGCCGGCCAGCCAGGGCTTGTCGGCCAGCTGCCTGTCAGCGGTCTCGAACAGGCTACGCAGGCGCTTGTGCGCGGCGGCGCGGATCGCGTCGTACTGGCTCTCGTCGGCGATGAACTTGCCCGGCGCGAACAGCGGCGAGAAGGCCGGGTGCACGTCGGAATTGACGAAGGCCAGCCAGCGGGTGGCTTCGGCGCGCTGGCGCGGACTGCCGTCACCGCCAAGGCCGGCCTGCGGGAAGCGGTCGGCGATGTAGCCCATGATCGCGGCGTTCTGCAGCAGCACGAAGTCGCCGTCGACCAGTGCGGGAACGGCACCGGCCGGATTGATCTTGAGGAATTCCGGACCCTTCAGGGTGTCCTTGTTCAGCAGTTCAACCTCGAACGGCTGGCCGGTCCACTGCAGGGCGATGTGGTCGGCGGTGGAACAGGCACCGGGCTTGCTGTACAGCTTCATGGGAACTCCAGGTGATGCGGGCGGGAAACGCCCACTATCCCAGAGCCCGGCGGCGGCCGGCAACGCTGCCGCCAGCACGGATCGTTACGACTGCCGCGGCTTGAGGTTCTGCACCTTGTAGAAGGTGTGATCGCCGATGGTCGCCACCTGGTAGGCGTTGCGCCAGTTCGGGCTGGCGATGGACAGCGCGGCGAAGTGGCTGGCACCAGGGACGATCTCGCGGCGTTCGCCGGCCGGCAGCGCCCAGTTGCGCTCGGCGTCGAAGGCCACGTTCATCGCTTCGCTCCACGCCGCGTCATTGCCCAGCTGGGTGCCGGGGGAGACGATGGTCGGTGCGAACTGCTTGCGTGCGGTGACCACCTGGCACATCGAGTCGCCCCACAGGCCACTGTCGAGACGGCGCAGGGCGACCTCGGCAACAGCCTGCTGGCCGCGCAGGGTCTGGTCGCGGGCTTCCAGGTAGACGGTGGTGCTCAAACACAGTGAATCAGCGGCCGGCTGAGGCAACAACTGCGACAGCCAGAGAATCCAGGCCAGTTTCATATAACCAACTCCTTGCTCCGTATGGGCCGCACCCTCCGGTTCCGGCCGCGGGGCGGCAGGAGGCGGGGGACGGCTTGGCGTCATGGGGAGGCGGCCATCGGGGCCGCCCCGTGGGCAGCCCCAAAAGAAACGATCAGTACCGATCGTGGGGACTGCGCCGGCTCACCGGAAACTGGCTGGTGAGCGGAAAGATGGCGCAAGGTAGGGGGGCATAGCCGAACGCATCATGAACCGCTCGGCTTGACATTCAGGTTCAACCGGGGTGACGGAAATCACATTCCGTCCCCCATTCAGGCGCTCATCAGAGCGCGGCGGCGACCCGGCTGCCCTGGTCGATGGCGCGTTTCGCATCGAGTTCGGCGGCCACGTCGGCACCACCGATCAGCTGCGCGTTGATGCCGGCCGCCTGCAGTTCGGCCCGCAGCGTGCGGTTCGGTTCCTGCCCGGCGCAGATCACCACATGGTCGACCGGCAGCAGCTGTTCGCTGCCGTCCACGCGGATGCGCAGGCCCTCGTCGTCCACCCCCAGGTACTCGACGCCACCGAGCATGCGCACGCCCTTGGCCTTCAGCGTGGCGCGATGGATCCAGCCGGTGGTCTTGCCCAGCCGCGCGCCCGGCTTGCCTGGGCTGCGCTGCAGCAGCCACAAGCGCCGCGGTGACGGCTCGACCTCGGGCCGGCCCAGCGAGCCGCGTGCCTCGAAGCTGGCATCCACGCCCCATTCGGCCATCCAGCGCTGCGGATCCAGCGAGGGGGATTCACCGGCGTGGCTGAGGAATTCGCCGACATCGAAGCCGATGCCGCCGGCGCCGATGATCGCCGCATTGGCGCCCACTTCGACCCGTCCCAGCAGCACGTCCAGGTAGCTCACCACCTTGGCGTGATCGGCACCGGGGAAATCGACCTTGCGCGGGGTGATGCCGGTGGCCAGCACCACCTCGTCGAAGCCAGCCAGTTGGGAAGCGTCGACGCGGGTACCCAGGCGCAGCTGTACGCCGGTCTCCTGCAGCGCGTGACGGAAGTAGCGCAGGGTCTCGTGGAACTCTTCCTTGCCGGGGATGCGCTTGGCCACGTTGAACTGGCCGCCGATCTCATCATTGGCATCGAACAGGGTGACCTGGTGGCCACGCTGGGCAGCGACAGTGGCGCAGGCCAGGCCGGCGGGGCCGGCACCGACCACCGCGACCTTCTTCGGCGTAGCCGTGGGACGATAGACCAGCTCGGTCTCGTGGGCGGCGCGCGGATTGACCAGGCAGCTGGCCAGCTTGTTCTCGAACACGTGGTCCAGGCAGGCCTGGTTGCAGGCGATGCAGGTGTTGATCGCCTCCGCGCGGCCGGCACGGGCCTTGTTCGGCCACTGCGGGTCGGCCAGCAGCGGGCGTGCCAGCGACACCATGTCGGCGCCGCCACCGGCCAGGATGCGTTCGGCAACGTCGGGCATGTTGATGCGGTTGGTCGCCACCAGCGGTACCTTCACATGCGGCTTGAGCTTGGCGGTGACGCCGGCAAAGGCCGCGCGCGGCACCGAGGTGGCGATGGTCGGAATGCGCGCTTCGTGCCAGCCGATGCCGGAATTGATGATCGTTGCGCCAGCCGCCTCGATCGCCTGCGCCTGCTGAACGATCTCGTCCCAGTCGCTGCCGTCGTCGACCAGATCCACCAGTGACAGGCGGTAGATGATGATGAAGTCCGGGCCGCAGGCCTCGCGGATGCGGCGCACGATCTCGACCGCGAAGCGCATGCGCTGGCGCGCGTCGCCGCCCCAGGCATCGGCGCGCTTGTTGGTGCGCGGGGCGATGAACTCGTTGATGAGGTAGCCCTCCGAGCCCATCACTTCCACGCCGTCGTAGCCGGCCTCGCGGGCCAGCTTGGCACTGCGAGCGTAGTCGGCGATATGGCGCTCTACGCCGCTGGCCGACAATGCGCGCGGGGTGAACGGGTTGATCGGTGCCTTCAGCTTCGTCGGTGCCACCGACAACGGGTGGTAGGCATAGCGGCCGGCATGCAGCAGCTGCAGGCAGATCTTCGCGCCGTGCTGGTGCGCGGCGGCGGTGAGCTGGCGGTGCGGCCGCACTTCCCAGGGCCAGGACAGCTTGCCACCGAATGGCTTCAGCCAACCGACCACATTGGGCGCGAAGCCGCCGGTGACGATCAGGCCGACGCCGCCCTCGGCGCGCTCGGCGAAGTAGGCCGCCAGCCGCGGGAAGTCGCGGGCGCGATCTTCCAGGCCGGTGTGCATCGAACCCATCAGGACGCGATTGCGCAGCTGGGTGAAGCCCAGGTCCAGCGGGGCGAACAGGTGGGGATAGGCGCTTTCGTTGGCTGGCGACATGGTCGATACGCTTGCGTACGGAAGCGCGAAGCGTGCCGCGAAACGGCGGCCGGGGCAAGGCCCGCTTCTTTGGAAGGGCTGGCCGCTGTCTGACGGTTTGGCAGTGCCGGCCGCTGGCCGGCATTCCGGTCAACTCAGGGCGATTGCGGTTGCCGGCCAGCGGCCGGCACAACCGGCGCGGGCCGACCGATCCCGAACCAGCCCAGCGTCATTCCGCACAGCGGCCCGATCAGCAGGGCGAAGGCGAGGGTGCCGAGGCCGACATTGCCGCCCAGGCACCAGCCCAGCAGCAGTACGCTGCCTTCGATCAGGCTGCGCACCTTCCAGATCGGCCAGCCGGTACGGGCATGCAGACCGGTCATCAGGCCATCGCGTGGCCCCGGGCCAAGGCGGGCACCGATGTACAGGCCGGTGGCCAGCGCCACCAGCAGCATGCCGCCACAGAACATCGCCAGCTGCCAGCCAAGGCCGACGGCCGGCGGCAGCAGCCACAGCCCGAACTGTGCGGAGGGGCCGATCAGCATCACGTTGAGCACGGTGCCGACGCCCGGCTTCTGCCGCAGCGGCCACCACAGCAGCAGCACCAATGCACCGATGGCATTGGTTGCCAGGCCGAATGACAGTGGCGTCTGCGCAGCGATGCCCTGCGACAGCACATCCCAGGGTGCCACGCCGATGGCGGCACGGATCATCAGCGAGGCGCCGAAGCCGTACAGGAACAGGCCGGTGATCAATTGCAGCAGGCGCAAGGGCAGGGTGGTGGGCATGGCGGTCCGGGGGGGGGATCTGTTTCCACCGTATCGCTGTTTCTGCATCATCCATAGATACAGATGCCGGCCAATCCGCCGCTACAGGTAGCGTCGATCCTGCATGCGGGCGGTTGTGCAGGGCCGAGCCCGTGCTCTGCGGGTGGCGGCAGGCACAGCAGCCGAGCGTGGGCTCGGCTCTACATCACCGCGTCAGTCGTCCCAGCCGACCAGCGCCAGCTTGCCTACCGTGCGCCCGCTGGCCAGGCGCTGATGCGCGATGTCCAGGTTGGCCGCATTGATCGTGCCCAGCGTTTCCTTGAGCGTGCCACGCAGCTGGCCGGCATCGATCATGCTGGCCGCACGGCTGAGGATGCGGTGCTGTTCGATACAGTCGGCGGTGGCGAAGCGCGAACGCGCGAACATGAATTCCCAGTGGATGCCGATGCATTTGGCCTTGTAGGGATCGCCGATGCGCAGCGCACCCCGCGGCTCGACGATCAGGCCGACGTGGCCCTGCGGTGCCAGCAGCTGGCCCAGTTCATCCCAGTAGTGGTCGGTGTCGGCCAGATTGAGCGCGACCTGCACCGCATCGATGCCCAGCGCCCGCAACTGGGGCTGCAGTGGCTGCCGATGGTCGATCACATGCGTGGCCCCCATCTGCCGGCACCACTCGATTGAGGCCTCGCGCGAGGCGGTGGCGATCACCTCGAAACCGGCATGGCGTGCCAGCTGGATCGCCATCGAGCCGACGCCGCCGGCGCCGCCGATCACCAGCAGGTGCTGGCCCACGTGGCGGCGGCCATCGAGCTGCAGCGGCATGCGCTGGAACAGCAGTTCCCAGGCTGTGAGAGTGGTCAACGGCAGCGCCGCCGCTTCAGCGAAATCGAGCGTGGTCGGCTTGCGCGCGACCAGGCGCTCATCAACCCACTGGTACTGGGCGTTGCAGCCCGGCCGGGTAACGTCACCGGCGAAGTAGACCTCGTCACCGGAGGCGAACAGGCTGGCCTCGTCACCGATGGCTTCGACCACGCCGGCTGCGTCCCAGCCGAGCACCCGGGGAACCTCAAGAGTGGCCGGATCGGTGGCGGCCCGCTGCTTGCCATCGACGGGGTTGACCGAAACCGCTTCGATCCGCACCAGCAGATCGCGACCGCGAGGAGGCAGCGGCGGCGGCAGCAGGACATCACGCAGGGCGGGCGCGTATTCACGACTCAGGGCGACGGCTTTCATCACGGCTCCGGCTGGGTTCGTGATCCCATCATAAGGTTCCTCACGTTTCCTCAGACGCGCTGAACCGTGTGATGCAGCACGTTGCGCAATATGTCGCTTCTCGCGCCTAAACCCCGTCAAACCCTTGCAGCGTGTGGGTCTTGCGGATTTTCATCATCCTGTATAGGGTTTCAACGTCGGACCGGTGGACGGTCGGGCGCAACACTTCACATGTTACGGGACTGTTAACATGGCCTTCACCCGCCTGAGCATAATGTTCGCGGCGGTGGCGTGCTGAATCGGCTGTCGAACATCGACGCACTAGTGCTGGCCCATGCCTCTACCGGTTTCATACCCCCGAAATAGGAGCTGTACTCAATGAACAAGAAGATCCTTACTGCCGCGCTGCTGGGCGGCCTGGCTTTCGCCCAGGCAGCTTCGGCGCAGGAGTTCGATGACCGCTGGTACCTGACCGGTTCGGCCGGCTTCAACTTCCAGGACAGCGACCGTCTGACCAATGACGCTCCGTTCGTGACCCTGGGCCTGGGTAAGTTCATCAGCCCGAACTGGTCGCTGGACGGTGAGCTGAACTACCAGAACCCGAACTTCGACAGCAACCAGGACCTGAACTGGTCGCAGTACGGCGTCTCGCTGGACCTGCGTCGCCACTTCATCAAGGAAGGCCGCGGCTGGAACCCGTACATCGTCGGTGGCCTGGGCTACCAGAAGTCGGAAGAAGAGTACGCTGCGCTCGACAACAACGGCCCGCGCCAGCGTAAGGACGGCAATGTTGCCGCCAAGCTGGGCGTCGGCCTGCAGACCACCTTCGAGAAGCGTGTTGCTGTCCGCGCCGAAGTGGCCTACCGCGCTGACTTCGACGACCAGAGCATCGCCGCACGTGACGAGAGCTGGTTCGGCGACGTGCTGGCTTCGGTCGGCGTCGTGATCCCGCTGGGCCCGGCTCCGGTCGCGGCTGCTCCGGCTCCGGCTCCGGTTGCCCCGAGCTGCGCCGACCTGGACGACGACGGTGACGGCGTCAACAACTGCGACGACAAGTGCCCGAACTCGCAGCCGGGTCAGACCATCGGTCCGGACGGTTGCCCGGTTCCGGTCTCCATCGACCTGAAGGGCGTCAACTTCGACTTCGACAAGTCGAACCTGCGTCCGGACGCCGTGGCGATCCTGAGCGAAGCCACCGAGATCCTGAAGCGTTACCCGGATCTGCGCGTTGAAGTTGCCGGTCACACCGACTCGAAGGGTACCGACGCTTACAACCAGAAGCTGTCGGAGCGTCGTGCTACCGCCGTGTACAACTACCTGACCAAGAACGGCGTTGACGCCGGTCGCCTGGTCGGCCCGATCGGCTACGGCGAGAGCCGTCCGATTGCTCCGAACACCAACCCGGATGGTTCGGACAACCCGGAAGGTCGCGCCAAGAACCGTCGTACCGAGCTGAACGTCCAGAACTAAGTTCTGACGCTCTGCCCGTAGGACACAGCAGGACCCGGCTTCGGCCGGGTCTTGTTGTTTCTGCGGCCAGGAAGCTCGCCTGTGACCCGGCAAGGCGACCGTTCGTCGTCTTTTTGTCCGTAAAACCAATAAGTTGTCGTATTCATTGAAAGTGGCGCTTGAAAGCTGACACGGCATTGCTAAACTCGCCGCGTCACTTCCTTCCGTGGATGCCCCTCATGCTGCGCTCTGCATCGGCCGCCGTCCTGGCGCTGGCCCTGGTTCCCGCCGCCCACGCTGCGGTCGATTGCTCGGTCAACACCAGCGCCTCGCCGCTGCCGTTGCCGGCCACGACCATCGCGCCGGTGGCCGACGAGCTGTACATCCGTGGCAACCAGCTGGGCATGCCGGCCGGTGTGCTGAGCAGCAACTACGACCCGTCGCAGTCGCTGGACCAGGTGCTGCAGCGCCTGCGCATCGACGGCTGCCAGAACATCGCCAAGGCCATTCCGAGCGCACCGGCGGTGAAGCCGAACGATCCGGCGGCCTATAAGCCGCAGACCGAATTCGACAACACGCCCTGGCGCTTCGACATGAGCCAGAACGGCAAGCGCATGACCGCCGAAGAGTTCGACGCCTGGATGAAGGCGCGCGGTGTTCGCGTGGTCAAGGCGCGTCCGGCTCCGGCCGCCACTCCGGCCCCGGCCGAAGCACCGGCTGAGACCAAGCCGGTCGACAAGAAGTAAGCGCCGCGGGGAGCAGAGGCTTGCGCACGCGCC